>JANMIG010000035.1:0-73697 GCA_031375675.1 Chitinophagales bacterium
GTATTTATATAGCCGGGGAATATGGAGATATAAAGCCTGCTGGCATACCCGGAGAGATTTGCATAGGCGGTGGCGGACTTGCCCGTGGATACGTGAACCTGCCTGACGAAACCGCCTCCCGTTTTGTAAGCGGCTGGCTGCAGGGGCTTCCATCCACCGGAGTGGTGTACCGCACCGGCGATTTGGGCCGCTGGACTGCTGATGGCGAAATAGAATACCTGGGCCGTAAAGACGACCAGGTGAAGATAAGGGGCTTCCGTATTGAACTGGGAGAAATAGAAAGACTGCTGGAAGCACATGAAAATGTAACAAAAACCGCTGTTCTTGCAAAAGACGATGGCGCAGCCGGCAAACGGTTGGTTGCGTATGTTTCCGGAAACGGACTTGATGCAGATGAATTGAGAAGTTACCTCAAAACCAAACTGCCCGAATTCATGATTCCTGCGGCCATCGTTATACTCGACAGAATGCCGGTAAATCCTAACGGAAAAACAGACAAAAAAGAGCTGGCACGTATGCAGGTGCAATCTGCCTCAAAACAGCAGTATGAGCCACCGAGAAACGATATTGATGAGCGGCTGATTAAAGTATGGCAGGAATATCTGCATGGCACCAGCATCGGCATTTCGGATGATTTTTTTGAGCTGGGGGGACATTCATTGCTGGCATTGCGTATAGCAAGGTCGGTAGAAACGCAGTTTGGAGTAAAAATGGAAATCAGGCAGATGTTTTCACTTACCACAATCAAAAAAATGTCGGATTATATAGCCGGGCAGCCTGCGGCCCTGTAGTGCTGATTGGAATAAATACAAAGAAAATAGTATGACAGACAGCAAAAAGAAAATAATTGGTGTATTGGGTGGCTGCGGCCCTTATGCAGGGCTGCTGCTGGTAAAAAGTATTTTTGACCAAACGATTGCCGGAAGCGACCAGGAGCATGTACCTGTTTATCTCTCTTCAGTGCCGGGCGAAATTGCAGACAGAACTGCATACCTGATGGATCCGGAAACTGAAAATCCTGCTTTTTCCATTGCCGGACTTCTCTATAAACTGGAAGAGGCTGGCGCAGAGGTAGCAGGAATCGCCTGTAATACTTCACATGCACCGGCAATATATGAAGTGATTTGTGATGAGTTGCAGCGTGCAGGCAGCCGTATAAAGCTGCTGCATATTGTAGACGAAACCATCCGCTATTTAAGAGAAGAAAGCCCTCATGTTACAAGGGTGGGCATACTTTGCTCAGATGGCACTTATAAAACAAAGTTGTATGAAAACAGGCTGAAGGATGCAGGCTACGATGTGATACGTGTGCCCGAAAGTTTTCAGCATGAATATATCCATCAGTGTGTTTATGATGAACATTCCGGTATTAAGGCGCAGTCCTCACCTGTAAGCAGTTGGGCCAAACAATGTATTTCAATAGCAGCAGACTATTTTGAAGAAAAGGGAGCAGGTGCTTTGATATTAGGCTGTACTGAATTTTCCCTTGCTATCCGCTCGCATACATTGAAGGGTATGTATGTAGTTGATTCAGTTAAAATACTTGCAAGGGCGCTCATCAGGGAAACTGCTCCTGCAAAGCTGCGGCCACTGCCCGGAGGTGCTCAATTGCAAAAAATAGTTCAGGACAGATATATTCAGGAATAAATAATTAATCAACCAGGTATACAGCGTATGATTTCAACAGATGAAAAAAAGATAAAACTTTATTGTTTCCCCTTTGCTGGCGGTTCAAGTGTATTTTATCAGCCATGGTGCAGGCTGATGCCCTCTTTTATTGACGTGCAGCCATACGAACTGCCCGGCAGGGGTATACGTATGGGCGAAAAACTTTGTGCTGATGTGAATGAAGTGGTCGATGACATCATGAACAG
Organism: Chitinophagales bacterium; assembly: GCA_031375675.1. Classification (GTDB taxonomy): domain Bacteria; phylum Bacteroidota; class Bacteroidia; order Chitinophagales; family Chitinophagaceae; genus Ferruginibacter. Next base: position 1,875 of record JANMIG010000035.1, read on the forward strand.
AGCAGGAAAAGCATTTACTGAGGAAACCTATGCTTTCTTTGGCCACAGCATGGGCAGCCTTATTGTACTGGAACTTACCAGGCGGATAAAGTCACTCGGGTTGCCCGGCCCCGCAGTGCTGTTCATATCAGGTAAAGGTGCACCCCACCTCAGGGTGAAGCACAGCAATACCCAGGCAATGTCCGAAGAAAGGCTCAAGGAGTACCTCAAATCTCTGGGCGGCGTTTCTGATGATTTTTTTAATAATCCCGAGTTGGTAGAGTTTTTTTTACCCGTGATACGGAATGACCTGAGGCTGGTTGAAATATACAAGCCGGAGCCTGCCCCGCTTTTTATAGCAGATATTATAACACTTTTTGGTAAGGGTGAAACCTGGACTACAGAAGAAATGAAGGGATGGCAGCAATATACCAGCGGGAGCGTTCAGCAATTTACTTTTCCCGGCGGGCATTTTTTCATAAAAAACTTTTTTCCTGAAATTACCAGAATTATTGCTCAAACGCTTCACCACCAGGTTATTTACTAAACTATATTATAAAACTGTACTATGCTTAATACAGATAACTATCCCTGCGTAAGGGCAATTGAAGCAGACAGCTTTCCTGCTGTTATACATTTTGAAAAAGATACAGCTGCTGATACACTTGTTGATTTTTTCAATGAATGCCGCAGCGGTATTGAAGCTTTACTGCTCAAGGCAGGTGCTGTGCTTTTCAGCGGTGTTGATATCAGCAGCAGGGATATATTTGAAGCAGCAGTAACCCGCATGGGTGATGACTTCATCAACTATACTGATGGTAACTCGCCCCGTACCAAACTGTCTGACAAAGTGTATACTTCTACTGAATTTGATCCTGCCCAGTCCATCACCATGCACAATGAACTGTCCTATTCAGCCAGGTGGCCTTCACGCATTTTCTTTGCATGCATACAGCCTTCCGAAACAGGGGGAGAAACTCCGCTTGCAGATGGCAGGCTTGTATTGAAACACATGGATGCGGCATTGGTGGAAAAAGTCAGGCAGGAAGGGGTTATTTATTACCGGAACCTGCACAATGGCGAGGGTTTTGGACCAAGCTGGCAGGATACATTTGAGACAAACAGCCGTGAAACTGCGGAAGAATTCTGCAGGGAAGCGGGTATTGATTTTGTTTGGAATGAAAACGGGGGCCTGCGCTTAATCCAGAAGCGAAAGGGCATACTTGAGCACCCTGTTACCGGGGAACAGGTATGGTTCAACCAGGTAGACCAGTTTCATCCATATCATCTCGGGCAGCAAACCCATGATATCATGATGGATATGTACGGATCAATTGAAGCGCTGCCTACTTATGCCAGCTTTGGCGATGGCAGCCCCATACCTAATGAGGCCATTGCTTCCATAAAAGAAATTTTTAACACCATATCAGTAGTACGCCCCTGGGAAAAAGGCGACCTGGTGCTGGTGGATAATGTGCTGGTCAGCCATGGCCGCAAACCATTTACCGGGGCAAGGCAGATACTTGTGTCTATGCTGGCCTGATGCAATCATTGCCTGCCGCCAGGCATTATTTTACAACTATTACTTAAAACATGAGCGATAAAAATATTGAAAGTTTGCACGCAGCAGTAATTGGTGCAGGCACAATGGGTACACAGGTAGCTTTAATGCTGGCTGCTAACGGTCACGATGTAACGCTTGTAGACACAGCTTCAGTACAGTTGGAGGCTGCTGCGGATAAAATGAGAGAAGATATCAGGATGATGCAGATGATGGGGGGAGGCGACACGATTTTTGATGCATCGTGTATCAGCCGCATCAGGTTTACACAGGAGATAAGCCATATCGCAGGGGCCCGTATTGTGATAGAAAATATCAGTGAAAAGGAACAGCTCAAAAAGGCACTGTATGCTTCAATGCACAAATGGCTGGCGGATGATGTGGTATACGCTGTTAACACAAGTTGTGTGCCTGTAGCTTCCATTGCAGCAATGGTGCCCAATCCGGCGCAGGTTATCGGCTGTCATTTTATGAACCCGGTTTATCTGAAAAAACTGGTTGAAGTCATACGGTCGCCGAATACGGCCGAAGCGGTAATTGCTTTTCTTACCGGCTTACTCAAATCAATGGGAAAAAGGGTGGTGGTGGTTAACGATTCTCCTGGCTTTGTAGCCAACAGGCTGTCGCACCTGCTGATGAATGAAGCAGCCAGGGTTATTGAAGAAAAAATATGCAGGCCGGCAGACCTTGACCTGATTTTTAAAGCAGGCTACGGGCATGCGATGGGGCCGCTTGAAACAGCCGACCTTATTGGCATTGATACCGTGGTTGACTCGCTGAAGGTACTGGAAGAAAATACGGGCAGCGATAAATTTATCAGCTGTAACCTGCTGAAGGATATGGTTGAAGCCGGTAAACTGGGGCGAAAAACCGGGAAAGGATTTTATACTTACGAATAATATTAAACACGCAGTGTAAATATGGATGAACTTATTAAATGTGTGGTGTGGGATCTTGACAATACCATCTGGGATGGGGTATTGATGGAAGAGGAAGTGCAGCTTAAGCAGGGTATAAAGGAAGTGCTGGAAACAATCGACAGTCGCGGCATACTTCAATCAGTAGCCAGCAGAAACAATTACGATGATGCCATGAGCAAACTCCGGGAACTGGGTATTGATCACTATTTTTTGTATCCCAAAATCAACTGGAATGCCAAGTCTGAATCCATCAGGGAAATCTGCACAAGCCTCAACATCGGGATAAATACTTTTGCCTTTATTGATGACCAGCCTTTTGAACGGATGGAGGTGGAGCAGGTGCTGCCTGAAGTATACTGCATTGATGCTGCACTGTATACGGGTATACTCACCAATCCCCGCTTTATACCCGAAAGAATCACCGATGATTCCCGTATGCGCCGGGTGATGTACCAGCAGGATATTGCACGTGCAGCAGAAGAAGAAAAATATCCTGAAAACAATATTGGTTTTCTCAGGAGTCTTGATATGCAATTGCTGATTACGGCTGCCGATGAAACTGATCTTGCAAGGGCTGAAGAACTGACTGTACGTACCAACCAGTTGAATGCTACGGGCAAAATATACAGCTACAGCGAACTGGAAGAGTTGATGAACAATCCTGACTGGCGGCTTTTATTGTGTGAACTGAAAGACAATTTTGGTTCTTACGGCAAAATAGGGCTCATCCTGCTTTCAGTTGGTAAAACAGCCCTGCATATTGAAATGATGCTTTTTTCCTGCCGGGTGATGTCGAGAGGGATTGGCTCCATGATGCTGCATTACCTTAACCAGAAGGCGGTTGAAAAGCAACTTTCACTTACTGCTTCCTTTAAAGACACCGGCCGCAACCGCATGATGTACATGACTTACAAAATGGCAGGCTTTGTGGATGCAGGCAAAACTGATGGAGACAGCAGCTTATTGCATTACCAGCCGGAATTTTCTTCCGGGCTGCCGCCATATATTACAATAACAGATCAATCAAACATATAACATATGATACTGAAGGAAAAAATACGCTCATTTATCCTGAGTAATGTACTGGTGTGGGAAGATGAAGTGGAAATAGCCGATGACGACAATATTTTCAAACTCGGTTTTGTAAACTCACTTTTTGCCATGAAACTGCTGAACTATATTGAAAAGGAATACAGCATCCAGGTGGATAATACTGAAATGAACATATCCAATTTCAGTACAGTGAATAATATTTGCAGCCTCATTAACAAAAAACTGAATTAGATGGAAATGGAGCTGACAGCTTTGTCACTGGTAGAAGCCGCTAAATCTTTCGCTGATGCAGAAGTACGGCCGATGGCAGGTATTTTTGATACAGGAACAGGTATCAGCCGGGAACTGGTAAGCCGGATGGGGGCACTGGGGCTTCTTGGTGCCGGGCTGCCCAAAGCCTATGGCGGCGGCGGCTGCGACGCCCTGCAAACAGGCCTGATTGCACTTGAGGTGGGAAGAGCATGTTGCTCGGTAAGGTCGGTGCTTACCGTACACGGTTGCCTTGTGGGCGAAAGCATTAGCAGGCTTGGCTCTGCTGAACAAAAGCAGCAATGGTTGCCGGCAATCTGTTCCGGATCTGCTGTAGGAGCTTTTGCTCTTTCAGAACCATTAACCGGAAGCGATGCCGCTGCTGTGCAAACTGAGTACACAAAAAAAGACGGTGCTTACATAATCAATGGCATAAAAAAATGGACTACGCTGGGAGCACTGGCCGATTTTTTTATTGTGATAGCCCGCTGTGGTGATGTGGTGTCTGCTTTTATTGTTGACAGTAACCAGCCGGGTATAAGCATAAAACCTGTTAAAGGGGTTATTGGTAACAGGGGATCACATGTAGCGCAAATTCAGCTGGATGGTGTAACGGTAGGGCCGGACAGGCTACTTTGCAGTGAAGGACTTGGTTTTTCGCATGTGGTGAATGTGGCTATGGATTATGGCCGCCACAGCATAGCATGGGCTGGCCAGGCCATTATTGAGGAAGCCCTGGCCTGTATGGTTACTTATGCCAGAACACGCAGGCAGTTTGGCCAGCCGATTGGCCGCATGAGTGCTGTACGTGCCATGATTGCCGATGCCACAGTGGCTGCTCATGCAGGAAGGCAGCTTTGCACTCATGCCTCACAGTTGCGCAGCGAACGGCACGAAAACAGTGTACACGAAACAATCATTGCCAAAATGTTCACATCCCGTAATGCGGTTAAAGTGGCCAACGATGCTGTGCAACTGCATGGCGCTAACGGCTGCTGCAGCGATTACCCGGTTGAGCGGCTGCTGCGTGAATCTAAAATACTTGAGGTAATTGAAGGCACCACACAAATACTGCAGGAAGTGATAGCAGATTTTTCATTGAACCAAAATCTTAAAAAGTAATGAATCAGGCACTTTATACAGCAAGGGTAATCGCTATTGCAGTGACAGTGATTATTATACTATATTGGGTATACACGGCAACAGGTTTGTACCGGGGACTAAGGAAGTTTAACAGGCGCCCTAAACTGCTTCCGGCAGTGATTGGCTTTGTCGCACTAAGCCCGGTATTGCTGGGGGTACTGCTGCTGCCTTTTGCAGGCAGCCCGGTTACCCTTTCTGAAGCACTGGGTACATTATTTCAAAATGCTGATGCGGTACAAACTGCGCTTATTATGGCAGGTTCGTATGTGCTTTTTTCGCTTACAGCTTTTTTTCCGCATAAAAATAAATACTATAACCTGGCTGCACCATTAATATTGCTGAGTGCTGTACCCAGTATTACCAATGCGTCCATTATCTTTATCATCAACCTTTTTATTGGCAGTAACGACCTCTCTGCACCGTACATGGCATTTTATTTTGCATTGAACGTTTACCTTTTTGCGTATACTACCAAAAAAGTAAAAGTGTGGTCCCTGGTCATATCAGAAAATGTTACGGCTGACCTTAACGGAAAGATAATCAAAGAGGTTTTTCTATCTGGCTTTGAGCGTTTTGAAAAAAAGCAGAAAGGCTCCCTGTTTATGGTGCTTGGCGATTATGTAAACCAGATATCTAATTTTTCCAGCAACCTGGTGGCTTTATATACCAACCTGCTTACTGTAATTGCGGTGATGATTTACCTGCTTTTCAGTAATGCGGCAGGTGCTGTTATAGTATTTTCTGTAGTGGCAATCATACTTTCACTGCATTATTTTATGGGACTTAAAACTGCCGTATTTTTTAACAATGCCGCCAGGGTACGCAGTAAGTATATGAACCGGTTGCTGGGAATCGTTAATGGATTTAAGGAGCTTTCCCTTCATGAGCTGAAACGCAGCAAGTACCGGGAGGAAGTACAGCAACTGAGTGCCGAATACACAGCCCTTAACCATGGAGCTGCCAAAAAATACATCAACCGGGTGATGATTTCTGATATGGCTTTTATTGTAAGCATAGGGTTTACCTGTTTTGCCTTTCCCGTGTTGTTTGGCACGGGCAAGCAGCAGCTGGTGGGGTATGTACTTGCAGCATTGTTTCTGTGGGGGCCAATCAATGTAATTATAAGGGCCATACCCGAAATTGTATCAGTAAAAACATCGTTACGCCGTATCCGGCAATTCATTTCTGGTGATAACGGCAATGCAGATAATATAAGCCTTGGAACACCACAGGTTCAGGCGCCCGGGCTTAAGCCGGATGTAATTTCCTTTACCGGAAAAGTGGTTGACAGAATAGAGGCGAGGGATATCTTTTTTGAGTACGAATCTGATGAAAAAGCCGGTGAGCAGTACTTTATTGGTCCTGTTGATTTTTCAGCACAAAGGGGTGAAATCACTTTTTTAATTGGCGGTAATGGCAGTGGTAAAACAACCCTTGCAAAATTATTGTGCGGCCTGTATACACCAAAGGATGGAAGTATACTTATAGACGGTAAAGCCCCTGAGAAAGGCCACCTGGGAGAGTATTTCTCTGTTATTTTCAGCGACTTCCACCTTTTCAAAAAAGTGTATGCAGAACGTGAAATAAACCAGGAAGAGTTCAGCAAACTGGCAGTTGCCATGAAATTAGACGATAAAGTAAGTTTCGCTGAAAGTGAATTCAGTACCATTGATCTTTCAAGGGGACAAAGTAAGCGGCTTGCTATTATTCAATGCCTGATGGAAGACAGGCCTGTATTGCTGCTTGACGAATGTGCGGCCGACCAGGATCCGGAATTCAAAATATATTTTTACAGGCATTTGCTGCCCGCTTTGCGTGATATGGGCAAAATTCTTATTGTAATTACACATGACGATGCCTTTTTTGATGTAGCTGATAAGATATACAAAATGGATTCGGGCAAAATGCATTCTGTTAAAACGGTAGCGGAAAGGGGCAGTGTCGAATTGTACAGCTGATACCGCCAGTATCCGACAGGCGTTGCCTCACAGATCTGTTCAGCAATGAAAAGGAGTTGTGGTATTCTGCAGAAATAATAAAAAAGAAAATTAATAAATCTTAAATTTTACATAATTGAAAGTATTGCACGACATTTTCAGGAGAATTGAGCAGCAGCCTGATGACAAGGGTATTTGCTTTATTACTGATGAAGGTAAAACCGAACGAATCACTTATCATGAGCTGTATACAGATTGTTTGTATGTGCTGCACAACCTGCGGCAGCAGGGCCTGAAAGAAGGCAGCCAGCTGGTAATGCAAATGCAGTCTGATATCGTTTTTGTAAAGATATTCTGGGCCTGTATCCTTGGTAAGATACTTCCGGTTCCCATCACTTTCGGATTGGGTGATATGGTGGTTGATAAAATTGAAAAAGTGATCGATATACTTGACGATCCTTTCATTGTATCTGATGTGTCGGCATACGAGCAGCGTGTACGTGATGCTTTTTCGATGAATTTTTTCAGAAGGTTTGGAGCTGGTGTTTCCCGGTTTCTTGACAGTATGCCCCTGCTTGAGAAAGTTCAAAAAGCCGAGCCCTCCCCGGCAGAGGAAGATGATGTAGCTTTTCTGCAGTTTTCATCAGGCTCCACATCAGCCCCCAAGGGTGTAATGAATACACACAGGGCTATTATTCAGAATGTGATTGACATGACTTATAACACCGGCATGACTGAGGATGAAAAGGTGCTGGGCTGGATGCCACTTACCCACGATATGGGCATCATCTTCTTTCATACAATGCCGCTTTTCCTTAATGCCGACCAATACATTCTGCCACCAATGCTGTATATGACCAAACCTCATTTGTGGGTAGAACTGATGGTGAAATATAAGATTACAGTAAGCGGATCTCCCAATTTTGGTTATGCCTACTACGTAAACAATTGTGCAGGCAGAGCTTATGCACCCAGCAGCCTCAACGCAGTTAAGTTCCTGGCAAACGGGGCGGAACAGATTAATCCGGAAATTTGTTATAAGTTTGTAAATGAATTATCACCATATGGTATGGCTAAAGACGTAATACGACCCACCTATGGCCTTGCTGAGGCTGCTTTACTTGTAACCGGGCAAAAAAGCAGGGCACCCATTGATGTGCTATGGGTAAACAGGCTCCGGCTGAAAGCAGGAGAAAATGTTGAATTACTGACGCCGGAGGAACAAAATGCAATTCCATTCGTAAATCTTGGTATACATGCATCAACTGATGTCATCATCAGAGATGAAAATAATGAAGTGCTGCCCGAAAAATCAGTAGGAATCATCCACATAAAGGGCCCCTGTGTAACAAAAGGATATTATAACAACCCGGTGGCTACAGCACAGCTGATTGATGCAGAAGGCTGGCTGAATACCGGCGACCTGGGATTTTTAATCAATGATGAACTGGTAATAGTGGGAAGGCAAAAAGAAGTGATTATACACCGGGGACAAAACTATTACCCAAATGATATTGACAATGTAATTGAGTCGGTACCCTGGATGAAAGGCAGGCGGGCTGCTGCAGTAGGTGTGTACAATGATAAAATTGGCCAGGATGAAGTGATTGTTTTTGTAACACATGCAGGTCCTGTTGCCGATTTTGTGCCGGGAATCTCTGCTGTTCGCAAAGCTGCTGCTGCAAAAGTGGGGGTTGATGTAGTGAGGGTGTTGCCGGTGAGTATGCTTCCAAAAACAACCAGCGGTAAAATACAGCGGTTCAGGCTGCGGGAGATGTTTGTTAATGGGGAGTTTGACGATACCGCCAAACAGATTTCGGCACTGCTGCTCCGGGAAAAACCCAACCAGCTGAATATTGCAAAAACTGACATCGAAAAGCACATGGTGGAAATGCTTGCCCGTCATTTGCAGACAGAAACAGTAAACGTACGGGATAATTTTTTTGATATGGGAGCCACATCCATCATCGTACATTCGGTAAAGAACGAAATCGAAGAAAAGTATGGTATTGTAATTGATGAGGTGGCACTTTATAAATACCCTAATATCAAAACATTATCCGCTTACCTGAATGAACTGCTGGGTAACAGCGGGGCCGCAAAACAGGAAGGCAGAAAAGAGGCATTTGACAACGCCAGAAAACTTCTCCGTAAAACAACAACGTAAATTCTTAAGGTCATAAAATACCATTTACAACAAATAATTTAAGAAATAAAATTACAAACATGATTGAGATAAAAGACCTGGTAAAAGTGTACAGGACAAGTAAAACAGAAACAACAGCACTTAACAAACTGAGCCTGACTGTTTCTGCAGGCGAATTTGTATCGGTAATGGGGCCTTCGGGTTGCGGCAAATCCACACTGATGAACATACTTGGCATGCTTGATGTAGCCGACAGTGGTGTGTTCAGTTTTATGGGCGAAGAAGTACAGGGCTACAGTGAGGCAAAGCTTACCCTGTTGCGGAAAAAGAATCTGGGCTTTATTTTCCAGAATTTTAACCTGATTGATGAACTGACGGTGGCCGAAAATATAGAACTTCCGTTACGTTACCTTGGTGTTAAGGCAGCCGACCGTAAGCCCAGGGTGGACAACCTGCTGGAGCGCATGCAGCTGGCACATCGCAGGGGAAATTATCCCAATCAATTGTCCGGCGGTCAGCAGCAAAGGGTTGCTGTGGCAAGGGCCCTGGTGAACAGCCCAAAACTGCTGCTTGCAGATGAGCCTACCGGTAACCTTGATTCAGCAACACGTACAGAAGTGATGAATCTAATAAAGGAAATCAACAAAGAAGGCACTACCGTAATAATGGTTACACACTCTGACCATGATGCCGGCTACAGCGACCGCATCGTAAAAGTGCTGGACGGGCAGGTTCAGTCCTGAGAACTTTTCATAACGATGAATGTATATTAATTCAAACTTACTAACGATTATGATTTTAAAAATTGCTTTCAGGACTTTCTTAAGGAATAAGCTTATCACCATCCTCAATATAACCGGGCTTGCAGTGGGTATTTGCTGTGCACTGCTCGTTTTTCTGGTGGCTTACCTGCATACTACATACGACGACTATCATCCGTTGCGTGCATCCACCTATCGTATTGTAACCAATTACAATTATATTAATGGCGACAGGGAGTCTGCCCCTGGTGTTCCAAGCACCATTGCTGATGCTGTACGAAAAGATTACCCCTACCTGGATAAAGTAGCACTGATCAACTGGTATAAGGAAACACAGGTGTCAAGCTGGAACCCCGGTGATACGGTGGTGCCTCTTGTAAAGGCTAAAGAACAGGAGGCCGTGGCATTTGTTGAACCACAGTTTTTTGATATATTCAGCTATAAGTGGCTGCAGGGTGATGCTGCTGTGCTGAAAGATTCCCTCAGTGCCGTAATCACAAAAGGATATGCTGAAAAGTACTTTGGTACGGCAAACCCCATTGGCAGGGAAATGCGGCTTGATAATAAAATAGCTGTTAAAATCAGGGGTGTGGTGGATGACATTCCCGATAACACATTCTTCCGTCAGCGGATATTTGTTTCTTATTCTTCCAGGGCTGCTTTTGAGCCTTTGTGGACCAGCAACTGGAACGATACCCGGTCTTTTACCCAGTGCTTTACTGTATTAAAAGATGGTGCCAGTGCAGCAGTATATGAGCAGGACCTGAGCAAACTGGGCACCAAATACCTCACGGGTGATGATGCTAAAACACGCAGTTTTCACATCCAGCCGCTTAGTGATGTGCATCTCAATACAAAATACGAAGCATACCTGAGTAAAATCTTATTGTGGTCGTTTGCCCTTGTAGGACTGTTTTTGATTGTTACCGCCTGTGTTAATTTTATCAATATGTCCACAGCACAGGCGTTAACCCGTGCAAAAGAAGTAGGTGTAAAAAAGACGATTGGCGCTACCCGCAGGCAGCTTATTACACAATTTATGCTGGAAACAGCAGTAGTAACTCTTATTGCAGTGGCTCTGGCCCTGCTGCTTGCATGGCTGGTGTTACCATCATTAAACGAATTGTTTCTGGGAGTGTTTTCCGTATCGCTTAAGCCAACCCTGCCATTAGTGGTTTTCCTGGCAGTGATATTTTTATTTACCTGGGTACTTGCCGGGCTCTATCCAGCCATGGTGCTCTCGGGCTTTCATCCCATACAGGCGCTGAGCCAGAAGATAAATGCCAAAACAGCAGGGCGGCTATCCCTTAAAAGGGCCCTTGTAATATTGCAGTGTGTAATAGCTTACGGACTCATCATTTCTGCCCTTACAATGTCTGAACAGATACGGTTTACCAAAAAAGCTTCCATGGGTTTTGATAAAAATGGCATTATGGTGGTGCCGATCCCGGGAACCGACAGTGCAAGGCATGCTGCCGTATATCAAAAGCTGAAAGCACTCTCCACGGTGCAGGAAGTAAGCCTGATGCATACACCGCCGGCATACCGGTCCAATATCACCAACCCGTTTTATTTCCAGAAGGCAGAGCCGGGAAAAGAGACCATGTTTAATGTAAAAAGGGGTGATGAAAATTACATCAAAACATTCGGGCTGCAGCTTCTTGCCGGAAGTGATTTTGACAAAGCCGATACTTCGGTACGCATGATTGTAAATGAGACGTTTGTAAAAGCCATACCCGGGCTTGCAGTTAAGGATGCACCCGGTAAAAAAATCATTTTCAATCAAACTGAATATATCATACAGGGGGTTGTTAAAGATTTTAACATTAACTCGCTGCGTAATAAGATAATGCCCTGCGCCATTCTCAACGACCCTAAATGGTACCGGAACTATGCGCTTAAAGTGTCACTTGCCGGACTGGATAATACGATAAAAACGGTGGAGAAGATATGGACTGATGAATTTCCCGAATATGTTTACGAACTTAACTTCCTGGCCGATCATATTGGTAAATTTTATGTGGTGGAAGAAATCGTACAAAAGCTCATCGGTGTATTCTGCATCATTGCAATTATTATAAGCTGCCTTGGCTTGTACGGCCTTATAGCTTTTGTGGCAGTACAAAAATCAAGAGAAATTGGTGTGCGTAAAACTTTGGGTGCATCAGTAGGAAATATAGTGAATATATTTATAAAGGAACTGGCAAAACCGCTTTTGGTCGGGTACCTGATAGCAGCTCCTGTTACTTTCTTTGCCATGAGTAAATGGCTTGGCGGCTACCAGTATCATATCAGCATCGGGCCGGGCATATTGCTGGTGGCGCTGGTTATCCCCTTTGTTATAGGACTGATAACAGTAAGCCACGAGGCGTTAAAAGCAGCCTTTCAAAATCCTATTAAATCATTAAAAGCGACATAGGCCATAAATGGCAGGCAAAAAACCTGCCCGGTAATTTCATCTGGATACGAACAGTAAAAAATAAATATGAAACATTTCACACTGCTGCTGGTGGCAGGCATTATTGCTACCCAGGTTTATTCGCAAAAGTCTGATGTAAGCATCAGGCTTATCAATAAAAAGAATGAACCTGTCTCTTTCGCTACTTTTATAATTACCGACCGGATGGACACAGGTGTTGTAATTAAATTTACAGCAGACAAGGAAGGGGTTATAAAAACTACGCTTACAACCGGGCAGACATATACGGTGAAAATTACAGCGTCGGAATACAAAGACGTGGAAAAGGGCATTAAAATCAACCAGCCGGTACAAAATTTCACCTTTATTGCAGAGCCTGCTTATAAAGCGCTTGCCGATGTGGTAATTAACTCAGTAAGGGTGCCGGTGCGCCAGGTTGATGATAAAATAGTGGTGGATGTGGAAAGTATGGCTGCAAGTTCAACCAATACTTTTGAAGTGGTGGAAAGAACACCGGGGCTGTTTGTTGACCAGGATGGTAATGTGTACCTCAGCAGTACTACGCCTGCGGTAATTTACATCAATGGCCGCAATACACGAATGAGTGCTGCCGACATGAGCTCCATGCTCAAGTCGCTGCCGGCCGGGGCAATTTCAAAAGTTGAAATCATCCGCAATCCGTCAACAGCATACGATGCATCCACCAGCGGTGGAATTGTAAATATAGTGCTGAAAAAAGGAGTTAAAATCGGGTTAACGGGCAGTGTGTCTGCCGGTTTTAACCAGGGTAATTATGGCAACCAGTTTGCCGGTTTTAACCTTAATAACAGCAGGGGCCGTACAACCACCTACATCAATACACAGGTAACAGCCAGGGATAATTACAACAGCCTTGGTTTTGACCGGAGATTGGGGACTGATACCCTCATACGGCAGGCATCTTATCTGCGTACGCCCGGCAAATCAATTTTTGCAGGTGCAGGCATTACTTATGAGCTTGCCAAAAAATGGGAACTGGGTGCAGATGTACGCTTCACCGCCGGAAAGGCAGAGGTACGCAACAGCAGCAGTTCTTCCATTCGTATGCTCAGTACACCGGTACTGCTTTCCTACATCAATGGCATTACCAATGATGATGCTGACAATATCCTGTTCAGTACCAATGCCACCCTCAAGTATAAAAATGATTCAACCAATACGGAGTGGACAACAGATGTATTTTACAGTCACCTTGATAATGAACTGGCACAAAAGTACAATTCAGGATATTCTGCGCCCGCCGCTTTTAACGAAACCGGTTATGGCAATAACCAAAGCCTGAATAACACGCTGGTGCTGCAAAGCGATTTTCGTAAAAAATTTGCCAGTGGTTACCAGCTTGAGGCAGGTGCAAAGCTGAGCATACTCGAATTTAATGGAGGTAATAATTATTTTATTTATAAAAACGGGCTGCCTTCGGAAGATACAAAAAGAACGAACGCATACTCCTACAGGGAAAATATAGGTGCAGGATATGTGCAGTTTACAAAAAACTTTTCGGGCATTGTGATAAAATCAGGCTTGCGGCTTGAAACAACAAGCATGAAAGGTAATGTAACCATACCTGCTGATACGTCTTTTTCGGTAAGCAGGAAGGATCTGTTCCCGTATCTTTTTATCAGCCGCAAACTGTTTTCGGTAGGAGGGTATCCCGTTAAAGCATTCCTTATTTACCGTAAATCCATAACAAGGCCCGACTATAACTTACTTAATCCATTGCCAAGGTATGTTGATCCTTATTTTTATGAAGCCGGTTCTCCATCGCTGCGGCCACAGTTTACTAATAACTACGAAATGAATGTAAGCGTGGAGGATATGCCCATTTTTGCAGCCGGTATCAACCGTACAAGTGATTTGTTCTCTTCGGTGGTGTACCAGGCAGACAGTAACCGGGCAGGTGCTTACCGTACTTATGAAAACATTGGTACTAACAGGGAGTTTTACCTCAGGGGCACCGCATTGATTCCTCCACAGGGCAAATTTTTCTTTCTTGCAGGCGCTCAGTATAATCATGTTTCGTATGAAGGTGTGTATGAATCCAGGCCCGTTTCTTTCAAACGTGGCACCTGGACGTTGTTTACAAACGAGCGGTACAAGATTGATGACAGGTCTTCAGCCTATTTTAACGCTTTTGTAAGATTTAACGGCCTGCAGCAGTTTTATGAGCTGAGTAAGTTTGGTTTTGTAAACCTGAGTGTAAACAGGCAGTTCCTCAGGAAAAAACTGATGCTGACATTGTCTGTATCTGATGTTTTCTTTGATAACAACTACCGGTTTGTCTTAAAACAGGGCAGTGTAAATGCCAATGGCTTCAGAGAGTCAGACACCCGGCGTATTGGTGTTAACATACGCTATAATTTTGGCATACGCAAAAAAGAAGAAGCTCCCAAATTCCTTGATGTTGTTCCTGCTGAAGCAAAGCAGGATCCGGCCAACTAACGACGGTTTCATCTCCATAATTTTTTGCAGAGATTCCGGCACAGGTTACAGTACCTGTGCTGCAATCCTGCGTATGTACCTGTGCGCCATTGACACACTCCCATTCATCTATAAATAATCAATTATGAAATTGACAAATGAACAAGTAGCCTTCTATCATGAGAATGGCTATCTGCTGGTTAAAAATGTATTTACTGCTGATGAAGCAAATCTTATGTGTTCCGAAATGGAATCTGTAATTGCAGAAGACTGCCCACGGCGCATACTTGAAAAAAGCGGGTCGGTACGCTCTTTTTTTGCTCCGCATTTTACAAATGAACTGTTTGATTTGGTTTCAAGAGATGAGCGTGTGGCAGCCCCAACTGCCCAATTGCTGGATGGTGAGGTGTATCTATACCAGGGTAAACTAAATACAAAAGCTGCCATGTGCGGTGATTGGTGGGAATGGCATCAGGATTATACCTACTGGAAACAGGATGATGGCATGCCCCGGCCCGATGTGCTTACAGCCATGATTTTCCTGAATGACGTAACCGAGTTTAACGGCCCGATGCTGCTGATACCCGGCTCACATAAAACCGGCACTGTAGACAATGAAGCACACCAGGCTGAATTGAGTGATGAGGAATATGCTAAATATCTGCAAAAAGCGGAATACATGACCTCTCTCACAGCCGACCTCAAGTATAAACTCAATCAGCAAACAATCCGCAACTGGGCAACAAGCAATGGCCTGGTATCTGCCACCGGACCGGCAGGTTCAGTATTGTTTTTTCACGGAAATGTGTTTCACGCATCTTCCAATAACCTGTCTCCATGGCCCAGGCATACTTATCTGCTTACTTACAATCATACTGGTAATGAGCCGCTTGAAATTGAACACCCAAGGCCTGAGTTCCTGGCAGTACGCAAGGGGGTTGCAATTAAGCCTGTAAAAGTTAACTTTGATGCTGTTTTAACAACGTAGGTGTTAAATCTGTATAAATGTTACTTTAATGGTTTACGCTTACTGTAAAGCAAAGCTTACTGGCCGTGCATCCATGCAGCCCTCATTTTGCGGTTAACTGTACTATGGGGCATAGCTGATGATACAGTTTGGTTTGTTTTTTATCGTATAAATATTTGGAGGTTGCCTTTTAGGGCAGCCTCTTGTTATTTTAGCTAAATTTGCACAGGCAATGCAGTTATTCTGCAGATTTGCTCCCAGCTTTAATTTTACCAAATGGCATTAATAAAAAGGTTGCCCCGGCTGCTCCGCTGGGTTATTTCAATAGTACTTAGCTGGTTGCTGGCTATGGTGCTGCTGCGTATGGTTTTTTACTGGCAGTACAATCCACCCGGTAAGGGCTTTTCCGGCTCAGCTTTCATAATGGGCTTGCGTTTTGATGCCCGTGTAGCCTGCGGCCTGGGTTTACTGGTATTGCTTTTTTGCAGCTTTAAGCGGCTGAATCCTTTTGTTAACTATGCAGCGGCAAGGTTCTGGACTCCTTTTTTAACCCTGTTGTTCCTGGTAATGCTGGTTTTTTACGGGGCTGATTTTTACCATTACGATTACCTGCACCAGCGCCTCAATGCCAGTGTGCTCACCTATGCAGGCGATGCAGCCATATCAATGCAGATGATGTGGCAGAGTTACCCGTTGCTGAAAATATTACTGTTGTTTGTACTGCTTACCTCATTGGCGGTGTTTGTTTTTGCCCGTCTGCTGCGCCATTACCAAACGGAGCAGGTTGCCAACAGGCGTAGCGGGGCAGGTATTTATACAGCCGCAGTTTTGCTATTTGGTCTGCTGGTATATGGAAAAGTAAGCCAGTTCCCTTTGCGCTGGAGTGATGCTTATACCCTTAGTGATGATTTTAAGGCCAACCTTGCATTGAATCCCATACAGAGTTTTTTCAGTACACTCAGTTTTCGTAATTCGAAGCCGGATATTAAAAAAGTAAGGGCATATTATCCTGAAATGACTGCTTATTTCGGTGTACAAAATCCGGATACGGCTGCATTGCATTACAACAGGCAGTACCAGTTTGCAGATAGCAATACCAGTAAGCCCAACGTGGTACTGGTTATTTGCGAAAGTTTCAGCGCCTATAAAAGCAGTATGTGGGGCAATCCGCTGAATACCACGCCCTACTTTGATGACTTGTGCAAAAACGGCATTTTTTTCAGCCGCTGCTTTACGCCTGCTTATGGTACGGCCAGGGGTGTATGGGCCACCATTACGGGTATACCCGATGTGCAAAGTCCGCAAACAGCCAGCAGGAATCCTGCAGCAGTAGACCAGCATACCATTATCAATGATTTTAAAGGTTATGAAAAATACTACTTCCTCGGCGGCGACCCTACCTGGGCCAATATTCAGGGCCTGATGGCCAATAATATTGCCGGCCTCAACATGCTCAGCCAGGAAAACTTTAAAGCCAAAAAAGTGGATGTATGGGGCATTAGTGATAAAAACCTTTTGCTGGAAGCCAATGCAAGGCTTGCCAAAGAGGTGAAACCATTTTTTGCCATTATACAAACGGCTGACAATCACAGGCCATATACCATCCCGGCTGAGGACAGGGAACAGTTTAAGTTGCTGAAATTTCCACAGGACAGCCTGAAAAAATACGGCTTTGAAAATAACGACGAGATGAATGCTTTCCGGTATACTGATTTCTGTTTTCAGCAGTTTATGGAGGCGGCAAAAAAGGAAAAGTATTTTGCCAATACGCTTTTTGTATTTGTTGGCGACCACGGTATACGGGGCGATGCGGCTGGTATGCTGCCACAAAGCTATACAAAGCAGGGCCTAACCTGCGAGCATGTGCCGCTGCTGTTTTATGCACCAGGATTTGTGCAGCCGCAAAAAATCAATGATGTGGCCTCCCAGGCTGATGTACTGCCTTCCATTGCCAGCCTGCTGCATATACCATACCGCAACAGTGCCATGGGCAATAACCTGTTTGATACAGCAAGGGTACCCCGGGCTTTTATCATCGACCATGATGAAAAAACCACCGGCATCATCACAAACGATTATTACTACCGCATCAATTCCAAATCGGGCAGAGAGGAGCTGGTGTATATGCAGCAGAATGGTGAGGTGCCGTCCAATCAGCAAACCGACAGCCTGCGCAGTGGCCTGAGGAGTATTACTGAGGCTTATTATGAAACAGCCAAATGGTTGCTGGTGAATAACAAAAAGGAGTCAATTAAGAATTAAGAATGAGAAATTAAAAATCGGGGAACTTTTAAACGAATCAACTTTTCAGTTTGTTGAAATTACAAATGTGGCAAAGCCTGAACCCCTTTGCAGGCGAAATACGTGTAATTGAAATAATCCTTGATACACCCAATACACAACGATCATCGCCCATCGATCAACGCACATCGATAATGACAATCGAATTTTTACCCAAAAATGCTTTTTTTACACTAACTTAGCTGCCTTTTCAAATTAAAAACCAGTAGTAACCATTATGCTCAGAAGGTTGAGGGTGCCCAAAACCATTCAGTGGATAGTAAAGTTATTCTTCATTTACCTGATAATTTTTACTGCATTCAGGATAGGTACTGTAGTATTTTTTAAGCCGGAGTATGTACCCTACAAGGAATTGCCAAGGCCATTCTGGCTGGGGTTAAAGTATGATTTACGCTGGATAGCCATCATTTTGCTGCCTATAGCCTGTCTTTCAGTAGTACCGAGGTTGTCGCCATTTTACTCTCAAAAAAGCAAAAAAGGGTGGACTTTGTACATTGCCATATTCACATTGCTGTTGTTTTTCTTTTTTGGGGCAGATATGGGCAATTTCGCTTATAACCAAACCCGCCTGGCAGCCAGTTCACTCAATTTTGCCGAAGACCCTGCCATTTCTTTCAGGATGATAAGGGAAAGTTACCCCATTGTATGGATTACTGTGGGGTTGATTGCAGCAGTGCTGATGATGATGTGGATGGCAAGAAAAACGCAGGTAAGCATTGAGGAAAAAAATGTAAGCATTCACAAATTCTCTTACCGCAAGCGGTGGCATTTTGCTGCCATTGGCTTGCTTGCCTGGTTTGTGTACGGTTTTTTTACACTGCAACCATTGCGCTGGAAAGATGCTTTCAGGCTGAATGACCTGTTTAAAACCTCGCTGGCCCTCAATCCCATGCAGAGTTTTTTTTCCACGCTTAAAATGCGTACCCCGGTTTTTGATTTCAGCAAAACAAAGGAAAACTACCCGGTTATTGCTGATTTTCTGCAACTGGACAAACAGCATATTGCTCCGTATAATTACAAACGCACATTTTTTCCGGGCAGCAAATCCATTGAGAGCCAGCCCAATGTAGTACTGGTTATTTGTGAAAGCTTCAGCATGTATAAAAGCAGCATGAGCGGCAATAAACTGGATGCTACTCCCTACTTTAACCAGCTTTGCAAAGACGGGTTGTTTTTTAACAAATGTTTCTCAGCCACATTCGGTACAGCCAGGGGGGTATTTGCCACCATCACAGGCATACCCGATGTGCAGCTGTACAAATTCAGTACCCGCAATGAGCAGTCAGTCAACCAGTATACCATCATCAATAATTTTGAGGATTATAAAAAATTCTATTTCCTGGGAGGCAGTACCGATTTCAATAACTTTAAAGGTTTGCTGCACAATATCAACGGCCTGAATATGTTTGAGGAAGGCAAGTATGAATCGAAGGAGCTGAATGTATGGGGCATCAGCGATAAAAATTTGTTTTTGGAGGCAAATGCACGGCTGTCAAAAGAACGAAAACCATTTTTTGCCATTATACAAACTGCAGGTAATCACAGGCCCTTTACCATTCCAAAGGAAGACAACGACTTTGTGCAGCAAACTATATCTGATGAGGAACTGAAGGCCAATGGCTTTGAGTCGTTAAAGGAGTTCAATGCTTTTGCTTACAGTGATTACTGTTTTAAACAATACATGGAAGCTGCAAAAAAATCCCCTTATTTTGACAATACCATTTTTGTATTTGTGGGCGACCATGGTGTAAGCGGCAATGCTGGTAATCTTTACCCGGATGCGTGGACGCAGCACCGGTTGACCGATGAGCATGTGCCACTGCTGTTTTATGCCCCGGCCATGATTAATGCTGAGAAAAGGGAAGAAGCCGTTTCGCAAATCGATATCATGCCAACGATAGCCGGTATGATACACCAGCCATATACCAATAAAACCCTGGGCCGTGACCTGCTCACACAGACAGGTAAGGAAAATGCGGCGTTCATCATTCATCATGATGAGGGTAAAATTGGTGTGGTGACAGACAATTATTATTACGCCAAGCACCTGTGGTTTACCAAAGAAACACTGGAGCCGGTAAAGCAGGGGCTGCCGGTACTTACCCAGCAACAAACCGATTCGGTAAAAAAGCATCTTTCGCAATTAACATCGGCTATTTACGAAACTGCGAAGTGGATGCTGGTGAATAATAAACAGTAATAAATGTGCAAACAGGCCAATGGGCAAATGTGCAAAAGGGAGATTTTTTTGTTATGAGTGATGAGTCCTTTCTGTGGGAAAACCAGTACTGAAGCGATACCTTTTATTGCAAAACCTAAATACTGGCAATTATTATAATTTTGGCTAACTTTACGATACAAAAAAATAAAAAATGAGTGAACCGGTCTATTTCTTGAAATTGGAAATGGAGAATGTGCGCTGCTTTGGCGAAAAGGCAGTGCTTGACCTGAGCGATGGCCTCGGCAACTGGTGCCAATGGACGGTGATATTGGGGGATAATGGAACGGGGAAGACGACGATATTGCAGATATTGGCAGGTTTAGAAGTAGGCAATAATGTAAATGAAGGCGATGGGGAAACTTTTTTTTATGCACCAGATGGCTTTCATAAAAGTTATCGGAGTAAGCCTTATGATCCAGAATTTGTAAAAATGGGTTATGCTCATGCCAAGGTTTTGATTCAAGAGAGAAAACGCCCCGCAGCCAAAAGGGTAGTGGGCAACTTTTCAATAGATAGGATAGGATTGGCTTTTTATGGGGACGAACAATCTGGTGTAACTCCAACAAATAACGATAAATTACTGCAATTGAAATGCTTTGGATATGGAGCCAACCGGAGTATAAACTATACTTTGCTTCCTTCTGCTAAGTCTTCTAATTCGGAAACACTTTTTAACGATGATGCCAAACTCATCAACGCCGAAGAATGGCTCATGCAATTAGACTATGCGGCCAGCAAGCAATCAGATGTAAGAAATTTTGCAATAAATAAGCGAAACCAGGTACAGCAAATACTAATAGATTTATTGCCTGATGTAACGGAAATCCGTTTTACCGAACCTACCAAAGAAGAGCTAAAATCATCTGTGCAATTCAAAACGGAATTGTCCGGCTGGGTATCTATCCATCAGTTAAGCCTCGGCTATAAAACCATGGTGGCCTGGATGGTGGATTTGGCAGCCCGCTTATTTGAGCGTTATCCCGATAGCGATAATCCCTTGGCTGAACCTGCTATTGTGCTGGTAGATGAAATTGACCTGCACATGCACCCAAAATGGCAGCGTAAAATATTTGATTATTTAACAGAGCGTTTCCCTAAAACACAGTTTGTGGTTACGGCACACAGCCCGCTGGTAGTACAGGCCGCCCCGGCCGATGCAAATATTGTGCTACTAAAAAAGGAAGGCGACCATGTGGTGATAGATAATGATATACAATCGGTACACAACTGGCGGCTCGACCAGATTATGAGCAGCGACCTGTTCGGCATTGACAGTACCCGTGGCCCTGAAACTGAAAAATGGTTAACAGAGCGCAAAGGGCTGCTGCAAAAGCAGGAATTGACAACTGATGAAAAGGAACGGCTGACTGAATTAAACGAAAAATCACGCAGTTTACCAACGGCCGATAATGCAGCAGATAATGATGCCATGGAAATAATCCGTAAAGCAGCGGAATACCTGCAATCGCAAAAAGTATAACCAGCATCCGGCCATGATACAGATTACCGGCAAAATCCATACACCTGCACCATTTGTTTTGCAAACCAAAGGTGCTGCTTCCATTCAACAGTTACAGGAAAGATACAATAATGGCGAAAGAGATTTTAGCGCCGAAGATTTTAAGAGCAATATTTACGGACATGCTGATGTGAAGGCGTTATTGATTAATAGTCATCAGAGCAAGTGTTGCTATTGTGAAGCTGCTTTTACCCATATCGCTCATGGTGATGTGGAGCATTTTCGCCCTAAGGCCGGCTGGGTACAGGAGAATGAACCGCTGAACAAACCGGGTTATTACTGGCTGGCTTATGATTGGGATAATTTATTGTTCAGTTGCCAAATTTGTAATCAAACCCATAAAAAAAATCACTTCCCTTTGCTGGACGCTGCCACTAGAGCTAACTCACACCAGCAGGTTATTGCCGATGAACAACCTGTACTGATTCATCCAGCCAATGAAAACCCGGAAGATTTTATCTTTTTTAGAGAGGAGATACCAGTGGCAGTAAACGGTAATGTAAGGGGAGAGGGAACCATCAAAAAGTTGGGGCTTGACAGGGAATCACTCAACGAGAAACGAAGAACAGTTCTTGCTCCTGTAAGAAATATTTATCTGTTAGCAAAAGGTATTCCTGATACGCATCCTGAGCTGAAGCAGCAGGCAAAACTGGTAGTATATCAATATTTATATCAGGCAGAGTCGGGCAAAGCAGAATTTGCTTCCATGCTCCGTTCCTTCTTCAAAAAGAACCCTGTTGATTTTTAAATCACCATTGGATACTGGTTAAAAAAGTAATTGTTTTTTATTTATTCTCCAGATTGTGTAGATTTAATAAAATTTTTGCATGAAACTTTCCCTGATTTTAATCGCAGCATTTACAATTGCAGGCTTTACTGCCAGTGCCGATATAGTAGAGCCTGGTGTGGTAAGCCGCCAGTTTACCATCAGCAATACCGCAGCATTCAGGGGCTATACATTTTACCGTTTGTATTACCGCTATCATTACGACAGGGGCCATAAAGCCTATCCGCCTGATACATTGGCTGTTGAAGCCAATGGTGTGTATGCTGCGGGTGAAAGGGATGCCTTTAAATCGGTATTATTGGCAAAAGATAAGAAAGGCAGATGGTACAAAACAACAGCAATGCTGGGAGGCAGCAGCAGCGGAAATCCATCGGTAGCTGCCATCACTGATATGTACGAGGTGGTAAGTATCAGCAAAGGCATCATAAAGCTGAAGAAGATCAAAGAAGCGGTTACATACAGGGATGGTAATAAAAAGGAATTTCTGCCAGGCATGGGTTTGGGTGCTGTTATCAACCGGGATAATTTCACAAAGTCATTGCTATTATCGTCAGTAGCTGCTATGATTGCCATGCTGGTATTTTTTGTATGGAAGCGGCGAAGGGCGCAAATTGCCTGAAGTCATCAGCAAATCAGCACATCAGCACAACTTGTGCCGCTTTAACGGTATTATCCCATTTTCTTTGCAATCATCACCATTCTTGGCGATTTGCGAACATCATAGTGCCCAAAATCATAATCACCAAATACATCCTGCAGCTGAAGGCCCTGGTAAGCAAACATTTCAGTAAAATCTCCCAGTGAAAACTTGGCTACTTTTTCGGTGTATTCCAGCGGTTCATCCAGTGCCTCGTCTTCCACAACTATTTTTTTGTAAAAATGGGTTTCATCATACCATTTGGTTATAAAATAATTAACTCCCTCAATTTCTTTTTCAAACCTGTGTACCAGGTGGTCTTCAGCATAATGCACATTCAGGTAATCCATCACCAGTGTGCCGCCTGGCTTTATACTCTGTGCAATGGTGCGTATGGCATTGTCGTGTTCCCTGCGGGTGCGGAAATAACCAAAACTGGTAAAAAAATTAAAGGCATAATCGTAATAGTTGATACGGAAGGGCAGGCGCATGTCGTGCTGGTAAAAGTGCAGGTTTTCATGTTCGCTCTCTTTGGCTTCAGCAATGCTGTCCTCACTCAGGTCAATACCTGTTACATCGTATCCCTTTTGTGCCAGGTGAATGGAATGGCGGCCCTTTCCACAGGCAACATCCAGCATAGAAGATACGGGTGGCGGTTGCAGCAATGCAATCAGCTTGTCAATAAATGACGCAGCCTCATTTTCATCACGCTTAAAATAAAGCTGGTGATAATAAGGCGTATTGAACCAGTTTTTAAACCAGGGCTGTTGCATCCTGCAAATATAATGGGGAATTGCCAATTCCCGTTATTGAGGTAAATGATAGGGAATAATGATGCATTGGTGGCTTATCAGCAGACAGAAATTGAAAAAGTGCTGATAAACCCGCTGTAATCAAAGTTACGGGTGCATTTCAAATTGTCGCACTTCATTTTAGTTGTGGGCGGTGGGGACACCGCCCACGGCAGACTGGAATTGCCAATTCCCGTTATTGAGGTAAATGATAGGGAATAAAGATGAATTGGAGACTCTTTAACTGGCAGAAACTGAAAAGTGCTGATGAATCCGCTGCACCCAACGTTACTCAGCTGGTCATTCCTTGGCCGGTTTTTTGTATCTTTGCGCCTATCAAAATTTGCAGTGAATGACATTGATCAAAAGTATTTCAGGTATACGGGGCACAATTGGCGGAGCAACCAGCGATAACCTTACGCCTCTGGATGTGGTAAAATTTGCAGCAGCGTACGGCACATGGCTGATGCAGCAAAGCGATAATAGAAAAGTGGTCATCGGCCGTGATGGAAGACTGAGTGGTGAAATGGTGAAAAACCTGGTTGTTAATACCCTCATTGGTCTTGGGCTGGATGTGACAGACCTTGATTACAGTACAACACCTACAGTAGAAATGGCGGTGGTATTTGAAAATGCAGCGGGTGGTATTATTTTAACGGCCAGTCATAATCCCAAAGAATGGAATGCATTAAAGCTGTTAAACAATAAAGGAGAATTCATCAGCGGGGCCGAAGGTGAAAAAATACTGGAAATTGCTGAGGATGAAAATTTCGTATTTGCAGCAGTGGATAAACTGGGCACCTGTACAAAAGACAATACAGCTCTTAAGAAGCACATTGAAGCTGTGGTAAATTATCCGCTGACAGATGTGACTGCAATAAAAAAAGCAAAGTTCAAAGTGGTGGTGGACGCAGTAAACAGTACCGGTTCTGTGGCCGTACCTGCGCTGCTGAAAGCATTGGGTGTAAAGGATGTGATAGTGCTTAACGACAGCAATTATGGTAATTTTGCCCATAACCCCGAGCCATTGCCGGAACATTTAACACAGCTGAGTAACGAAGTGGTAAAGGAAAATGCGCATCTTGGTATTGCGGTTGATCCTGATGTGGACAGGCTTTGCTTTGTGTGTGAAGATGGAACCATGTTTGGTGAGGAATATACACTGGTGGCTGTAGCCGATTACATACTGGGCAAACGTAAGGGGAATACGGTAAGCAATATGAGCAGTACCCGGGCGCTGAAAGATATTACCGAAAAGCATGGCGGAGTATATGCAGCCAGTGCAGTGGGAGAGGTGAATGTGGTGAATAAAATGAAAGCGGTAAATGCAGTGATAGGAGGAGAGGGCAATGGCGGCATCATTGTTCCCGACCTGCATTATGGACGTGATGCGCTGATAGGGATAGCGCTCTTCCTGAGCCAGCTTGCTCAAAGTAAGAAAAGTGTAAGGCAGTTGCGCAATACTTATCCTGACTATTTCATGAGCAAAAATAAGATCAGTTTTGATAAGGTTTTTGGCAATGACAATGACCGGAAAAAATACATCAGCGGATTGTTTGACCAGCTACAGGATAAGTATAAGAACAATCCGTCCAGCAGGGAAGATGGTTTGAAGATAGAATTTGATACAGATTGGGTGCATTTGCGAACCAGCAATACAGAGCCGATTATCCGTATTTATGCCGAAAGCAATTTTGAAACAACTGCAAACAATATTGCCATGAAGCTGATGCAGGATATTAAGGAAGTGATGTGATTATGTGCTGATGTGATATTGAGATGATACCGCTAAAGCGGCACAAGTTGTGCTGATGTGGTAATGTGCTGATGGTGGAGATTATCATGATTTATGAGTGATCGAGTTAAGGGTTAATTGCAAAAAAACAGGCAGGCTACTGTGCTGCGTCTATTGGCCAGCAAATATCACAGTTCTCCTGTAAACTGTAATCTGTCCCCTGTCCACTTTTAATAATACTAACGTTTCAAGCGTAAATAATATGAGCAGAATATACTTCGACAACGCAGCTACTACGGCTCTTGATCCGGTTGTACTGGAAGCCATGATGCCCTACCTCACAGATAAGTTTGGTAATCCGTCTTCCATTTACAGCTATGGAAGGGAAACCCGAATGGCCATTGAAAATGCCCGTAAAGTTGTTGCCAAAATACTGAATGCACATCCTGCTGAAATATTTTTTACCAGTGGCGGCACCGAAAGCTGCAATACCGCCATCACGGCTGCTGTAAGGGATCTTGGCTGCCGCCGCATTATCACTTCACCCATTGAGCACCATGCCACCATGCATACCGTTGAGGCACTAGGGCACAGGGATGAAGTGGAAGTAAGTTATGTTAAGTTGCTGCCCAATGGACATATTGACCTGGATGACCTGGAAAAGATACTGGCCAAAAGTGAAGAGAAATGTCTCGTTACCCTGATGCATGCCAATAATGAAATCGGTAATATCCTGGACATACATGCTGCAGGCGAAATATGCCGCCTGTACAATGCCATTTTTCACAGCGATACGGTACAAACGGTGGGACATTTTCCATTTGACCTGCGCAACACACCTGTGCATTTTATAACAGGGGCCGGGCATAAGTTTCACGGGCCAAAAGGGGTGGGTATTTTGTACATCAACGAAAATGTACGCATAAAACCCTATATCAATGGCGGTGGACAGGAACGCAATATGCGTGCCGGCACTGAGAATTTGTATGGTATTATCGGCTTTGCCAAAGCGCTGGAAATGGCTACCGAAAAACAGGAGGAAGAAAGTGCCTATATCGGAACATTAAAATATTACATGTACGATGAGCTGAAAAAGAATATACCGGGTGTATCATTTAACGGAGATGTACTGGGCAACAGCCTTTACACAGTGCTCAATGTGAGTTTTCCCAAAACAGAGAAGAGTGAAATGATGCTCTTTAACCTGGATATAGCCAATATCTGTGCAAGTGGTGGCAGTGCCTGCACCTCAGGGGCTGATGCCGGCAGTCATGTTATCCGTGCCATTAACAACAACCCCAACCAGGTCGCCGTACGTTTCAGCTTCTGCAAAAACAATACAAAAGCGGAAGTGGACGAAGTGGTGGCTAAACTCAGGGATATGATTTAAGCATTACAGCAATACCCTCAGCAGCAATGCAAAGCCATTATCTTTTTTGGGATTATCGGTTATTTTTACAATGTGCAGGCCCGACTGGCTCCAGATCTTAAAAATATCACCTTTTTTCCCTTTTGTTACTTTTGCATCCATTTCCGGCAATAAAACACCCCGTACAAACCAACCAAGGTCGCCACCATTCATGGCAGAAGGCCTGTCGCTGCTGTACACCGATGCCAGTGAGCCAAAGCTGTCACTGCCCGATTTTATCCTCCCCATCAAAGCCGTAGCAAGGCTGTCGGCAATGTTTTTGCTAAAGGTGGCAGTATCTATCAGTATATGACTTACATGATAGAAAGTGTTGGGCGCCTTCATCAGTATCTTTACCAGTATGTTTTCATTTTTAAATGGACCATATACTTTTCCCACTTTTCCCCGGTAAGCCAGGCTGTCGGCCTTGCCCATAAAGCTGCTGGTACTCAACACAGCCACGGTATCAATTTTAAACCTTTTTTTCATTTTAAACTTTACATAGCCAATGGGGTCTGGGGTGGTTTCCAGTTCTTTCTTTACCTGGGTAAGCGACTGTGCCATAGTGGTACTGCAAAACAAACTCACTGCCATCAAAAATATCATCCTCCTGATCATTCCAAAAATTTTGGCAAAGGTAAGTGAAAGTTGATAAGTTGGCAGGCAGGCCCCGGTGCGACAGGGAGTAAAGTTGATAAGCTGACAGGTTTGGCATAGAGCGATGGGGTTAGGTCTAATCAACTGCCGGGCGTTTCAAAAAGCGAAAAACCTCTTCCAACACTTGTCCCATTGCCTCCGGCAGGGCTTCCTCAGTCCACGGGTGTTTTCGGCCAAAAACATGGTCGGTTTCTATTGTAAATAATTCAGCTTCGGGCTGCCATGCTTTTAACTGGTATGCTTTTTCAACAGGTACGGCCAGGTCGAGGGTGCCATGACAGATGAGTATGGGGATGTGCAGGCTGCTGATGGCCTTTTGAATATTGAAACCTGACTCGTTTTGTATATAATCCAGGTACAACTGGTAATACAGCGGCATTTGCTGCTTAGTACGGCTGTTGGCATAGTATTGCACACCTGTGTTTTCCCATTCCTGCATTTTTTCGGGTGGCCAGTTGCCCCAGGGCGTTTTGCATTCGCTGATGGCGGCCCAGGTAATGAGTTTTTTAATACGGCTGTCGGCTGCTGCATGCAGTATGGCTATGCCGCCGCCCATACTGTGGCCAATAAGGTTGATATTACCTGAGTCAATGTATGCAGCACAAGGGTTTTGCGGGTCGGCAATCCAGTCAATCACCCGCTGCAGGTCGGCCAGTTGAATGCTGTAATTGTTGTTGCCAAATGCTTCCAGGTCGGTAAAGTCTTCAGGGGTTTGGGGTGTGGTGCCGTTGTGCGAAAAATTAAACTTTACCAATACAAAACCCTCTTGCACAAACCGCCGGGCAATCATGTCGAAATTACCCCAGTCTTTAAAGCCGTTAAAACCATGAGCATATACCACCACAGGCCGGGGCTGGTCATACCTGGTATAAAAAATATCCAGCGCAATAGGCTTGCCAGCACTGCCGGGAATGATGATGTTTTTTACCTGCTGCATATTGTTTACCAATTTTATTTTTACACCAATTTACGCTTTTATGTAATACCGACGAAGCATTGAAAACAGACCAATAGATAAAGAGTGAAACGCAATGCATGCCGGCCAAGACGCTTCGGTCTTGGTGTGACAAGCTCTGTTTCGTCATCACATTATACCATTTTTCCCGGTCTGATTTATAAGTCAAAATGGTATAACGCAATAGCCTTCAGCAGCAAAACAAAAAGGGGCCTGCTTTTGGCAAACCCCTTTGTATTTTATTTGATGTATTCAATTAAATGTCAATTGCTTCGCCATAAGCCACAGCCGTCGCTTCCTTCATGGCCTCACTCATAGTGGGGTGAGGGTGAATGGCGTTGAGTATTTCATGCCCGGTTGTTTCTAATTTACGTGCCGTTACCGCTTCCGCAATCATTTCTGTTACATTGCTGCCAATCATGTGGCATCCCAGGAATTCACCGTATTTGGCGTCGTAAATCACTTTTACAAAACCTTCGGTAGCACCGGAAGCACTTGCCTTGCCACTTGCCATAAAGGGAAATTTACCCACTTTCACCTCATAGCCTGCATCCTTAGCTGCTTTTTCAGTGTAGCCCACGCTGGCTATCTCTGGTGTGCAATAAGTACAGCCCGGTACATTGTTATAATCAATGGCTTCGGGGTGGTGGCCTGATAAATGCTCCGCTGCATTGATACCTTCCTTGCTGGCTACATGCGCCAGGGCCTGTCCGGGTGTGCAATCGCCAATGGCGTAAATACCTGCGATATTGGTTTGCTGGTTGGCATCCACAATAATTTTTCCCTTTTCTGTTTTGATACCCAATTCTTCCAGCCCCACACCCTCAATATTGGCAACCACACCCACAGCGCTCAGTACAATATCAGCCTCAAGCGTAACTTCGCCAGCCTGTGTTTTAACTTTTGCCTTTACTCCCTCACCACTGGTATCCACACTCAGTACCTCAGCATTGGTCATAATCTCTATGCCCTGCTTTTTATATTGTTTTTCCAGCTCTTTGCTGATGTCTTCATCTTCCACCGGTACAATGCGGGGCATAAACTCCACAATCGTCACTTTAGTACCCATGCTGTTGTAGAAATAGGCAAATTCAACCCCAATGGCGCCACTGCCAACGATAATCATGCTTTTGGGCTGGTCAGGTAATACCATCGCTTCCCGGTATCCGATGATCTTTTTTCCGTCAATGGGCAGTGTAGGCAGTTGCCTTGCCCTGCCACCGGTAGCAATAATGATATTTTTTGCTTCCACCACCTGTTTAGTGCCGTCTGCTGCTGTCACCTCAATTTTATCCTTAGCCACCAGCTTGCCGGTACCCATTATTACGTCAATCTTGTTCTTTTTCATCAAAAAAGTAACACCCTTGCTCATTTTATCTGCCACACCACGGCTGCGCTTTATCACACCACCAAAATCCTGTGTGGTACTGCCTACGGTAATGCCATAATCGGCGGCATGCTTGGTATACTCGTACACCTGTGCACTTTTTAAAAGTGCCTTGGTAGGTATACAACCCCAGTTAAGGCAAACGCCTCCCAGGCTCTCTTTTTCAATAATTGCTACCTTTTTACCTAATTGCGATGCCCTTATTGCGGCGGGATAGCCACCAGGGCCACTGCCCAGCACGATTACGTCGTAAGCCATATTGCTTTGTTTTTTCTTTGTTAAATGACCATTTTAAGGCCGGTTATTGGTTTGCGGGTAAAAAAGCAGCCTGTGTACAATAGCCCCCTTTTTATCCAGGTGGCAAAATTAGTTTGAAACGGCCAAAGTGCAAAAATTGATAATGCTGAGATGTTCAAAGTTGATAAGTTCAAAGTTGCAGGTTCACCTTTGCAGTTTGCAAGTTAAGCAGCCGCCGCCGAAAAGTAGTTCTGATACCAGCTTACAGGCTCCTGAAACACATAATCCATTAATCCAACCAACCCATTACTTTTTAAAATTGAAATACTGCCAGTCAGAAACAGTGAGCGTATACCCGTTTGACACATCACCCCGGTGCAGCTCCACCCTGAACTTAAGGTCATGAGAGCCGCTTTGCATATGCAACTCGTCATAGGGTATAAAAATGGTCAGGTCGTTGAACAATGTATTTTCATACATGGGTTCAAAATTGGTATTGGCAGATACATAGCCTGTGTTGGTGTAGTAGCGTTTATTGTAATCTTTCAGCGGCGTACCATCATTGGTATAAAAATACGCAATACAGTTGCCTTTGGTGGCTTTGTAGTTGTAAATATTGAACTTGGTGTGAATGCGCAGGCCCTGCTGGTTGTTTTCAGTTACATTGTATTCAACCCAAATCTTTTCCAAGGATGCTTTTGGTGCTGCGGCGGTTACCGGTCCGGGCGTTGGTACTGCTGGTTTGTCTGCATTGTCCACATAAAAAATAGGATCATGACGGCATACATCAGCTCGGCAACTCGAGTTTTCGCTGTAAATGGCCGTTTGGTTCTTTGTTGCCGACATCAGTGCCGTCCAGGTAGGTTTGGCATTAAATGTACTCAACTGATAATCAAGGGCATTCAGAAACGCCTTGGTAAACAGGCCGCCTCCATCGGGGCCATTATCGCATAGTGCATATTGCCCCTTTGTGGCAGCCGTTGCTATAATGTTTCCTTTTGTTTGTAAAAAAAGCAGCTTACAGTTATTGCCCGAAAGGGTGTTCAGGCTCCTGTCCATATTGGTATTACCCCCGCTTACAAATCTTGGCAGGCCGATAAATGAATTGCAGCAATCGCCAAGTACCAGGTTCAGCCTTGCTTTTTTGTTCTTCAGGGTATTGTATACATATGACAGGCTTACCGAGTTGCTCTGTATATCTGCAAAATCATTTGTTCTTATATCAATCCGTGGATAAGGGTCCGTATCGTTGTTGAACCTGAAGCCATGGCCACTGTAATAAAAAACTACTGCGTCATTGCCGGCGGGCTGCAGGCCATCCAGGGCATTGGTTACATTTTGCTTTGTAAAACTACCATCGTGTATAATGGTTGGTTCGAATTTCATGCCCGATTGGTGGGCGATTTCCTCAAAATAATTGTACACACGGGTTTCTTCGGCCCGGCAGGAGCTGCCGATGGTTTTATCCCAAGTATCAGCTGCCAGTACAAGGTGTAAAGTAGGTTGCACATCATCACTGTAGTCAAATGTTTCTGTTTCGGCAAAAAGATTTTGGTAAAAATTTTCATCGGCATCAAAAAACTTTGCAACAAATTCTTCTGATAATTTACCCAGGTCAAGCAATTTGAAGCTGCTGATGGTGCCGTTTAACGTAGTACCATCGGTTCCGGGAGAGGAAACTGAATAGCTGTTATATTTATTGGCTGAGGGGTCTTTTTTAAACCAGAAATAATCCGGGTTGTAACTGCCGGTGCCTTTCATAAAAACCGGGTTGGCCCCCTTAAAAAGCAGGTATTGTTTTCCTTCCCGGTATTCTTCAGTAAAAGCCATATTCACAAGGCACTCCTGCTGTTTGGCATCATTATACCTTACCCGTATAAAGCCGCCGTTGGCATCGTTCCTTACCAGGAATGCTTCGTACACCGTTTTATCATCTCCTGCAAACTGGTAGTTTACATAATATACTGAAATTGCCTGGCTGATACAGGGTAATACAAGTAAAAGTGCAAGAACAAGCCTTTTCATACTCATTTTTTATCGGGTAAATAAATAATCTGCACCGGCAATACCGCTGGCAGGGTATAAAATTAAGGAATCTGTATTTTTAATCCTTAATATAAAAAATCTGTTTTGAACATTGTGGATGTTTTCCGCAGAATGATAGCAGCATTTTACCGTACTTTGTAAAAAAAATATGCCGGTAAAAGCCTGGTTTTTAGCAGGATTGATTGTACACTTTGTATTTACCGCTGAAGCGCAAAAAATACAAAAGATCCAGATGAAAGAACTGGCAGCATATGCCGCCCAATCTGATTCAATACTGGTAATCAATTTCTGGGCCACTTTCTGCAAACCCTGCGTGGAAGAGATTCCTTATTTGCTAAAGATTTGCAAAAAATACAGTACTCAAAAGGTAAAATTGTTGCTCGTAAGCCTCGATCCGCCATCAGAATATCCTGCCAGGTTAAAGGCATTCATAAAGAAAAATAAGTTCGCCACTACCAATTTATGGCTGGCAGAAACAGATGCAGATTACTTTTGCCCGCTGATTGATCAAAAATGGAGCGGCTCCATTCCTGCAACCCTTATTGTAAACAAAACCCTCAAGTACCGCAGCTTTTTTGAACAGCCATTTAAAGAAACTGAGTTTGAAGCGGTACTGAAAACTGCATTAGGTTTGTAGCGCAGCCCGGAATGTATCCTTTGCTACTTGTCAATCAGGTGTTTTGACTTAATTTTGCACCATGAAGTACTTCTTTTTTGTTTTTATAGCAGTGCTGGCACTTGCATCCTGCGAAAAGGATGTGAATTTCGACCTGAAAAATGCGCCTGCGGTATTGGTGGTGGATGCACAGATAGAAAATGGCCTTGCACCCGTGGTGGTGTTGAGCAGGAGCCTGGATTTTTTTGGCAGGATTGACCCATTGGTACTCACCAGTTCATTTGTTCGCAATGCTGATGTAACCATGTCCAATGGTACACGTACCCATAAATTAAAGGAATATGCACTTCCGGTAGCTCCCGGGGTGATTTTTTATTACTACTCCATTGACAGTGCATCACTTGCCACTGCTTTTACAGGAGAGTTTGATAAACAGTATACACTTAGCATCAAAGCTGAAGGCAAAGAGTATACTGCCACTACAAAAATTCCGTTGTTAACAAAAGTACCGGACAGCCTCTGGTGGAAGCAGGCCCCACTGAACCCGGATACCAATAATGTGGTGCTGATGGTAAAAACAACAGACCCGCCGGGCCTGGGCAATTACATCCGCTATTTTACCAGGAAAAACAGGGGGCAGTTTTTGCCCGGTGAAAACTCTGTATTTGATGATGCTGTAATCGATGGCATTAGCTACGAGCTGCAGGTTGATCCTGGTATTGACAGGAACAACAGGGTATCTTACGACAGCAATTATTTTAAACGCGGGGATACGGTTACATTGAAGCTCTGCAATATCGACAGGCCAACATTCACTTTCTGGAACACCTGGGAATTTGCTTACCAGAGTATCGGTAACCCCTTTGCACAGCCCAATAAGGTTATTGGCAACATCAGCAACGGGGCGCTGGGTGCCTTTTGCGGATATGCTGCATGGTACAAAACACTGGTGATTCCAAAGTAGCGATTACCGCACTTAACGAATGGATTATACAAAACTGCGAATGGCTTCAGCAGCGTATATTCTTCAAAATAACTATCTTCATTAAAAAACTACAGCATGGCAAATAGTACACACGAAAAGATACATTGTTTAATTATAGGAAGCGGACCAGCAGGGTACACAGCAGCCATTTACGCCAGCAGGGCCAATTTAAAGCCGGTGCTTTACCAGGGTATTCAGCCAGGCGGTCAGTTAACTATAACAACCGAAGTGGAGAATTATCCCGGTTACCCGGATGGCATACAAGGCCCCGAAATGATGATGGATTTTGAGAAGCAGGCGGCCAGGATGGGCGCAGATATCCGTTATGGATTGGCCACAAAAGTGGATTTTACAGGGCCTGTGCACAGGGTGGAGATTGATGAAGAAAAATGGATTGAAGCAGACAGTGTGATAATATCTACAGGGGCATCAGCCAAATGGCTGGGGCTGGAAAGCGAACAGCGCCTGAATGGCTATGGTGTAAGTGCCTGCGCTGTATGTGATGGATTTTTCTTTAAGGGAAAAGAAGTGGCCATAGTGGGGGCTGGTGATACTGCAGCCGAGGAAGCATTGTATCTGTCTAAACTTTGTACAGTGGTGCACATGATTGTGCGCAGGGGCGAAATGAGGGCCAGCAAGGTAATGCAGGACAGGGTGCTGAAAACGGAGAACATAAAAATGTACTGGAACAGCGAAACGGATGAAGTATTGGGCGAAAAAAAGGTGGAAGCTGTCCGTATAATAAATAATGTAAGTGGCGAAAAGACAGAAGTGCCCGTAAGTGCATTTTTTGTAGCCATCGGCCACCAGCCTAACAGTGATATTTTTAAAGGCTGGATAGATATGGATGATGCCGGTTATATTCAAACTGTGCCGGGTACTTCCAAAACAAATATTGAAGGCGTATTTGCATCCGGCGATGTACAGGATAAGATTTACAGGCAGGCCGTAACAGCTGCTGGCAGTGGTTGTATGGCAGCCCTGGATGCAGAGCGTTACCTGGGCGAAAAAGGACTTCATTAAAACCGCTTTAATTAAAAGATTTGTTCAGTATACATTTAAAAAATCTCCGTTTTATTGCTTTTCATGGCGTACATGAAGAAGAAAGCCTGCTGGGTAATGAATTTGAAGTGAACATTACCGTGCAGTTTGAAGCTCCGGGTAAAATTTCCAGGCTGGAGGATACCATCAACTACGCCACCGTTTTTGCCATTGCAAAGCAGCGGATGGAAGTCCCCACTGGTCTTTTAGAAACTGTGGCACAGGAAATGGCAGGCAGCATTCACTCAATGGATGCAAGGGTAAGGAAAGTAACGGTAAATATTGACAAGTTGAACACGCCTGTAGAGGGATTGCATGGCAGGGCGGGTGTAACATACTGCACAGGCTGAGGCAGTTACATGCAGGTACCGGTAACCCTGCCTTTAAATATGGAATGTATTTTGATGATAACACTTAATTAAAATTAAAAGGATTAGTATATTTCTGTATGCGCTATTTATTGACAACTTTCGGAGCATTTTTTATTTACGCAATCGCTTTTACACAGGATGTAGCAGCATTAATAAAAGAGGCAGACAGGCTGGAAGCCGTTCCCAATGAAATGGCTTCTTTTAACAAGTTCAGGGAAGTACTTAAAATACAGGCCGGCAATATATATGCACTGGTTAAGTGCAGTGAGTTGTGCAGTCGTATTGGTAAGCGGCAGGCCAGCAAGGCCAGCATGAACGATTATTATGAAGGCGCCAGAATTTATGCAGAAACGGCACTGAAAGTAAACCCTAAAAGCAGTGATGCCAACTGTGTGATGGCCATTGCACAGGGCAGAATGGCACTTAGCAAAAGCGGCAAAGAAAAGATTACCGCATCAAAGGATATTAAGCGGTATGCAGAACTGGCTATTCAGTATGATGCAGCCAATTTCAGGGCATGGCATGTACTGGGCAGGTGGCATTATGAAGTGAGTAATCTCAGCGGGCTGGAAAGGGCCGCTGCTAAAATCTTTTACGGCGGCATACCTGCTGCCTCTTTAAAAGAAGCCATAAGGGCATTTGAAAAGGCAAAAACGCTTGACCCGCTGTTTGTACTCAATTATTATGAACTGGCAAGGGCTTACCATCGCAATGATGAAAAACAAAAAGCCATCAGTACCATCAATACCATGCTGAAGCTGGGCACCAGAACGGAAGATGATGACCAGATTAAAAAAGACGGACTTGGACTGCTGAAAAAATGGGAATAAACTGCCCGTATCTTCAAAATATTAAGTACTGATGGGTATTTTTCAAAACCCATATTTATCTATCTTCGTAACGGATGGGGTCATTTAACGCCATATGCTGGTGCTGAAATAATGAATGCAGGCCTGTGGCAGGCAAAACTTCAACATAAAAATGTTAAAAAATAAAATACAATGTTACACAAACTGATTACCCTTTGCTGCATTACATTCGTCAGTATTGCTGCTTTTGCCCAACCCAGCGATGAAAATACTGCACCTAAATACAATCCGCATAAGCTATTTTCCCCGCTTTTCTATCCGTCCGGCGCATCAGTAACCCGTGCTGTAACTGGTGAGCCCAATGCCGGTTACTGGCAAAACAGGGCCGATTATAAGATCAATGCAACTATTAATGAACTTACCAGCCAGGTTACAGGCTCGGTATTGATCACTTACAAAAACAACAGTCCGCACGCATTGCCCTACCTGTGGCTTCAGCTCGACCAAAATCTCTTTGGAAAGGAAAGCCGCGGACAGGCACGCATGCCTTATGGCGAAAGAAGCCGGTATGGTGATTCAAAAAGTAATTTCAGTGGCGGTTATACCATTACTTCGGTAAAATACCCGGCAAACAACAGCAAGGCTGATTATATAATAAACGATACAAGGATGCAGTTGCGCCTGCCAAAAGCGATGGCTCCTGGTGGCGATATCATACAGGTACAGATTGATTTCAGCTTCACACTGCCGGAGTATGGGGCAGACAGGTGCGGCATACTTAAAACAAAGAATGGGAATGTATTTGCTGTAGCCCAGTGGTATCCCAGGCTTTGTGTGTTTGATGATGTGCGTGGCTGGAACACTGATCCTTATCTTGGGCCAAGTGAGTTTTACCTGGAGTATGGCGATTTTGATGTGGCCATTACCGCCCCAGCCAGCCATATTGTGGTATGCAGTGGCGAGTTGCAGAATGAAGCAGAAGTGCTGACTGCCACCCAGCAGCAACGCCTGGCACAGGCAAAAAGCAGTGATAAAACGGTGATAATAAGATCTGCTAAAGAAGTAACTGACCCGGCCAGCAGGCCAAAAGGCGATGTGCTTACCTGGAAGTTCCGTATTACCAACAGCAGGGATGTGGCCTGGGCCAGTTCCAAAGCCTTTATTTGGGATGCTGCAAAAATTAACCTGCCCAGCGGAAAAAACTGCCTTGCCATGAGTGTGTACCCGGTTGAAAGCGATGGCACCAAAAGATGGGGCCGGTCAACAGAGTATACAAAGGGTAGTATAGAAAATTACAGCAAACGCTGGTTTGAATATCCTTATCCCTGTGCGGTTAATGTAGCCAGTAATGTTGGTGGCATGGAATATCCCGGGATTGTTTTTTGTGGCAGCAATGCGCAGGAAGGCAGTCTTTTCGGCGTTACGGATCATGAGTTTGGGCACACCTGGTTTCCAATGATTGTGGGCAGTAATGAGCGCCGTTATGGCTGGATGGACGAGGGTTTTAATACCTTCATTAATTCACTTGCCGATGATGATTTCAATAAAGGCGAGTATGATAATGGCACCCCCAATATGGAAGGGGCAGCCCCTTATTTATTTGGTGATGGCAGCGAAGCCATCTTCAATACGCCTGATGCGATGAGGGAAGCCAATATCGGTAACGCCCTCTATTTTAAACCGGGTTACGGGCTGGAACTGCTGAGGAGTAATGCGATACTGGGGCCGGATCGTTTTGATTATGCTTTCAGAACCTATATAAAAAACTGGGCTTTTAAGCACCCAACACCATGGGATTTTTTCCGTACTATGGAAAATGCATCGGGGGAAGACCTGAGCTGGTTCTGGAGGGGATGGTTCCTGGAAAACTATAAACTTGACCAGGCACTCACCAAAATTGAGTACGAAAAAAATGATCCGGCAAACGGGGCTTTGGTAACCATTATGAACAATGATGAAATGGCTATGCCCGTAATACTGGAATATGAAACCATCAGTGGAAAAAAGGGAAAACTGAATTTGCCGGTGGAAGTATGGAATAATACAGATACAAAAATACTCAAATTACCCACCACCGAAAAGCTGAAAAGGGTGGAGATTGACCCCGCCAAAATCTTTCCTGATATGCATTTTGAAAACAATATTTGGAGAGGGTAGCTGCTGATCTGTTAAAACTGTAGCAAGATGCGCTGGAGAGATGTATGCTTAATTTGGCTGCTGGCAGACGTTTTGCTGGCAGCAGGAACCGTAACGGTGGTGCTGGTATCGCCAAAAGGTACCGGCGATATGGAGCTGTTGTGGCTTGTTTTGGGCTATGGGTTTCTGGTTACCCTTCCATCGCTTGCGGCAATGCTCCTGTTTTATGCTGTGTACAGCCAGGCACGAAAGGGTAAAGCATACCATGTTTCCCATTACATCTTATTGATACTTGCTATTAACCTTCTTTACTGGTTGGCAGCCAGGGTTACCAATTTTTATATCGTAAGTTTCGATATAAGGCTGATACTTTGTACAACCATTGCCGGCCTTATTGCACTGGCTTTTGTTCACCGGCGTAAAGTAAACAGGACGCTGCCGGTTGTTGCAAAAGACTCTCCACAATAGAGTTTCCTTATGGAAGACTCTAGGATGATGCTGAATATCCTGATTATGTCCGCATTGCAGATGTACCTGGTGTGAAAATGATACAGGCACCTGGTGATTACAAACGAATTTCTTTTACCTGTAAGCAATTGGTTATGAGACTGCTGAAATGGGGGGATGTGCATTTCTTTTTTAGGAATGATTACACATATACAGTAAATTATATATGTAATAATATTTAAACATCCTAAAATTATTTAAACATGAAAGAACAATCAAAAAAAACACCCCTCAGCCTTGGGAAAGAACTCACCAGAAGTCAGCAAAAAAAAGTACTGGGAGGTTTGCTTTGTACATGCAATGGTCGCAAATGTGCTAATTCGCCTGGAATGAGTTGTACTCCAAGCCCGATATCCTCCGGCTATTGCTCAGCTGTGTGGCCTGCAAGTGGCGGGGCCATCGTCAATTGTACCTACTCATGTCAGTGTCCATTTTTTTAGCAGCAGGTATTTTGCAGTAAACTAAGTCCATAGCTGCGGGTATCGTAAGCGCCTTTCACTAAACCATATTCAACCCGGACCGGTAATTCATTCAGTAACAGTCATCAACTGAAGGGAGTTGCATATGCAACGGGTGTAAATGCGCCAACTCTAATATTGGATGCACAGGCAGCCGATATTATTCGGTTATGGCTCATTTGTATGGCCCTCAAGCGGTGGCGCTATCGTAGCCGGTAGTTATACCTTCTGATACCGGTTGAGCTGAACATTATTTGAAGCACATTTGAAAAAATCACTGAGTATACCAGTGATTTTTTTTGCCCTGGCTGATGCATCAGTTTTCCGGACAATTACTGATTGGATAGAGCTCTTTCATCATTCACTTTTTACTCTCTTTCGCAGAGGAATTAAAGGTGAGAGTAACAAACAACAAACGAATGAGGAAAGCGGTCTGCTGAAGGCTGTATCTTTGTGATATGGCAATTGAAAAAGCAACATTGCAGGATATACCATCATTAGTAAAATTGGTCAACAGCGGCTACAGGGGCGAAGCGTCCCGCAAAGGATGGACAACCGAAGCCGACCTGCTCCAGGGCGATATAAGAACTGATGCAGCATCCCTGGCATCAATGCTGGCTGACGATACAGCAGTAATGCTGAAGCATACAGATTCTGCAGGCAATATTACGGGTTGTGTTTACCTGCAAAAGCAGCAAAGGGGATTGTACCTTGGTATGCTCACAGTTTTACCCGTATTACAGGGTGGTGGGCTTGGTAAAAAATTACTGGCCGCTGCCGGTGAATATGCCGCACTGCATCATTGCCCGGCTATTTTTATGAGTGTAATATCAGTACGCAGCGAATTGATAGCATGGTACGAAAGACATGGTTATCATAAAACCGGCGAAACAAAACCTTTTCCTGATGATGACCGCCATGGTAAACCCACACAGCCGCTTGAATTCATCATCCTGGAAAAAATAACAGCCGGGTAATCCGGATTTTTCCCTGATATGTTATCCCGGTTGCTCAAATCACATAAAGCTAACATGCCAGATGGGTTACCTTTTTGACATTTCTGTATTAAGCGGTGAAAAACATGCACTGCATACAGGATGCCTGCATGTATTACACAAATCAACCAAACGATCTAACACGTTTATTATGACAAAGAAAATAACGTTCACTTTACCGGCTGATGTAGTAGCCGAAGCAACTTCAGGATTATTATTAGGCGAATTCAATAATTGGGATCACAATGCAGGCCTCAGTCTTAAAAAGCAAAAAGACGGCTCTATGAAAGCTACTGCAGCTTTGGAAGCTGGCAAAACCTACCAGTACCGTTACCTGCTGAATGATGGCAGGTGGGTGAATGATCAAACTGCTGAAACCTATGTGCATGTTTCCGGTTACCATGTAGAAAACTGCGTAATCAGCATTCCGGCTGAAGCCGAAAAGCCAGCTGTGAAAGCTGCCCCTGCAAAAGCTAAAAAAGAAGTAAAAGCAGCAACAACAACAGTTACAGCCGATGATATCACTAAAATAGAAGGCATTGGTGCTAAAATCGCTGAATTACTTGCAGCTGAAAACATCAATACTTTTGCCACACTTTCAAAAACCACGGCAAAAAAATTGAAAAGCATCCTTGATGCTGCTGGCAGTAAATTTCAAATACACAACCCCGCAAGCTGGCCCAAGCAGGCTAAACTGGCTGCTGCCGGTAAATGGGACGAACTGGCAACACTGCAGAACGAACTTAAAGGCGGTAAATAATCTTAAAAGGCTTAACAGCTTTCAGTTAATCATATTCTAATGACCAGGCACAGGGTAAAGGCGCTAATGTCTCTGTGCTTGGTTAATTTGTATGATTAAGACCCCGTAATACCGTGTG
Organism: Chitinophagales bacterium; assembly: GCA_031375675.1. GTDB lineage: Bacteria > Bacteroidota > Bacteroidia > Chitinophagales > Chitinophagaceae > Ferruginibacter. The sequence goes on from JANMIG010000035.1 coordinate 42,944, forward strand.
GGTGCATTCCAAATTGTCGTTGTCGGGTGAGGACTGCCCAAGGCGGGTGTCCCCACCGCCCACAACCAAAATGAAGTGCGATAATTATATATAATCCACTACTATCAGCTTGATAGTCAGCAGTATAGAAAATCCATTCGCCGCTGGTCAAAGACCTGCCTTTGCCGGCAGGCAGGCACATGCGGCGGCGAAAAAGATTGATGAGTTTCAAATTCGAACATTCGTAATTCAATATCGTTTAGTTAAGGATATTTCAAAAATAGAGTACCCAATTCCAGTTCCCTCTCCTTTGGAGAGGGGTTGGGGTGAGGTCTTGGTAAATCTTAACTAAACGACATTGCATTCGTAATTCATCATTCATCCTTCGTATTTTGGTTATCGCTGCAGTTTTGCAGCCCCACTGATCGGGGAATTTGAAATGCACTCTACCGTGTTTACCCAATAATAGATATTTTTGCAGCCTAAACAACTTAATTTGAGTGTAACGGCATTTTTATTTACGCCCCCCTTTACGCAGCTTAACACGCCGTACCCGGCCACGGCTTATCTCAAAGGCTTTCTAAATACAAAAAACATCAGTTCCTTTCAGGCCGACCTGGGTATTGAAGTTACACTGGCAATTTTCAGCAAAGCAGGCCTCACTGAATTGTTTGCACTGCCGCCAGCCACAGCAGAAATTAGTTCCAATGCTGAAAGAATCAAATCATTACAGGAAGATTATATTAACACCATTGATGCAGTAATTGGTTTTTTGCAGGGAAAAAATCCAACCATGGCGCATAGCATCAGCAAAAGGAATTTGCTGCCGGAGGCCGGGCGCTTTGTTCAACTGGACGACCTGGAGATTGCTTTTGGTAATATGGGCATACAGGATAAAGCCAAACATCTTGCCACCATGTACCTGGAGGATATTGCAGATTTTATAAAAGAGTCAGTTGATCCGCATTTTGGTTTCAGCCGCTATGCCGAAAGGCTTGGCCGGTCGGCAAGCAGTTTTGATGAATTGTACATTGCCCTGCAACAGCCATACAGTTTTATTGATAAGCTGCTCCTTGCCTGCCTGCAGAAACATATGGATATTCTGCAGCCAAAATTAGCAGCGGTTTCAGTACCGTTTCCCGGTAATCTGTTTGCCGCTTTCCGCTGCGCACAATGGATCAAACAACACCACCCGGCAGTAAAACTGGTAATGGGCGGCGGCTTTCCCAACACTGAGCTGCGTTCCCTTGCGGATGCCCGTGTTTTTGAGTTTTTTGATTTTATTACATTAGATGATGGGGAAGCCCCAATAGAGAACCTGCTGGCTTTTATTGATGGACGCAAAACAGCAGATGAACTCAAGCGGAGCTTTATGCTTAAAAATGGCATTGTAACCTACGTTAACAATGCAGCCTGCACCGATTACAAACAGGGGCAGGTGGGTACACCCGATTATAGTGACCTTTTGCTGAATGAATACATTTCTGCCATTGAAGTGGTTAACCCCATGCACCGTTTATGGAGCGATGGCCGCTGGAACAAACTAACCATGGCACATGGATGCTACTGGGGCAAATGTACTTTTTGCGATATTTCGCTTGATTATATTAAACTGTACGAACCCATTACTGCGCAATTGCTTTGCGACCGGATGGAGACAATCATGGCACAAACCGGGCAAAACGGATTTCATTTTGTGGATGAAGCTGCGCCGCCTGCACTGATGCGTGAACTGGCGCTCGAAATACTGCGGCGAAAATTGACGGTAAGCTGGTGGACAAATGTGCGGTTTGAAAAAAGCTTTACCCGGGATCTTTGCCTGCTGCTGAAAGCATCCGGCTGCATTGCAGTTTCGGGCGGGCTGGAAGTAGCATCCGACAGGTTGCTGCAACTGATACAAAAGGGAATAACTGTGGCGCAGGTGGCAGTTGTTAACCGGAATTTTACAGAAGCAGGTATCATGGTGCATGCATACCTGATGTATGGTTTTCCCACTCAAACAGCGCAGGAAACCATTGATTCGCTTGAAATGGTACGGCAGATGTTTCGCCTTGGTATCCTGCAATCGGCATACTGGCACCAGTTTGCAATGACGGCACACAGCCCCGTAGGTATGAACCCGGAAAAATACAGCGTAAGCCGGGTTACAGAATCGGTGGGTACATTTGCCAACAACGATGTGGAGCATATTGACCATACCGGTGCTGAACACGAAAGCTTCAGCTTTGGACTGAAGAAATCACTTTTGAATTATATGCATGGTATCTGCCTGGATGATCCATTACAAAAATGGTTTGAACAGAAAGTGCCCAAAACAAAAGTAGCCCCGGATTTTATTGCCAATGCAGTAAATGAAGCAGAAGCCGTACTATTTAAACCCGCAGCTAAAATAGTATGGTTGGGCAGGATGCCGCAAAAAGAGTATTTTGTACAATCAAAAAAGGGAAACCAGCGGGAAATGGTAAGCCTTACATTTATCAGTAAAAAAGAAAGCCAGCAGGTTTCAGTTCAAAAATCACAGGGCGACTGGCTGGTAGAGATGCTCGGTGAATTGCACATCAGCAGGAATACAACAATGCACTTGCAGCAGGTTAAAGACAGTTATGAAGCAGCGGGACTCGAAGACTTTGAATTATTCTGGGACAATAAACCGGTGAATACGCTTTACAGATTTGGCCTGTTAAGGTTATGATATTGATAATTAATTTCTTGTTAAGATGTTGAACGTATATAAATGGAAGGCTGGCATTACCTGCTCAGTAAAACCGGTAATCATCATCCTGTTATTGTTCGTTTTTTCGGCGCAGGCATATGCACAAATGCACTGGCAGGATGTAACAGCAGATTTTGCTCCGCTGCCTTCCTCCATCAGGGTATTTTACAGTAATGATTCACTGGATGGAAAACCTTTTAAAGGGTACTATGTGGAAGCCCGGTTAACTGACAAACATCTGAATTTTACCACCCAGGTTGGAAACGGAAAGCGGTACAAACCTTCGCAGTATTATCAGGATAATGACTCTCCTTTTGTAGTGGTAAATGCTACTTTTTTTAATTTTGATAAGAATCAGAACCTGAATGTGGTGGTAAAAGACGGGAAGATGCTTGCTTACAATATTGCTTTTGTAAAGGGCAGGGGTGAGGATTCTGCGCATCTGTTAAAGCCCTTCCGCTCAGCCATTGGTATTACAAAAAAACGCAAAGCCGATATAGCCTGGATATATGCTGACACCGGGTTAAGGAAACCAATGGCCTCGCAGGTACCTGTAAAGGCCGTGGATATCACCCGTGGGAATACAATTACCGGAGCCGGCTTTAAAAAATGGAAAGTGAAAACTGCTATTGGCGGTGGCCCCGTACTGGTACAGAACGGCGTTGTAAACATCAGTAACGATACGGAAATGCTTTTTACAGGAAAAGCCATTAACGACAAGCACCCACGTACGGCAATGGGCTATACCGGGGATGGAAGGCTCATCATTATGGCCATACAGGGGCGTTTTCCGGGTATTGCAGAGGGTGCAAGCCTGGTGCAGGAAGCGCAACTGCTGGTTAGCCTTGGATGCCGGGAGGCGATGAATCTTGATGGCGGTGGCAGCAGCTGTATGCTCGTTAACGGTAAAGAAACCATCCAGCCTTCTGATAAGGAAGGGCAGCGGCCGGTGCCGGGAGTATTTTTAATTAAGAATTGAAAATCAAGGATTAAAAATTGTTTACAGATCACAGTTTACATAGATGCTCACAACTTTGAACCTTTCAACTTATCCCCCTCACTCAACTCTCCGCCTGAACCCTTCCATCCGCACAACTTGTACCGCCTTAGCGGCATCATCCCATTATCACATCAGCACATTATCACATTATATCCTAACTTGCACCCTGTAGAATATGAAGCAACTTTCCTCACTCAATAAGTATTTCTGGAAGTATAAGTGGCTCCTGTTGCTTGGTATCCTGTTTGTAGTGCTTACCAACTATTTCAGGATAATGGCACCGCAGCTTACCGGCTATGTTATTAAAACCGTAGTGGGCAGAATTGAACACCGAACTGCAGATACCTATAAAGGCAATTACGATATACTGGTACAAAAAGCCATCACTGCTTTTGATTCTTTCAGCGACAACAACAAAATTCTGGCAAGCGGGATAGCCCTCCTGCTGGTAGCCCTCATCAGTGGTTTTTTTATGTTCCTCATGCGGCAAACCATCATTGTAATGAGCAGGCATATTGAATATGATCAGAAAAATGAAATATTTGCCCATTACCAGCAGCTGGACACCAATTTCTACAAAACCCACAGCACCGGCGACCTGATGAACCGGATTGCGGAGGATGTGAGCCGGGTAAGAATGTACACTGGTCCGGCATTGATGTATTTTATTAACCTGGCAGCGGTTATCGGCTTCAGCACTTTTTTTATGTTCAGGGCCGACAGCACTCTTACCTGGGTGTCTCTTGCTCCGCTTCCCGTGCTGGCTGTCACCATATATTTTGTTAACAACATCATCAATAAGCGCAGCGAAAGGATACAGGAGCTCCTCAGCGACCTTACTACCAATGCCCAGGAGTCGTATTCAGGCATCAGGGTAATCAAGTCCTTTGTGCAGGAAAAAGCCATGTTCGGTTTTTTTAAAAAGAACAGTGATGAGTATAAAACCAATTCGCTTGCCCTTGCTAAAACAGAAGCCATTTATTTTCCCAGTATGGCATTAATGATTGGCCTCAGTACCCTGCTTACCATTATGTTCGGTGCTATTTTTGCAGTGGATAACAGCAGCAAACTTTCCACTATTGTAGAGTTTGTGATGTACATACAGATGCTCACTTTTCCTGTAAGTGCCATTGGCTGGACCGCCAGTATGACCCAGCGTGCAGCAGCCTCACAAAAAAGAATCAATGAATTTCTGCATACCAAACCCGCAGTGCAAAATGAGCCCGGTTCTATTGCTCCCGTTTTGGAGGGAAACATCAGCTTCAACAACGTAAACTTTACGTATCCCCATACTGGTATAAAAGCAATCAGGGATTTCTCCCTGCAGGTAAACAGAGGCGAAAAAGTAGCCATTGTGGGCCGTACAGGATCGGGCAAAAGCACACTGGCGCAGCTGCTGCTGCGCATGTACGATCCGCAGGAAGGGCTTATATCATATGACGGGGTGCCACTAAAAAAAATACAGCTTTCCGCCCTCAGGAGCCAGTTAAGTTACGTGCCACAGGATGTATTTCTGTTTAGCGAAACAGTAAGTAACAACATCGCCTTTGGCCTGGATGTTGCTGATGCCGGAGCTGTAACCAAAGCCGCAAAGCAGGCAAGTGTGGATGGTGAGATAATGGGTTTTGCAGAAGGGTATGATACCATGATAGGTGAAAGGGGAGTTACCCTCAGCGGCGGACAGAAGCAAAGAATTTCTATCGCAAGGGCCCTGGTAAAAGATCCCCGGATAGTTATTTTTGACGACTGCCTGAGTGCTGTGGATGCCCGTACTGAAAATGAGATTATCAGCAACCTCTACAGTTTTCTTGACCAAAAGACTGCCATCATCATTACGCACCGTATTTTCTCATTATTTGCCTTTGATAAGATAGTGGTGCTGGATGAGGGACGTATTGCCGAACAGGGCACCCACCAGCAATTACTGGCCCAAAATGGCTTATACGCCGAAATGTATGCACGGCAGCAATCTGAGACGGATACGGCCAATTAAATGGTTTTCAGGCAGTTTTAGAGCCTTATAACCACTCCGTATTAAATTTTGTGCTTTCAAAAACATTTTTATCTTTGCTACACTTAATACAGGCATAAGCTAAGAATCAAAAACAAAAACCAGTGGTGTACGACAACAACGACAAAAAAAATGAAAGCGTTTACAGTAAACGCATCAGGGCAGGCAAGCGGAGAACATATTTCTTTGATGTGAGAGCTACCCGTGGTAATGATTACTATCTTACCATTACTGAAAGCCGCAAGCGCTTTAATGATGATGGTTACGACAGGCACAAAGTGTTTCTGTACAAAGAAGACTTCAATAAGTTCATCAAAGGGCTGGGCGAAGCTATTGATTATGTGAAAACAGACCTGATGCCTGATTTTGATTTTGATGCATTTAACCATGACACACCTTATGATGGTGAAGGTGGTGAAAATGGCAGTGGGGGATATGAAGCAGAAACGCCCCGTGATGATGCGCCTGCTGCAGCTCCGGTTGTGCATGCCGTTGCAGAAGAAGCCCCTGCTGTTCAGGAAAGTGCAGCACCCGAAGCAGGAGCTGCAGACAATACTGCGCATGAAGAAGTAGATAAATGGTAATTACTACAGGGCAGGATTGCCCGGGATATTATTAAACAATTTTTTGAAGCGGATACAAAGGTGTCCGCTTTTCCTTTGCCGGGGCTTTCTCTGCTTTGGACTCCCTTTGCTTTGGGCTTCCTTTGCCCTGGGCTTAAGCCCAGGGGCAAAAGAAAAGCCATCCGTTTCCGGATGGCTTTTGAATATAAAATTCCTCTTAAAATTATCGTCTTACAATGGAGAAAGGTATTGAGCATAAGCGTAACCTTCTTCACCATCAGCAGTTCTTATTTTCCACCAGCTGTCATCAGTTTTTTCTACCAGTGTAACCACTTCATCATGTGCTGCCTTGCCCACAATGTCGCCATCGGTGCTGGGTGTGCTGCGGATGTTGAGGTTGGTGGAGTCAGTTGTTACTTTAAGCTGAGCTCCGGCATCGGCTTTAATGTCGATATTCATCATTAAATCACCGCTTGCCATGTTGGGGTCAATCTTGCTGTACAATGCCCAAAGTGCATCGTAGTCAGCAGTACTGCCTGCTGTACCACTTACATGAAGTACACCATCTTGCTCTGCTACAGCCAGGTTAGCTACCCCCATCGTGGTTGCAGCCTGCACCAGTTCAGCATATTTATCTTGCAATGCCATTTTATTCTTGTTTTGTTTTTTTTGATTAAAATTATTTTTTGTCCACCAGTTTGCTAACGTCTGATTTTACTTTAGCTGAGCCCAGCATCTGCATGATCTTCATCCTGTTTTCTTTTGATACAGTACCGGCAAAAACAGCTTTGTCTCCATCAAAAGTTACCGTTACACCTGCAATGTCTTTAATGCCATCTTTTACTTTTTGCTGTGTAGCAGCATCCAGTACTGTTGTTAAAGAAGCTGGCGGGGGTGGTGGGGGTGGAGCGATAGTGCAGTTATTGGTTACACTCTTAACACCTTTCACTTCGGCTGTGGCTTTTTCGCAACTGGCCTTGCATGCATCATCCTTGCAAACACCACCAATGGTGGCTACACCATCTTTTACATCCACTGTCATGCCTGTCATGTCAGCATTACCCTTAAACTTCTCTTCAATAGCAGCTTTGATCTCTGCATCTTTAGGGCCACTTTTGCATGCGGGAACTGAGAACGAAATAACAGCGGCTAAGGCTGCGGCAGATAATACTTTTGTGAGTTTCATCTCTTTTTTGTTTTTGATTTAAAATTATGAAAGAACAAATTAAACAATATCTTTTACAATAAGATACTTTACTGAGATTATTTTTTTGTGAAAAAGGTTGTACTGCTGCGATAATATTTTTCTTACAGGCAGGCCAGTCTTCCGCCATCCACGGGCAGGTTGATACCGTTGATGTAGGCTGCGGCAGGGCTGCATAAAAAAGCTACCGCAGCCCCAAATTCTTCCGGCTGGCCAATACGCCCTGCCGGTATGGAGGCTACAACTTCCGCATCCACTTCCTCAAACTGCCTGCCGGAGGCACTTGCCCTGCTGCTCATGAGCGAATCGTACCGGGCTGTTTTGGTAAAGCCCGGTAGTACATTGTTTACCGTTATGCCAAGCGGAGCCAGCTCGGTCGCCAGGGTTTTAGCCCAGCTGGCCACAGCACCCCTTATGGTATTGCTTACTCCAAGCCCCGGTATGGGTTGCTTTACCGAGGTGGATATGATATTGATAATACGGCCAAAGCCTGCCGCCCTCATACCGGGTACCAGTGCCTGCACCAGTACGTGATTGCACAGGAGATGGCCTTCAAATGCCCTCGTGAAGTCACCTGCTTGGGCATTCAGCGCCGGACCACCTGCCGGGCCGCCTGTATTATTCACCAGTATCTCTGCGGTATTTCCGGCTGCGGTAAAAGATTCAATCGCCTGCTGCACAGTATGGCTATCCGAAAAATCGGCCACCAGGTAACTGTGTTTTTGCCTGCCGTTGCTACCCAGCGTTGTTATCACCTGTTTCAGTTTATCCTCATTGCGGGCCATCAGTACAATATTGCAGCCCAGCAGGGCCAGTTCTGCTGCGCTGGCATATCCCAATCCCTGTGTACTGCCACATACAATAGCCGTCTTTCCGCTCAAGTCAAGATTCATGTTAAAAATTTGCGTTAAAGCTATCAAAAAAAAGCCAATCAGTACCTGAATCCCATGCGGGTTTTCAATGCTTCCATTACGTTGAACACAATCGGGCATTTACCATAGTACATGCTCATGCTGAAGAACCTGCTGGTAAAGTCCGGCTTATGCAGGTGCGGAAATTCACGGCAATCGGTAAACCGCTGCTCATACACGGTACATTTGTTATCCGACAAAAAAATACAGGGCATGGTGTTCATAATAGTATCACCATTGGCACTTTCGGTAAGGTACTTTTCATTCGCTTCCTGCTGCGAAAGGTTAAAATGGCTGGCAAAGAAAACACGTTCCGGCGGGGTGATGCTGATCATCAGCGATTTACAGCAGTTACCGCACTCAGTACAATCAATCCCGGGGGTAATTTCATCGTTCAGCTGGTACACCATTCCGTCAACCTTATCCGCATCGCTATTCTTCAAAAAAGAGCGGAATTCATAGTTCTCGTCTTCCCTTTCCTCTGCAAGGCTGGCAATAACAGCAAGGTCGGTTTGTAATGGATGCATAAGATGTAAAGATAAGAGCCAAAAGGTCTGCGGCAATTTTGCCGGTAATATTTTGTAAGCTGCTTGTGAAAAAACTAGTTGCTATATGATTTCAGCCACATGCTTCTGGATGCCATTGCACATTTTGTCCATTGGCAGGTCGTTTACATCATTGCCAAAAGGATCTTCAATTTCCTCCGCCACCAGTTCGAGGCTTGCCAGTACATAAAAAATGAATCCCACCACAGGTATTACCCAGTAGCCCAGGCTGAATACATAGCCCCAGGGAAGTGTCATCACGTAAAAAAAGATGAATTTTTTTAAAAATGCGCTGTAGGAGAATGGGATAGGGGTGTTTTTTATCCTTTCACAGGCACCGCATATATCCGTAAAGGCCTGCAGTTCGTTATTTAAAATGATCAACTGGTCGCCCTTTATCTTTCCTGCATCATACAGGCTGTTGGTTTTTAAAAAAAGAGCCGCTGCCAGCTGGTTAGGGATATGTTTGGTTATGTCAATATGGCCCATTTCATTTTTAAGGGTATCATCAAGTTCCAGGCGGGTTTTTTCACTGCGCAGGTGGTTTTTTAATTCGATGGCATAGTGTGGTATCAGGGTACGGAAGAAGATCCTGTTGTTGGTATCACTTTTGGGTAAAATGGCAGCCAGCTTCATGGCCAGGTTACGGCTGTTATTCACCAGTGCGCCCCATTGTTTGCGGCCCTCCCACCAGCGGTCGTATGCTGTATTGGTTCTAAAAACAAGCAGCAGTGAAATTACAAAACCCAGCAGGCCATGCATCAGGGTGATGTTTTTTAAATGACTCGTATCCTTTAGTTCCAGTATCGATTGCTCAAAATATGCCACACCTGCCGAGTATACGCCTATCAGTATCATCATGGGCCACAGCATCCGCACCGTATCCGATTTATGAAAGCGGAAAATGAAAGTAAACCAGTCTTTGGGATTGTATTGAATCATCCTTTTGTTTTGCCAAAAATACGGGATATCAGCTTACCCTTTTCAATGCTTCCCTGCTGCTGAGGCTGGCCAGTTTGTTGGTTGACACAAACTTCTTTACCCAGGCAGGGTTTGTTTTGCTGTATTCCCTCAATGCCCAGCCAATGGCTTTCTGCACAAAAAATTCTCCGGATTCAGCAAGGTTGAGTATATAGGCAGCAAGGAGGCTGGTATCAGTTTCCTTTTTATAAAATTTCTGGAACATAATGCTGCTGCGCTGCAGCCATATATTACTGCTTTTGTTCCACCGGCCGGTAACTGACTCAACCTGGCCGGGAAAAAGTTTGAAATAGATTCCGGTAAGTTCAGAAGCAATATGATCAACTGTATCCCACCAGCTTTTGTATACAATGCAGTACTCCACCAGTTCAATGATATCCTTTTGCCACAGTTTTTTTTGTGCAGCTATTATTTCCACAGCAGCGTACTGGTATTCCCTTTGCGGTAATTGCCATAATTCCTGTACAATGGCAACAAGCCTGTTGTAGTCTGGCGGAGGAGTATTTTTTAAATGTGCTTTTACTATTTGCCGCCAGCATGCAGCTTCCATGCCAAAATACTCAAACTGGTTGCGCATATAGGCTTTAGCGGCAACAGCCCTTTCTTTATTTTGATAGAGGGTGAATTGTGTTGACAGTGGCAGAATATATGGATGCATTTTTAAAATTCGATTGTGTTTTTTTCTTCCAGTGGTATTCCGTATTGCAGTAAAAAGGTAGCTCTTGTCGTATTACTGGCTGCATTTACAATAACGGGCTTGTTATTTTTGAAACAAATAATTGCATTGGTGTTAAAATCTGAAGGTTCAATCCCTTTGCTTCTGAGCAGGTCAATAGTTGCTCCTAATTGAAGTATTGCATCTCTGCGCCTTTCTTTCCTGGTTTTATTGGTCGCTGTTTTGATTTCCACAAGGCAGCATTTGCCAAGGCCATACAGGATACAGTCACATTTTTGTGTTTTGTGACTGGTAACCAGGCAGTTGTCAATCTTTACCAGGCAAAGCTCCTGGTGAGCCGGGTTAAATACATGCAACTGCCAAAAATCTGATTCAGAAACAATTTGTACAGGCGCTGTTGAATTGTCATCATCAGCAATAAAAAATTCAGGTAACCTGACAGCTTCAAAGCTGCTATTGCTTTTGCATTGGCAATACTGGCTGTTTTTGCAATTACCAAAGGCTTTTTCTAATTTATCTCTCATCTTTTGGCATCAGTTCCATTAAGGCTTCAAAATCATCGCTCATTTCGTTAGACACATTGTCTAAATAATTATCTTCTATCAGGCCGGTTTCCCGGTTAAGGATAGAAGAGGCAGTGCCGTCGGCTATCTGGTAGGCACTGAAGTCATCGGGCATAATAGAACAGGCCATTACCTTGCCAACTTCAGCAGCTACCTGTTTTATTAATTCTTGTCCTCTGGCAAAGCCTATTTTTTCGAAACTCATACCGCCGCAATAACGCTCAACCAGTTTACTATTTACTTTGTATGCATATAGCATATTGTTAAAAGCCGCAATAACAAAGGGACTATGAGTAGTGTAGGTATGTATTTCTCCCATGTCCTCATACTGGTTCAAGGTGAGTATTTGGTTGTCAGTAAGCATTTTCATCAACTCGTACTGAGCCTTGGGGAAAAGATTCAGTTCAGGCTCCTCTATCACAAAAGAATGATGAGCCATACGGTCATTTTTGCTTTTATGAATAATGGGCAGCAGCATGGGTACCAGGGTTTGAAAACCAGAAGCAGCCTCTGTAAGCCGTATGAATTGATCTTTGCCAAAATAAATCATGTCCATGCCATTTTCAAATACATACCTGGTACCGGGTTGTATAAAGCCCAAATCCAGCTCCTTCAGCTCAAAAGTTGCTTTTTCCACTTCAGCACCAAAAGCCAGTATATGTTTGGGGATAGGTACATTCTCATGCTGCAGGCTTAAAGCAGCATTTTTTATAATTGGAATAAAATTACGCTCTGCCGGTATATACTTAGCTGGTTGGCTGCTGATAGACAATTCTATTTCAGAAAGACTTGTAAACAGATTTGACAAATCGGATACTGTTATTTGATTATTGCTGATCTTGCTGCTTATTTCTTCAGTAGTTGTATATTTATTTACATTCAGGCTTTTATTTAGAATAATACCGAACTGTATAAAACTGTAATAAAATGCCTGTATTGCAGCTGCAATCTTATCCTTATTTTTTTCAACATTTTCTATCAATTCGCCAAATGCTGTTATTTTCTTAAATGTCTTCCTGTGATAAATTATCTTATCGTTTTTATAACTGAAGTCGTGCATTTCCGAGGTAAAAATTACCTCACTATCCGGCCTCAAAAAAGAGCGAATATTGTATTCTTCCAGTGCTTTTTTAAAATTATGGGCATCATTATCATGTAAGCCACCATCATCGGCCAGCAATAACGCTACCGGGGCAGGCTTTTTTAAAAAGGCCAATGGGCTTTTGCAAATGGTATACAGCTTGGCAATGGTGCTTTTGCCGCTTGCCTGCGGGCCGATAAATACATTAATGTCCCGAAGGTCGAGGGTGGCATCTTTTACAGGGCCAAAATTCCGTATAGTTAACAGCGATTGCATAAAAATTTAGCAAATTTAGTAAATTTTTTGGGATATCCTAAAAAAAACCATAAAAAAAGCGGCACCAACCGGCACCGCTTTGTATCACTATTGTTTCTTTACAAAATTTTCACTTCAGTACGCCTGTTGCGCTGGCGGCCATCTTCGGTATTGTTTTCGGCCACGGGGTCGGTAGCACCATAGCCTTTAGCCACAAGCCTTTCGGTGGCTATGCCCTTTGATATCAGGTAGTTCACAATACTCTGGGCCCTTTCCTGGCTTAGTTTCATGTTTTTGGCAGCCGTGCCTATATTATCGGTATGTCCGCCAATTTCCACCCGCTCATCATCCTTGCGCTGCAGGTATTCCACCAACTCATCCAGGGTGGGGAAGGAAGTAGCCCTCAGTGTTGATTTTCCAAAGTCAAACTCCACATTTTCAAGTGCAAATGACTTGGGTGGCTCAAATTCTATGGCTACTGAAAAAGGATTTTTGTAGAATGCATTGGCCGCCAGCGCCGGAATATCTAAAATATTGTAACTGATGGAGTCACGGAAGCCCATAATAAAAATATCATATTTGTCACCTGCGGGCAAGCGTAATGAGAATTTACCTGACTCATCACTGATGCCCTGGTATTGATTGCCATTTTTCTGGCTCTGGAATACGATCAGCTCATTATTGCGTGGCTCCCTGCTGCGCATGTCAATAATTGATACATTGATAGGGGCATCCTTTGGAAGGGGCTGTGTGGCTTGCCCCTGTACCAAGCCGGAAGCTGTAAGCAGAAGCGATAAAAGAGCGAAAATTGTCTTCATCCGTTTTATTTTACTGGTTAAATATATAACTAAAACTGTTTTTTACAAAAACCACCATGCATTAAACCAATATTATGCCAGTATAACAGCCGGTACAGCTATTTATTGTTAAGGAAAACAAAAAAAGCAGCGTCCACCTTCTCCCCGGTCAAGTAATCTGAACGGCATTGTAGTTAAAATTTGCCTGCAACTATTGCGAATGCTGTAAAATTGTCTTTTCTTTATGGAGTATAACCAAAAACGGATATTTAACCGATGGATCATGAAAACAACATCATCGATGTAACTGAAGCGGCTGAAAACGATGTTTTTACTGTAAATGAATATGTAGCTCTGGATTATGGCCTCGCCGGTTTGTTTACCCTCCTCTGCCTGCTTACCATTGGCACAAGCGGTTTCCCCGCGGGAATTTTTTCATTATTCGCTGCCGTGTATTTTTTGTACAAGGGTGTGGTTAACAGGGAGGTATTGTGTGTTGACTGCAATGGCATTTACCAGAACAAAAAATTAGTAACCAACTGGCAGAATTTTGCTGAAGCGTTTGTAACGCAATTATATTCCGACAGGCAAATATCAGATAATTTTGTATTGATAATAAGGTACTACAAAGAGGGCATTACCGGTAATTTCAGAATGACCATACCACTTACAAATACGCAAAATAAATCGGAAGAGGAAATATTGGATGCTATAAAGCGCTTTTACCAACTTTGGCAAGGGAAGGTGCTCTCTTTAAAACAAACGCAGCAATTGGAACAAATCAATTTACCCATACATTAACCAACCATTTTGGTATGCACACAAATAGCCTTGAACAGGAAGTAGTAACTGTAGAAAATGACGAGTTTGTGGTCAACCAATCCTTTCCGCTGGTAATCCTTATTGTGGGGTTCTTTTTGGTATTCTTGTTGGTAATCATGCCGCTTGAATGGTCACTCTTTTTTGTTGTGCCCGGTGCTGCATTCCTAATTTGGTTCGCCAAAAAGCCTGAAGGCACCCTCATGATCCATAAGGAACTCCTAAAAATCAATTGCGATGGTATTTACCGAAAAAAAGAACTGATTACCAACTGGGAAATTTTCTGCAAGCCCATATAGCGGAAGACCGCATGTTTAACACCGATGCTCTAGGCCCGGTACTGGTGCTCTATTATCGTAAGAAGGGCCATCCTGGCCAATATAAAATGACCATTCCTTTTTCTGAGCTCGATGATAAATCGGAAGAGGAAATATTGGATGCTATAAAGCGCTTTTACCAGCTTTGGCTTGAAACTGTTACACCGCTTAAGCAACCGTTCCAATTAAGGGAGGGCAATTTATAAAAAAGGCCCGCAAAAAACTGCAGGCCTGTATTATCAGAATCTTTAAATGTTACCTGTTCTCAAATTCCATGCGGATGATGTTCAGTGCGCCACCAGCCTTGAACCATTCAATCTGTTGGGCATTATAGGTATGGTTTACCTGTATGGTTTCATTGCTGCCATCGGCATGGTTCAATACCAGTTGCAGCGGTTTGCCCGGGGCAAAAGCCATTAATCCTTCTATGTCAATGCTGTCATCTTCCAGTATTTTATCGTAGTCTTCCTTATTGGCAAAAGTAAGCGCAAGCATACCCTGTTTTTTCAGGTTGGTTTCGTGTATGCGGGCAAAACTTTTTACCAACACGGCACGTACCCCAAGATGGCGTGGTTCCATTGCTGCATGTTCACGGGATGAGCCTTCACCATAGTTTTCATCACCCACCACAATACTGCCAATGCCTGCAGCTTTATAAGCACGCTGGGTTGCCGGTACAGGTCCGTATTCGCCGGTTAACTGGTTTTTAACCGAATCCGTTTTTTCGTTAAAAAAGTTAAGGGCGCCAATCAGCATATTATTACTGATATTATCCAGGTGGCCACGAAACTTTAACCAGGGGCCTGCCATGCTGATATGGTCGGTCGTACACTTTCCTTTGGCTTTTATAAGGAGCTTCAGGCCATTCAGGTCAGTACCTTCCCAGGCTGCAAAAGGGGCGAGCAACTGCAGCCGCTTGCTGTCGGGGTTCACGTCAATTTGTACAGTGCTGCCATCTGCCGCCGGGGCCTGGTAGCCTGCGTCTTCCACATCAAATCCTTTTTCGGGCAGTTCAAAACCGGTAGGGGCATCCAGTTTAACCTGTTCGCCCTTATCGTTGGTCAATGTATCGGTAAGGGGGTTAAAGCTCAAATCACCAGCAATAGCCAGGGCAGTTACCAGTTCGGGGCTGCCTACAAAAGCCAGTGTATTGGGGTTGCCATCAGCCCGCTTGGCAAAGTTCCTGTTAAAAGAATGTACAATGGTATTTTTTTCCTGCTTTTCAGCACCCATTCTGTCCCACATGCCTATGCAGGGGCCGCAGGCATTGGCAAACACCGTTGCACCAATTTGTGCAAACACATCTAAAAAGCCATCTCTTTCAATCGTAAAGCGTACCTGTTCGCTGCCGGGGGTGATAGTAAACTCCGAATTCAGTTTCAGTCCTTTTTCAGATACCTGGCGGGCAAGGCTCACAGCACGGCTGATATCTTCGTAACTGGAGTTGGTGCAGCTGCCAATCAACCCTACTTCAATTTTAGTAGGCCACCCATTAGCCGCTGCTGCTTCCTTCATTTTAGAAATGGGCGTGGCCAGGTCAGGTGTAAATGGTCCGTTTAAATGCGGTTCCAGTTCACTCAGGTTTATTTCAATAACCTCATCAAAATATTTTTTGGGATCGGCATATACTTCCGCATCGCCCGTTAAATGTTCTTTAATGCCATCTGCCAGCTGTGCCACTTCTTCCCGGCCGGTAGCGGTAAGGTAGCGTTTCATACTTTCATCGTATCCAAAAGTGCTGGTAGTGGCACCAATTTCGGCACCCATATTGCAAATGGTGCCTTTTCCGGTACAACTCATGCTGGTAGCGCCCTCTCCAAAATATTCCACCACAGCACCGGTACCGCCTTTAACGGTTAATATGCCTGCTACTTTTAAAATTACATCCTTGGGGGCCGTCCAGCCATTCAATTTGCCGGTAAGTTTCACCCCAATCAGTTTGGGAAATTTAAGCTCCCAGGGCAAACCCGCCATCACATCACAGGCATCAGCACCACCCACGCCAATGGCAATCATGCCCAGGCCACCCGCATTAACGGTATGGCTGTCTGTACCAATCATCATACCACCGGGAAAAGCATAGTTTTCGAGTACTACCTGGTGAATAATACCGGCTCCGGGCTTCCAGAAGCCAATACCGTATTTATTACTAACTGAAGCTAAAAAGCCATATACTTCGCTGCTTTCGGTTACGGCTCTTTCAAGATCCGTCTTGCTGTTATCCTTTGCTACAATCAGGTGATCGCAATGTACGGTGGAGGGTACAGCTACAGAGGTTCTTCCAGCCTGCATAAACTGTAAAAGCGCCATTTGGGCAGTTGCATCCTGCATGGCCACCCTGTCCGGGGCAAAATCTACATAACTGGTACCCCTTTCAAAGGGGGCTGTGGCATTTCCCTGCCAAAGGTGAGCATACAATATTTTTTCTGTGAGAGTAAGAGGCCTGCCAACTGCTGCCCGGGCTGCTGTTACTTTTTCTGCAAAGCCGGCGTACAGTTTCCTGATCATGTCAATATCAAATGCCATAGAAAATATGATTTAGCGTTATACAATGAAAAATTCAGAAGAACCAAATTTGAGTGGTGCGAAATTACTGAAAAAACGTGTATGGCAGGCTCAACAGAATGCCTTATTTAAAACAATTTTTGGTTTTGGCGTGTTTATTTTTTAAATTAGCAGTATGAACCGGTTCAGGCATTTTATTGAGTGGCATGTATTTGGTGTTTGCAGCGCCATTGGGGAAAAAATGGGGGTGGCAACATCCACCATCAGAAAGTATTTTATTTACATTTCCTTTCTTACAATGGGCTCTCCCGTAATATTTTACCTGTTTATCGCTTTCTGGATGAACATAAAAAATTACATACTGAATGCAAGGCGCAACCCACTGAGATACCTGTAAAAAGGGCAATCCCCTTTCCGCTAATTACCGCCATAACCTAAAACCAGCAGCATTGTTTGTTTTTGAATACCGATATAATGATTATGAGTTGCTCATCAACGATATGGCAAGTCAGCTGGGGGTAGCACTGCAGGATGACACACTGGTTTTACCACAAAATACCGGCCATGGATATTACCGGTTAATAACACTGCCCAATGGCTTACAGGCTAACCTGATCAACTGCACTTTTAACTGCAACTGGTATTTGCACAGGAAATCCTCTGAAGAAGAATATTATACCTTACGGTTTGATGAGTTCAGCATACCGGATAAACTGGTAATGTCAATAGATAATCAACGGCAAATTGAAAAACAAACGGTAAAGTCGCTGATATACCTTACTTCGTCCCTTTTTGATTTTTCCTACCTTGGTACAACCGGTACAAGGGCCAGGGGCATCAATATTCTTCTCAAACCCGAATTTATCAGCCAGTACCTTGGGCTGCCAAGTGCTGATGATATGCTGAGAAATTACATAGCGCTGAAAGCTGAAAGCTATAATATAGAACATGTAGATATGGATTACCAGCGGCTGATGAATGAGATTTTGTATACAGACCCCGGGAACCCATTTCCAGACTTATACCTGCTCAACAGGATTCAGTTGCTGATTGAAAAATTTTTCACAAGACTGTACAGCCTTGCTAATAAACAACCGCTGAGCCTGAAACTGAGTAATGCAGACATCAACAGGGTTATGCAGGTAGAGCATCTGCTCACCGGCGATTTTTCAGGCAAACCGCCATCCATAGCACAGTTGGCAAAGGCCAGTGCCATGAGTATTTCCAGCTTTAAGTCAAACTTTAAACTGATTTACGGACAGCCAGTATATACTTATTACCAGGCTCACCGGTTGCAAAAAGCCAGGGAATTGCTTGTAAGTGGACAATACAATGTAAAGGAAGCAGGTGAAGCAGTGGCTTACGATAATTCATCCAATTTTATTACCGCATTCAAAAAGCAGTTTAATATTTCCCCTGGTGCCCTTTTGAATGTGTAAACATATTTTTTAATTTGTAATTTGTTCGCTATATTTAGTGCAGGTTCAGGTATGTTACAGCTTGTTTATAACGATAAGGACTATTTAAGCATTCTCCATACGTATGCAAAAAACATCGGCACAGCAGTGCAGGGCAATAAATTTTTTTTTCCGGAAGATTACGGCGAGGGTTTTTGTGAAGCGGTAATTTTGCCCAACGGGCTGCAGGTTTTTATAATGAATCATACCATCAGGCAGGATTTTTACCTTAAACGTGAAAAAGTAAAGGAAGAGTTTTATACGCTCCGCTTTGATGAGGTAACCATTATGGATGACCTGATTGTGAAATTTGATAATGAAACAATAGCCGAGCACAATCATGTAAGGGCAGCAGCTTTGCTCACCAGCTCCCGTTTTGACTTTTCTTATTTTGGCACCAAAGGGGGCAGTGTAAGGGGGCTCAACATCCTCATAACAAGGGAGTGGCTGGCCAAATACCTGGGCATAAAAAGTGAAAATGCAGTATTGCAGCAATATCTTTCGCTCAAATCAGCCAGTTTTAATATGGAGCCGCTGGATGCCGGTTATCGGGAACTGATGAATGAAGTGCTGGAAGAAAGTCCGGATATAAGGTCGCCGCTGAATCTCATAATGGTTCAAAACCGTATTATGATGCTGGTAGAGCGCTTTTTCACCAGGCTGTACGATAAGATGAAGGATTTAAAAGAAATGGTGAGCATTGACAATGATGAAATACAGCGTATGATGGATGCAGAAGCCATGCTGGTAAAGGATTTTTCTGTGCCTGCGCCCACCATACCCGAACTGGCAAGGCATACTGCCATGAGCGAAACAAAATTCAAAAATCAGTTCAGAAAAATTTACCAGTCGGGTCCTTACGAATATTTCCAGAAAAACAGGATGCACCGTGCCAAGTACCTGTTGCTTACCCGTAAATATTCGGTAAAGGAAACGGGGCAGCAATTAGGCTTTAATAACCTGAGCAATTTCACCATAGCATTTAAAAAGGAGTTTGGTGTATTACCAAGTGAAATATGAAAATTGGTGTTTAAACGTTGTTTTATTGATAATAGTGCCTTTTACAGATATAAAATAAACTTATACAGTTACTTTTTTAGCAGTATTAGCGTTAGTTTTGCACTTGTAGTAAACACGATAGACCGCTTTAGAACCAATCTAAGACCAATATCGGGAGTTATTCCAATTAACTCCAAACCCCAAAGGTTAAATGGTTAAACCGCATTGTCCCTGGCTTCAGCCAGGGGCTTTTTAATAATACTCAGATCGTATTGGCCAGGTTATCCACTTTGATCATTACTTCATCATTCAGGAATTGCTTGTATGCTTTGAGTTTTTCTGTGATGGCAGGATGGCTGAGTGCCAGTATTTGTGCGGCCAGTATACCTGCGTTTTTGGCTCCGTTAAGGGCCACGGTAGCCACAGGTACACCATTGGGCATTTGCAAAATAGAGAGCATACTGTCCCATCCATCAATGGAGTTCGACGACTTTACCGGTACCCCAATTACAGGCAAAATGCTGATGGCAGCCACCATGCCGGGTAAATGGGCTGCTCCGCCTGCTCCGGCAATAATCACTTTAAGGCCCCTGTCCCTTGCATTGGCAGCGTAATCGAACATCCTGTGCGGTGTGCGGTGCGCCGATACAATGGTCATTTCATATTCAATACCAAATTCTTCCAGTATCAGTGCTGCGTTGTTCATTACAACCATATCACTGTCGCTGCCCATAATAATACCAACAATCGGGTTTGCCATGTCTGTTTTTTTACAAAGATAATTTTCTATTTGGATACCACCTTGAGGGTTTGCCTGATGCGGTTTGCCTGGTGAACCAGTTCCTGCCGCTCACTGCTTAATACCGTTACATGCCCCATTTTTCTGCCTGGTTTTGTTTCGGTTTTGCCGTAAATATGTACAAAACAGTTTTCTATCTGCAATATTTCTTCCAGTCCTTCATAATGCGCCGTACCTGTATGCCCATCGGCCCCAAGCAGGTTAACGATAGCTGCTGGTAAAATATGGCTGGTATTACCAAGCGGATAATTAAGTATGATGCGCCAAAGCATATCAAACTGCGAGCAGTAATTTGCCTCAATGGTATGATGCCCGCTGTTGTGCACCCTTGGGGCAGTTTCATTAACATATATTTCACCGGCCCTGTCAATAAAAAGTTCCACAGCAAAAATTCCGGGGCTTTGCAGGTCCTTTACCACTTTGCGTGCAATGGCTTCAATGCGCCATAATACTTTTTCAGGAATATCTGCCGGACTCAGCTGGTAATTCAGCAGGTTGAGGTAGGGGTCAAAAAGCATGTCAACAGCAGGGTATAGCCTGGTATCGCCGTCATTACCAACACCAATTATCACAGCTATTTCTTTATGTATATCCACCATTTTTTCCAGCACCGAGGGGGCGTCAAATCCTTTGGCTATATCATCCGCAGTTTTCATCAGCTGTACACCACGGCCATCGTACCCGCCCTTGCCAATCTTGTGTGCAGCAGGCAAAAAGCCGGTATGCTGGTGTATGTCTTCTTTTTTCTGTGTTATTTCAAATGCTGCAGTAGGAATGCTGTTGTTTTTATAAAACTCTTTCTGGAGTATTTTATCCTTAATGGTTCTTAATGCTGATGGCCTGGGATAAATTTTTACACCCTCAGCCTCCAGCTTTTCCAGTGCATCTTCATTTACACTTTCAATTTCAATGGTAATGGCATCCAGCCCCTTACCAAAATTATAAACGTCATCAAAATTATTGATATCGCCCTTCGTAAAGTGATGACAAAGGTGTGCTGCCGGGCAATTGGCATCATTTTCCATCACAAAGGTTTCAACCGGGTAATTCGCAGCGGCCTGTAATAACATCCTGCCCAGTTGCCCCCCGCCAAGTATCCCTGCTTTTTTCATGTACATTTATTGTGCCGCTAAGATACAGCAGGTAATAGTATTGACTGTATGCTTTTTATATTTTAACAAAAACGGTTGGTACTTCGTTGATAACTATTCTTCCGCCACCGGGTAATTGCGCTTGCGGCCCTGTAAATACTTCTGGTGTATGATTTCGCTTACGGGCTTGTTCTGCACCTTGCTCTCCAGCCATGAAATAACATCCAGGTAAGCGAAAGACCTTGTTTCGAACCTGCTTTTTTCAAACTTCTTGATTTTGCTTAAAAACTCCACCATTTCCGATTTAAGTTTATCAGGTGATATTTTAATGGCATGTTTCAGGAACCTGAACATTTCTTCTTCCACCACAGTAAAATTTTTCATACGGGCCATAAAACGGTATACCGATTTCACCAGGTGCTCAATAATGTCAAAATTCCCCATTTCGTAATGTGCCATCAGGTGCAGCAGGCGGGCATAGCACTGCAGGTCGTACCGCAGGTCGATAGAGTCATTAATGATGCGCTGCAGGTAGTCGATACAGGTGCTGTAATCACCATTTCCAAAATACAGCGAGGCTGTTTTGTAGTTGAACACCAGTATCCTGTGCCTGTCAATCAGTAAACGGTATTGTTGCAGGTTGGCTTCAATATGTGGCACCAGCAAAAGTCCTTCTGCAAAAGTGCCCTGCATAAAATGCTGGTTTATTTTGGCAATATGAATATAGATGAACGTTTGCACCAGGAAGTTTTCGTGCTGGGTCACCCTGTCTGTTTTGGCAAAAGCCTCAAATTTTTTAATGGTGCGTGCAAATTGCTGGTGATTACGCAGGTCAAAATGTGCATTCATCAGGTTATGCAGCCCCTTAATATAATGGCCTGTTTCCACACGTATCATCAGCGGGTTACTGCTGAAAAGGTCAACCCATTTTTGTGAGTAGCGGTAATACTGTAAAAAATCCTGCCTTATAAAAGCATAAGTGGAATAGCTCTGGAATAAATACAATTTTTCATAAAAACCATCCAGTTGGGTAATATTAACCGGCATATTTTCCCGGAAGAAGATACGGATGTCTTTTTCATCTTCCTTGTTACGGGTATGCCCGTTTTTAATGTACCAGCTGTATAGTTGCAATGCAAGATTACTAAGCTGCACCACAGCCTGTGTACGGTTAATTGTTTCAAGTGCCTCTGTTGCCAGCAACCCTGATTTTTCCTGCAGGCTGCGGGTTATATGCAGGGTTTCAATCCTCTTTTCAAGCGCAATCAGCTGTGTGAGGTGATTAAGTTTTTCATTGGTACGGGCAGTTTCCTTTGCCTTATCCACAATACGCAGGCTCTGAGCAAAAAGGCCTTTCTTATACAGGATATGTGCATAGTCAAATTGTTCATTCAGCTGCAGGTCAATACTGTCGGCACTTTTGAGCAGGCGGAGGCTGGCCAGTATCTCCCTGTACAGGTGCGTTTTAAGGTTGTGCAACTGGGGCTTTTCAATACTGCTTAGTTTTTTGAGCAGTAATTTTTCATCATAGGTATGCAGTTTGTCCAATGCATCAAAAAGCTGCACAATTTTAAGGTCCTGCCGGGCTGAGCTTCGCTTGATGTACAGCTTGAAATGCCTTTTTTCAGCCTTTTCCAGTGTGTGAATCAATTGAAATAATATGTCTGTTTGTTTGTTGGACATCATAAGTAAAATCCGATAAAATACAGTGCCAGCGGGGGCTCATGCCGACCAAAACCCTGTTTGGCACCATTAAAAGCCTCACATTATCAATATGATAATGCAAAAAACCTGTTTACTTTTGAATTGTCAAACAGGTTTTCATACAGCAGCAATCGTTAAAGCAGGCAATCGTTGAAAACCGGTTAAAACTGAACCGGAGCAGTAAAAAATAATTTTAAATCTTTCATATAGCAAGCAATCGTTACGCCCCTTGTTTCTACAGGGGGCTATTTTTATGCAAAATAGGGAAATATTTTTTGCTGGCAAAAGAGTTTTTAGCAGCAACTAACCTTATCTGCACACAGATTGAAGATATATCCATACAGGCAGCAGGATACAGCATCTGATTTTTTCACAAACACCGGTTACCAGTTATACACCATATTCACTTCCAGGTCGGGGTGAAGGCTTTTAAGTACAGGGCAATTGTTACCGGTACGTTCCAGTATAGTCCGTTCCTTTTCAGCAAGCTGAAGCCCAGGAGAAAATGTTAAAATAACGTCAATTTTTCCTATACGGCGTGGCTCTGGTATCATGTGTTTGGTTACCTCAATAGCAGTGCCGCCCAGGTCAATACCCATATCGCCAGCCTTCATGGCCATGGTGGTTACCGCACAGGTGGCCAATCCCACACAAACGGTATCGGTGGGCGAAAACCTTTCGCCCTTTCCCCTGTTATCAGTTGGAGCATCGGTTTCAATAATGGTTCCGCTTTGCAGGTGGGTACATTCACATCTTAAATTACCTTTATATACTACTGTTGCTGTCATTATCTTATTTTTGTGTAAATTTATAAAAGTAAAGCTCATACATGAAGAAAATATTTGCACTTTTATTAGCCGTAGCTTCAATTTTGCCATCAATGGCGCAGGATACCAAAAAGAACAAGAAGACAGAGCGAAGGCAGCGCATTTCGGCCCTGATCAAGCAGGAGGAAGAGGGCGTGATAGCTTACCGCAAGCATACTATTTATGGAGCAAAACTTACCAATGACGGGTATGGTGCATTCCTTGAAATTGGCAGGGCAAGTTCTATACGCAAAGCAATGCTGTTTCAGTTGGAAATAACCGAGCGCAAGCATCCAAGGGAAGACAAGGCTGTGGACCTGGCTACAGGAGTATTGATTACTTATGGTAAGCAGAATTTTGTTTACCCGGTAAGGTTGGGAGCTCAGTTTCAGTACCTGCTGGGTAATAAAAGTAATAAGAATGGCGTAAGCGTTTCAGCAAACGGCGGTGGTGGGCTCAGTGTAGCTCTTTTAAGGCCGTATTTGCTGGAAGTGCCTGACGGGTTGGGCGGACTTAAATATGTAGGGTACGATTCACCCGACAGCACCTTGTTTTTAACAGGCCCGTATACCAGGAACCCCGGATTGGGTACAGGTTGGAAAGACCTGAAAGTAACACCGGGTGCATATGCAAAAGCTGCTTTGCGGTTTGATTATGGCAGGTACAATGAAGTGGTTTCGGCATTGGAAGTAGGGGTGATGGCTGAGTTTTACAGTAAAAAGATTCCTCAGATGGTATATGAAAAACAAAGAAACCTGTTTTTATCCGCTTATGTATCACTCATGTTCGGGCGAAGAAAATAATTTTGGGGAATGGGGAATTAAAAATTAAGAATTAAAAATTGCCTGCCTGGGAATATTGAAAGTTACCTTACTGATAGTAGCATTCGTGTAATCGGCAGAATCCTTGATAAAGAGAATTAGTATATAAAATAATGGAAGAAACAATACTGGAGCAAAAACCCAAAAAACCAAACTGGCTGAGGGTGAAACTGCCCATTGGTGAAGAATATAAGCATGTTAGAAATCTGGTGGATAAGCATAAACTGCACACCATATGCGAAAGCGGTAATTGTCCGAATATGGGCGAATGCTGGGGAGAAGGAACCGCCACATTCATGATATTGGGCAATATATGTACCCGCAGTTGTGGTTTTTGTGCAGTAGCTACCGGCAGGCCATTACCTGTTGACTGGGATGAACCCCAAAGAGTGGCCGAAGCCATTCACCTGATGAAAGTAAAACATGCAGTGTTAACCTCGGTTGACAGGGATGAGCTGAAAGATGGTGGCAGCATCATCTGGTACAATACTATACGGGCAGTAAAAGCATTGAATCCCACCACTACACTTGAAACCCTGGTGCCGGATTTTAAAGCCAATAAAGAAAATATACAGCGTATTATTGATGCTGCTCCTGAAGTGGTAAGTCATAATATAGAAACAGTGGAGCGGCTTACCAGGCAGGTGCGTATACAGGCAAAATACAGGCAGAGCATGGAAACCCTGAGGATTTTAAAGGAGGGGGGGATGAGAACAAAAAGCGGCATCATGCTCGGGCTGGGTGAAACAAAAGAAGAGATAATACAAACCTTAAAAGACCTGCACAGCAATGGGGTGGATGTGGTAACGATAGGGCAGTACCTGCAGCCTTCTCAAAAGCACCTTAAAGTGCAGCGTTTTGTTCACCCTGATGAATTTGCAGAGTTGCGTGATACAGGCTATGAAATAGGTCTTGATTATGTGGAAAGCGGTCCGCTGGTACGGTCATCTTACCACAGCGAAAAGCATGTGATACCGGGCTGGGGGCGGAGTAAATGGATGGAAGAAAAAGAAAAAAGTTTGTCAGGCAACAACTAAAATACAGTAAAAAATACCGCTTCTGAAAAGACGGTATTTTTTTTACCCCGTTATCAAAAGAATACAGCTATTTGCCATTGGCGTTATGAAAAAAAGCACTTTGAATATCTATACTTTGTAAAAAAAGTTAATACTTTAATAATCTGATTTGATTATATTTGAACAAACAATTTTAACATTAAACCCCCCTTAATTATGAGCAATGAATCAAATGGTATGCCTTACCCTAATACGATATCTCTCGAAGAAGGCATAACCATTACTACCAACTGGCGCAATTACATGAACCCTAATGGTGAAAATCCTGATTTCATCAGGGCATTTTTTATTCCTATTAAAGACATTGAATACCTCTATAACCTTACTAAAGAGTATGGTGGCGAAGGTGTAAGGGCCTACATTGGACTTGAAAAAGAGAATGACCCTTCAACAGCCAAGCTTGCCATAGTGCCTACAAGTGGCCCTGAGCCGGGTACGGATGTTCTGGACGACCCTAATGATGATTTGGAAAGTACAATTTTCGATTTTACAACACCTTGTCCCCAGGCTTGTGACTTCAGCAGTCCTTTATTCGGGGGGTAGACGGCTGGTACATGCTGTATGTATGTGCATTTGTCATCAGTAATACAATGAATACATTTTTCATGGGAGTAATAGTGCCTTTGTCAATATTACTCCCTTTATTTTTTGGCGTATTAAATTTCCGGGAAACGGGTGTGCCGGCCCGGAGCATCTTATGGTACCTGCTGGTTGCAGGACTTATTAATCTTTTGGGGTCTGTATTAGGCACAGGGATGCATGTGAATAACCTGCCGCTCCTGCATATTTTTACT
Organism: Chitinophagales bacterium; assembly: GCA_031375675.1. Classification (GTDB taxonomy): domain Bacteria; phylum Bacteroidota; class Bacteroidia; order Chitinophagales; family Chitinophagaceae; genus Ferruginibacter. The sequence continues at coordinate 69,411 of JANMIG010000035.1, forward strand.
GCTATGGAGTTTTACCTGCTTTTAAAGTTTTACCAGCACCTGTTTTTTGCTGAAAAAGTGCCTGTTCTTTTCAGGTTGTTACCTCTTTTTTTTCTTATAACCTGTATCATTAATGCCATATATTTTCAAAGCATATATACCTACAACAGTTATTCACGTTCGCTGGAAGCATTGGGCATAATGCTTCTTGCTGTAAACTATTATGCTAAAATTGCTGCAAATACAGGTGCAGTTAATGTTACAGCTTCGCCATATTTCTGGTTGAACTCGGGCATTTTCCTGTATTTTTCGGGGGCATTCATGCTCTTTATCTTTTCTAATTTTATTGTAGCAGGGTCAAAGCTGAATTTCAGCATTATCTGGAATATTCATGCAGCTTTGGTGCTGCTCATGTATCTGTTGTTCACCTTAGGATTTATAAAATGCAAAAAATAACCGACAATATCTTTCTGCTGGTACTCTTTGCCATGGCCGGTACTTTTACACTTGCCACCTCCTTTGTATTTTTCTTTCTGCGTTACCAGCGTAAGGCCCAGCAGCAAAAAGAGGCCATGCAAAAGGCAGAGCTGCAGCATAGCGAAAACCTGCTGCATGCGGCCCTTCAGTCGCAGGAAGATGAGCGCAGACGCATCGGGCGTGACCTGCATGATGATGTGGGAGCTGCACTCTCCAACCTGCGGATGGTGATGGGGCAGGGCAGCAAAGCCATTGCTGAAACTGATAAGGATGCACCGGCTTACAAACCCCTTATTGACAATATCATTACTACGGTAAGAAATATTTCTCATAGTTTATCACCGCCGGGATTGGAACTTTTTGGTCTTGAGCATACGCTGTATGAATTTTGTGATACCTTCAATACATCAGGTGCTATCAGTTTATCCTTTGTGAATGAAGCAGGAAACAGGGTGGATGCGCTGGATAAAAATACAGCATTGGCCCTTTACAGGGTACTGCAGGAGTTAGTTTCCAATACCATCAAGCATGCTGCTGCCAAAAAGATTGTCATCAGGTTTTGTATTGAAAATGAACACCTGGTGCTGGTTTATTCCGATGATGGCAGGGGATTCGCCGCTGATTCGATTAAAAAAACCGGTATGGGGATGCAGAATATAGAGGCCCGGCTCACCATGGTGCAGGCAAATTTTACGGTAGATACCAGTCCGGGAAATGGTATTGTTGTAAGAATAATATTATCAAAATAGGAAACATAGCAATAAATTTGCAGCATGGACAAAATCAGGATAGCAATAGCGGATGATCAACAGCTTTTCAGGCATGGACTTGCAGGGCTTATTCAATCCGTACCTGAGTTTGAACTGGTAACCGAAGCTGAGAACGGCAGGGTAATGCTGGATAACCTGAAAGCGCTGCCGGTGCTGCCTGATATTGCCCTGATTGACATGCACATGCCCGAAATGAACGGGGTGGAGCTGAATGAAGTGTTGCAGAAGGAATATCCATCTGTAAAAGTGCTTGTACTTTCAGTATACGACCAGGAAAGGTTCATCAGTAAAATGATTGAGGCAGGTGCCTGCGGATACCTCACTAAAAACTGTGAAATAAGCGAACTGGTAACGGCCATACATTCTACCTGCAAAACAGGATTTTACTTTAACAACGCCACCCTGCAGGCCATGCGTAAGTCGGCACAGTTTAAAGATGCAGATATCCGCAATATCAGCAATATACCCATTGAGCTTACCAGCAGGGAGTCTGAAATACTGCAGCTGCTTTGCCAGGAGTTCACCAATGCTGAAATCGGGGAGAAGCTTTTTATCAGTGTACGCACGGTGGAAGGCCATCGCAATAACCTGCTGGCCAAAGCAGGTTGCCGCAACAGTGCCGGCCTGGTAATATTTGCCATAAAGAATAATTTGTTTGATATAGGGTTGTAAGCACCCTGATGATGTTCTTTTACTTCCTTATTAAGTATTCCATTTTACTTTTTGTGATGATAACTCTGTTGATACAGGCTATAACGAAAAAAAAGCTGGCGCAATTACGTGCATCACATCCGTTGCTTTGTTAGGGAAGGGTACTGATATTACTGCTTGCAGTAATACGGGTTAAACCTCAGTTGCTTGTTTTTACGCAGGTAAAATAATGCTAACCTGTGTGCCACTAGCGGTTCCCGACTCATCATACAGGTCAATTATTTCTATTGAGGGGGTCAAATTCTCTTTCCTCAGCAGTGCAATCCGCATTTCACTCAATGCAATACCCTTTGATTGATGCCCGTTTGTGGCTGAACTTTTGTACCTGCCTGTGACCTCACGGCCAATTCCATTGTCAGTTATAAGGTATTTACAGCCACCTGCAACCGGCATTACCGCAATTTCTATTTTACCTTTTTTATCCTTCAGGTATTTAATACCGTGTTTTATGGCATTTTCAACGAATGGTTGCAGCAGCATGGGGGGAATACTGCAATTATCAGGTTCAATGGTTTCATGTACAGTAATGGTATAGTCAAAAGAATCCTGCATCCTCATTTTCTCAAGGCAGAGGTATTTTTCAATGTATACCAGTTCTTCATTCAGCAGAATTTCTTTTTTAGCGGCATATTCCAATGTAAGCCTGATCAGGCTGCCTAGCATGGAAATGTACTTGTTGGCACCCTCAATATCACTTTTGATAACGTAATGCTGTATGGAGTTAAGGCTGTTAAAAATAAAATGTGGATTCATCTGGGCACGAAGGGCAGCCTGCTCCAGTTCAAATAGCTGAATCTGCAGCCTGTTGTTTTCCAGTTTCTTTTCATGCAGGGTAATCTGATTTTTTTGGGTGAGTAATTTCTTTTGCAGCTTTCTTGAGCGTAGTATAATAATAAGCGCAAACCCTGCAATAAGTACAGCAATACTGGCTATAGCAATAAGCCATTTATAGGTTTGCTTTTCTTTGTTCAGGTAAATAATTTCCCTGTTTTTTTGATCCGCTTCCTGCTTAGCTGTCAGAATCTGGGTTTTATTGAGCATTTCATCATTGAAAATCTCCTCATTAATTTTTTTAGACATTTTTAAATCTGCCAGGGCACTTGCTGGCATGCCAGAGAGTTCATATATCCCGGCCCGCAGCTCATACACATCTGCAAAGATATCCGGGATACTGTCTGTTGTTTGCAATAAAGTCAGTGTACTGTTGCAATACTCCATCGCTTCCCGGTATTTTTTCATATCAAAATATATCCTGGCCGTTTGGTATTCGTAAAATATCTTTTCCCTGCCTCCGGCAATATCCTTCATTTCTTCTGCCAGCTGCTTTTGAATTGCAAGTGCTTTTTCAAATTCGTTATGCTCCTTGTACTCTATACCCTGGTTAAAAAGTATATGCCGCATATATAGTTGTAAACTCACTTTTTCTTTCAATGTCAGGTTATTGGCCGCAAGTTTCGGTCGGCATATCTGCTGGGCCTTTTCAAGAAAAAGTGAGGATTTTTCCTTCTCTTTGGCTTCAGCGTAAATGAGGCTGGTCCTGATATACAATGAAATGAGCGGTAAGGTGTCTCTTAGTTTTTCCAGTACAGCCGTTGCTTGTAAAAGCTGTTTGAACCCCAGTTCTGAATTTCCAATCGCAACATTCAATTCACCTATGTTGGACAGGATTTTTGCTGCCGTTTTTTCATCATTAACAGCTTCTGCGGCTGCCAGGGACTTTTGGAAATATTCAAGTGCAGGTGCAAACCTTGAATTTCTGTATTCAATCCCTCCCATGTTTGCCAAAGAGGTATAAATGCCCCTGTTGAATTTTAGTTTTTCCGAAAGCGAAAACGCCTTTTGTAAATAGAATTTACTGCTGTCGTAATTATTTTCATCGAGGAAAAAAGCTCCCATTCCGTTGAGTGCATTTGCAAGCATGGTATCTTTTTCAACAGCAATTTTCGCCCTTAACTCAGCTAAGTACTGTTCTTTTTGACAGAAGGTTGTATGACTGGTAAGGCTGAAAAGGAATAGAAATATTAATAATCTCACAATAAGACAGGTTTATTGGGATAAAATTAGGGTAGTTATACACAATGAAGATGTAATTTAATGAAAATTCATAGAATTATTTTGGACCACCCGAATTGCAATTGAATTGTTTGAATCGGGTAAAATATTTTGGCTATAAAAAAAGAGGCTGCTCTTCTGGAACAACCTCTTTGTAACCGCGTCAGGATTCAAACCTGAAACCTTCCCGGTTTGTAACCGGGATGCACTATTCAGTTGAGTTGACCAGCTGCTGAATCTTCTCCCTGCTTTTCCATTGCTTGATTTGCTTTTCCCTTTTTGAAGCAACAGACTTGGT
>JANMIG010000055.1:0-5525 GCA_031375675.1 Chitinophagales bacterium
GTAGGCTCAAACCTTTGCCGACAGCTTCTTTCAGATTCGCAGTCACCCGCGACACCCTTGCTTTTGGCTAATGATACGCACTGCAGCGCTCATTCGGGACTTACACCCTATAGCTTAATGAACATGCCTGACACACAAAAACAGGGAGCAACTTCCGTTACTCCCTGCAGTCAAATTCTAAACTAAACAAAAACGAATACTTACTTTTTAGGCATCAGTACTGCATCAATTACATGCACCACACCATTGCTTCCCACCAGGTCGGCGGCAGTTACATTGGCACCATTGATTTTTACCTTACCGTCTTTGATAGAAACAGTCAGTTCGCCACCCTGCAGGGTTTTTACTTTCTGTCCGTCTTTTAAATCAGCAGCTTTAACTGAACCAGCCACTACATGGTAGGTTAAGATGGCGGTAAGATCAGCTTTCTTTTCAGGCTTCAGCAAACCATCCACTGTACCGGCGGGCAAAGCAGCAAAAGCAGCATTGGTTGGCGCAAAAATGGTGAAGGGTCCTGCACCTTTTAAAGTTTCTACCAGGCCGGCAGCTTTTACAGCAGCTACCAATGTGGTATGGTCGGCAGAGCCAATGGCAATGTCAACTACATCCTTGGGAGCTTCCGGCTTTGGTGCGGCTGGCTCTTCTTTTGCCACTGGTGGCGTTACTTCCTCTGGCTTTTTTTCTGTTTCATTGTTGCAGGCTACTAATGAAGCCGATGCGATTACTACTGCAGTAAGCAGTGAAAAAATGTTCCTTTGCATAATAATTTTATTTTCTTTTGACATACAACGCCTTCTTATCAAATTTGTTTACAGATTTGAAAATATATACTGCAAACTACTTGTTTTTTGTATGAGCGGTATTTAGCTGGCTGTAATAGTTAAAATAATGTTAAAGCACCCGGTATGCAGAACATTTTCAGAAACTGAAAAGCGCTGCTGTGCAGCTTTCAACTTGCCATCCCGCAAGTTACTGCGGGAGAGGCAGCACTGAAACACAGAAAAATACAAAAACAGTGTTTCTGTGTTTCAGTGGCAATAAATATTTTTTGAAATTGCGGCAATAGTAAAAATCCACCTTTCCATCAGTTACGTACTTGCAAAAAACTACTTTAAAATTTTATTTATGCTGAAACAACTGCTATTTGCGTTTGCCACGGTGCTTGCGCTGTCGGCCTGTTCAAAAAAATCGGCTGATACTGCCCTGGCTATTGTACCCGAAAGGCTGGAAATTTCGCCCGCAAGCAGCAGTATTTTAACGGGTGCTACCACACAATTTACCCTCAAATTTTACAATACTACCGGCCAATTGGCAACATTGCCAGCTGGCATTGTATGGAGTACCGGCAACACAGCGATTGCTACCGTAAACCAGCAGGGCCTGGTAACCGGCATTGGCAACGGCCAAACAGAGATAAGGGCTGCTTATAACAGTGTAACCATTGCGGCATTGCTTACGGTGGCTGCCAACAACAGCCAGTTGGCTACCATTACTTTAAACCCGGCCACCATGCAGGAGGTGTTGCTGAATCAATCAGCCACCATTATGGCAGAGGGCAAAACCAATACCGGCGCCGTAATTCCGGGTATTAGTTTTTCGTGGCAGAGCAGCAGCAGTGCATTGGTAGAAGTGAGCAACGCCGGCCTTGTAACCGGTAAAGCTTATGGCACGGCTGATGTTACCGCTTCTTCCATGGGCATACAAAGTGCCCCGGTGATGGTGCAGGTAATACGCAAAGGAAATTTTTCGGGCTCAAGCAGTACCGGAATGGCTAAGTTGAAAATTGAGAATGGAGTACTTAAACTACAAACAACACCCGATTTTAGTGTGTCAACCGGTGCGCCAGATTTGAGGATTTACCTTGGTAATAACAGCAACAACATTACCGGTGCGGTGGAAGTGGCCAGCCTTAACCAGCGCAGTGGTGCACAAAGCTGGAATGTGCCTGCACCCACTACCATTACCCAGTTCAGGTATGTAATTGTATGGTGCAAGCAGTTTGGCGGCACTTATGGTGTGGCCGACCTTGGCCTGTAAATTTCAGGGTATAAAATTATATGTAAAGCCGGTGCTGGTATTATACAAATAAGTATGGTGCCGTACCGGTTTTTTGTTGCCTTATATTGGGGTGCATTTAAAATTGCCGCTCTATTTTATGTTTGTGGGCGCTGGTCCCGACGGCTGTTTGGACGCCCACGGCTCACTGCCCTGGTGGGTGCCTGCCTGCCGGCAAAGGCAGGTCTTCACCCACCAGCTACAATTTTAAATGCACCCTTTTATTGAGATGAATGATTGAGCCGGGATTTTGCATTTAACAGCAAAATCCAGACTGAAAAATTTACCTTATTTAAAAAAATATCAGTCAGTCATTCACATAGTTTTTCCTTTTACAACACATCCATGACTGTACCATCAATTTAATACAGTAAGTGCAAAACCTGTTGCCACGGTAAGGCTGGCACCGGGGTTTATTTTTAAACTGCGTATGGTTACGTTGGAACTGATGAGCACCGTTCCGGAATTGATGACTACATCTGTATTGGCATCGGGCACAGCACCGCAGCTCCAGTTGGCAGGATTGTTCCAGTCGGAATTGGCAGCCCCTGTCCACCTGTTGCTGAACTTCAGTACAAACACATTACTGTTTACCGCACCCACCACACAGCGGTACTGGTAGCCATACCAGGCAGAAGGCGCATTAATGAGTTGCAATGCTGCTGTATTGGTATTGCTGTAATTGCTACCATTTGCAATATCGCTGAAACCGCTGCCGGTATTTACCTGCCACTGGTAAGCAGCGCCAGTAATATTGGAGGTAATGGTGGCACTGCCTGCAGGTGGACAAAGCAGCAGGTCAAACGGACCGCCAATTTTATTGCGCAGCACAGAAATGATATTGCTGTTATTACTGGCTGTAAGAATTTCGGGCCTCCCATCATCATCAATATCGCTGAGTGTAATAAAACCCGGACCGTTGCCGGTAAATTCTATTTTAGGGGTAAATGCCAGCGTTCCTGCAATGCTGTTGTTTTTAAATATGGCCAATACTTTACTGTTTTCCCTGTTTACACAAATATCCGGTTTGCCATCACCATCCATATCGGCAATGGCCATGGCAGCCGGGGTAAAGCCTGTGGCAATATTTACTGCTGCATCAAAAGAGATATTTCCTCCAGTGCTGTTGTTGCGCAGTACCGATACTGCATTATTCTGGTAGTTTGATTTGGCTATGTCTATTTTACCATCGCCATCAATATCTGCTGCAAAGCCCACCCTTGCATATCCGCCGGATGTAAAATTCACGCCGGGAGCAAATGCAATACTGCCCACCGGCCCGGTATTTTTCAGCACCGTTACTGCATCATCTGTTATCACTGCTATATCCGGCCGCCCGTCTCCGCTGAAGTCTTCCACAATCAGCTGACCGCCGGAATTATAGGCAGCGCCTGCTCCACCAATTATCAATGGCGCTGCAAAGGATACGGTACCATTAACGGTGGTATTTCTGCAAACGGCTATATTGTATCCATAGTCCGATTTCATCACGATATCCGCACGGCCATCCGCATCTACATCTGCCGCAACTACTTTAAAGCCACCCACACTGGAATAATAGATCGTCAAATCTTCCTGCAGCGTAATGGCACCCGTGTTGCTGTTGTTTTTAAATATGGTTACCGGGTAACCATCCCCTCCCCGGTGAAACACGATGTCTGGTTTGCCATCCTGGTCAATATCAATCACCGGATGCGTGCCGCTGCCGCCCTGGTTGGTAAGGTGGTTGGCCCTGGGTGCAAATGCAATCGTATTGTTACTGGTGATGTTCCTGCTGGTTGAAAAATACCTTGTGGGGCCATTGGTGCAGGAAAGCACCAGGTCGGCCCTGCCATCGCCTTCAATATCACCCGTACCCAATCCCCAAATACCATCTATGCCTGGCAATATCACCTGCTGGGTGGTATCAAAATCATTAAGCGTAAAGGCAGCACCTGCACCGGGAAAACTCACAGAAAACAGTTGTGCCGAATAAGCGGTGCGCCCATTGGCCGTTACAGCAATATGCTGCTGGCTGGCTCCCGAAGGTACCAGTACGGTAATGCTGCTGCTGGTAGCGCCTGTTACAACCGCTTTTGCCGATCCAAAACTCACGATATTGCCAGCTGCGGAGGGGTTGAAATTACTGCCGCTAATGGTTACGGTACTGCCCACGGGGCCGCTCACCGGCGAAATGCTGGTGATGGAGGGAGGCAATATATATGTGAAGCCTGAGAGTGTATCTGTGCCGTAGGATGTGGTCACGGTTATATCTCCGCTGCTACCTGCGCCGGGTATGGCCCTGATGCTGGTATCAGACAATACGATGAATGAATTGAATGCCGTGCCGCCATAACCTGCCGCTGCAGCACCCGTAAAATTTCTGCCCCTGATAATAATGGTATCACCGGGATAGGCAGTTGCCGGCGAAAAAGAATTGATGACCGGTGCATCATTCACTTTGTTTCTTACTATAACCAATTGGCCATCAATAATGGCCAGGTCAGGCTTTCCATCACCATCGGCATCACCAATAACATGATGACCGGGATAATCTGCCAAAGGATAATCAACCTTTGCCGCAAAACCGATGCTGCCGGGGGCTCCTGTATTTTTCAATACACTGAAAGAAGCCATGCCAAAATTGGTGGCCGTAATATCCAGTTTACCATCGCCATCCATATCGTTTACGGCCACACTGTTGCCGCCCCCTGCGGTGGCAAGGTCAATTTTGGGATCGAAGCTGACAGTACCGCTGGTACTTATATTTTTAAATACAGATACGGATGCTGCCCCGCCATTGCTGATCACCAGGTCCATATCGCCATCCGCATCAAAATCGGCAGTGGCAATGCTGCGTGGAAATGGAGCGGTAGCAAAATCAACTTTGGGTGCAAATGCTGGTGCACCGCTGCTGCCGGTATTGCGGAAAATGGATACAGTGGCAGGCGATTCATTCACCACAGCCATATCCAGCCTGTTATCGCCATCTATATCGGCCAGGGCAACAGCATCTGGGTTAACACCTGTTGCTAAATCTATCCTTGCGGCAAATGCTATTGAACCGGATGTACTGGTATTTCTGTACACCGACACTGTATTGCCGTAATAATTGGCCACTACCATTTCGGGCCTTCCATCCCCATCCACATCGCCAGCGGCAAGCGCTGCAGGACTGTTGCCTGTGGCAAAATCCACTTTGGTTGCAAAAGACAATATGGCTCCAAAACCTGAATTGCGGAATACGGAAACGGTATTGCTGCCATAGTTGATGATAGCGATATCGGGCTGACCATCACCTGAAAAATCGGCAATGGCCACACCTGTGGTATTGGAATTGCTGTTAGTGGAATAATACCAAATTGAATTATTTAGCAGACCAAAATAAGTCTGAAAATATATAATTATATCCGCAAATGCTTTTCACATCGGTGCTGGTTAATGTTTTAGAAATAGTGAACACAAATTCCTGGAGTTCTGGAATTGTGTTG
>JANMIG010000009.1:0-18113 GCA_031375675.1 Chitinophagales bacterium
TTTGGCACCTCGATGTCGGTTCGTCACATCCTGGGGCTGGAGAAGGTCCCAAGGGTTCGGCTGTTCGCCGATTAAAGTGGCACGTGAACTGGGTTCAGAACGTCGCAAGACAGTTCGGTCCCTATCTGTGATGGGCGTTAGTAAATTGAGAGGACATGACCTTAGTACGAGAGGACCGGGTCGTACGCTCCGCTGGTGTATCGGTTGTGCCGCCAGGTGCAATGCCGAGTAGCTAAGAGCGGCAAGGATAAACGCTGAAAGCATCTAAGCGTGAAACCTACCTCAAGATGAGTTTACTTTTAAGGGCCGTCAAAGACTATGACGTTGATAGGCTGCAGGTATAAAGGTGGTAACATCAAAGCCGAGCAGTACTAATTACCCGTACGCTTTATTTTTTTATATTTCTGATTCATTTCAGATTGAAGTACGCTTGATTTTACAACTCCCAATATGTTAACTTATTAAGGTTAAATAACAGCTCTATGCTGTTTTTCCTTTGACCGTCTTATGGTGGTTTTGCCGAGGGTGTTCACCTCTTCCCATACCGAACAGAGAAGTTAAGCCCCTCATGGCCCATGGTACTGCAAAAAAATGCGGGAGAGTAGGTAGCTGCCATATTTATTGAACCTCCGACTTTTAGTCGGAGGTTTTTTTATGCACCTATGTGCCGGATTATTTAATCAGGCGTGTATTAAGTGGGCTGAAATGATGCCCAATGGTATACCTGTGAACGGATTGCGACGCAACGATGATGCCATGAAAGACCTGATGCCGGTATTTTTTTTCGGTAAATGATACCGCTGAAAATGGGGAATAGTATGCCTTCAACTTGTTTCACATAACATTAACGGCCTTTTTTTGGCTATTTATTATTTATCCGCCATTTTTGGCCAAAATAGTTTAATTTTGCAATCCTTTATGAAGTTTATAAAAGTACTGTTAATAGCCATCTCTGTTGTGTTTGCTGCCTCTTCCTGCAACAAATACGCTAAGGTGATGAAGAGTAAAGATTATGAGTACAAGCTTAAAAAGGCTGATGAGTTGTACGAGGCCAAAAAATACAAGATTTCAAGGGATTTGTATGAAGAACTTTTTGCAGTGTATAAAGGAACTCAAAAGTTTGAAGATATCTACTATAAATTTGCTTATTGCCACTATTACATGAAGCTTTACCCGGATGCGGAAAACCTTTTTAAAGGATTCCTGGAAGTGTTTCCTAATAGTACAAAATCAGAGGAAGTTGATTACATGAGGGCTTATTGTTATTACAAGCAATCGCCAAGGCTGGATCTTGAGCAGGTAAATACCAATAAGTCAATGGGTATGATGCAGACTTTTATTAATACCCATCCCGGATCTGCAAGGATTAAGGATGCTACCGAAATCATTGATAAATGCAGGGCTAAGCTTGAGCAGAAAGAATACAAAGCTGCTCATCTGTATTATAAGATTGGACAATACAGGGCTGCAGCATTATCTTTCAGCAGCCTGTTGAACAATTATCCTGAATCGGCAAGTGGGGAGGAGTACAAGCTGATGGTGGTAAAGGCATACTATCAGTTTGCTAAAATGAGCATTACAGATAAGCAGATTGAACGCTTTGAAAAAGTGATCAGTGAATGCCAGGATTTTGCCGACCGCTACCCGGAAAGCAAATTGTTGAAAGATGCGGAATCTTACAGTAACCTTAGTCAAAATAATATTAAAGAAATAAAAAATGAGCAAGCTACGTCGTCAGCAAAGCGCTAACACCAGTAATGTGGTGGAGCCAAAGAAATTATCGGACATGAAGGCAAAAACCGGCAATCTGTACGAGTCGATTGCTGTAATGGCCAAGCGTGCCAACCAGATCAATATTGCCCTTAAGGAAGAATTGCATAATAAGCTGGAGGAATTTGCCAGTCACACAGACAGCCTGGAAGAAATTCATGAAAACAAGGAGCAGATTGAGATATCCCGTGCTTATGAGCGTATGCCAAACCCTGCGCTGCTTGCTACTGCCGAATTCCTGGAGGATAAGGTTTATTTCCGCAGGAACGAAGAAGATCTTTTTAGTTAAGGGTCAGCACAATTAACATATTTCTTTCAGTAAGAAGTTATAATTTTAACGACGGTTTCTAAGGCTGTCGTTTTTTTATGTTAAAAGGAAAAAAGATACTACTGGGCATTTCGGCAAGTATTGCTGCTTACAAGGCGGCTATACTGGTGAGGCTTTTGGTGAAAGCCGGGGCAGAAGTGAAAATTGTGATGACCCCGGCAGCAACTGAATTTGTTACACCTCTAACACTTTCTACACTTTCTAAAAACGAAGTACTGCATGCACTGGCCACTGATGATTCATGGGCAAACCATGTAATGCTAGGCCGCTGGGCGGATGTGATGCTGGTTGCACCTCTTAGTTGTAATACATTGGCAAAAATGTCCACCGGACTTTGCGATAACCTTTTATTGGCTGTATACCTCTCTGCTACCTGCCCGGTGGTGGTTGCCCCTGCTATGGATGAAGATATGTGGCACCATAAAAGTACACAAGACAACCTCTGTAAATTAGCATCATACGGTAATTATATCATACCTGTGGGTAATGGGGAACTTGCCAGCGGGCTTACAGGCGAGGGTCGTATGGCGGAACCGGCTGAAATAGTGAGTTGGCTGGAAGATTTTTTTAATACAAACAGCCTGCTAAAGGGAAAAAGGGCACTGGTTACGGCCGGGCCAACCTATGAGGCCATTGACCCGGTGCGGTTCATCGGAAATCACTCATCGGGAAAAATGGGGGTGGCCATTGCAGAAGTATTGCTGCAGCGTGGTGCTGACGTAACTTTAGTGCTGGGGCCGTCTGCAATACAGCCTTCTGCTGGTATTGAGACAATACGGGTAAAATCAGCTGAAGAAATGTATGATGCCTGTCATAAAGTATTTCCGGATACAGATATCGCTGTGATGAGTGCCGCCGTGGCCGACTATACCCCGGTTACCATTGCGGATGAAAAAATAAAAAAAAGCAGCGATGTGTTTTCAATTGAACTTAAAAAAACAAAAGATATACTGCTGAGCCTTGGGCAGATAAAAAAGTCCAGTCAATTACTGGTAGGATTTGCGCTTGAAACAAACAATGAAAGGGAGTATGCATTAAAGAAACTCGGGGCAAAAAATGCAGATATGATTGTACTGAACAGCCTTAACGATAAAGAAGCCGGTTTCGGGTACGACACCAATAAAATCACTATTTTTGATAAGGAAGGTAATGAATACCCCTTTGATACAAAAACAAAAATGCAGGTGGCTGCTGATATTGTAAACACGATAATTAAAAAGGTACATGCGGAAAATTAATATCCTCATAGTTGTGGTGCTGCTGGCAGGTACTGCCAGGGCGCAGGAGCTGCGTGCAAAAGTAACGGTAGTTACTACCCGTGTAGCGAATAATGTTAACCGGAATGTTTTTCTCACTTTGCAAACGGCCCTGACTAATTTTTTGAATAACCGTAAATGGACAACAGATAATTTTCAGCCAAATGAGAAGATTGATTGCAATTTTTTGCTGAATCTTGAAACCACCAATGATGTAAATGTGTACAATGCATCTTTAACAGTGCAGGCAGCAAGACCGGTTTTTAATACCAGTTACCTTTCTCCCATCATTAACTTCCAGGATGAGGCAGTAAATTTCAAATATGTCGAGTTTCAGCAACTGGATTTTAATGACAACAGGGTATCCGGTTCAGATGCACAAATCAGCAACCTCACGGCAGTATTTGCCTATTATGCCAATATCATACTGGCTTTTGATTATGCGTCATTTTCGCCACGGGGAGGCGATACGTATTTTCAAAAAGCACAAAATATCGTGAACAATGCCCCTGATGGCCGTGGAATTTCAGGCTGGAAGGCCTTTGATGGGATAAGGAACCGCTACTGGCTGGTAGAGAATATGATGAATTCACGCTATGCCATCATACATGATGTGTACTACAACTACTACCGCATGGCAATGGACAGGCTGTATGAGGATGAGGCAGGTGCCCGTACTGAAATGCTGAATGTACTGAACCTGATGAATAATTTCAATACCGACAACCCCAATACAATGATCAACCAGTTTTTTTTCCAGGGGAAGTCAAAAGAGCTGATCCAGCTTTTTTCTAAAGCATTGCCGCAGGACAAATCAAGGGCAAGGGAACTTTTATCTAAACTGGATATAACAAATTCTAACGAATACAAAGAACAACTGAAATAATGCGGATAATCATTGCAGGGGTTATTGCTGTGTTTTTTTTGATGGCTTGCGGCGGAGGTAAGGGAATACCGGCTGATGTATTAAAGCCTGATAAAATGCAGGCTGTGATGTGGGATGTGATAAAGGCTGATGTATACGCATTTGAATATATAAAAAGGGATTCAGTACAAAATGACACCGCAGCAAACCTGCTGCTGCAGCAGGAGATATTTGCCCTGCACAATACCACAAGGGAAACATATTACAGGAGTTATGATTTTTATAAAAAAAAACCTGAACTGATGAAAACGTTGATGGATACTATGTCAGCCAGGGCAAACCGGGCCCGTAACAGGGCTTCTACCATTGTAAAACCGCCGGTAAAAACGGCAGAATAATATCTTTTATGAACAAAGTTTTTGATAATGCAGTTGCTGCGATAGCTGATATTGGCGACGGTGCAGTGCTGATGCTTGGGGGCTTTGGCCTTTGCGGTATACCTGAAAACAGTATTGCTGCCCTTGTGCAAAAAGGATGCAGGAACCTTACCTGTATTTCCAATAATGCCGGAGTGGATGATTTTGGTATTGGCCTGATGCTGCAGCAAAAGCAGGTAAAAAAAATGATCTCTTCTTATGTGGGTGAGAATGAAGAATTTGAAAGGCAGATGCTGAGTGGCGAACTGGATGTTGAATTGATACCACAAGGTACGCTGGCCACACGGTGCATGGCTGCCGGTTATGGTATGCCGGCCGTTTTTACGCCTGCCGGTGTTGGTACTGAAGTGGCAATTGGTAAGGAAACCAGGAGCTTTAACGGTAAGGAGTATCTTTTGGAATATGCTTTTGACGCTGATTTTGCTATTGTAAAAGCCTGGAAGGGTGATACAGAGGGGAACCTGATTTTTAAGGATACGGCCCGTAATTTTAACCCGCTGATGGCAATGGCAGGCAAAATAACCATTGCTGAAGTAGAGGATTTGGTGCCGGCTGGTGAACTGGACCCCAATTGCATTCACACCCCCGGCATATATGTTCACCGCATTTTTAAAGGGGTTGATTACCAGAAAAGAATTGAACAGCGCACTGTGCGTAAAGCAGGAAACTAAATATATCGGGCAATAAATTTTAATATACAAGTACAGCCATGGCATTGGATAAAAATCAGATAGCACAACGCATAGCCCGGGAATTAAAAAACGGGTATTATGTAAATTTGGGAATAGGCATACCTACCCTGGTGGCTAATTATATTCCGGAGGGGGTAAGTGTGGTACTGCAAAGCGAAAACGGGCTGCTGGGGATGGGGCCATTTCCTGAAGAAGGATCAGAAGACCCGGATCTGATTAATGCAGGCAAGCAGACGATTACTACTATACCCGGCTCAGCTTTTTTTGACAGCGCCATGAGTTTTGGTATGATACGGGCCGGAAAGGTAGACCTTACCGTACTGGGTGCGATGGAAGTGAGTGAGCATGGTGATATAGCCAACTGGAAGATTCCCGGCAAAATGGTTAAGGGCATGGGCGGTGCGATGGACCTGGTGGCCAGTGCCAAAAATATTATTGTGGCTATGATGCATACCAACCCTAAAGGTGAATCAAAACTACTGCCAGCCTGTACACTGCCGCTCACGGGTGTACGCTGTGTTAAAAAAATTGTGACTGACCTTGCCTTGCTGGATGTTACTCCTGGTGGGTTTAAATTACTCGAAAGGGCGCCGGGTGTTTCTGCAGAAGAGATCATAAGCAAAACTGCGGGCAAACTGATTGTGGAAGGGGAGATACCTGAGATGGCCCTGGGCTGAAGCCCAGGGTAAGGGAGCAGGAAAACCCAAGGTAAGGGAGCAGGAAAAACCCAGGCTAAAGCCTGGAGGAAAGGAAAAGGGAAAACTCTGGGCTAAAGCCCGGAGGAAAGAAAAAGCCCAAGGTAATGAATAAGACCGGGGAAAGGGAGAAGTAAAAGGATTTAATGTTGTTGCTTGATGATATGCAGCACAAGTGAGTGACACAACGATGCTGCTATGGAATACCAAGGCCGGCCCACCTGCAAATCAATGTTTATTTACTGCTCTTTTTCCAATACCTCAAACTGCCTTGAAACGCTGATGCCATTTTCATCTACCAAAGTGAGTATGTGTTTGCCGGGTGGCGGGTTTACAGCCAGCTGATGAAAATTTTGTGTGGTGGCAATAAACTCATCATCAATGCTCCAGAAGATTTTAGCACTGTTTCGCCTGTGTGCAGCACTGAATACCGTTTTGCCTTTTTCGCCACTTATTTCCAGGGGGATATAAATTTTTGCTTCAGGCTGCGGATAGATGATCTCAATTACCCTGCCTGTTTCTGCAAATTCGCAACCTTCCTTGAATGGAGGTAATACTTTATAATCGCTGTTGCGCTGCTTGTAGTAAAACTCCATGGCAGGAGTAAGTACAAACCAAGGCTGGTGCAGCATGGAGGCGGGGGTGGCGCAGGCTTCTGTTACCCGGTATGTGCCGGTTTCATCCAGATGAATGATTTTATGGTAAGGACATTGTGGTGACTTACCACCTTCAGGCGGCATAAACAGTGTATCCACATCAGGACAATCCATATTGGCACGGTAACCGCTTTGCCGGCAAACAGGCAGGTATGAAAAATTGTACTTTGGCTTTTCAAACCAGCTGGCAACAGGAAGCAGCCGGAAAATATCGAACAAAATGGGCGCAGCCGTTTGTACACCAACCAGGCCCGGTCTTCCTTCACCATCAGTATTGCCCACCCATACAGCCACTACATTTTTTGCTGTGAGTCCTATTGCCCAGCCATCCCTGAAACCAAAACTGGTGCCTGTTTTCCAGGCAATTTTTTGTGAGGAGCTGAACTGCTGCCATAAGCCTTCTTCACCGGGCCGCATCACTTCCTGCATGGCCTGAAAGGTGAAGTAGATGGAAGTAGGATCTAAAGGAATGTGGAATGTAGAATTTGGAATTTGGAATGTGGAATGTGTGTATCGGGGTGCATGAAAATCTGCGGGGTTTATGATGCCTTTATTATTTGATTGGTGGTTGAGGGTGCGGGCCATGGATGCGTACATGCCTCCGATGTCCCACATGGTAACTTCGCAACCACCAAGGATAAGGCTGAGCCCATAGGTATCAGCAGAGCGGTTAAGTGTGTTGATGCCGCATTGCTTTAATGTTTCGTAAAAGCGCTGGTACTTGTATTGCTGCAGCAATTTTACAGCCGGTATGTTCAGGCTGCGTGCCAGGGCTTTGCTGGCTGGCACGGCTCCGTCATAACCAAGATCAAAATTTTGCGGGGCATAGCCGCTCACCTGAGTGGGTATATCGGGGATAAGGCTGTTGGGGAGTATCAGCCCATCACTCAGCATGGCAGCATACAACAGTGGTTTTAAAGTGCTGCCCGGGCTGCGGGGCGCTGTTATCACATCATTAAAACTTTCCATTTCTGCATTGGCAGTATTGTACACATTGCCCACATAAGCCAGTGCATTGCCCGTTTCCACATCCAGTACTAATGCGCAGGCATTGTTAATGCCATTGCCTTTTAATACCGACTGGTGTTGCCCGAGTATGCGGTTGACATTTTTTTGCAATTCACCATTAATGGTTGTCTTTATTCTTGACTGGTTGCGAAACGCCGCATCTTTTTTAAAACGCTGCAGCAGGTGCGGTGCATTTTGCGGCAGTGGCAGCGGCTCTCCCGGTAATGGTTCCAGCTTTGAAAGGCTGCAGGTACTCTCATCAATTTTGCGGGCGATATAAAGATTGTCTAAAAGCGTATTCCTTTTTTTTAACAGCAATTCCCTGTTTTTGCCGGGGTGTACCAGTGCAGGTGCATTGGGCAGTACGGCCAGCGCTGCCATTTCGCCCCAGCTGAGCTTATTTGCACTGCGGCCATAATATCGCCATGCTGCAGCTTCCAGCCCTACCACGTTGCCACCAAAGGGTGCGTTGGAGGCATACATGGCCATGATTTGTTTTTTGGAGTAAGACAGTTCGAGCCTGATGGCCAGTATACTTTCTTTGAGCTTGTTCCAGATGCTCCGGTGATTGTCGTTTTGGGCCATGCGGATTACCTGCATGGTGAGGGTACTGCCGCCCTGAACCACATCTTTGCTTTTGATATTTTTTACTGTGGCCCTTGCAATGGCTTTGATGTCTATGCCCGGGTGCTCATAAAACCGCCTGTCTTCAAAATTGGTGATGCAGGTAATGAATTTTTCCGGCACCTCACTGCTTGCCGGGAAGCGCCATTGCCCGTCTGCGGCAATGGAAGCATTCAGCAGGTTGCCATCGGCATCTTCAATTACATAACTGGTGGGGGTGGTAAATAGTTTTTTGGGGAGAGAAAACCAAAACCAAATAAACAGGCACAGGCATATTGCCAGCAGCGCTTTTGCTTTGCGACTTAGGTGACTGAATTTTGATGCTATGTTGGTGATGAAAGTTTTCAAGCTGGTATCAAAGATACAGGAATGGATGGGTTGGTGCAATGTGGTGGTGTTGGTTTTGCAAAATATTAGCAAGGGTTTTGTAAACCGGTCGCAGACCGGCAGAACTGGTTGACGTAAGTGTACCGGCGGAACACTTGCGCCAGATGTGGAAAATTATAAGTGTTTGTTATGTTGTCAAAAACATAATTATAATGGCTTTGCAAACTTAATTCCTTTTTTAGTCAGCTCATTGAGTGTTGTTTTTCCTTTAATATAAGAAAGCACAGCTTCCTTGTCGGAAAGCATTTTTGCTACCGATTTTACAACTGTTTTTTATATATTATTTTCTTTTTCACCAGAGCAATAATAACAATAAGTCTTTAAATTTTTTCTTTTTTTCAGACAGGATTTTATGCAAGGCTACACTTACTGCGTCAACCGGGTATTGGGTTTTTAAACCGGCTGACGATTATTGCGGCTTATATGTATGAATTGACTGGCCAACTAATTTCCACCGGCCTTTTATTTTTTCTACTATCCTCAATTCATAAGTGTAAGTTTTGGTGCCATCTTTTGCGGTGGATTCTTCATTATGGCTTACCCAGGCATTATTGCCGCTAATATTCATTTTGTAGTTTGTATTCATTGAACTGCCGCCTTTGCCCACCATATCAACCGGTGGATTCATCATCATAGCAGGAGGAATATCAACTGCACTGCCATCACCAGCCGAATACAATATCCTGCTGTACGGTTTTATTGCCCAGCAGGCTGCATGGCCTTTTATATCGCCTGATCTCCAGGTTGCGGATTCTTTTTCGAGTAATTTTATGATTGTTGCTTCCTCCTTCTGCTGACTGTAGCCACTCAATGCTGAACTTAAGAGGAGGAGCAGGAAAAACATCTTTTGCATAACAGTTATTTGCTTTTCTTAAAGATAAGTTTTTTAGGCAGAATTTTACCTGGTTAAGGATTTATAACCCGGTCGCAGACCGGAGGAATTATCTGGCCCCAGTGTACCTGCGGAACATTGGGGCCAGATGTGTGCAGCGTCAGTACGTGGCCACGCCGCATTTGGGCGGGGTCCGTCAGACGCAAGCAGGGGCAATGGCATTACAATCCGGTCACAGACCGGCAGAATTGGCAGACACAAGTGTACCTGCGGAACACTTGCGCCAGATGGGTGATAGCCAGGCTGCATGGCCATCGGCACGAACACCAACAATGGCAGAAATTGCACTGTTGCATATTGGTATACTGATGAAAGGATTGCGACGCAAGAATGTTGCCATAGAAATCTACTGCTGGTATCTGCATTGTATTTTCTGCACTTCTGTGGCAATGCTGCTCGTTTTTTGCGTCTGACGGACCAAGCCTGCGGCAAGGCCACGTACTGACGCAAAAAACCCCGCTGGTACATCACCAGCGGGGTTCGAAAAATATACAAATACATTACGGAGCTACTTCTATCCAGCGGCCATTTACACCTGCGGTGATGCTGTTGTCGTACATCGCTTCGCAAAAAGTGCCGGGTAAAAAGTAACGGCCCAGGTAAGTGGCATTGAGTTGAATGTAGTACACCTGTGTTTGCCCTGCGGTAATGTTGAAGAAGGTGTACACCCTGTCGTCCCGTATATCCTGGTATGTGGAAGCTGATGATTTCAGCGCTCCTTCACCACCGGTCATCCTTGCATTTAAAATTTCCCAGCCACCGGGGAATACCTGGTTCAGCGCCATCTGGCTGTAATAGCCACGCTTGCCGGGGTTGGTAACACTCACTTTTGCTACAAAGTCAGTTCCCTGCGACAGTTTGCTGATATCAATAGCTTTACCATCCTGCGTTTGATAAGTAACAGAAAGTTGCAAACTGCCAGGATTGTTTTTTACCTGCAAACTATCACCTGCCAATGGCTGACCCTGCGTAACAAGGCGTACGTACAGGGTGTTGCTGCCTTTGTTGGTAATGGTGATATCGCTGCTCCCTTTTGTAAATACCACCGGCTGCTGTCGCAGGTAGGCGGCACTGTTAATATCCGTTGCTTTGCCATCAATACTCATGGCAGCGATAATTTTTGCACCTGATGGATTTTTGCCGCAATATTTGGCAATGGCTGTCAAACTGTAGGCAGTAGTTTGTGTACTGTACCAGCCTTCCTGCGAAAGCTTTGCAGCAATGCTGGTGAGCAGGTCTTTTGCCTTATCACGTTTGTTCATCAGCGTTAGTGTTTCCAGCACCATGGCCTGGTCACGCAGGTCGGAGCCGAAGGTGGCACCGGGTATCGGTCTTGGATCAAATGTTACCGGCTGTCCGCTGGTAAGATCCATGGCAATATTGGTTTGGCCTGCCAGCAGGTATGCCGCCGCCAGCCTCCACCTGGCTTCTGGTGAAATAAACTTAAACTCTTTGAGCCGGTTCATAGCACCCAGCTCAGGAGCTTTTGCCAATGCCAGTGTGTACAACCTGTAAGCCTGGTTAAGATCGCCGCCATAAAAATTAGTGGTGGTGGGTACCCAGTTATTTGCCCTGCTGCGCTGGAAATTTTTCCACTGCTGGAGTAAGTTATCACTTACGGTATAGCCATTGTTCTGTGCTTCTGTTAAAAAATGGCCTGCATAGCTGGTTCCCCATTCATCGCTTTCGGCGGCACCCGGCCAGTAGGCAAAACCACCATCGGGGCGTTGAAAATTCTGCATCCTGCTGATGCCAGCCCTGATATTTTTTTCTACCTGAGACTTGCGGTAGTCATCCAGGTCAGTTAACTGGTTCAGTACCAGTTGAGGGAAAACTGCTGACGTAGTTTGTTCAATACAGCCATAAGGATATTCAATCAGGTAGTTCAACCGCTTCTGCAGGTTCATGGAAGGTACACTGGATACTTCCATCAAGGCTGTGCTGGTAGCAGCAAGCCCGATAGGATTGGCTGTTGTTTTCCATTGCTGCCCCGGGGCAAGTGTTATTTCTGTAACATTGGTAACCGGTGGATTAGGGTTGCGCACATCCAGTTCTACCTCGTAACTTGCTTTTTCACCACCAGATTGTGCCTGCACTTTTATTTTTCCAATACCAGTATTTGGTTTCACTTTCACATCAAAATAAGCCATCTGCTCACCGGTTTGTGTAAAGTTTACCTGTTGTGTATTGCTGCCCACCACTTCCATATAAGCGTTGGATTGCAGCGATACATTTACATTTTTTATATTGTTCTCCATGGCAAAAACAGTAACGGGCAGTTTGATGATTTCGCCCGGTGCCAGTACCCTGGGTGCAGTAGCCAGCAGCATCAGGGGCTTTTTTACTGCTACCGCTTTTTCTGCAAAGCCATAGCTGCTCTTGTGTGCGGCCACTACCATTGCCCTTACCGAACCTATGTAAGAGGGCAGTTGCAATTTATGGTTTTGTTTTTGCCCGCTGTTTAAATGAAAGGGGCCAATAAACTTCACCACCGGTTTAAAGCGGTTGGCTGTTTTTTGTTTTACCGGCCCGGCATCTGCATCACCACCAATGGTAAGGATGCGCTCCAGGTCGCCGCCCCATGCACCAATCACATAATCGTACAGGTCAAAACTTTTTACACCCAATGCTTCCCGTGCATAAAATGCGCCATGCGGATCCGGGGTTTTAAAGCGGGTGAGATCCAGCAAGCCTTCATCCACAATGGCTACGCAATAAGTCATTTCTTTTCCCTGCTGCTCACTTACTGATAGGCTGAACTCCTGCTCTGGTTTCAGCGAATTGGGAATGTCGAGCGAAGGTTTGAGGATCGTATTTTTATCTTCTACAAAAATAGGCGCCGAGCCGTACATCCTGATAGGCAGGTCGTTGATGGTTTGTGCATGCGGCTGCAGCAGGCTCACGGTGGCGTATACATTAGGTGCCATGGAAGCATCTGCCTTAAATTTTACAAGGGTTTGTCCCTGATCAGTTTGCTGCCAGAATGATTTTATTACACGGCTGCCATTTTCGATACTGATGAGTGCCCTGCCGCCCTTGCTACTGGGTATGGTAAGTACCACTTCTTCACCCACATTGTATTTTTCCTTATTGGGGCTGAAGGAAAGCATGGAAGCAGCGGTGGGGTCATCCTGGCTACGTGTTTGCCAGTAAGCATCTTCAATGTAAAATGCTGAGCCGGTGGTATGGCCGCTTTTTAAGTCCTTTACCAGTATCAGGTAACGGCCCCATTCATTTGCTGATGTGCCAAAACTCCACTGTCCTTTGCCGTTACTTAATTTTACCGTTTCTTTTTTGATGAGGGTATTGTATTTGTCCTGTGTAAAATTACTCAGGTTGCCGCCATCATCATCCCACCACCAGCGCCATTGAATTTTGTAAAACTGCACTTCCACATCATTGCTGCCTGTTAGTGCATTACCACGGCTGTCAACATCGGCTAATTGTACGGTATGTGTTTTACCGGCAAGTAAATAATTGAATGGCTTTTGCCCTTCGGGAAGTTTGAGGCCCGCATAACTTGCGTACGGGCTGTACTTCATACTCATATTGTCAATGCTGAAATTGCCGCCCGGTTCAAATACCTTTACCAGCATATTGGCCGTAAGCATTCCGGGTGCTTCAGTGTCAGTTTCAAATGAAGGCTTTATGGTTGCCTTTCCACCAGAATCAAGTGTGCCTTCAAAAATTGTTTTATCTGTTGTTGTGTAGCCTGATGTTGGATTGTCAAACTCATAACCTTTGAATTTTTCAAACACCGTTTTTTGTGAACGGAGGGATGCATCAATCTTTGCTTTTAAGTTTTTCCCCGGCGCACCAAACAGCCAGTTTGCTTTAATGGTGCCGGTGAGGTCTTTTGCCAGCAGGGCATCTTTTCCAAAATCCACATTTATCTTGAGCCTGTTGGGCATTACAGTTTCCACTTTTATCCTTTTCTCAAATACGGCACCACCTGCTTTTACTTTTGCCAGCCAGTTGCCTGTGGGGGCTGCCGGGTCTGTAAATGTTTTGAATACATAAAAATTATCTTCAGCATTGCTTTGCACAATATGCTTGTACAATTGCCCCTGCGGTGTAAACAGGCTCATTTCTACCGGCATGTCTTTGGGTAGTTTGTCTTCCTTGTCTTCGATGATACAATTGAGGTACATGGTGTCGCCGGGGCGCCATACACCACGTTCTCCAAATACAAAACCCTTTATCCCGTTCTTCACTTCTTCGCCACTTACATCAAAGCGGCTGAGTGGCAGGCTGCTGCCATCGTCTAATTTGAGGTATCCTTTTTCGCTCCCTTTTTTCGCTACCAGCAGGTAGGGCTTTTTCTTCAGTTCAATTGTGGCAAAACCATCGCTGCCGCTTTTTCCCCTGGCGATAATTTGCTGCTGGTAATCCAGCACTTCCAGTTCCACGCCCGATTCCGGTTCGGTGGTAATGATATTGCTTACCGCTACCAGCAGGTTATTATCGTTGCTGCGCTTGGCTGTTAAGCCTATATTGCTGGCGATGATATTGCGCATGGCAAAACGATCCTTGTTGTAATATGACTTTCCGCAGGGATTGTCTTTTTCCTCCCAGTTGTAGCCATAAGGATAAAAATCATCGTACCTGCTCCAGAAAGAATCATCATCGTCCACACCGTCCTGGTTAGAGGTTTCATACCCCTCATCATAACTTACTTCTTCGTAATTGTCGGCTTCTTTTTTGCCGCTTGTATCGGCAGCATTGCAATTGTACAGAGAGTAAGCTGGCCTGAATCCGATGGTAACCCGGTAAATGGCCCCCGGTTCGGTTTTCAGAAATTTATCTATGTCCAGCGAAAAGCGTTGTTTTTTATGAAGGTCCAGTGTTTTATCATCATCAAGGCGCAGTGTTTTTTGTACAATGGGTTTGGCTACCCGGCGCAGGTCGCTGTTGCCGCTGATGTCATTATCCTGCAGAAACTGCGGTACATTGTTTTCAAATATTTTTATGATGCTGATGTCTACTGCAATAAGGTTGATGGCTTCAAACGGAAGTACCAGCCTGCCACTGTTGGGCAGTATGTTACCGCGGCCATGTATTTTAACAGAAGGTGAACGGTTTTCAAAATTCACATTGCTGGTAAAGGCCTTGTTCAGCACATTGCCCCAGGTGTTTTTTATGCCTGCGTTGATGTTTACGGTATAATTGCCGTCGAGCCGGCCACCTGTGTACACTTTCACTTCACTGCCATTGATGGTATACGAAATGTCGTCCTGGTTGCTGATGGTGATGAGGCCGGTAAGGTCCTGCCCAACAGCAAGCGGATCGCTGAATTGTACAGACGCATATTGCTCTGCTTCGTTAAGCGCTACCACATTCATTACTTTGAAATCGCCGGTTGCCGGTACTTCAATGGTTTGCTTATCTTTTACAGACATGCTCACGGGGCTGCCATCCCAGCTTAGCTGGAGGTCGGTGGCAGCGCTGCCCCTGGTTATATTGTCAATGGTAAAGCCGTGTACTTTGGCCGTATCGCTGTGCTGCCATTTGATGGTGAGTGGTTTGCCATTTTGTGTTGCTGTCAATACTTTTTCGATTCCTGCTTTCCGCTCCAGGTCGGCTGTTTCAATTTCGCCACCCAGTGACATGGAGGTTTTATTACCGCTGCTGCGCAATCCGTTGCTGGTTACTTTAAAAGAGGGCTTAACGGTTTGCATACTGAACCTGAATTCGCTGTATTTATCCGGCACTTTGGTAACCTTGCCCAGGTTGAACTTCACCTCATACAACTGGTTGCTGTTGAGCCATGTATCGGGTTTAAACTCAATGGTACGGGCATCCAGCCAGGTGGTTTTTCCTTTTACCGAAGGGGAGAAGCTGAAAAGTTTTTCGCTAACAGCTTCACCCACCGTGTGGGTGGTTCCGGCATCCTGCGCCAGTTGTATCCGCACACTCCCGGTTTTGGATACGGTACCTGTGGTATAGGCATCTATGTACTGGCTGTAAGCAGGGTCAACATTGATCCATCCTGTTTTTTTGTTACAGGCAGGCATAAGGATTACGGCTGCAAAAAGCAGGGTCCATGAAAAAACCACACTGAGTTTTTTTGGACAATAGAAACTGTCGGGGTCCATAAATTGATTTGATTTAGAGAAGTTTGTTAGAAAAGTTACATAAATGTGATAAGAAAATCTGATATGTACAAGAATTGGCCGGGATTTATTTGTTAAAAGATGTGTAAAGAATTGAAAGTTGAGAGTTGAGAGTGGAAAGTGTGAGCTGTTCGGTGTCGGCTACATCAGTTGAATACATTTTTCCGTCTTCAGCCTCCATTTTCAACTGTCCGATTTTTTCGGACAGTTCACTCCCTTCTTTCGTCAGCCTGGCTTTTAAATCGCTCCAGTACTTTCGTGGCCTGTCAGTACCGGTTAATACTTCAATAACATCCACAATAGAAAAATACCATTTTTCCTCCTCCGTATTCCATTGACTGCGGATTTTTTTGTGCTCGAATAGTTTTATACTGCTGATGGGGGTTGTTTTTTATATTTTGTTATCGGGTGTTTTTCAGGCAAAAGCGGTCCTCATTGCCTTCTCTTTACTATTTACCAGCATTAAAAGGACTACATGTTCTCCAACTGTATACTTTGAGCATTTTTAATCTGTTTAACAGTAATAAATGTATCAAAATTTTCAATTGTAAATGGTGGGTTTGCAAAAAATGGGGTAGTCTTCAATTCCGTTCACAGACCATTATGAGTCATATACAACAGATTAATAATACCTTGTACTTTTATTACAAACAAACAGGAAGTTATAAAATCAACAGTGAATTTATAGTCTTGAAAATATATTACGCCAAGTCTCTAACTAAAGGTAAAGCTTCAACTTTTTCATTGGAAATTACTACTGCTCTTAAATGTCCGGAATGTTTTAACGATGCTTCAGATCATTAATTACCCTGGAAAATCTTCCTGGCAGGGAGATAGATATGTCAAAAAACTGTAAAACTGGCGCTCCTTCCCCTTTTTTGGTAGGATTATGTTATTAAAAACCCAATACAGGCATTGTTTTTACGCTAAAATTCACTACCTTTGCACCCTTAAAATCATGCCGTAACATGATACGTGCCGTAAAAGGCTTCATATCTCTGTACTTTTAAAATACAGTTTAAGGCATGTGATAACCATTTAAAAAAGGAGTTATTTCACATGAAATTAAGTCAATTTCGTTTCGATCTTCCACTCAATCTAATTGCCCAAAACCCAGCAAAAAAGCGTGAAGACAGCCGTATGATGGTGATTAACCGTAAAACCGGCACAATGGAGAACAAGCATTTCAGGGAAATTTTAGATTATTTTGATGACAAGGACGTGTTTGTGGTAAACAATACCAAAGTGTTTCCTGCACGTATGTATGGCCGCAAGGAGAAAACCGGTGCTAAAATTGAGGTTTTCCTGCTGCGTGAACTGAATAAGCCCAACCGCCTTTGGGATGTGATTGTGGACCCTGCCCGTAAAATCAGGGTGGGTAATAAACTGTACTTTGGCGATCATGATGAACTGGTGGCTGAAGTGATAGACAATACCACCAGCCGTGGCCGTACCATCCGTTTTTTATGGGACGACAGTGAGGAAGAGTTTCGTAAAATGCTGGATTTTATGGGAGAAACGCCGCTGCCCAAATACATTAAGCGCAAGCCTGATGAGGATGATAAGGAGCGTTACCAAACGGTATATGCCAAGCATGAAGGTGCAGTAGCTGCCCCAACTGCAGGCCTCCACTTCAGCAAGGAACTGATCAAGCGCCTGGAGATAAAGGGAATACGATTTGCCGAAGTAACACTGCATACCGGTCTGGGTACGTTCCGGCCGATAGAGGTGGAAGATTTGAGCAAACATAAGATGGATGCAGAATACTGCGGTATTGATGAAACAGCCTGCAAAATTGTGAACAAGGCCAAGGAAGACGGTCGCAGGATATGCTCTATCGGTACCACTACTATGCGTTGCCTGGAGAGTTCCTTTACAGCACAAAAAATGCTGAAACCTACCGAGGGATGGACGAATCATTTTATTCACCCGCCCTATAACTTTAATATTGCAGATTCATTGGTTACCAATTTTCACCTGCCCAAAACAAGCCTGCTGATTATGGCTTGCGCTTTTGCGGGGTACGACCTGATTATGGAAGCCTATCAAAAGGCAATTAAAGACAAATACCGTTTTTTCAGCTATGGTGATTCTATGCTGATTATTTAAGGAATATAATTTACTGAAAGCCCGTAGTATTTTGCTGCGGGCTTTTTTTATGGTGGCCGGGCATAAAAAAGGGACCGGCATAGAAATGCAGTCCCGTTTTAAATCCAATATCCTATGAAAAACCAATATTAAGTAGTACAAATAATACCAAATTGAATTATTTAGCAGACCAAAATAAGTCTGAAAATATATAATTATATCCGCAAATGCTTTTCACATCGGTGCTGGTTAATGTTTTAGAAATAGTGAACACAAATTCCTGGAGTTCTGGAATTGTGTTG
>JANMIG010000098.1:0-68143 GCA_031375675.1 Chitinophagales bacterium
GCTGCACCACCAAATTATCAAAGAACACCGGCTTTTTACTCTCGTTACTCAAATATACAAACAAATACCCGCTTTTGGCAACAGGCAGCCCATTAGTGGCAAGTGTTTGCAGGCTGGCATCGCTGTAATAACCCACCCGCACAAAGCCGCTCCCTGCTGGTACATAGTTAAACTGCTCATCGAACAGTATCCAGTTTAAGTAAGCTTTGGGCGGGCTGGGCGTTACTATATCATTATGGCTGCTTAAAAAACTGCTTATGCCGCCCGGCATAGGGCTGCTGCCGCCGCTCAGTTCCCCCGGTGTGGCCTTATTGCTGCTTAGCCCGGCTGCACCATTGGTTAGGGCCCCCAGCAGGCTTGCCAGCAAATCATTGGTAGTTATTTCTATGTCTGCCTCGCCAAGCGTGGTACCGGGCACCCATGCTTTTACCCCAATATCCACTTTATCGCCTGCCATTACTTTTAATGCCAGCGTGGCACCCAGCCTGTTGCCACCACCTTCCAGCCTGCTGGTATAATCATTGGGGCTGGTGGTTGGGTCAGCCGGGTAAGCAAGCCCATTGCCCAGCCCTGTAATTTGTCCGCTTATCTGCGATATTGGAAAAGCCGTAACGCCTACATTAGTGAACAGAGCATCTTCCTTTGCCCTCGCCGCCGTTTCAAAGCTGGCTGCATACCTCGCAGTATCCCGCTGCTCTGTCAGCACGGTACGCACATTACCCAAATGGTCTCTTAAAAAGTAATCCTGCTGACAGGTGTAAGCGCTATCACCATTCAGGTAATACTGTTTTGCATAGCGTATGCGGCCCTCTTCATGTCCGGTAAATTGCAATTGATCATTTTCATATACAAAGCCTGCTATGTAGTCAGTGGTTTTATCGGGCTTGCCGGTTTCATGCACAATCTTTTTTAATTTGTTACCTGCTGCATCGTACACATATTCTATACTGCCTTTGCCAGTTATTGTTATACTCTGTGGCAGGTTAAGATAATTATAAGCAATACCACCGATGGCCTTGTTGTTATCGCTTGTAAGGTTGCCGTTAACATCATAGGCATAATCGGTAATGGCATCAAACTGTGCCTGGGTGCTTACAGGCGTTAATGCTGCTTTGGCAGCAGTCTGAGGGTGATTGGTGTTGGTTTTAAAGTCTCCCAGTTTGCTCAGTGCATCATTACTAAAGTCGGTAACACTAATCAACTTATTACTTGTTAACTGGTAATTGTACTTCAATTGATCTATAAAGCCGCTCCCCCCAATCTTCCAGCCCTTTTGCCACATGGTGAGTATATTTCCATTAGCATCAAAGCTTAAGTTACTTACACTGTAATCTATGCCTGCTGTTTTGTTAAAAGCATTACCGGTAAGTTGGTTAAAATCAGCACCAGTCAACCTGTTTACTGCATCATAGCTAAAATCATACTTGCGCTTTTCACCATCGCCCTTTGCCTTCCAGGTAGTGCCGTTGATATTACCATTATACTGCGGGGCGGCATAGCTTTGCCCGGGTATGATATTGCCTGTTTTGTCATAAGCCAGTTCAAAGCCAAACCAGTTAGCAGTATTTACATCTTTTACAAAATCCCTGTTGGCACCAAGCATCCAACCACGGATATTGTAATCATAATTTACTGTTTCAAGTCCGGTATTGTTATTATATGCCGGTGCTAACTTTTTTGATTTTAACTGCCCCAGTTTATCATATTCATTTTGTGCTGTTACTATAAATGAGGCAGGCATGTTACCACTATTAACCAGGCTGCTGCTGATTTTCTTTTCTGTTTTGGCCAATCGCCCATGGTCATCATAAGTTAACTGTGTTACTACAATACTGGTCTGTGGGTTCGTTCCTCCTTTTTGGTGCTTTTGTACCATTACCAAAGGTTGCCCCGCCCAGGTGTATTGGGTGGTGCTTATATCAACACCCCCGCTTATATTGGTGGCCTTTGCCTGTATCACCCGGCCCTTATCATCGTAAAAGCTTACCGTATACAAATATGTGTTTGCTGTACCCAGCACTTTTACCCTGCTGCCGGTAGCAAGCGTACGGGTATTACTGGCGGGTGTATTGGCCTGAGGGTAAGGCCAGCTGGTATTGCTGGCAGGCTGCAGGTGGCTGTTAAATGCAGTGTTGTAACCATTCGGCAGCGGGTTGCCATAGTTGCCAAGCCAACTGTAATCATCGTAAAAAGTACGGGTGAGTTCTTCGGCCCCGGCAAGTGCAGTGGGTGAAGGATAGGCCGTGCTGCTTGCTGCTGCGGCATTGTGCTGATATGCAGTAAGGCTGCTTGCCCACAACCCTGTAGCCACGGGGCGGTTCAGCTCATCATACTGTGTATATAGCCATTTGCCTGCAGCTTTAAGGTTGCCATCCTGCGTAAGCACCAGCCTGTCCCGCTTATCATACACCATGTACACAGGTGCGGCACCGGGCACTTTTTTGCTGATAAGGTGGTGCTGGTTATCGTACTCATACCTGAAGCTCAACTCTGCCAGCAAATCTGCTGATAACTGCCAAATGTTTGCTGTGAGCTTTTCAACTGCAAGGGGCTGCAGCACACAGCGCAACTGCCCGTACTCATCGTACATATAATAGGTACACAACCAGCCTGCGTGGCCACTGCCCGTGCCCGTATCATCTGCTGCGGTAAGCTGTACTTTCTTTAGTATTACCCTGCCCAGCTTGTCTTTAAATTCTGCTACCTGCTTGCCATGCTCATCTATGGTTACAGTTTTGTACAGGCTGCCTGCGGCATACACGCCACTGCGGGTATAGCTGGCAAAGCTGCCTGGCGGGCTCCCGATAGCTATCGGGATTACATTCCATACCTGTACACTATCGGCGGCTGTGTTTATCCAGTATTTGCTTTGCACGCCACGGCTGCTGCCAACCCAACTGTTGCCGGGGGGCATGGCTTTTTGGGGGCGGCTCAGCGGGCTGGCTTCAAAGTCTGTTTTGCTGTAAAAATAGGTTTCGCCCTGTGCGCCTGACCCTGTGGGTGCGCCATACTGCGCCTGCATAAATGCCTGCTGCTGCGCAAAGGGGTCTTGCTTAAACTTACCATCGCTGCTGCTGGCTGCAAAGGGCAAATATTTAATTTGTTCCCTGCCCAGTTCATCGTACAAGGTGGCGCTTACCATATCGGCAGCATTGCCGCCTGTTTGCTGGCTGGCCTGCTTTACCACGGTTTGCAAAGGGCGACCCAGCCCGTCAAAATAAGCGGTGGTTTGTTTTACATCTCTTACTGGTTGGCTTTGTATGGTATTACCATCCAGCCCCGGGCGTACAGCATCCCAGGTGCGTACAAGGTTTACCGTATAGCCCGCAGGGTATGGTGCCGGTATGGTTGCTGGTTGGGCTTCAACTATTACCGAAAGGCAAAGCCCGGTTATTGTAAAGGGGATATATTTTTTAAGCATCTGCTTCAATTTTTTTATTACGAGTTATTTTGGTTGTTTTTATTACGGGATGTACCCATCATCGCATCATCTTATCAGCACATCATCACATCACTCTCCCGTTGTTTTATACTTGTACTCAAATGCCTTTACTGTATTGCCATCCTGGTCTTTTATCAGCTTTAGTCTTTTTAAATCGTCGTACTGGTAATAATTGATTTTATTGGTGGCATCGCACTGGGTACTCAATCCTGTTAATGGTTCGTAAGTATAGGTAGTCATTAGTGCGTCAGAGGGGTAGAGCCGGAGCTCATCAATGGTAGTTCCCCCTGTTATAGTGATAGTACCTGTTGCGGGGTTGGTCACCTTGTGCTCATAATAGGTCCACCCGTTTACAGAGCGGCCGCTGACAGCACTGCTGCCATTTACCGACAGTACCCCGCTTTTGCTCCAATAGCTTACAATAAATGTTTTGCCGGGTGTGAGCCCTGTTTTGCTGATGCCCGTCCCGGTATTGCCCACAGCTTTGCCCGTAGGTGCGGTGGTATCGGGTATTGAAAAAACAAAGCCTGAAAAATCAAATCCGCCTGTTTCGCCATAGCTTTCAAAAGATGTGGCGGCAATATCGCTCAGCGGTGCGTTTACCGCCTGGCAATACAATTCAGATAAGGGGGAGAAAATGGCAGCGGTATACCGGCCATCATCTGTTTTTGATTCAGTACAGTTAAGCCTTGCATCAAACTGGAGGCACTCACTGCTTTTGGGCAGGGCATCGCATGCAGCCCATTCGGTTAGTTTATTGCCGGCCGCTTTGTTGTTCAGTTCAGTATAAGTCATTTTCTTTTTTGCAAGGCATTGTACCCCGCTGTAAGTTTCAGTAAAGTAAGGCCGGCTTTTAATGTTGTCATTCTTCAGTTTGTTAAGCGCCTGTATTTCAGCAGCAGTAAGTGCAGCACCGCTGTAGCCGGTATTGGTTGGGTAATACAGTTTGGTGATGAGTTCCCCGTTTTTACTGTCAGTTATCTTTACTTCGGTGGGTGAAAAATTATTCACATCATCATATTTATATTGCAGCTTTGTTTCCAGCACATTACCATTGCTGTACACAATATTTACTTCTTCTTTTTTTTGCAGCGGTACAGATGCTATTACCATATCTGCCTGAAAAAATAGTTTGGGAAAATGCACCTGCCCGGCCCCAACAGTGGCGTGCAGCTCATCCCGGTTCTTCTTTATATTTTTATACCATAGCTTATGTATCAGCGGGTGGTTGCCGGATGAGTAAAAAGGCTCGTTGGGAGCAGCAGGCGGCGTAGTGTATTTTACCCGGTCTTCCTGCAGCAGGGTAAAGCTGCTGCCATTTTGTGCATATACTTTTTTGGCTGCCAGTATGGGGCCCAGGTTGGGCATATCGCCCCGGTTGGTTTCCACATCGGCACCATAGTAGTACTCCGTTTTGCCGGATGGCATGGTGTTTCCATATAATTCAGTTACCATGGGGTAATAGTTAACATCCTGGTTAAGCACAGCATAGGCTGGTGTTACCGGGCCAGACTGGTATCGCTGCTTGCTGCAGCTAATGGGCCAGGCACCCCCTCCCTGGTCGCCAATCGGGCCACCGTTTTCTGTTTGCGATACCATCCATACCAGTTCTGCATCCATATTGGAGGGCATTGCCGTTGATAACTGCGGGTACTCAAAGCGCCGGAAATGGTATTGCTTATCATCCACATCATAATCGGCTATTTCATCAATGCGCAATCCTCCCCATGGATTAAGCCCGTAGGTGAATTTTGTATGCCCCCCTGTGGGGTAAGTCATTTTTTCCAGCACACAGGCTTTGGTGGTGGCCAGGTTATAATCCCTGTTTTCAAAATGTGTAGGGTCTGTTATACCCATCCGGTAAAAGCCGGCAGCATCGGTGTTGATGGATAGCCTGCCGGGCAATTGGGTACTGTTATACTTAAAACTATATGTTTCTGCAGCCACATTGTTTTTGTCTTTTACCGTTACACTTTCTAATTTAAGCCGCAAATCATCGGGTGTGCTGCCGCCGCTGCCAAAATACCCCTGCGCCATTTCGATTGTTTTTATTAAATTTCCCGTGCTGTAATCGTTTCTAAATACCTGCACCGAACTTACCCTTTTGCCATAAGGCATATCATTGCGGGTATCAATATTAAACCGTATCCTTACACCGTTGCTGGCCTCTATACCGGTAAGCACATATTCATCTGCATACATCAGGCTTTCGCAGGAATCTCTTTCCAGCGCCGGTATATTGGTGCATATATTGCCATTGGCCGGGTAAAAATTATTTTCTCTTACACGGCGGTTGTAAGTTTTGGGCATCATATAACCGATGCCGTTGATGGCTTCATAATAAAATTGGATGGTTTCGCCGCTGTAGATGGTTATGTTATCCAGTACAAAGGTTTCATTTTTAGTGAGGTTGATGTCGCCACCGCACTGTGATCCCTTATAGCTTTTACCTCCGTACTTAAAAGTATAGGTATTGCCGTCTTCATCGGTAATGGTATATAAAAAAGGAGTATTGTTGCCGCCATCTCTTGAAATGCGCAGGCCGGATGCTGATGGAAGTGCATAGCCCTTATCAGTTTGCGCATCCAGAAAGAACTTTGTATTGAGTACTGGTGATGTGATATTGAAAACAGGTGGTACATTGGGGCGTTTTGCCATTTCATCTGCAAGATCAATATCCTGCTGGTTGTAATAATGGCATTCGCTGCCGTAAACACTGGGGCCCGCCACGCCATCAAGGTTCAGTAAACGCTGTGGCTCATCTGTTGCTGTATGCCAGCCAAAATTTGAAGTAAGGTAACCACCCGCCATCAGCACCCAGCCCAGCCCCGCATTACTGGCTATTTCTTCTACCCGGTTGCCACCTGCGTGGTAGCTCAATGATACCGGCCAGCGGAAGTTTTTTAACGCTATTTCGTACAATGGTATTGAAATATTGGGTACACCTGTAGCGTAATTAATGGGCACTTTGCCATACTTCTGAAACTGGAACGCCTGAGGGCTGGATGGTGTAAGGGCAAGGTTTAAATTAAGGTTGCCTGTGGAAGTATAACTGTCGCCAAGGGTGGCCTGGGCCATGGATTGTTGAGGCAGCAGTAATACAATACATATTATTGCACTGATACTGGTAATGGATTGTTTCATTTTCATATTATTGCTCTGTTTCGTTTTTATTTTAAATGCAGCTGGTCGTTGACTGTTGTTCGTAGTTCATCAAAGCATTCCCTGTATTCATTCTTAATTCTCAATTCTTAATTCTTCATTCTTAATTCACAATCACTTCAACGAATATCCCACCCTGAACACCACCGGCTGCCTCGCCGGCACCTGCTGGTTGTACAAGGCATCATACAAAATGCTCATGCTGCCCTTGATCTTCTTACCCACACTGTACTTCTTCATTACGCCTATCAGGGCACTCTGCTGCCAGTTGTTAAAATTGTTCAGTATTGCTGTACTGTAAAAGCGGCTTTGGTAATTCATTTCAGCTCCACCACTCAGCCAAAAGCTGCCCCTGCTTTTCAGCTTCCAGTTAAAGAAACTTCTAAAACCAACCCCTTCACCGCTAATACGGATGTTCTGGATGTTTTTACCCCATCCAACCTTACCACTCATACCCACACCAGCCACAGAGCGGTCATTCAGTTTATACCCCACGCTCAGGCCAATATCACTGGTAACAGGTAAAAAGCTGCTGCTCCGCTGGTGCTGCAGGTTGCTGCCCAATTCAAGCCTTTGCAAAAAAGTTTTTGATTTTTGATTGTTCGGTTTAAAATCAGGCAGATCGTCACTACTACTTCCACCACCAGCCTGTAATATCTTGTCTTTCAGCTGGTTCAGTTGCGATTGGGCTGCCTGTACATTATCCCGCAGTTGCTGCATGGCGTTGGGGCCGCTGCCAAAGTTTTGGGTAATAAGGTTTTGAACCGAGGCCCTCGTTTGCAGCCCGGCCAAACTTTGCCCTGCACCGCCACCCGGTACGGCAAACAAACCGGCCAGTACACTATTTTTCTGGATAAATTCCCTCCAGGCAGGTATCTTATTTAAAATGGTAAGGGCTGTTTCCTCTGCCTTTTTGCTGTCGCTGAATATTTCACGATAATTGCGGAGCGTTTCCACATAGTAATACGATTCCTTGTTTATCTTTTGCAGCCACTTGCTTTTACCAATAAATTGCATCGCCTGGCTAATCAGTTGCTGCTTCCTTTCCTTTATAAACTGCTGCACCGCTTCGGTATTATTCACCAACGTATCTAACCGTAAAAGTTTTTCTTTAGCGGCCAGCACCGTCTTCGCTTCGTTCTCCGCATCACCCTCTCCGACTGGAGAGGGCTGGGGTGAGGCTCTTTTCTTCGCTTCGTTCTCCGCTGTTGCCCTTCTCCTTTGGAGAAGGGATAGGGATGAGGTGTCAGGTGCAGCCAAATACCCCATCGTCCCCACCAGCTTATCCCGGTATTCATCATACTTTTTACCATATTGCATGGCAATCGCTTTACCTTCCCGGTACCTGGCCAGCACAGCCGCAAATGTGGGTTGATTATCAAACAGCCTGGCCGCAGTTTCAGGGCTGGCTTTTTGCAAAAGCGTTTTAATACGGTTTTCAAATTTTGCCAGCTTCTCTAAAGTCTTTTCTGTTTTATCAGAAATACGCCGGTAATATTTATCCGTTTTATCAGCAACCTGTGCTGCAAATGTAGTAGCAAGTTTTGTTGAAATAGTTGAACTGTCACCTGCAGGTGCTTGCGCAATAACAGTGCTCCAGCAAATGCTGCCTATAAAATAGAGCACAAGGGCTTTTTTTGTTATTACAGGGTACATAATGCTGTTTAGTGTACTGGTTTGGTTAATCCATGAACCTGCTTAATCTGTTAAACCTGGTCCGTGTTATCTGCCTGATTCGTGAAAAAAATCGTTTTCGGTACTTCGTGAGATGAAGGATTTTATCAATTGCAAAATGAAATTACAGCTATTTCCCAGCCAGCCAAATAATGTACAGTCTTTTATAAAAATTGACACCTATTACTAAAATGAACAGCTATCACTCAATATGCACAGCCAATTCTCAAAAAAGGGAAATATACTGCTGTAAACAAACAGGCTGCCCAAGCCTATCATTCAAAGCTCAAAACCTGCCACCAGCACCACCAGGCGCAGGTCGCTGTCACGATGCCCCGTGTTAAAGCCTCAAAGCCGTACAATTCTTCATTTTTAATTCTTAATTTTTAATTGAAATGCCTAAATTGCACTGCACCAAACTATTTACCCGGCAATGAATGTACGTCTTCCCAAAGAGCACCGCAATAAGCCCATCAACTTTGGCGAAAGCCTGTACCCCGTAATGCAGCAGATATTAATGCGGGAAGGTAAAATACGCCGTGCCATTGAGCATTTTTGGGTAGCCAGCTTAGATAGTAAAAACCGGCTGGTAAATGTGGAACTGGTAAACCTTGGCTCGGTTAACCGCCTGCAGGTAAGGCCGCCCGAAGTATTTCGCATAGCCATATACAAAGCAGCGCCACGGATAGTGCTGGTACACAACCACCCCAGCGGCGTTTTAGACAAGATTGTACCCAACGAAGCCGATAGAAACTTTACCGACCATATGATAAAAGCCGGTAAACTGCTGGATATTGATGTGGCCGACCACCTGGTAATTACCGAAACAGAATTTTACAGCTTTAAAGAAGCAGGCTATATGCTGCTGCTGAGCCAAAGCGGTAAATACCAAATTACCACTGCCGAAAGCGAGGACATGAGGAAATGGAAGGAGGAGATATTGCTGAAACAGGGGAAGGATGAAAAGGCAAGGGAAATTGCTGCTACGATGATTCAACATAATAAGTCAGTTGATGAAATTGTGCTTTTTACCAAGTTGCGGAAGAGCAGTGTGGAGAAGATGGTGAAAGAGATGAGGAAGAAATAGGGTTTTTCCTGTTTTTTGGGTGGAATGGATTGGTTAGGTTTGTAGCAGCCAAGCTGTATTTGCGACACCGGAAATTTGGAAACAATGCAAAAAGCGACATTGATAATCATTAATAATCAAACAGTTACAAAATGGGGTTGCCGGAAGGGTATGTCCTACAATACTAATGTTGTGTGCTATGCTATGACACACCTCAATCTTCAAAAAAACAATTAAACTTTAGTAGTTATTTTTGCACTTATGAACAGACTATTTATTGTAATCACATTATCAATTTTATTTACTTTTTCTTCAAAAGCCCAAACGAAAGACACTATTTCTTTTATAAAAGCAAAACGAATGTCAGACGCAGATTTGGCAAAAAAAAGAGAAGGAACTTTTATAACAGGTATTCCAGACTTTTCTTCTGACCCAGTAACAGGTTTTGGGCTTGGTGTTAGGACAAATGTTTATTGGAATGGCAAAAGGACAAACCCTTTTTTTGCTTACACACCATATCTTGCTAAACTAAAAGCCAATGCTGCTTACTACACTTCAAATGCAAAAGAACTAATCTTATCACTTGATGTTCCATATTACAAAGGAACTCGTTGGCGTTTTAAAGTTGACTTTAAGGCTCAACAAAACCCTGCGAATTTATATTTTGGCTCTGCCGAAACAACACTTGGAGAACTTAGACTTCCCTCAACACCCAATGGTGGACAAACCTATTCAACATATGCTGCTTTTGACAAAGCAAGAAAAACATTAAGAGTTGGTGGAGTTGGTGAAGCAAGTTCAGTAACAGACGCTCTTTCAAACAGGTTTAGAGAAACAGAATTTATGCTAAACCTAAAAGCTGACTATGCACTTGGTAAAAAGGGCGTATGGAGAATTATGGGTGGTTACGAAATTCAACATTTGAGTTACAAAACTTTTGAAGGCATAGAAGCCGAAGCTATTGACCCTACAAATGGACAACAAATAAAAGCACCAAACGGAATATCATTATTAAGAAGAGATTTTCAACAAGGTTTAGTTTCAGGACTTGATGGTGGTTGGGTTTCTATATTGCAAACTGCATTAATTTACGACACAAGAGATTTTGAGCCAGATCCAACCCGTGGTTATTATCTTGAAATTGCTAATGAATTTTCAAATCCAATAATTGGTTCTCAATTCAACTTTAATAAACTATTCATACAGGGAAGATTTTACAAAAAACTACCAATTGGCTCAAGGACAGTTTTTGGTGGACGTCTTGGCGTAGGGAATATTTTTGGCGATAATGCACCATTCTTTGAATTTCAAGACCAGTGGAGTCCAGACGGCAGTATAAATTCTTTAGGTGGTAAACAATCATTGCGTGGACACAGAGCCAATCGTTTTTTAGCTCGTTCATTAGCATTTGCAAACTTTGAACTTCGTTATAGAGTAGCAGAAACAAAATTTGGCAAACAACGTTTTGGATTTACACTTGCACCATTTTTTGACGCAGGAACTGTAAGAGATAAATGGCAGGACTTAAATTTTACAAATATCAAAACTTCTTATGGCGGTGGTTTAAGAATTGCTTGGAATCAGTCAACTATTATTTCATTTGACTATGGCATTTCAAAAGAAGACAAATTATTTTACTTTGGTATTGGTCAAGCGTTTTAGTTTGACAGAGAGAAGAAGCACAGCACACAACATTTAGCTGTATAGCCGATAAGCCCCGCCAACCAAAAAATTTTTGAATAAAATAAAAAAAGGCCCCGGTTCTCTTTAGAATCCCGCCCTTCTTCGCTAAGTTCTTCGCTGCTGTCCGTATGTCTGGCCACAGGCTCCTGCGGGCGACTACGGACAAGCAAAACATAATCAACACCAGTTCTCTTTACTACTCAAATCGCCGTTGGTCAAAGACCAGACGGCGGCGTAACTTATCACTCATAACCCATAACTTATAACTAACTAAATAAACTTCCCCTTCTTCACCAGCGCCTTATCAATCTGCTTTTGTATTTCCAGTATCAGCATGGCATTGCGTTTACTTTCGCCGCTAGAGTTAAAACTCATTTTGGCAATTTTCCACTGGTTGGTTTTGCGGTACAGGTACTTATCCAGGTACAGTTCCTTATCGCCTGCTTTTACCACTACCTTCATCAGGTTTTCGGTATGGTGCAGTATGTCAACCGTAGCCCTGTACAGCAGGGGGTCTTTATCACGGGTAAAGGTAATGGTAAAGCTCATAGCAGGGGCAGCAGTTCGGGGTAATCTACTTCAATGGTGGGGTCTTCAGCAGTAAGAAAATCTTTGGCCACCGTCCAGGCAATCATTTCTTCGCTGTCAATCGGGGTTTTAACAATCTTTTGTATACGTTCTTCGGTAAGGTTGCCAAATATCCATTCTGCTGCCAGGGTTTCGGTTAATATCAGCGGCATACGCTTTTTGGTATTGTGTATCTGCTGCATCAGGTCGTTGGCAGCCGTGGTTACAATGGCAAAGGTATCCATGGTTTCGCCGGTTTCCTTATCCGTCCATTGCTGCCATATACCCGCCATATAAAAATATTCCTTATCCGCCATGCCTATATAATAAGGATAGGTATCGGCCTTTTTTGTCTCTTCGTTTTTTTGGTGCCGCCACTCGTAAAAGCCGCTGCTGGGTATAAGGCAGCGCCGGTGCAGGGCAGCATCCCGGTACAGCTTGCTGCCAAGCATGGTTTCACCCTTGGCATTGAGGGTAGTGTAGTCTTTACGGCCTTGTTTCACTGCCTGCACATTAGGGCACCAGGGGGCAATAAACTCCCAGTGGGCTTCCACTATCTCAAAATCATTACCACCCGGCAATGGCTTTACAATGGGCCAGCTGCCGTACACAAAGCCGCTTTGCACAGGCCTGTTCAGACTGAACTGCAGGTTTTTTAATTCCTTTTCTATTGCCAGCAGGCGCAAATAATCAGCCTTGCTTACCCGGATGCCATTGTAGTAACACATAGGTTAAAAGTATAAAAAAATTCCCCGTTTTTACAAGAAAAACTATTTTTTTTAGCATTTTCTTTAAAAACGAAGGTTTGCCGCAGGGCTGAAAAAGTTCAGTTTTCCCACCAAAGGGGTTCCTGCAGTGGTGCGACAGCGTTTCAAGGCTTCTTGAAAGCCTGTTGCAGGGGTGCAGCACGGTTTTTTTTCCCACTGAAAGCCTTCTGCAGTGGTGCGGCAGCATTTCAAGACATCTTGAAAGCCTCCTGCAGTGGTGCGGCAGCATTTCAAGACATCTTGAAAGCGTGTTGCAGGGGTGCAGCGGTATTTCAAGACATTTTGAAAGCCTGTTGCAGGGGTGCGGCAGCAT
The DNA here is from genome assembly GCA_031375675.1 of Chitinophagales bacterium. Taxonomy (GTDB): domain Bacteria; phylum Bacteroidota; class Bacteroidia; order Chitinophagales; family Chitinophagaceae; genus Ferruginibacter. Next base: position 12,675 of record JANMIG010000098.1, read on the forward strand.
TTCAAGGCTTCTTGAAAGCCTGTTGCAGGGGTGCAGCAGCATTTCAAGACATCTTGAAAGCATGTTGCAGTGGTGCGGCAGCATTTCGGGGTTTTACGAAAGCTTGTTACGGGGGTGCAGCAGCACTTCGGGGCTTTACGAAAGCTTGTTGCGGGGGTGCAGCGGCATTTCAAGACAATTTGAAAGCGAGTTGCATTTGCCCCACCCAGGTGGTGGATGCTAAAAGTGCTGACCACAGCATCAGCAGGTGCGGCAGCATTACCAGCAATATCAATTACCGTGAATGCTTACAGCAATGCTGAAAACTGTATTAAAATACATAACGGGATTGCAGGATTATTTATAAATAGGAATGTTCAGCACAATTGATAAGCTGAAATTTAAAGAAATTGTTAAAACTGAAAAGTGTTGATTTAATACTGCCGATTTTAAAAAAACGTTAACAGTTTTGAATGATTCTGCTGTATAATTTTAGGGTATTATTAATTTATAAAACTTATAATTTATGAGTATCACAATTCCGGCCCAGGGCCAGTACAGAAACAGCGAGTATATCCGCTACATGAAAAATGTTGCCAATATTTGCAACAACAACAACCCCAGGCTGCTGAAGATTGAAACACAGGTAAACAACCTTGCAGCAGCTACTACTCCGCTCGACAATTTGTTTATGATTGAAAGGGGCAACCTGCTTACCACCGAGCTGCAGGCCCTTGATACCCGGCGGGATGATGCACTTAACGGCCTGCGGCTGACGGCCACTGCTTTTACTTACCACTTTGACCCGGCTGTAAAAAATGCCGCTGTAATAGTTGCTGCGGCAATTGACAAATACGGTGCAGGCCTGGCCAGGTTGAACTATGTGGCCGAAACAGAAGTAATTGAGAGCCTGGTGGCTGATGTTAACAGCAATGCAGAACTGGCTGCAGCCATTGCCGCACTAAAGCTGGAAAACTGGGTAACAGAACTGCAAACTGCCAACCAGCTTTTTAATGACATGTACCTTAACCGTACGAGCAGCTATGCAGCCAAACCAACCGGCAGCCTTACAGAGTTGAGGGTGATTACCAGCAAAGCGTATACTGAACTGGTGGCACATATTACCGCACACAGCACACTTACTCCTTCGGATGGGTATACCAAACTCACAGGCGAATTAAACAGCCTTACGGATCAGTACAATAAAATGGTAAACAACCGCAGCAGCGGCGATACCATTGAGCCGGAACTGGCGGCTATAGAACTGCCGGTAAATACTGATACACAGGTTACGCAATAATTTCCATGGTTTGTTGATGTTAACAGGCAGCCTTTGGGTTGCCTGTTTTGTTTGCAGTTAAAAAGGAATGTATACTTATTTTAACGATGTATATAACCTCTTTACATTTCAACTCTAATTGCACAGGATGCAGGGTAATACAGTTAGCTGATGTATGAGTGCCTGACCAATAAAAAAAAGAGGCTGTCTCAAAAACATGAGCAGCCTCTTTTTCATTTGATAAAAATTCAAAATTATTTTCTGTAAAATGCTGATACTGAAAAATGGTTACCATTTGCATTCAAAAATATCCAGTAGCAAACCTTTCATTTTTACATTTGAGCCAGCCCTTTTTTAGAAATTGCAGTAAATAGGCTTCAGGCAATAGCAGCCTGCCTATTGGCATTAATGCTATCCATGAATTCTTTTGTAAAGTCATACGCTAATTTATCGGTTGCTTCCTTATCTGCCGGGTTACCTGTGTCATCAAATGTTTTGGCCACGTTTGACACACAAAACATATTGGTAACCGTCCATGCGCCAATTTTCCAGAGTGTAAACTGCAAAGCCACCAGGGCCTGGGTGCCGCCAAATGCCCCGGCCGATACCGTGCATATGGATATGGGTTTGCGGTGCCATTCTTCATACAGCAGGTCAATTACATTTTTTAAGCTGGCAGGATACCCGCCATTGTACTCTGGCGTTACAATGATGATGCCGTCAGATGCTTTTATTTTTCCTGCAAAGTCAACCACTGCTGCCGAAGGATGCTCCTGGGCCTTAAATGTATCTTCAAAAACGGGAAAGCTGTACTTTTTTAAATCAAGAATTTCAGCCTCAGCCAGCTTATTACTTTCAATATAGTTTTTAAAATACAGGGAAATGCTCTGGCTTTTGCGGCCATTTCTTACACTGGACGATATGATGGAGATATGTAACATGGTAATGTATTTGAAAATGATGCAGGGAATATGCCTGGCTGTAAGCTGGAACAAAAAAGGCACCATTTTGCAACAGTGTCACCCTGGTTCCCGCAGCGCCGGAATACATCAGGCCGCTTTTTCCAATGCATCCCTTCTTGCCTTTACCTTGTCGTGGTCGGCCTTTAATAAGGTATGCTGGGCTCTTATCATCGTTTGCTGTTCCATTGACAGGTATTCCGAATCATGTTCAAGCGCATCTTCATAAGTGTCCTGTGCCTTGTCTTCCCCATACTCACAGGAGTTAAGGATGGTTTTACTGTCTTTGCCTGAAAGTGCCGCTTTTACATCCATCCACACCCGGAAAAACTTACCGGTTGTTTTGGTGCCCTCTGTGGGCGTACCGCCGAGCTTTGTTACTTCTTGCGAAAGTTCCTGGCGGCATTGATGGCTGGTTTGTGCCAGTTCACCAAAAAATGTTTGTAACCCGGTGTCCTCCGTTTCCGACGAGGCGGTTTCATACCCCTCAACACGGTCGTTGTTTATTTCAATAAGGGTATTTAATGTTTCAATTGACTTTTCATTATTCATTTTATTCTTTTTTTTAGTTACTGTAAATATTGTGTTACAACAGCCGGCTGTACATCAGCGGTCTTTTAAGTAAGGCCGGGGGAGGCTATTGCAGAAATGCTTCCTGCTTTTTTTTTATTCCCGGTATTGCAGCAGATTGTTTGTTACTGCCAGTTTTAAGATCAGATGATGGGGTATGCTTCTGTATATCCGTGTCATTACTGCTGCCATTGTGTGCAGTAGTTTTGTGCCCGGTTTTGATGCCTGTTTTATTTTTATTCATGTTGTATTTTTAATATTGAAAATGATTTTTTTCAATAAAACAAAGTTGCCTGTATTTTGCACCAACTGCGTTACATAATTTAATATCAGTGTTGTATAATTCACTGAAAAAATGCCAGGCCGGCAGCCGGCAACTGTATCCTGGCCGGGTATGCATACTCAACGGGCTGCAGCATGGTTGCCGGCGTTTAATTGCAGTCTGCCCTGCATGCACCAGGGCAGAATTATATATAACCTAAGGCCAAGTGATTGATATACAGTAACATGCCAATTTCCTAAAGAATCGAATAGTAGTATGTTGAATGCACTTGAAATACCATTCACTACTATTCAGAAAGCGCTTTCGAGGAATGGGCCTCGGAAAAAATTGCGTTAAGAAACCGACGAAGGAGGTTCAGTGAGACAAAAAAACAATGAATGTAACCGAACTAAAATTTTCATGGCTGGGTAAAAAATGAAATTAATGTTATCAATGCCAGGCCATATTCTTAGCTGGTAAGTCGCACTATTGCTGGGATTTATTCCACTGTTGGAGCTGATTTGGGCAAATCATATCTATTTTTCTTTTTGTTTGCCCGATTACAATTCATTTTAGCCAGACAGGGAAATTTTTAGCTTTTTTTTCCGCAGCCCTTGATTTTTGGTTCTTTTCATCAAGTGGTACATCCCGGCCGCAGCGTCGGGGGAAAAGAACAAAGCAACTATCAAGAGTTTGCAAAGTTTTCAGTTCTGGGATAAAACCAGAAACTTCAACTGCAATAGAAATTTCCTGAATAGTTGAGTTCTTTAACTAATTGGGGGAGAATTTGCCAATCAGGTTATTGCAACTGTTTTGCAGCCCGCCCGGCTGGCCGGGGAATTTGAAATGCACCCTGTCAAACTTTCCGCTTAAGCCTACAGAAAAAATGGTTATATTTACAGCATACTTAGTAATACGGCTGTATCTGTCAGCAGCTTATTCGACCAAAACTGTTTTAACTGACCGGGTACACTGCTTTTCTTCCTGTTTTTATGAACAACCTTTCACTGATAACCTTAACCTTAACCGCTTGCGGGATGCATTACGTATGGTAGCCTGATGGTGACGATACCAGCCAGGCAGGCCGGTACACCGGCAGCAGATGTATCCACCACAGGCACAGCCTGAACGGGGTAATCAGCGGGCAGCCCGCTTATGCCAGCAGGATTAAAGTAAAATGAAGGCAAACAGTATTTTAACGCTAAAAGCATCAATACTTGAAGATTTTTATCAAATATATGGTATCTATCCGCTGTAAAATGGTGGTAAAGGCTGAGCTGGATAAGCTGGGGCTGCACTATGGTACTGTGGAGCTGGGCGAAGTGGAAATAATGGAAGAGCTTTCTCCCCTGCAATTGCAGCAGTTGCGTGCAGCCCTGCAGCGCTCGGGCCTGCAACTGCTGGAGGATAAGAAGGCCGTACTGGTGGAGCAGATAAAAAATGTAATTATTGAAATGATCCATTACGCTGACGAACTACCCCCCGTAAAAAATTCCGTGTACATCAGCCAGAAACTCAACCACGACTATACTTACCTGGCCAATCTTTTTTCTGAAACCAGCGGCACCACCATTGAGCATTTCATCATCTTGCACAAAATTGAAAGGGTAAAGGAATTGCTGGTGTACCAGGAACTTAACCTTACTGAAATTTCCTACAGGCTCAATTACAGCAGTGTGGCGCACCTCTCTAACCAGTTTAAAAAAATAACCGGCCTCACACCATCGCACTTCCGGCAAATAGGCCGTAAAAGACGCACACCACTCGAAGATGTGTGAATTGTGCAATTCTTTAGTGTAATCATATAATTTGGTTAGCCCCCGTCGTTTCATCTTTGCATAGTATCAGTTTTTACACATGATATAATTGCACTGATTGATCATCTACATTAAATACATGGTAAGCATCCGCTGCAAAATGCTGTTAAAAGCAGCATTGGATAACCTGGGCCTGCCATACAGCAGTGTGGAGCTGGGTGAAATCATTCTTCCGGATGATATTACCGAAGCTGCGCAGGCACTATTGAGAAAAGCATTACAGGTGTACGGGCTGGAAGTGATGGACGACCGTAAGGCCATCCTGATAGAAAAGATAAAAAGTGTGGTGATTGAAATGGTGCATTATGCCGACGAATTGCCCAAAATGAAAAAGTCAGCTTATATAAGCAGCAGGCTCAACCATGATTATACCTATCTCTCCAACCTCTTCTCCGAAGCAACCGGGTCTACCATCGAAAAGTTCATCATCCTCCACAAAATTGAGCGGGCAAAGGAATTACTCGTTTACGGCGAAATGAGCCTCACCGAAATATCGTATAAACTCAACTACAGCAGTGTGGCGCATTTATCCAGCCAGTTTAAAAAAGTTACCGGCCTTACTCCTGCTCATTTTAAAAAAACCGGCGGGCAAAGACGTTCCGGACTTGAGAATGTGGGAATTGTGTAACAATTAGCCAGCATAGTGCAATACGGCCCGGTTTAAACAGGTCATCTTTACCAAAAGCAATATACAAAAGCAACTTTGTGAAATTATATATCAAGTACATGGTAAGCAACCGCTGTAAAATGGTGGTTAGGGATGCGTTAAAGCAACTGGGTGTTCACTTTGTTATTGGAGGGCTTGGTGAAGTGGATATCATGGAAGATTTGTCACCCGAACAAAAAATACGGTTTACAGCGGATTTATCAGAGGCAGGGCTTGAATTGATGGATGATAAAAAGGCTGTTTTGATTGAACGTATAAAGAATGTGATTGTAGAAATGGTGCATTATGACGGTGAACTGCCCAGGGTGAATTTTTCCAGTTTCCTCAGCAGCAAGCTGGGGTATGATTATACCTACCTGGCCAATTTGTTTTCTGAAGTGCAGGGCACCACCATTGAGCAGTTTATCATATCCCATAAAGTGGAGCGTATTAAGGAACTGATTATTTACGATGAACTGAATATAACCGAAATAGCCTGGAAGATGAATTACAGCAGTGTGGCACATCTTTCCAACCAGTTTAAAAAGGCAACAGGGCTTTCACCTTCTCATTTTAAAAAATTGAAGGATAAGCGCAGGATGCCGATTGAGGAAATAGGAAACAGTATATAGAATGGAAGTAAACAAACCGAAAAAATGCAGGATTCACAGAATACTTTAAGCTTGATTGAGGCCATCCGTGACCCCTTACTTACTGTGAGTATGGATGGCAAAATTACCGGTGCAAACATTGCTGCGGTAAAAGAAACTGGTATACAGCGTGAAAACCTGGTTGGTTCTTACTTTACCGGCCATTTTACCGAACCCGGGAATGCCGGAAAGTTTTACAGTGATGTTTTTGCCAATGGTACTGTTACTGATTATCCGCTTACCGTAAAGCAGAGTGATGGCAAATTTTCAGAGGTATTGCTGAATGGGTCGGTTTTTAAAGATGGGGATGGAAATGTGCTGGGTGTGTTAGTAATGGCAAGGGATATGGCTGAACAAAAATGGGCAATTGATTTGCGTAAAGCCAACAGGGAACTGGCTTTTCAGAATGAGGAGAAGGAGAAACGGGCAGCTGAATTGCTGGTTGCCAATGAGGAATTGGCTTTTCAGAATGAGGAAAAGGGAAAACGGGCCGATGAGCTGGTTATTGCCAATAAGGAGCTGGCTTTTCAGAATGAGGAAAAGGAGAAGCGGGCAGCTGAACTGCTGGTTGCCAACAGGGAGCTGGCTTTTCAGAACGATGAAAAAGGGAAGCGGGCCGATGAGCTGGTTATTGCCAATAAGGAGCTGGCTTTTCAGAATGAGGAGAAGGGAAAGCGTGCAGACGAGTTGATGATTGCTGATAATGAACTGGTATTTCAGAATTTAGAAAAAGAAAAACAGGAAATAGCCAACAGGGAACTTGAAACCTACACCTATTCATTGAAAGTGGCCGCCGAGTATGCCCGCAGTTTAATTGAAGCAAGTTTAGATCCCCTTGTTACCATCAGTGCGGCAGGAAAGATTTTAGATGTGAATGAGGCTTCAATAAAAGTTACCGGTGTTTCCCGGGAAAAATTAATCGAGACGGATTTTTCCAATTATTTTACTGAGCCTGAAAAAGCACAGGAAGGTTATCGCCAGGTTTTTGAAAAAGGCTTTGTAGCAGATTATCCGCTAACGATAAAACATAAAAACGGTAATCTTACAGATGTGTTATACAATGCTTCTGTTTATAAAGATGATAAAGGCAATGTACTTGGAGTTTTTGCAGCGGCACGGGATATTACCGAGCAAAAACAATCTTCACTATATGCCCGTAGTTTAATTGAAGCAAGCCTTGACCCCCTGGTAACCATCAGCGCAGATGGTAAAATAATGGATATGAATGAGGCCATGATTGATGCTGTTGAAAAGGCAAGGGAAAAATTGATTAATACAGATTTTGAAAACTATTTTACAGATGCAGCAAAAGCAAGGGAAATTTACCAGGAGGTTTTTACAAAAGGATATGTTATTGATTACCCGCTTACACTAAAAGATAGCAAATTAGTAGATGTATTATTTAATGGTTCGGTATACAAGGATGGCAATGGAAACGTACTGGGAGCAGTGGTAGTGGCAAGAGATATCAGCGAACAAAAAAAGACGGAAAAAGAAATGGTTGAGGCAAAGGTGTTTGCAGAGCTGGCTACTTCCATTGCAGAGGAGGAAAAATTCAAGGCCGAGGCGGCAACGCATATTGCAGAAGATGCGGTAAAGAGCAAGCAGCAGTTTTTGAGCAATATGAGCCACGAAATACGCACTCCCATGAACGCCATCATCGGTTTTACCAAAGTGCTGCTTAAAACAGAGCTGTCGGCAAAGCAGCGGGAATACATGGTGGCCATAAAGGTGAGCGGCGATGCACTGATTGTACTCATCAACGATATACTTGACCTGGCAAAGGTAGATGCCGGTAAAATGGTATATGAGCAGATCCCTTTTATTATGGAATCTTCCATTGCGGCCATGCTGCATTTATTTGAGTCTAAAATCCAGGAAAAAAATATATCACTTGTGAAGGTATTTGACCAGCACATTCCTAAAGTTTTACTGGGAGATCCTGTTCGTTTGCACCAGGTGATTACCAACCTGCTGAGCAATGCCGTAAAATTTACAGCAAAGGGAAAAATTACAGTGACAACCACCCTGCTGAAAGAAGATAATGACCTTGTAACGATTCAGTTTGTTGTTGCTGATACTGGTATAGGCATTGCTGAGGACAAGCTGGCAAGAGTATTTGACAATTTTCAGCAGGCTTCCAGCGGCACATCCCGCCTGTACGGAGGCACTGGCCTGGGGCTTTCCATTGTAAAGCAGCTGGTAGAAGGCCAGGATGGCAGCATCGATGTACAAAGCACTGTTGGTGAAGGTTCCGAATTCAGTTTTACCATGAATTTTCAAAAAACCACCGAACAGGTAGATGAGGATAGTGGTTTTGCACAAATAGTAGAAGACGTAAAAAATATAAAAGTGCTGGTGGTGGAAGACATTGCCCTTAACCAGTTACTGATGAAAACCCTGCTGGATGATTTTGGTTTTGAAAGGGATATCGCCTCCAATGGAAAAATTGCCATTGAAAGGATGGCAGAAAAAAACTATGATATCATCCTGATGGACCTGCAGATGCCGGAAATGAATGGTTTTGAAGCCACCGCATACATACGGAATACGCTTCAATCCATGATACCCATTATAGCATTAACAGCTGATGTTACTACCGTTGACCTGGATAAATGCAGAGCTGTGGGCATGAATGATTACATAGCCAAACCGGTTGATGAAAGAATATTGTACAGCAAAATTGTCAACATGGTAAAGCGTCCATTGCTGAACGGATTAGCGGATAAATCAATCAGCCCGGTTGAGAGTACCGTAAGTAAATGTATTGACCTGGAGTACCTGCTGCACCGTACCAAATCAGATCCTGTATTAATGATGGAAATGATTTCGCTTTACCTGGAGCAAACCCCGCCGCTGGTGGATGCCATGAAAAAAAGTTTTGATAATAAAGACTGGGCCGCATTGCAGGCCGCAGTGCATAAGATGATACCCTCGTTTTCAATAATGGGCATCAGCAGCGATTTTGAATTAATGGCCAAAAAAGTGCAGGAATATGCCAATGAGCGGCGGCATGATGAGGGTATGCCCGATCTGCTGATAAAGCTGGAAAATATCTGCATACAGGCCTGTACTGAATTGGCGATAGAATTAGATGCTCTTAAACACAATGCTATATGAATGCTTCAGAAAAAGTAAAGTTATTTTTAGTTGACGACGATGCACTTTTCCTTAAATCGCTGGAAATCGAGTTCCGCCCCAATACAGCGTACGACATCAGTACATTTACCACCGGTGAACTTTGCCTGGAACAGCTGCAGCAAAACCCGGATGTGATCATACTGGATTACCAGCTGGATGGTATTGAGCCGGATGCCATGAATGGTATGGATACGCTTGACAGGATAAAGGAGTTTAACCCTGCAACAGAAGTGATCATGCTCTCCTCACAGGACAGGATTGAAGTGGCTGTAAACTGCATGCACCACAAGGCTTTTGATTATGTAGTTAAAAGTGAAACCGCTTTTATCAGGCTGCAGAAAGCCATTGACCGCATTTTCAGTTACCGAAAAATTGAAAAGGAATTGAACTGGTACATGTCCCGCATGTAAATACTCATGCAGGCAGTGTTGCCCTGGCTGCGGCTCACCTGCGCCGGCTGTAATGTGTGAATAATATAATTTTTTACAGGGATTTTGTAATGTATTTTATACAATAGCAGCGACCTTTATTGCGGGCTGAATTTCTCCCGGCAGAAGGCGTTCCGTGATAAGCCGGTACAGGAACTTCAATAGCTGAAAGGCTGGTGCTGGTAACCATTCAGCTCCATTTTTGCAGTATATGGTAACAATAAACGAATTGAACAAAGCCATCATGGATACTACCATGAAAATAAAAGCAGCTTATCCTGAGCTGATGAAATACATAACGGAAATGCCGGTAACCATACCGGATACAGGCAATCCCGAAATAAATGCCGTTGCGTTGATGGATTATCATCATTCCCTGCTATTACTCTTCAATAATTATGCTGCCGGTCATATTGAAAACACGGCAGCCAAATCCGGTAAAATAAATAAATAAACAATGACATCAGTAAAACAAATCGGCATCTGGATGGACCATGCAAATGCACACTTGATTGAGTATACCAAAGAAACAGGGGATACCGTCATCATCCCATCGGGCTTAAGCCGTGAAGATGAATCACTGGCTGCCGGGAAGGGCGAAAAAACACTGCACCACAAGCAGCAGCAGCATGAGGCTGCATTTTACAAAAAACTGGCAGAAGTGATCGGGCATTACCAGGGCGTATTGCTTTTTGGCCCTACTGATGCCAAGCTTGAACTTTTCAACTTTCTTAAAAAGGATCATCATTTTGATCATATACAGATTGAAGTAAAACAGGCAGATAAAATGACTGGTAACCAGCAGCATGCTTTTGTAAGGGAACATTTTCAGTAAAATATTTTTCATTGTAATAAAATCACAGTTATGAGTATAAAAAAAGAGGATAACCCGCAGGCTGCTGATGAAACAGCACTTACCGGTGACACATACATGTACCCGCCTGCAGACGACATGTACAACCGGCTGGAGGAAGAGGAAGATATTGATCCTGAAAATACCACTCAGCCAAAAGCAATCAACCAGGGGCAGGAAGCAGTAGTGCCCACTGATGAGCAGCACCCGGAAAATGACCTGGATGTGCCCGGTGCAGAGCTGGATGATGAGATGGAAATAACCGGCGGGGAGGATGAAGAAAATAACTATTACAGCCTGGGGCATGATAATCATGAACAATTTGAAGAAAGAGAAGGCGCATAGTACTTTAAAAAATAAATAAAGCACAATGAAGAAAGTATTGATTGCCATTGATTATGCCCCTGCGGCACAAATGGTTGCAGAAGCTGGGTTGAGCATTGCCAAAGCCATGGGGGCAACGGCAGTGCTGGTGCATGTACTTGCAGAACCGCAGTATTATGCTCCTTCAGCGTATTCACCCATTACAGGCTTTGGGGGGTATATGGACATGAGTTTTTCTGAACCGGTAGTGGGCGAACAGCTCAGGGAAGCCGCCTTCGGGTTCCTCAATAAAATCCGATCGCATGCAGGTGATGCCAGTATTGAAACCATCGTAAGGGAAGGGGATACTGCCACTGCACTGCTGGATGCCGCAGCCACAGAAGGCGCCGATATGATAGTGATAGGTTCGCATAGCCGGAAATGGCTGGAATCAGTTTTGATGGGAAGTGTGGCCGGGGAGGTATTGCGGCATACCACCATTCCATTATATATTGTACCAACCAAAAAAGCCGGGTAACCCAATGAGCGGCATACTGCTGAAAACGGGGATAATGAAAGGGAGCAATACCATAAGCACTGTAAAAAGTGTGAATGATGTAAAGTTTTACAATGATTATACAATGCTTTTCGCAGCAGCAAGTACGACCTTTGTATCGAAATCAGTTTACAACAATTAAACAAATAATCATGGGCAATTTACTTTATGCAGTAGCAGTGATCCTGATCATTTTCTGGGCGATTGGTTTTTTAGGATACCATGCAGGCGGTATTATTCATATCCTGCTGGTGATAGCCGTAATAGCCATTATACTTCGGGTGATACAGGGCAGAAAAGTTCTTTGAGTAACAACAAAACAAAAAAAAACAAAAAATGGAAAATTCAGGAAATTCAGTCAGGATGGTGGGTACATTATTGCTCGGTGCAGCAGTTGGTGGTTTACTGGGCGTATTGTTTGCCCCCAATAAGGGCAGTGATACACGGAAAAAGATAATGGCAAAGGGCGACGACCTTACCACTAACATGAAAGATAAGGTGAATGCTTTTATAGACGATGTGAAGTCGGAGTTTGAAGCAGCCAAGGAAAAAGGTGCAGGGCTTGTTGACAATGCAGTTGCCAGGGTGCAGCATGGGTAAAACTGCCATTGCAGGGAGCACATATATTTTCAAAAAGTGGAATAGTAACGGCTGGCGTGCCTGCACGCCGGCTGTTATTTAAAAAAATCAAATGGAAAGTAAGGAGAAATTAATTGAGCCGTTGCTTGAAAAGGCCGCCCGCTTTGGCAAAACCAGTATAGAACTGATGAAGCTGAAAGCCGTGGATAAACTGGCAGGTGTTACAGCCGTGCTTGTTTCCCGTTCCATTTTTTGGCTGGTACTTTCTTTTTTTACTGTTTTTTTAAATATAGCAGCTGCCCTGTGGCTGGGCACACTGCTGGGGCAGCCGTATTACGGCTTCCTGGTGGTGGCTGCTTTTTATGGCATCATTGCGCTTGTGCTGCTGCTGGTGCATCCATTTATAAAAACACGTGTAAGCAACTCGGTTATTACACAAATGCTCAACTGATTACAGTATGCAGAAAATATCAACACAGGCAGCCCTCAACATTGCCATTGAAGAATTAACGCTGAGGCAGGAGGGTGATTACATCGTTCTTAAAGAACAGGTGATGGATACCTACGAGGCTTTTGGCCTGGGCAAAATCATTAAACGGGCAGTGAGCAGTGCAGTATCCATGCCCGGTCTTGGCAATAAGATGTTTTCTGCCGCAGTTGGCTTAACCACTGGTTTTATTACAAAAAAAATAGTGATAGGTGCCACTGGCAATCCGCTGCTTAAGCTGCTTGGCCTTGCCGTAGAATTTACTGTAGCAGATAAGGTGGCAGAAAATTCAGGCAAGCTTAAAACCATTGGAAAGATACTGCTGAATAAAATTTTTAAAAAACATCCGGCAGAGGTTGAAGCATGATTGACAAATCAGTAAAAATACCATTCTATGCCAAAGTAGCCCTGCAGTTCATTGCATTTTTTGGGTTGGTATTTATCCTGTACACCGGCAGCGGTATCATCATGCCGGTAGTATATGCAGTCATCTTTGCCATCTTACTCAATCCTTTTGTGAATTTTCTCACCCGTAAAAAGGTAAACAGAGTTGTTGCCATTGCAATAGCCGTAAGCCTCGCTGTTTCCATGGTGATCTTCATTTTCTATATAGTTTCATCAAGAATCACCATGCTGGTGGATAACCTGCCGGCACTGGAAGAAAAATTCAACAGCAGCATCGTACAGTTGCAGCAATGGATATCGGTAAAATTCAGCATAAAGGAAGCAGCGGTAGCCGCCTGGTTTACCAATGCCAGGGAAAGCCTTATCGAAAACTTCGCCATCGGCGAACGCCTGAGTTCGGCCGGCCGCAGTTTGCTTACGGTAATATTGCTGCCTGCCTATTTGTGTATGATTTTGTATTACAAGCCGTTGCTGCTTGAGTTCATCAGCCGGCTTTTTCGCTATAAAGACCATAATACGGTGGTGGAAGTACTCACCGGCAGTAAACGCATCATCCAGAGTTACCTTACTGGCCTTTTCCTGGAAATGATCATTGTAGCGGTACTCAATTCAGCCGGCCTGCTGCTGCTGGGTGTGGAGTATGCGGTTATCCTGGGTATCATAGGAGCTATCCTGAACATCATTCCATACCTGGGAGGAATCATTGGCACAGCGCTGCCCATGCTTATCGCTTTTGTAACCAGAGATTCGGTAACAGCTGCGCTGCTTGTTTTCCTGCTGTATATGCTGATACAGTTTATTGATAACAATTTCATTATTCCGTCAATTGTGGCATCCAGGGTTCAGTTGAATGCACTTGTTTCAGTAATAGTAGTGCTGATAGGCGGAGCACTATGGGGTATTTCCGGTATGTTTCTTTCAATACCTGTTACAGCAATACTCAAAGTAATTTTTGATCATATTGAAGCCCTTAAGCCCTGGGGCTATCTGTTGGGTAATACGGTACCTGCAGCTTCCAGGTTTTCTTTTGCCAAACCACTCCGAAAAGTCTGAGTTGATTGGTTTATTCTTATTTCATCATTTTTTAAACTAATAATATGAAACCAAATATTGGTATTTCGGAGAAAAACCTGAAAAGCAGTGCGGCTATTTTAACGGGAGCACTGGCTGCAGAAATGACCCTGTATGTAAAAACCAGGAAAGCGCACTGGAATGTTACGGGAGAAAGTTTTATGGAACTGCACAAGCTGTACGAACACCAGTACAAGGAATTGGAAGAGGCCATTGATGCCATAGCAGAACGCATTGGTAAACTGGGCGAAAGAACGATCGGTACCATGCAGGAATTTACCAGGCATTCGGATATCAAGGAAAATCCCGGAAAATATCCCGGTACAAAAGAAATGCTGAAGGAATTGCTCACCGACCATGAAACAGTTATTGTTCAGCTGCGTAAAGACATTGATACCTGTGCTGAAAAAAATAAGGATGCAGGTACTGCCGATTTCCTTACAGGCATGCTGGAAGCACATGAAACCATAGCCTGGGTACTGCGGCGGTATTTAAACTGATCGTATACAGCAATCTATTCAGCATTTCAACATATAAGCAGCATGAAAACAGCGATATTCAGTGCAAAATTATACGAGCCGGAGTACTTCAACAGGTTTAACAGCGATAGCAGGCACCACCTGGTATATTTTGATTGTCCTTTAAACAGTGCTACCGTATCGCAGGCTGACGGCTTTGATGCAGTATGTGTATTTGTAAATGACAAGGTCGACAGGGAAGTGATACAAAAACTGGCTAAAGCAGGTATCAGGCTGATTGCTTTGCGAAGCGCAGGGTTTAACAATGTGGATATAGCCGCTGCAGCCGAACAGCGTATCACGGTAATGCGTGTGCCATGCTACTCACCGCAGGCTGTGGCTGAACACGCCGTAGCCATCATCTTAACACTTAACAGAAAAACACACAAGGCATATAACCGGGTAAGGGAAAATAATTTTTCGGCAGATAACCTGCTGGGCTTTAATCTTTATGGCAAAACCGTGGGGATAGTTGGTGCCGGAAAAATCGGTACAGCTTTTTGTCAAATCATGCTGGGCTTTGGCTGCAAAATAATCGCCTGTGACATTGCGGAGAATGAGCCGCTGAAAGAAAAAGGTGTTGTTTTTAAAAGCCTTGATGCATTGCTGGCAGAGGCAGACATCATTTCCCTTCATTGCCCGCTTACTACCTCCACCCGGCATTTGATCAACACTACCTCTTTTGGTAAGATGAAAACGGGTGCGATGCTCATCAATACAGGCAGAGGCGCTTTAATTAATACAACTGATGCAATTGGAGCACTTAAAAGCGGTAAACTGGGTTACCTGGGCATTGATGTGTATGAGCAGGAAGAAGATCTTTTCTTCAGGGATTTGTCGGCTACTATTGTGCAGGATGATAAAATTGAACGGCTCATGACTTTCAGCAATGTACTTATTACCCCTCATGTAGGTTTTTTCACCAAAGAAGCAATGGATGAAATAGCCCGTATCACCATCAGCAATCTTACTGATTTTGAAAATGGCACCACCTCGGGAAATGAATTACAGATAGCATAATCACTTGTTGTTCTTTCTGGTAATAACCTTCACCATTTATAAAAACCACAGCAATGATTCATCATACAGCACAGTAAAAAATCTGTTTCAATAAAAAATATACAATATGGCTATTCAAACAATCAATCCTTTTACCAATATCACTGTTTTGTCATTTGATGAAATGACGGGTGATGAACTGGAAACTGCAATAGTAGAGGCCGCAGCGGCTTTTGAAAGCTGGAAGCAAACAAGTTACCAGCAACGTGCCGACCTGCTGCATAAGGTTGCGGCTTTACTGCGTGAAAAAAAGGAAATGCTTGCAAAGCTGATTACCCTGGAAATGGGTAAGCTGGTTGCCCAGGCAGAGGGGGAGATATTGCTCAGTGCTGATATATTTGATTATTATGCTGACCATGGTGCTAAGTTCCTGGCAGATAAAGTATTGAGTCCGCAGCATGGCAAAGCCTGGATTGAGCATCACCCCATTGGGGTATTGCTGGGGGTTCAGCCATGGAATTTTCCTTTTTACCAGGTAGCCCGTTTCGCAGCCCCTAATATCATGGCGGGTAATACTGTGCTGATCAAGCATGCCTCCATTGTACCGCAATGCGGTATTGCAATTGAAGAGCTTTTTAAGGAAGCATGGGCACCTGCAGGTATCTATACCAACCTGCTGATATCAGGCAAGCGTGCCACCGCACTGGTAGCCGACAAAAGAATAAAAGGAGTATCCCTTACCGGCAGTGAAGCTGCAGGAGCCAGCATCGCAGCAGCGGCAGGAGAAAACCTGAAAAAATCGGTGCTGGAGCTGGGTGGCAGTGATGCCTTTATTGTACTGGAAGATGCAGACATGGATAAAACAGTGGAATGGGCCGTAGTGGGCAGGATGAATAATAACGGGGAATGTTGCATTGCTTCCAAGCGCTTTATTGTGCTGGAAGCCGTGGCAGATGAATTCCTGGAAAAATTTATTGCTAAGCTGGCAAAACTTGATGTGGGCGACCCGCTGGATCCTGCTACAGAGCTTGGCCCGCTGAGCAGCGAAGAAGCTGCGGTGCATATTGCAGAGCAGGTGAAGCGTGCCATTAACCAGGGGGCAGAGCTGTTGCTGGGTGGAAAACGCCTGAGCAGGCCGGGTGCTTTTATGGAACCGACCATACTCACAGGTATTGAACCGGACAATGATGTGTATTACGAAGAGTTTTTTGGACCGGTCGCCATTTTCTACCGGGTAAAGGATGAGGCAGCAGCTGTCCTCCTTGCCAATGATTCACCTTTTGGCCTGGGTGCCAGTGTATTTACGCAGGATATTGAAAGAGGCAAACATATTGCCAGGCAAATTGATGCGGGTATGGTGTTCATCAATCACCCTACCTGGACACAGGCCGACCTGCCTTTTGGTGGCACAAAGGGCTCAGGCTATGGGCGTGAATTATCTGAGCTGGGTATTACAGAATTTGTAAATAAAAAACTCATAAGGATAAGTGAGCTGACCGACCCGTTCTAATGGTATCATAACTCCACGGTTTATTGAGTACATAAAAATAAAGCATGACAACGAAACAATTTGTATTGGCTGCAAGGCCGGCAGGAAAACCCGCCAGGGATAATTTCAGGATGGAGGAAGTGGAATTACCACCTGTTGTAAAAGGGGAAGTATTGCTGAAGGCACTGTATTATTCCGTAGATCCCTACATGCGTGGCAGGATGAATGACAGCAAATCTTATACAGCTCCTTTTCAGCTCAATGAAACTGTTGAAGGTGGTGTGGTGGCAGAAGTGATGGAAACTGCATCCGGTATTTTTAAAACCGGGGATATTGTAACAGGTATGCTGCCCTGGAGTAAGTATTGCGTGGCGGATGAAACAACACTCATTAAGATAGATACCACGGTTGCCCCGGCAAGTTACTACC
Organism: Chitinophagales bacterium; assembly: GCA_031375675.1. GTDB lineage: Bacteria > Bacteroidota > Bacteroidia > Chitinophagales > Chitinophagaceae > Ferruginibacter. The sequence goes on from JANMIG010000098.1 coordinate 30,095, forward strand.
TGGGTATACTGGGCATGCCCGGGCTTACTGCTTATTTTGGCCTGCTGGATATTTGTAAGCCAGTAAAGGGAGAAACAGTAGTGGTATCCGGTGCAGCAGGGGCGGTAGGCATGGTAGTGGGCCAGCTTGCAAAATTGCATGGTTGCAGGGTGGTGGGCATTGCCGGCACTGATGAAAAGGTAAGGCTGCTCATCAACGAATATGGTTTTGATGCGGCCATCGATTATAAAAATACAACCGATATGAAGGAGGCCATAAAGGCTGCCTGCCCCAATGGGGTGGATATTTATTTTGATAATGTGGGTGGTGAAATTTCTGATGCAGTGATTGCTGCCATCAATTTTCATGCAAGAATAGCCCTGTGTGGGCAGGTATCCCTTTACAACAATGAGGGCATTGCAACAGGGCCAAGGCTGCAGCCGATGCTGCTTACCAGAAGCGTGCTGATGCAGGGCTTTATCATTGGTAATTATAAGGATCGCTTTGCAGAAGGAATTAAATACCTGGCAAAAAATGTACAGGAAGGAAAAATTAAAACAACTGAAACAATTTTACCGGGCTTCGAAAAACTGCCCGAAGCTTTTTTAGGGCTGTTTACTGGTGAAAATACCGGTAAGATGATTGTGCAGGCATAAATAAAAAAAAATACAATGAAAGTACTGATTGTTCTTACATCGCACAGCGAGCTGGGTAAAACCGGCAAAAAAACAGGGTTCTGGACAGATGAGTTTGCAGCGCCTTATTATGTGCTGCATGATGCAGGTGTGTCCATTACACTTGCTTCACCCAAAGGCGGGCAGCCACCCATTGATCCCAAAAGCGAAGAGCCGGAAAACCAGACAGCCGATACGGCACGGTATAAGGCCGACGAGGCTTTACTGGAGCTGCTTGCTCACACAAAGAAGCTGGCTGATATGGATGCCGCCGATTTTGACGGAGTGTTTTATCCCGGTGGTCATGGCCCTTTATGGGACCTTGCGATTGATGCTGATTCAATCCGACTGATAGAAACCTTCATAAAAGATAATAAGCCGGTAGCAGCAGTATGCCATGCCCCGGCTGTGCTGTTAAATGTGCATAATGCGGCAGATGAACCAATGCTCAGCGGCAAAAGTGTTACAGGGTTTTCCAATTCAGAGGAGGATGCTGTACAGCTGACTGGTATAGTGCCCTTTTTGCTGGAAAATGAGCTGCAAAATAAAGGCGCCATTTACAGCAGCAGGGCAGACTGGTCAGTACATGTGGTAACAGATGGCCTGCTGGTAACGGGGCAGAATCCTGCATCTGCAGGGCCTGCAGCAAGCGTATTCCTGGATTTGCTGAAACAGGTGGCCAAAAAAAGTGAGTCAATTATAAAAAAACAACATGGATAAAGAAACAAACTGGTCAGTTGATCATGCGCACAGCGAAATAAGTTTTAAGGTAAGGCATTTGATGATTGCACATGTAAAAGGGACTTTTAAAGTATTCGACGCCAATATCTGTACCACTGGTAATGATTTTGGCACTGCTGTGATTGATTTGTGGATTGATGCGGCATCGGTGAACACCGGTAATGACAAAAGGGATGATCATTTAAGAGCAGCAGAGTTTTTTGATGTGGCGGCCCATAAGCAGCTGTCTTTTACTTCCAGCACCATGGGAAACCCCGATGCTGAGGGTAACCGTGAATTATGGGGCGACCTCACCATGAAAGGGATTACCAGGAATATAAAACTGAATGCCCAGTTTGGAGGTTTTGTTATTGACTTTACCGGAAACGAAAAAGCCGGTTTTTCTGTAAGTGGCAAAATTAAAAGAAGCGACTGGGGGCTTACCTGGAACAGTGCCCTTTCCAACAATGGCCTGATGGTGGGAGATGAGATTCACATCCTGTGTGAGATGGAGTTAACCAATGCCGGAGCAGGCGAAATGGTTTTGCAAACTGACCCGGCCAGCAGTTCAACTATTGTGTATTAACAGGCAGCTGATTTCTTTATCAGTCATGGATATTAAACCTCTTTCATCATTCACCTTATCCTGTCTTTTTGAGAGGAATTAAAGCTCATCCCCCGATAGCATCATCGGGGATGAGGTGAGCAAATAAAAAACGAATAATGAAAGAGGTTTGTTGTAAACGTTCTAAAAAAAATTTTCCCCGGAGTTAAGTAATACCATTTTGACTTATAAATCAGGTCAATGATAAATGGTACTGACGCTACGGTCAGTATTGCTAATATAATGTGATGACGAAGCAGAGCTTGTCACACCAAGACCGAAGCGTCTTGGCCGACATGCATTGCGCTTTACTCTTTATCTATTGGTCTGTTTTCATTGCATCGTCGGTATAAAGTGTGAATGATGCAAGTTAAATCGTTTGTTGTGTAATAGCAGTCATCGCAATGTAAGTGACCTTTGCATTTCAAATAAAAATAAAATGAAAAAATTACTTTTACTACTGGTCATCACTTTTTCCTGTACATTGATTGCAACTGCGCAAACCCAGGATAAAAAATGGAATATAGGGCTGCATGGTGGTGCCACCCAGTTCAATGGCGACTACAGTAATGATTTTTACCGTACCAAAATGCCCTTTTATGCTTTTGGTGGTCTTTCCGTTTCAAGATACCTGGGTACACATTTTGATGTAAGCCTGCTGGCTACAAAGGGCCGTGTAGGATTCAACAGTGCCGCAGGCAGGTATAGTACCGATGTATCAACTGCCACATTAAACTTCCGCTTTAATATTCTTGGCCCCAATACGCCGGTCAGGCCCTATATTTTTGTAGGTGGTGGTGCTATGCTTTTTGATAAAAACCTGGATATAAGCAAGAGTAAAACCGATTTTATAGCTCCTTCATTTGGCGGTGGTATTAATTTTCGCATGGGCCCTGCTGTGATGCTGAATATACAGGAAACATTCTTTTACTCAAATGAAGACAAGCGGGACGGCATTATAGCTGGCTCCAATGATGCCTACCTGCTGCACACGGTTGGTCTCACATTTAATTTTGGTAAAAAGAAGGATGCAGATAAAGATGGTGTGGCCGACAGGAATGACAAGTGTCCTGATACGCCTGCAGGTGTGCCCGTTGATAAAAATGGCTGCCCGCTGGATAAAGACATGGATGGCGTGGCAGATTATATGGATACCTGCCCGGATGTAGCCGGTATTGCTGCCATGAGCGGCTGCCCGGATACGGATGGTGATGGTATAACCGATGCAGATGACCGCTGCCCGCAGGTGGCAGGGCTTTCAAAGTTCAGAGGCTGCCCGGATAGTGATGCAGATGGTGTGCCGGATGTGGATGACAAATGCCAGGGTACAATAGCCGGTTACAAAGTAGATGAAAAGGGATGTGTGCTGGATAATGACAAGGACGGAATAGTGAATGAGGAAGATGCATGTCCCGATAAGTTTGGTGTACTTGCCTTAAAAGGTTGCCCCGACAGTGATGGTGATGGTGTGGCAGATAATGATGACCGGTGTCCTGCTGTAAAAGGCCCCATCTCCAATAAAGGCTGCCCGGTTATTACCCAGGAGGATGTGAAAAAAATAACACAAATAGCCAATAAGATATTTTTTGAAACAAACAGCGATAAGCTCAGAACATCTTCACTGGAACAATTGGATCAGCTGGTGGTGATACTGAACAGGTACGAAACTGCAGGGCTGGTAATTGATGGCTATACTGACAGCAAGGGTACTGACGAATACAATATGACACTGTCTCAAAAACGTACTGAATCTGTTAAAGCATACCTGGCATTAAAGGGTATTGCAGCTTACAGGCTTACGGCTACGGGTTATGGTGAAGCCAAACCCATTGCCGATAACAATACTGCAGCCGGCCGCAGCAGAAACCGCAGGGTTGAACTGTCAACATCTTATTAAGTTAAACGGTACATAACGTAAAGATTTTTTTGGTTTTTGGTTTAGAGTTTTAGGGCTGTTGTTCTCAACAGCCCTTTTTATTGACTGCAGAGCGGCGGCTTGTGTAACAATGTGTGAATAATGTAATAAAAACTGCAGAATGTGTAATGCTTTTTGCAGGTAGCGCAGCCATCTTTGCAGTACGATACAGTTTTATTTAAGGCAAAACAAATAATTAAAGAATAATGGTTTTTGGTTTTTAGTTTAAGGTTTTATAGGGTTTAAAGGGCTGTTGTTCTCAACGGCCCTTTTTGTTGCTCCGGCTCTTCTCAGCAGCAGCTCTGGTTGTGAGCGGTGGGGACACCGCCCACGGCTCACTGCTTTGGTGGCTGTCCTCACCCCCCAGCGACAATTATATATAATCTATCCCTATTAAATTGATAATCAGTATAATAAAAAATCCGTTCGCCGCTGTTCAAATACCTGCCTTTGCCGACAGGCAGGCGCATGCGGCGGCGAAAAAGATTGATGAGTTTCAAATTCGCACATTCGTAATTCATTATTCATACTTCGTATTTTGGTTATTGCAGCAGTTTTGCAGCCCCGCTGCTCGGGGAATTTGAAATGCACCCCTCTTTGTTGTATCAATTCATTGCAGCTGCAATGTGTGAATGATGTAATGAAAACTGCAAGTTGTGTAATGCTTTTTGTATAAGAAGCTGCCATCTTTACAGTATGCTTCATATTCTTAAAAGGTAAAACAGGTATGATAAAAAAATTAAAAAAAGCAAGGCCTTCCGTTATTTTTCAATTGGTGGTTGTGGTAGCACTTTTCAACTATCGTGGCTGCTCAACGGAGAATGAAGGTTTGGAAGATATGTCATATGGTGATAAAGCAGTAAGCGGTTACCTTAAGCCCTTGTTATTGCAGGATAAAGCCGTTTCAGGCAAAACAGGTACAGCAAATCCTGCAGTTGCAGTCCAGCCTGGTTCGCAACGGGAGGCAACTGGTTATTTTCTTAAGCAGTTTGTTACGCTGCCGTATAAAGGGCAAATGGCAGCGGGGAATACACCGGTATTACCCATCATCGCAGCAGCCTACTACCTTAAATAAACAGCACCTGCATACTGGTTATACATTACCCTTTACCGTGTAATACTGCTCACATGTAACCCGGCATATATCTCCGGCTTTAAAAATCAACAGTTGAAACGTACACATACATCATTTTTTAACGATACAGGTAATGCCACATTATTTGCAGCAAGATTTTTCAGGGAACTTTTTACAGCACCTTTTGAATACAGGGAGTTTGTGAGGCAGTGTTATTCAGCGGGGTACAAAACTTTGCCGCTGGCAGGCATTACAGGTTTTATTATGGGGCTGGTACTTACACTGCAAACAAGACCTACGCTGGCAAATTTTGGTGCCGAATCCTGGTTGCCGGGTATGGTAGGGCTTTCGCTGATAAGAGAAATAGGACCTGTAATCACAGCGCTTATCTGCGCAGGTAAAATATCCTCCGGTATGGGTGCCGAACTGGGCTCGATGAAAGTAACAGAACAGATAGATGCCATGGAAGTATCAGCCATCAATCCTTATAAATACCTTGCTGTAACCCGCATACTGGCAGCAACACTGATGGTGCCGCTGCTGGTGATATTTGTTGATGCAATTGGTATTTTGGGTGGCTATGCAGCAGCAAATATTCACAGCGATATCGGATTGTCAAGATATCTTGTCAAAGTATTTGAATCGCTGAGCTTTTCAGACATCATACCCGCCATATTGAAAACAATTGTTTTTGGTTTTTTTATAGGGATGATTGGTTGTTATAAAGGATTCAGTGCAGGCAAGGGAACCGAAGGGGTGGGCAGGGCAGCCAATTCTGCTGTAGTCACAGCCTCCCTCTGTATTTTTTTTGTGGACATGCTGGCAGTACAGCTTACCGACTTTTTTTTATAAACAGCATGATACAGGATAATGTCAATACAATTCAACCTGCTGCGGCAACTGCTGCTGCGCCCGTAATCAGTATCACCGGGCTGGTTAAATCGTACGGCAAAAAAGAGATTTTAAGCGGCATCAGTTTTTCGGTAACCAAAGGCGAAAACCTGGTAATATTGGGTAAATCAGGTTCAGGCAAATCGCTTACTATCAAGTGCATCGTTGGCCTTGTACAGCCAGACAGCGGTACTATAAAGGTTTTTGATACAGATATAGCTGCACTCAGTAATGCACAATTAAATGCCCTCCGCCTGAGGATTGGCTTTTTGTTTCAGAATGCTGCCCTGTATGATTCCATGACGGTTGGAGAAAACCTGGCTTTTCCATTAAAAAGACATTGCCGGGATTTAACCAGCCAGCAGGTACAAAGCCGGGTAATGGATGCACTGGCGAATGTGGGCCTGCAGGATGCGGTTGATAAAATGCCGGCTGAATTATCCGGCGGCATGAGTAAGCGGGCAGGGCTTGCCCGTACGCTGATACTTAATCCGGAAATCATACTGTATGATGAACCTACCACAGGCCTGGATACGGCTACTTCAGGTGAAATCAATCAACTGATACTTGACATCCAGCAAAAAAGCAATACCTCATCCATTATCATTACACATGATATGACCTGCGCTGAAGTAACCGGCAACAGGTTGATTATGATCAGGGATGGGAAAATAACTGCGCAGGGCAGTTACCAGGAGCTGGAAAAAAATAACGACCCCTGGATAAGGTCTTTTTTTGTTTGAATTTTATAAAGAAAAAAAATGAATAAGGAACCGGGATACGCACTGAAGTTAGGGATATTTGTTATTGTGGGCCTTGCATTGCTTACAGCTGCAATTTACTTTATTGGCAAGCAGAAGAATTTTTTTACAGACACTTTCCGGCTGAGGGTACAGTTTACTACGGTGAGTGGTCTTAAAACAGGCAGTAATGTACTTTTTTCCGGTATCAACGCCGGGCTGGTGGATAATATAGAACTGATGACGGATACCACGGTAATGGTATACCTGGTCATAAAAAAAGATATGCAGCGTTTTATTAAAACGGATGCCCTGGCGGCTATTGGCTCCGACGGGCTGATGGGGGATAAGGTACTTACCATCTACCCCGGTACATTGGCAGGCTTGCCGGTAAAGGATAACGCCCTGCTTATTTCCAAAAAACGGGTGGAGATGGACGACCTGATGACCAGCGTTAAAACCAGTGTGGACAATGCCGGCATTATTACAGGACAGCTGGCAGAGTTTACCTATAAGATGAACAACAATGACGGTGTTTTATCCAGGTTGCTTACCGATAAGGAGTTTTCGGGCAGCCTCAAAACCACCCTTGGCAACCTTCAGACAAGTTCTTATGAGTTTGCCAGGTTTACCACCAATATGAACAGCAATAAGGGGGCATTGGGAAAGCTGATGAATGATGAAGGGTTCAGCAACTCATTAGACTCCACCATGCAGAACCTGAAGACGGGTACAAAAGGATTGAGTGACAATATGGAAGCAGCTAAAAGTAATTTTTTACTGAAACCTTTTTTTAAACGAAAAGCAAGGGCTGATGCAAAAAAAGCAGCTGCTGCAAAGAAAGCCTTGCTGATGAAGACAAAGAAAAAAGACACTGTTCCCTTAAATCCTGCAGACAGTGTGCGGAACTGAGCATGCGGGAGGGCGCATTTCAAATTCCCCGGCGGGGCAGCCGGGCTGCAAAACAGTTGCAATAACTATATGAGTGAATCTTCACACAGTTTTTAAAAGATGATAACTGCCAGGGAGATTTGAATCAGTAATTTCCCTTTAGGTTTTATCGCTAGGCAATTAATTCGGAATACTTTCCTGATCGTTTTCTGTGCTTTTCCTTGATGAAAAGCACCAAAAATCAAGGGCTGCGGAAAAAAAAGCTAAAAATTTCCCTGTCTGGCTAAAATGAAATCAGTCACAGCAATGGAATAAATCCCAGCAATAGTGCGACTTACCAGCTAAGAAAATGGCCTGGCAGTGGTAACATCAATTTCATTTTTTACCCAGCCATGAAAATTTTCTTAACGCAATTTTTTCCGAGGCCCATCCGTCGAAAACCTTTTCTGAATAGGAAGCGTTGGTATTTTAAATATTTGCAACTATTTCTATCATTTGCCAGTTTCCTGCATGATAAAATCTTCCGAACACTTATGCTGTCCCACCCACCAGCGAAAATTATATATAACCCATCGCTATCTGCTTGATATTCAGCGAAAGAAAAATGAATCGCCGCTGGTCAAAGACCTGCCTTTGTCGGCAGCCTGCCTGTCCGGTAGGCAGGGCAGGCGCAGGCGGCGGCGAAAAAGATTGATGAGTTTCAAATTCGCAAAACTTGTCCCGAATACGGGATTCATAATTCAATGTCTTTTAGTTAAGGATATTTCAAGAAATAGAGTACCCAATTCCAGTTCCCTCTCCTTTGGAGAGGGGTTGGGGTGAGGTCTTGGTAATGCTTAACTAAACGACATTGGATTCGTAATTCATCATTCACCCTTCGTATTTTGTTTATTGAAGCGGTTTGCGGCCGCCCCGCTCCTGGAATATGAAATGCACCCGCAGCAGCCCCATGTGTGAATATTGTAATTATTGGCCGGTATTGTGTAATGTTTCCTATGCTTAAAACAACCAGCTTTACAGCTAAATCAAACAAATACTTTTATGCCCATCATTAACATATTATTGATACTGGTTGCCGTGGGGGTGATTCTCTGGCTGGTGAATACTTATATCCCCATGGACCGGAAAATTAAGAACATACTCAATGTAGTGGTGGTCATCCTTGTAATTGTGTGGCTGCTTAAAGTATTCGGGCTTTTCAGTTCGATGATGAATATGCGGGCCTGATAAAGGAGTAAAAAACTTGTAAAAAAAATCATGAATATTAAAAGGATTTTTGGTGCGCTGCTTACTGCGCTCGGTATTGCCGGGCTCATTTACACTGCTGTTGTATTTGCCAATACCAGTGGTGGCAAGCATGATGTAAAAGCGCTGATCATTTACGGCATACTGGGGCTGGTGTTTTTTATAGCGGGAATTGGCCTGGTGCGAACCGTAAAAGATGAATCATGATGTGTGAATATTACAATTCTTTTGGCCGATTGTGTAAATAATTCCGTATAATAATATTCATCTTTGCTGAGTGAAAGTTCTTTCACTTAAAAAATATTAAAATGAATACTACAGAATTAAAAGGGAACTGGAATGAGCAAAAGGGGAAGCTGAAAGCAAAGTTTGCTTCTTTAACAGATAACGACCTGATGTATGCCGAAGGAAAAAAAGAAGAAATGATGGGCAGGCTCCAGGTAAAACTGGGCAAATCGAAAGAAGAGCTGCACAAGATAATTGACGGACTATAAATTCAGCGGTACGGTTAAAGGTAGGGGTGTCGCTTTGCGGTATAATCCGTATGCGGCACCTTTTTTATTAAAAAAATCATATGATTACTTCAGCGTCAGAATACCAGCTGTGTACAGATGAATGCGTTGCCTGTGCAATTGAATGCAGGATTTGCAATACAGCCTGCCTGCTTGAGCCCGATATGAATGTGCTTGCTCACTGCATCCGGTTAACGGATGAGTGTGCGGCAATCTGCCTGCTGGCCATGAACTCAATGACCGGCAACAGCAAATTTGCAGCTGATGTGTGCAAGCTCTGTGCAACTATTTGCACTGCATGTGCGGTTGAATGTGAAAAGCACCAGCATGTGGAACATTGTGCCAGGTGTGCAGCCCAATGCCGTAAGTGCGCAGCTGCCTGCCGCAGTATGCACAAGACCAAAAAATAAATCACTCAAATATTAAAAAAAATACAATGAAAAAAGCAGTAACAGTGTCACTGGTTGCCATCACGTTATTCTTCAGCGCTTGTAAGTCGCCGGAAGCAAATGCAGACAAGGCCAGGGAAAATGTGGAAGATGCCAAAGCTGATTTGAAGACAGCACAGAATGAAGCGGATTCTGCCATTATTAAGGCAGACAATGAAAAGGAGTGGATCGCCTTTAAAACGGAATCTGATATGAAAATAAAGAATACGGAGGACCAGATAGCTTTGCTGAAGGAAAAATTGAAGAAAGAAGACAAGGCGATGAACCTGAAGTATAACAACAGGATAGATTCACTTGAGGTAAAAAGCAGGGAGCTTAAAAACCGCATTAACAGTTACAGTAACAACCAAACCAACTGGCAGGCTTTTAAATCGGAGTTTAACAATGATATGGAAGGTTTGGGAAAGGCACTGAAGAATTTTGTGGTACCGGTAAAGAAATAACCGCTGCTGTCAGTCAAAGATGTTACCTTTCATGCTTGCTACTTAAAATGTATGTAAAACAACAGTATGGATAAAAGTGATATAGAAAAAGCAAAAGCATACATTACTATAGAGATTGTGGAGTATGTAGCAAATTCTGTGGTCATCAAAACAGTGATGAAAAAATCAACGGGCAACATCAGTGTGATGTCATTCGACACGGGTGAGGGTCTTACTGAACGAAGCACCCCGTTTGATACTTTTGTACAGATAATTGAGGGCAAGGCCGAGATTGTTATCAACAGCATATCGAGTATGCTGTTAACCGGCCAGTCCATTGTCATCCCGGCACATGCTTCCAGTTTTGTGAAGCCCAACGGGCGGTTTAAAATGATTTCGACAGTAATCAAAAGCGGTTACGAATAGCCGGTTGTATTGCTGCGGCTGAAGGTATCTGCATTTCAACTGAATGCTGCTTAACCTGTCAGGTTACCTGCTGGGGAACCTGCTGGTTCAGCAGCATTTCTTCTATATCCATCGCCCTTTCAACCTGCTTTATCACGGCATCACTGAATTCACCTTCCTGGTGCAGTTTGAGGAGAAGCCCCCGTTGAAATTTGCTTATTTCCAGCCGGGCAACCACCAGTTCAGTAACAGGCAACGGCAAAGCTACTTCCTCATTACGTTTTGCCCGCTTGTGACGGCGCAGTTCCCTTGTTAATTCACGTACCAGCAGTTCCAGTTCTTTTTTTAACTGGTGCAGCATTTTGTCCTGTAATGCAACCGGCAGGTCCTTTTCAATAAACTGAAGGGTGTTGGTGGCAATGTACAGCTGCAGTTCTTTTTCCTCTTCATCAATATTATTCTGCGGCTTCAGTTTCAGCCACCTGATCAGCAGTGGCAGTGAGAGCCCCTGTACCACCAACGTTACAAAAATTACAATAAAAGCAAGAAAGATGATGAGGTGCCTTTTGGGAAAAGGTGTACCATCCTGCAGGGCTAAGGGCAGTGCCAATGCAGCCGCAAGCGAAATGATCCCCCTCGTTCCCGTCCACGCCACCACCAGCACATTTTTCCAGGTGTCTTCATCGTTGTCTTTTACAATACCCGGGGCGACGGCTTTTTTGAACAGGGTATTCCAGTAAGTACCTGTAACCACCCAGATGATGCGGATAAGGATGGTGATAAAGCTGATGAGCAAGCCATACCCCAGCAATTGCCAAAAGGCGTAGCCATCAAGATTTTTAATAATCAGCGGTAACTGCAGGCCAATCAGGATAAATACAAATCCATGCAGTAAAAAAATCAGTGTACTCCACACCACGCTGGTCCTCATCCTGGTAATGTATGAAAATACTTCTGGTGCCCGCCAGGAAATAACCAACCCGGCACTTACTACAGCCAGCACCCCCGACATATGGAATTGCTCAGCAGCCAGGTAGGCAATAAAGGGGGTGAGCAGGCTCAGGCTTGTTTCCACTACGGGGTTGTTCAGTATTTTTTTATGTATCAGTACCACCAGGTAGCCGGTGATGATACCTGTAAGAATACCAGCAGAGGCTACCAGCAAAAACTGCAGCCCTGCCTGCCACAGGATAAAACTGCCTGTACTCACTGCCGCCACAGCATAGCGGTAAGCAATCAGTGCCGAAGCATCGTTTACCAGGCTTTCTCCTTCAATGATGGTAATCACTCTTTTATTAAGTCCCAACCCTTTGATGATGCCCGAAGCGGCCACAGCATCCGGCGGAGAAACAACAGCACCCAGTACAAATGCCAGGGGCCAGCTGAAACCCGGTATCAGGTAACGGGCCGCAACAGCCACGCCAATCGTTGTAAAAAAAACCAATGATATTGCCAGTGCCGAAATGGGCCGTATAGATGATTTGAATTCATGCCAGGATGTTTTGGAAGCTGCATCATACAGCAGTGGTGGCAATATGATTAAAAAAATAACATCCGGGTCAAGTGCCAGGTTGGGCAGCTGGGGTATAAAGCCAATGACAAGCCCGGCAGCCACCAGCAGCACAGGGTAGGGGAGTTTTCTTTTATTGCCTATTGCCATTAAGCTGATCAGGATGGCCATTAGAAAAATGACAATTTTAAAATCTTGCATATAAATAATTTTATCAGCAGGTTTTGCTTTTACCCGGGTAAAAAAAATGGGCCGGATATATATCCAGCCCGTTTTTAATCCAATATCCTATGAAAATCCTGTTGCAAAATTAGCTGCTCCCGGGCTGGAATACATTACATAATTAATAATTTGTGTTACACAATTCACAGGTATTATTGATTGTGGTATCTTTGGGGTAGCCCCGGTGTCTCTGCCACAATAATGTTTGCAGCCGGGATAATGTATCTGGCAAGACACCGGGGAATTGAGACACTTAATATTGGATGCAGTTGCTCATACTCATGGCTGACTAATACTGCGCCAGGGTCTCATCGGATGAAGCCGTAGCTGTTCAACACTCAGCTTTATTGATGACGCTGCGTACCCAACAAAGTATCATAGTTGTTATGTGTTCATCCTTTCTCCATGCTGATTTATAACGTGGCGCTGTTTCGCACATTATACCAATTACACATACGAATTAGTCCAACTGTTTGTGGTACTGACGCTACGGTCAGTATTGTTAATATAATGCCGACCTGCTTTGGATTAGCTTAGAAATGATTGGACTATTTAATAAGTAGCGTCGGTATCAGAATGTTGCCTGGCGTTGTCACAAGGCAAGACTCTTTTGACCCGATAGCTATCGGGATTGGCTTTTGTGTATTGACTTTATGTGCATTGTAAATCTGCCTGATTGGGTGCGTTGGCATGTATGGAGACTTATTCTTTAATGCAAATAACTAAGCTTTCATTTCTTTTGTCTTGTCGTTGTCAACTTGCATATGATTGAGTACAAATGAAAAAGTACTTCCTGCACCAAAATCACTTTTTACATGTATTGTGCCACCCTGTGCTTCTATAAATTCTTTGCTGATGCTTAAGCCTAATCCTGTACCTTCTTTTTTTGTGCCGGGTATGCGGAAGTAACGGTCAAAGATCTTGTCAACATATTCCGGTGATATGCCTTGCCCGGTGTCGGTAACGGAGAAATTTATTTTATCATTTTCAGCTTTCACATCAATGTATATAACTGAATTGTCGTAAGAATAGCGAATAGCATTTGACAGCAAATTAGTAAGCACCCATGAGGTTTTTTCACTGTCGGCAAATACTTTTGGTAAATTAGCAGGGGTATTTATGTTCAACTTGATTTGCTTTTGTTCTGCTGCTGATTTGTTTGCATTTACAGCATATTCAACAATTTTTTTTGCATCTGATGCGGTTATATTCATCTGAACTGTTCCGCTTTCTACCTGTGTCATATTGAGCAGTTCGCCGGTAATTTTCAGCAATCTTCCTGCATCTTCTTTAATGCTTTCAACAAGGCTTTGCTGCTCTGTATTAAGTTCCCCAACCTGTTTATTTTCTAATAATTGCAAACTCATTTTTATTGAAGAAATAGGTGTTTTTAACTCATGCGATACGGTTGCAATAAAATTTGTTTTTGCAAAGTCCAGTTCTTTATAGGGAGTTACGTTTTGCAATAAGATTACAGTACCTATTTGCTTTTCTTCCTTTTCTCCGGTCGGAAGAATCTTTATGGGTATAATTTCTTTTTCAAAATAGCTTTCTTTATTGTCAGCATAAATTTTAATGAGCTGCTGCATATCTGTGCTTTGCAAAGTACCGGTATTAAACAGCTCCTGCACCAGTGTGCGAATTAAATCATTGTGTACTGCAATATCCTGAACAGGTTTTGCTATTACATGCTCTAATTTTAGTCCGGCAATTTTAAGTGCAATATTATTCATGAATAAAACCTGCTTTTTATCATCTAAACCAATAACAGGCTCACTCATATTGTTAATAAGTGTATCAATTCTTTTCTTCTCCATCATCAGCTTTTCAAGGTTGCCGGCCTTGTATTCTTCTAACTTCTCGGCCATTGTATTGAAGGCTGTTGCCAGCTCCCCAAACTCATTGTGCTTTTCAAAATGCACTCTTTGAGAATAATTCTGTGCTGCAATTTCCTTTATGCTTGTTGTTAGTTCCTTTACCGGGTTAGCAATGTTGCCCGGCAAACTAAACAGCATTATCAATGCAATAAGGAAGCAAACAGTTCCTGTAAGCGTAATCCATAAAATTGAAGTATCGGCAGTGGTTTGTGCTACTTTGCTTTTTCGCTGAATGGCCTGCATATTCAACAGCATAATATCGGTTATGTCTTTTTGTATGGCCTGCAGAATCAGGGTGTCGGTAAATGACTGTTTTAATTTCCCGAAGTCAGTTGCCAGTTTGTCTGTTAATTCTTTTTCGCCTGCTTCGGTAATGTTGTTTTGCTGCTTAATGAGGTTATCCTCAAAGAGTTCCGATTGCTCTGGCTTTGATACATCAGCATGCAGTGCAATAAGCATTTTACGGGAGTAATCCAGTGTATTGTAATTGGCAACCAGTATATTTCTTGTATCACCTGACAGTTTATTAATAAAAATACTGCTCAGGGCAGTAAGCAGGGCAATCATGGCAAATAAAAGCCCTATGCCCAATAACAATTTTGCTTTAATTTTCATCAGCTTAATATTACAAGATCAATATCGTTTAAAGAAAGTTTTTTGAGTAATTCGTTAAATACATTGGTAGCCAAAATTACTTTTATTAAACTCAAATGTGGTTTGCCAATGCAAATGGTGGTTATCTTCCTTTCTTCGCATTGTTCAATGATGGCTTTGGATATATTTGAGTTTTCTACTTTAATAATTTCTGCGCCCAGCTCGGTAGCCAGTTTAAAATTGTTGATCAGGTGCCTTTGTTTATCCAGGGGGATTTTATCCGCCCTTTCTTTAGGGGTTTGTACATAGAATACATACCATTTACTGTTATAATATTTGGCAAGCCTGGCAGTTTTTCTTATAACCGTTTTCGCAGTTCGTTCGTTGTTGCTGATGCACGCTAAAAATTTTTCATGCTTAATGGCATTTACTTTTGTAATTTCAGTTTCCACCTTTCTTACAACCTGCGAAGCTACTTCCTTCAGAGCCAGTTCCCTTAATTGTAAAATATGGTCACTTTTAAAAAAATTCTTTAGTGCAGTTTCAATTTTTTCAGCCTGGTAAATTTTCCCTTCTTTTAACCTTGCTATCAACTCGTCTGCAGTCAAATCAATATTCACCACTTCATCTGCCTGGGCAATAACACTGTCGGGTATTCGTTCTTTTACTTCTACACCGGTTATGCTCTTCACTTCTTCATTCAGGCTTTCAATGTGCTGAATGTTAACTGCACTGATAACATTAATACCTGAGTCCAGAATCTCCAGTACATCCTGCCAGCGTTTTTCATTTTTGCTGCCTTCAATATTGGTATGCGCCAGTTCATCTACTATAATAACTTCAGGCCGTAAACTGATTACGGCCTGCACATCCAGTTCTTCCAGCTCCTTCCCTTTGTAAAACAGTTTTCTCCTTGGTACAATGGGTAAACCTTCCAGCAAGGCATGAGTTTCTATCCGGTTATGCGTTTCTATATAACCAACTTTTACATCAATGCCATTTTTCAATAAAGCGTGAGCTTCCTGCAGCATGCGGAAAGTTTTGCCTACACCCGCACTCATGCCTATGTATACTTTAAACTTTCCACGTCTTGATTTTTTAATCAGCTCAAGAAAGTGCTGTACTGTTTGCTCTTTATCAGGCATCAGAAGGAAATTGCTAAAGATGTTGTTAATGTAAAATTCGTATTCACCTGCTTGCCTTCTTTTTCAAAGGTCTTATCTTTTCCCGAAAAGCCACGGCCTTCCATTCGCCACATCACATTATCACGAATAAGGTAATCATAATTTAATGAAAATCCCCATGTTTTAAAACCATTTGGTGTTCCTGTATTGATGATGACTCCATTCGCATCGCTGTAATATTCTGCTCTCATGGCAATATTATTTTTTGCATTGGGGCTGATTTTTAACAGTACAACAGGCGAATACCATGAATTGTAATTACTGCTGCCTTTTGTTTTTTGCTCTGCACCCATATCAAAACCTGTTATTAATGCCAATTTATCAGTTAACTGAAAGATGCCGTAAAAATTATGAAAGTAACGCATTTGCTTTATGCTATCCGGTTTATCATTGCCAATAAATGAACTGCTGTTCAATGTAATTTTTGAATTGGGTTTAAATGTAAGTTGATGCCCGAATGCCGGTGTGTTGTTCCCATCTGCTCTTTGTATACGTTGCCAGCCATTTAATACTAAACCACTGATAAACCACTTGCCATTATCGCTGGTGTAAGAAATTTTAGCTCCTGTTTCAAAATAGGGTGAATTGTCTGCCAGGATGCTTCTCGTAATGTTCCAGCAATCTTTTCCAATGGCACTTTCAAACCCAATATGCGATGCAAAAATACCGGCATCAATCCAGATATTTTTTTTCTTTGAAATTTTTGTACCTGCATTGGCTTCAAAAATATTTTTCAACACGCCGGGTTCTGCAGCAGGGTTTGCATTTGAGTATGTTCCTGCCATTAAAGCCAGGTTTGCTCTTACATTTTCTTTTTGATAAGCTGCTTTTATAAATCCCAGGTTTAAGTTTACTTCATTATGCCTGTTGTAAGCGTAAACAAAAGCCGGACGATTATGGTTGGAAGGTTTTCCGAAATCATACGTGTAGTAGGTTTCAATATAACCGCTAAAAGTTAATGGTGATGGAGTGCTGTCTGTTTGAGCAAATCCCTTAGCTGCAATTATCAGCAATGCTGTTGTAAGTATCTTTTTCATTTATTTCTGTTTATTGTTTCAGCCCAAATGGAATTCACTAATATACTTTTTTTATTGGAATCATTCTCATTTATGGCTCATTTCATTTTTTTATTTTAAATTATCTAAGGCTATATTCAATTTAAGCACATTAATTCTCTCTGTTCCCAATAAGCCCAAAAAAGGTTTTTCGGTGTTTGAAATAATTAATTGCTGTAAGTTTCCTTCCGCAATGTCTCTGATTTTTGCGATTCTTTTTACCTGTATAGTAGCGGCCTGTACAGAAATATGCGGGTCTAATCCGCCTCCACTTGCAGTTACGATATCAGATGGAATGTCTGATTTTGTTATACCCGGATTGTGTACTAAAAAAGTATCAATCCTTGCCTGCACCTCTGCAAGGTAATCAGGATTGGATGGTCCCTTATTGCTGCCCCCTGCACCCGCAGCATTATACCCCACCGCAGATGGGCGGGAATAGAAATACTTATCATCTGTAAATTTTTGCCCGATATTGCTGTAATAAGTTTTGCCATTTGCTGTTAAAATTTCACCCTTTCCCTTATTAGGTGCTAATTGGGCAATGCCTAAAACGATGAGGGTGTAAATGCCTGAAAAAAAGAGCAGGCTAACTGCGGTGAGCCTGATGGCTGGAAAAATATTTTCTTTCATTTCTTTATTTTTTAAATGAATACTGTAACTAAAAGGTCAATGAGTTTAATTCCGATAAATGGTACAATCACACCACCTAAACCATAAATCAGCAGATTACGGCGCAACAATGCACTTGCCCCGATTGGCTTGTAAGCAACACCCCTCAATGCCAGTGGAATTAAAAAAGGAATGATGATGGCATTAAAAATTACGGCAGACAGAATGGCACTTTCAGGCGAATGTAATTTCATGATATTTAACCCCTGCAGGGCAGGTATTGAAGCAATGAACAATGCCGGAACAATGGCAAAATATTTAGCCACATCATTTGCTATACTAAAAGTGGTAAGTGTGCCCCTTGTCATTAAAAGTTGCTTGCCTATTTCAACTATCTCAATCAGTTTGGTGGGATCATTATCCAGGTCAACCATATTACCGGCTTCTTTTGCAGCCTGTGTGCCGCTGTTCATAGCCACGCCCACATCTGCCTGTGCCAGTGCCGGAGCATCGTTGGTGCCGTCACCCATCATCGCAACCAGCCTGCCTTCGCTTTGTTCTTTTTTAATATAATTCATTTTATCTTCCGGCTTTGCCTCAGCAATAAAATCATCAACGCCGGCTTTCTTAGCAATGTATTTTGCCGTTAAAGGATTGTCGCCGGTTACCATCACGGTTTTAATACCCATTTTGCGAAGCCTTTCAAAACGTTCGTTGATGCCCGGTTTAATGATGTCCTGTAATTCTATAACACCAAGTACCTGTTCATTTTCTGCCACAACCAACGGCGTACCTCCATTGCTTGAAATGATTTTTACCTGTTCAGCAGTTTCAGGTGGAAAAATATGTCCGGCTTTTTCACAAAGGGTTCTGATGGCATCTGATGCTCCTTTTCTTATCCTGGTACTTTGAAACTCAACGCCCGAGCTTCTGGTTTCTGCAGTAAATTTTATAAACCGTGGATTTTCCATTCTATAACTCAGTGGATTTATCCCCGCCAGTTCAATAATAGATTTTCCTTCGGGGGTTTCATCGGCCATTGAACTTAATACGGTGGCTTTTATAAATACTTTTTCATCTATACCATTTGCCGGATAAAATTTAGTTGCTTTTCTATTGCCAATAGTTATGGTTCCTGTTTTATCCAGCAACAACACATCAATGTCGCCTGCAGTTTCTACTGCTTTACCACTTTTGGTAATTACGTTTGCCCGTAATGCCCTGTCCATACCTGCAATACCAATAGCAGATAACAAACCACCGATGGTTGTAGGTATCAGGCAAACAAACAAAGCGATAAATGCTGAAATGGTTATAGGCGTTTGAGCATAATCGCCAAACGGTTTTAGCGTTACTGTTACTATAATAAAAACCAATGTAAAACCTGCCAGCAAAATAGTCAATGCAATTTCATTGGGTGTTTTTTGCCTTGATGCACCTTCTACCAGGGCAATCATTTTATCCAGAAAGCTTTCGCCAGCCTCTGTGGTTACTTTTACTTTTATTTTGTCGGATAAAACTTTCGTGCCGCCTGTTACACTGCTTTTGTCGCCACCAGCTTCACGGATAACCGGAGCACTTTCACCTGTAATAGCACTTTCATCAATAGTGGCTAAGCCTTCTACAATTTCTCCATCAGAAGGGAGTATATCACCAGTTTCACATAAAAACAAATCACCCTTCTGTAATTGTGATGACGGAACTATTTTTATTTCGTTCACATACATTTCACCGATTGTTTGTATCCATTTAGCAGGGGTTTCTTCTCTTGTTTTACGTAAACTGTCTGCCTGTGCTTTACCTCTTGCTTCGGCAATGCCTTCTGCAAAATTGGCAAACAGTAAGGTGATAAATAATACTGCCGTTACTATGATATTGTATGCCAGGCTGCCCTGATGTGTTTCGCCTGTTGCAATCCATATACAAACGCCTGCCATTACCAATGTGCCTGTCCACACGGTAAACATTACCGGGTTGCGGAACATTTTTGCCGGACTAAGTTTTATGAAAGATTGTTTCAATGCTTCTTTTACCAATGAGGCTTGAAACAATTTATTATTGCTGCTGCGTTTCATAATTAATCTGATTAATAAATTGAGAAATATTCTGCAATTGGGCCCAATGCCAATGCAGGGAAAAATGACAGTGCTGCTATGATGGCAATTACGGCAAACACCATCAGTCCGAATGTTGCTGTATCCGTTTTTAAAGTGCCTGCACTTTCAGGAATATATTTTTTGTTGGCAAGAATACCGGCAATAGCAACCGGGCCAATGATGGGTAAGTATCTTGCCAACAGCATAACGATGCCACAGGCAATATTCCAGAATGGGGTATTGTCGCCCAGTCCTTCAAATCCGCTCCCATTGTTTGCACTGGATGACGTAAACTCGTACAACATTTCGCTGAACCCATGATGCCCGGGATTGGCAAGCCAGGCTGCATATCCGGCTGGGTTATGTGCATATAAATGGCTTGCTATTGCAGTGCTTACTAAAATTAAAAACGGGTGCAGCAATGCAATAATCATAGCTATCTTCATTTCTCTTGCTTCAATTTTTTTGCCCAAAAATTCCGGCGTTCTCCCCACCATCAGGCCACTGATGAATACTGCAAGGATGATGAAGATGTAAAAATTTAAAAAACCTACTCCCACGCCTCCATAAAAAGCATTTACCATCATACCCAGCATAGCAAACATTCCGGAAAGTGGAGTTAAACTGTCGTGCATGGCATTAACAGAGCCGTTACTTGTTACGGTTGTATTGATAGCCCAATAGGCGGATGCTGCCGAACCAAATCGTACTTCTTTTCCTTCCATGCTGCCCATTGGTTGTGTAATACCCATTTTTGAAATGGTGGGGTTGCCATTCATTTCATTTATCACCGTTGGGATAAGTAAAAGAAAGAAGCCTATGATCATAACGCCAAAAATTGTCCATGCCAGTTTCTTTCTTTTCAGCACATAACCCAAAGCAAAAATCATTGCCATTGGAATTAATACAATAGAAATCGTTTCTATTATATTGGTGAAGTAGCTTGGGTTTTCAAATGGATGTGCAGAGTTGGGACCAAAGAAACCCCCACCATTTGTACCCAATTGTTTGATGGCAACAAATGCTGCCACCGGCCCACGGCTTACCTGTACAGTATCTCCCTGCAAATTGGTGATGGTGTCTTTACCCTGCATCGTCATTGGTGTGCCATTAAACACCAATAGTATTGCAACTGCTAAAGCAATGGGAAATAAAATTCTAGTACAGCTTCTTACAAATAAGAAATAAAAATTACCCAGCCTCACCCCAGCCCTCTCCAAAGGAGAGGGGGTTTTCATCGCAAAGAACACAACCGCAGCAATGGCAATACCGTAACCTGCAGATATGAATTGCCAGAGCATTAAAGTGAGTTGCCCTAAATACGATAAACCTGTTTCGCCAGAATAATGCTGGAGATTTGTATTGGTAATAAAACTTACTGCCGTATTAAAGGCTAAATCACCGCTCATAGATGGGTTACTGTCAGGATTCAGAGGCAGCCAGCTCATATTTGTAAGAACAAACATTGCAATTAAGAACCAAACCAAATTAATGGTAAGCAAAGCAACAAGATGTTGCTTCCAGTTCATTTGTTTACTACTGTCAATCCCGCCCATTTTATAGAACACTTTGTCGAGCGGATTGAAGATTTTATCCAGCCATGTTTTGTTATTGCTGAAAACTTTGCCCATGTATCTGCCTAATGGTATCGCCATTAATACCAGTACTGCATACATTAAAATAATGCCTGTAATTTCTGTGTTCATGATTTAAAATTTTTCTGGTTTTACCAATACATAGCATATATAAGCGAATACGATAATGGCTATGATGAATAGAGCTGTCATAATTGTTAAATTTTTTCGAAGTATTTAATGGCTGAAAAGAAAAGGGTAAAAAGGACAATGCCGGATATAGTCAGTATTGCTGTCATGCGAAATATTTTGTTGTGCCATAGATATGGCAATCACTGCGCCAAATCACCATGTACGATGCGGAATCCATTACTGTATTGTGTTTCAGGAAATTTACAGGAAGTATGGGGAAACAAAACCCTGTCGTTTTGAAAGGGTTGATACTATCGTTTTGAAAGGACTATTTTATTTGATACTCGTCTAGTTTCCGGTACAAAGTAGTTAAAGCAATGTTTAACAAACGGGCTGTTTCTGTTTTATTTCCATTGGTATAGTTCAAAACTTTTTGAATATGGATTTTTTCAGCACTTGCAAGGTCAAAGGCAGATAATATTTTTTCTTTGCTGCCAGCAGCATGATATTGCTGCAATTCAATCGGCAGGCTTTCGATATTTAATTCTGTACTGTCAGTCAGTATTACGCTGCGTTCAATCACATTTTTCAATTCACGGATATTTCCTTTCCATGAATGTTGTTTTAAAGCATCAAGATATGTTTTGGAAATAGTAAAAATGTTCTTATTGGTTTTGTTACAAAATATTTGCAGAAAGTATACAGCCAGTTCCTCAATATCAATAATCCGTTCTCTTAATGCAGGCAAAACAATTTGAAAAATGGCAATGCGGTAAAATAAATCTTCACGAAAATTACCCATTTCAATTTCTTTTTTCAAATCCCTGTTGGTGGCAGCAATAATTCGTACATTTATTTTTGTTGTTTTACTGTCACCTACTTTTATGAATTCGCCAGTTTCTAAAATCCTTAATAGTTTGGCTTGCAGTTCTAAAGGCATTTCTCCAAGCTCGTCCAAAAAAACAGTTCCGTTGCTGGCTTCTTCAAAAATACCTTTAGAATCTTTTACAGCACCTGTAAATGCACCTGCTTTATGACCGAACAACTCATTCTCCAATAAATCTTTGCTAAAAGCTGAGCAATTAATGGCAACAAAATTTTGTTTGCTCCTGATGCTGTTATTATGAATAGCTTGTGCAAATACTTCTTTGCCTGTACCTGTTTCACCGGTAAGCAAAACGGTAGCATCTGTTACAGCTACTTTTTTTGCGGCATCTATGGCAGCTTTGATGATTTTTGATTTGCCTGTGATGTTATCAAAAGAATGTTTATTACCTAATTGTTTTTCTAATTGTTTAACCCGTTTTGCCAATAGTACTTTTTCAGTTGCCTTATAGAGCAAAGGAATTATTCTGTTGTTATCATCGCCTTTGGTAATGTAATCAAAAGCCCCGTTCTTAATTGCCTGCACGCCATCAGGGATATTTCCATAAGCTGTAAGCAGAATAATTTCAACGAATGGATATTTTTCTTTTATAATTTTTGCTAATTCAACACCATTGCTATCAGGTAATTTAACATCGCAGATTACTATGTCTATGTCAGCCGTTTCCAGCTTTTGTAACCCTTTTTTAGCATCTCCTGCCTGCAGTACTTCAAAGCCCTCCAGGCTGATTATTTTGGAAAGAAGGGTCCTGATCTTTTCTTCGTCGTCTATAATTAATACTTTGTTCAATGTATAAATTTTTAAAATGCAAATATAAACGAATAATCTGCTGAAGTATGTCTATTTCCTGAAAGGCCAGACTGTCCATTATCTGCTGATAAATGGTTTTATACTGAATGATTGAACTGATGATGATAGTTGTTTATCAGCAGGTGTGGGCGGGCTGTGGATTGGTATTTTTAGTCCCTGGAAGACAGGCTTTAGCGTGCTGCTGCCACTTGCCATCTGTTATTTCAGATGTAATGGGAATATTTTTTTCGTAATTAGGCAAGCTTGTATTTGATCTGCAATATGTGTTTTTACAAGTTTGTTATTGAGCAATTCGTACTTATTGAAAATACTATCCTAAATATGTTCATTGTTTTTCTGCATTTTTTATGTCTGGTTCTGCCATTATATAAAAGTTAATTCTAAAATCGTAATAGCGATAGCTTTGGTAAAGCTTATTAAATTGCTGCATCGCTTTTTCGTCCCACAATTTATTTTTATAATTAAAATAATGTGTAAAGCTGCTTACAGCTTCTGTAGTTATATATTCAAAACCAAATTGTTTTGCTTTTTCTATTAAATTTTCTTGTTGTACAGTTGTTGGTAAAATACAGTATATGTTATTATGAAAAATATGAAAATTATTTTTGCCATCTGTTTTAGTAATTAGTTTAACAATACATCTTACTAAACTGTCTTTTTGCAACTCTTGCAGGATATTTACTCTGCTGGTTTCACTTAAATTTTCTATATCAAAAACTGTTTTGTGATGGATATTGTAAATTTTTATACCGGGGTAATCTTTTTGATAATCTCTTATAATTGTTTTGCCATTTT
Organism: Chitinophagales bacterium; assembly: GCA_031375675.1. GTDB lineage: Bacteria > Bacteroidota > Bacteroidia > Chitinophagales > Chitinophagaceae > Ferruginibacter. The sequence continues at coordinate 53,964 of JANMIG010000098.1, forward strand.
CCTGATCAGGCATTGCATTATAAAATACAGCATATTGATGGTGTTTGTAATCCACAGGTCGCTTTATATTATTGACTATCATATAAGGTTCGTCAGGTTGCAGTAAGTACAATGAAACGGTTCTGTTATTTTCACCATTTACCAAAGGGTAAGTAATACTGCTGCTATCTTTTACTATTTTTATTTCATCAGCATTTTCAGGAAATGTGTAATTGAATTTATTGCCTGTTACAAAAATTGGGTAATATTGTGCATCTGACATATTTCTATAATACACTTTGCAATCTTTGATAGATGCATTCATTAATTCAAAGCTGAAGTTTTTACCGTGATATTCTACATCATAGCCATCGCCAAATCTTGCCTTTATGGTTATTCCTCCAATTTTACTGCTATCAGCATTTAGTTTGCAGCCAGCTTCTTTCATTATACCATTTGGAAAAGTATATAAATAATTGTGTTTAACACTGTCCAGCGGAATTGTAAATTGCAAACTGCCATCTGGCATTTTGTGCACAGCAGCATTTTTATTTACGAGCTGAGTGTATAAAGTAACAATTAAACGTTCATTGCCATATTCTATTTTTGCTATTTGATTAACAGGAAAATAATAGCCTTCAAAATTTTCAAATACTTTGTAGTACACCAGGGGGGCTTTGCTATTGGCTTTTACTACGCCGGGCATATTCCAATCTTCGTGATAATATGGGTTTAAATAAACGGGAATATCGTTTTTGGTAGTATTCCAAATCCAGAAAGTATCAGTAACAGCCTTTTTACTTTCACGTTTATCATAATAAAAAACAGGTAATTTTCTATTTGGTTGAAAGCACTCTAACCGGTTATGGATTATGCTATCAGGAGCAGCTGCATATTGCGCAAAAGAATTACACAAAACATTAAAAAACAGCAGCACTATTAAAAATAATCGTTTCATTGAAAATCGAAAGATAAAACAAAATGGAACATATAATATCTAAATACTTCAAATTTCGTTTTTTGGGTATGCAAAGGGCACTGTATTTCTTTGCAAGACTGTAACCATTTTCTTCATTTTGAATATTAAAGAATTACTTTTAACTGTGGTTTTTTTAAGCTTATGCTCAATGGGCGGGTTTTGCTGCATGGCTGAAACTGATTGCTAGTAATGCCCGGAACTGCTGCTGATTAAAGATATAAAAGTACAGGTTAACAAACAAAAGACCAACAAGGTACGTCCAGCCCAGATGAAGCACAACAGTAGATATTGTCCATCAATAATTGTCCACTTATGCTATTGTTTGTATTCAGTAACGTCTGTTATTAATTTGGCATTTGCATTCCAAATCTTAATTTTTCCTGTGATACTTGAAGTGATGATTTTTTCAGATTTGCTATTCCAATCCAACCCCCATAACAAGTCTTTGGATTTTCCAGTACATAATAATTTTCCATTTGCATTCCAAATTCGAAGAGCATCGCTGGCAGAAGCCAAAAGAGTTCCTGATTTATTCCATCGAATATTTCTGTATTCTGCTTTGCTTCCATATAGCGTTTTAGTCAGTGTCCCATCGGGCTTCCAAAACTGAATAATGGATTTTACACCTTCTTTTTCGTGCCCATAATCGCCTGATGCAAAAAAATCTCCAGACGGATGCCAACAAATAGTTAAAATGCCAGTATTTTCCTTTCGATGTTTAATAACCTTTAATGTGACGCCCAAAGTATCCATAATTCTTATATCGTCTCCACTAACAGCGATGATATTTTTACTTGGGTGCCAGCTAATAGAAAAATAGCTATTGTTGTCTTCTTTTCTTATTGTTCGAAGTAAATTACCTGTTGAGTCCCAAATTTTAACCAGACCATTATTATCTGCAGTTGCAAGAATTTGACCATTGAAATTCCAATCAATTCCTCTTGCTCCATTAGTTATTCCGTTTAGTTTAATGAATTTTTCTGTCTCAGTATTTAAGATGCTTACTTCATCGTCATTGGTTGCTACGGCTAAAATATTATTTGTGGGGTGCCAGCTTACTTGCCTTATCATACTTTTAAGTTGATAGGCTTTAAGTAGTTTCAAATTTTTAGTGTCGTAAATTTTCAATAAACTGTCATCGCCACCAACAGCAATTCTTTTATCGTCGGCACTCCAGTCCGCTGTCCATAAAAGTATTTCCGCTCCTCCATTTATTGGTTTATTTCCCGTAACCGTACTCTGTCCACAAGAAGATTGCAGGAGTAATAAAGAAACTAATAAGTAAAGAGTAAAGGATTTTCGCATAAGAAATTTAATTGTTACAGGGTCGCTCTTGTATAACGCACAACGTTTGCATTGTCGAAGGCTTACAATCACTTACACAAAATACGCAAGTTTTTTTATAAATCAATGTGTTATGAAGATTGTCACCCCAAAAGCAGTTGCGCAAATACCCATATTTAATTTTTATGCACAAATGAGTTGAGTCGTCCTGGGTTTACTGCCAAAGAATGTATAAAGTAACTGGCAGAACAGCGACGAACTGAGGCAATTAATACCGGATGCAGTTGCCACAGCTCCCAGCTCGGCAAAAAAATTCGGATATGGTACTTCCAGTCAGAATTTTTATATAAAATGCTCCTGCGAACCTCAGGGCAGGAATTATTCTGCAACAGTATCATTTATCACTTAATTTTGCTCCAGCACAACTACTTTACATGAACCGGATCTTTACCTTAACAATTGCCTTCATCTTTTTTACCCTTAGCTCCAGGGCTGTTTTAAAAACTTGGATTGGCCCCGTGGGGGGTGGCTGGAGCATTGGTGCCAACTGGAGCCCTGCCGGGGAACCCCTTTTGGCTGATGATGTGCAATTTACCGGTACTGCTGTAGTAACGATAGACGTGGCCCCCATTAGCATTCATTCTATACATGTTTCCGCAGCAGGTATGGTGGAGTTTACTGCGGCTGCAGGCAGAACGATAACCGTTGCTTCAACATCCACCATTTTGCCCGGTCTTCGCATCAATGCAGGGGCAACACTAAAACTCACACAAAACTCTGCCAATCCTTTCACCATCAGTCTTACCGGAAATACTGGTGTTACCGGTCAAATATGGGGTACACTGTTGTTTGAAGGAACTGCTGCCGGTGCCACCCCCGGCCTGGAACTCAGTTTTGGTGCATCATCAGGCTCTCTTGTTGTATATAGTGGCGGTATCATCCGGTACAATGTCAATTCAGGCAATACTACTGGCAATGGTACTGGCGGATTGGTGCTGGAAGCAGGCAGCCAGTATATAGTTAATCGTGATGGAGGCGTGCTGCCTGCCGGCACTTACAAAAACGGTTCGTATATCAGGATACAGGGCGTGGTGGCCAGTATGTTTCAGTTAAATACCACGGCCTCGTACGAGGGCGTTATAGAATGGGATTGTGCTTCGCAAACGGTTAACGGATTGGCAGCTTCGCTGGAGCTGAACGACACTTATCCGCTGATTGACAGCTTTGTTGTAAAAAATACCGGCATCACGGGAACGTTGAGGCTCAGTACCGAAATGAGTGCTGCTCCATCCATCAATTACCTGCTGGTAAGTGGTGGTGTGCTTGAAATTGCTTCTCCACGTATTGGAAGCGGCACGCTGGTTATTAATAATGATCTTACGGTAACAGGCGGCACACTGTATGTAAATGCTACGGATGCTTCTGATAACTCCACCTGCTATAATATGACTGTTACTGTAAATGGCCATACAAATATTTCCGGCACAGCCACCATGAACATGAGTAACCGCCCCAATGGATTATTTTTTACATATGGCACCGGCCTGGTAATAGCCCTGGGCAACTTTATGCAAACAGGCGGATTGATTACTGAAACGGCACCGCCACCACCCACCCTGGATGCATCTGGTATTAATATGAATGGTGCCGGTTCTCAAAACCTCAGCCTTATTAACTTTACCAACCAGGTACGGCTGGTGGTGGAATCACTTAATGGCGTAATACTGAAAAGCAATATTGTTTGCCCCGAGTTGCTGATTATGGTAACACCGGGTGCTTATATTCAGTTAGATAACTATCATCTTACCACCAATTATGGCCAGGCAATCCTGAGCACAGCAGGCCCGACCCCCTGCAGGCTCGTAACCAATGGCTCCGGGCATTATGCCATCACCAATGTACCTCCCGGTGCTGCGGTTTCTTTTCCTGTAACACCGGTAATAAATTCCATCAGCCAGGTTTTTTTAAGAAATAACAGCAGTGTTACCAATAGTTTTAATGTAAGGGTAGAGAGGGGGAATAATCCATTCGGGGTTTTCAATACCGGCAGAACGGTCAACCGCACCTGGGTGATCAATGATGCCGTTAACTCAGCTGCCAATTCGGTTGAACTTACTTTTCAATACCCTGATACCGCCATCAATGCGCTTTGTGTGCGGGGCGACCCGATGGAGCTCGGGCATTTCCCCTCCAGCGCCTGGAATGTGGATCCTGTTGGCATAACGCAAACACCCATACAGGGTGGCGGCACCAATACCATTGATGAAACTGGTCCATTTGCACCCAACAGCCTCGATTCTGCCTTTGTGCTGGGCAATGAGTTTTCGATATTGACCCTTAATGCAGGTATCACCCTCAACTATTTTAAAGGCAATAAACAGGGTACAGCTAACCTGCTCAACTGGTCAGTACATTGTACCAGCAGCCAGGCAAAGTTTGAAATACAGCGGAGCAATAATGGCATCAGCTTTACCACCATCGGCAATATTACTGCCAGCTATGCCCGTTGCCTGCAGCCATTTGATTTTGCAGATAACAATACGCAGGCAGGGCTTAATTACTACCGTATAAAAATTACTGATATGGATGGGCGGGTTACCTACAGTAACATGGTATTGCTGCAAAGCAGGGATATTGCGGCCGGTACAATGGCGCTGCTGCCCACATTGGTAAACAGGCCCCTGGCAATTTTGCAGCTTGATGCTGCCCGGGCGGGACAGGTACAGGTGAATATTACTGCTGCCAATGGCCGTATGGTGCAGTCGGCAAAAGAAACTGTTATCGCCGGACAAAACCAGCTTACATTGAACCTTGAGCAATTGCAGCCCGGTGCATACTTTATCAGTGCTTTTGGCAGCAATCAAAAATGGACTGTTGTAAGGTTTGTAAAACTGTAATAGCTGTAGCACGGGGGTAAAAACTGACTGAAAATGGGTATAAAATCAGTCCTGCCTGCATTTCTTGCATTCAAAACGGGGCAGCTCCTTTTTCGGTATCAGGCATACAATAAAACGTATCAAAGAGTCAAGTCCGGCATTGGTGTAATTGGGCAAGTCTATATTGTATGTTATTGAATTTCGCTGAATGGTTACGGCCCACTGCGTCCCCCATTCAGTTGTTCTGTCCTGGTAGCGGCAAACTGAATCCAGTTGATTTACTTTGATAATACTGTCAGTCATTTCTTTTTCTTTAGTAGTAAACAAATGTATATAACTGGAAGAATCAACTTTTTTAATCTGGCCTCTATTGTTTGGGATTTTTTCAATTGCATGCAGCATAAACTTGTCTTTGGATATTACAATTGAATAGTCTGTTGTACTTGTTGGAACACACCGGTAGGTAAATGATAATTTTTGTATGCCCTGGGCCAATAAAAAAACTGGCATCAGAAAGCTGATAAAGAGTACTGTTAATAATGTGTACTTCATGAATTTAAAGGTCTTTTTTTATTGTTGCTAAGGTTTTGCAGCATGGCGATGTAGCGGATTATCAGCCCAAAAGCTCAATACATTGCTGCTTACATTCACTGTTTCATTTTTATTGTTCGAATATACACAAAAAAGGTAAGAATGAGATTGCCGGGGTGCATTTCAAATTGTCGTTGGTGGGTGAGGACTGACCATGGCAGTGACCCGTGGGCGGTGTCCCCACCGCCCACAACCAGAAAATAAAGCGACAATTTGAAATGCACCCGATTGCCGGCAATGAACTGCCTTTAGTTGCATGAGAATGAATTGACAAATTGTTTTAGTTGGGTGTTTATCCAGTTTCTTCGATGGACTTACATTAATTCTGCATCAGTTTGATGACAGGGCAGCATATTTTGCCCCTTAAAAGGCTGGTTGCTTTAGTAACGTACGGCAGCTGGGCGGGGCTTCTCAGGTGGGTGGATTGTAAGCCCGGCCATGTGCCTTATCGGCTTATCAGGCATATGGTGCTGTTTTAAATACAGGATTAGTGTTGTGGCGGTAAGCATGATTAAAATAAGGTCAAAGATGGCAAGAATGCCTATTCCATATTTTATGGTATGATAGCAGGTTGTAACCAGGTAAGCCGTTAAAATAACAAAACACAATAGGGCTCCTGTTTTATTCAGCAATACAATACTTATGGGCAAGGCTATTTTTATTAACCCGGAATAAACCGGGTTAATAAAACTCATGTGCATCAGCCTTATTTCATTTTGTATAGCCTTTCTGTTAATGATACTGATAATACCAGATGAAATAAAACATACTGACATTAAGAAGTATGCAGTATAATACACTGCGGTCATCATCAGAATTCAATGATAAAACCTAAAGTGGGGGTTACACTTGGGTCGTCATTTTTCAATAAAGTTGGAATGGCATTGCTGCCATCTGCTTTTATTGCTAAACCGTCTGTTGTTAAAAAAGCCGTGTTGGAAGCGTTGCGTTTAAATGTATAGCTTGGGGATGCTGTTGATTTTGCTATGTACCAGTTTGAAACATCCAAATATACATCCAGCGTAACTTTTTTAAAGTTCCATTTTTTATCAATTCTCACATCGCTGTTGTTAAATCCATTTAAGCGTTGTGTGTTTAACCTGCTGTAATCTAAAATGCCTTGCCCTGTTGATTGATAGTTTAAACGTGATGCCGTTTCATCAAATGGGGTATAGGGTGCCGCACCCTGGTAACGAAACTTTAAGCCCAGCTCCCAGTTTTTAGGAAACTTGTAGCCCCAGGTAACGCTCAGTAAAAGTCTGTTGTCCCAGCTGCTGGCAATATATTCATTGTTTAAACCACTATACTCACTTCGGTAAAAAGTACAGGAAAGAATGCCGAAGAAACGTTTGGTCAATTTCTTTTGAACAAAAAACTCTGCTCCATATGCTCTGCCTTTGCCGTTTGTTGTGATTGCTTCATTGCCCAAAACTGTAAAGTCGTTGCCCAGGTTTGATAAGGCAATGCCATTGCGCAATGAAACAGGCACATTTGCATATTTCTTGTAAAAGCCCTCCACAGTAAAACGGAGTGCATCATCATGCACATATTCAATACCTGCAACATAATGATCGCTTTGTAAATATTTTGCTGATGTATTCACTAAGGTATTGTTGTTGTTGGCAAATCCTAAAACGGTGTAAGTGGGTATTTTAAAGTATCTGCCCGCAGAGGCGTTTAAAGTCCATTTATCTGTTAACGTATAGCTGAGTGAAAGTCTTGGAGAAATGGTATTGAGCGGATTATTGCCATCAGTTGTAATGGTGTTCACATCGCTGCGGATGCCGGCACTAACGCCCAGGCGGTTATCAAAAAAACGTTTACTTACCTGTGCAAATGCTCCAAATTTCCAGAAGTTCTTCAACGGACTTTTGAAGTTTACTATAGTTGCTGGTTGTACAATAGCGCCTGTACTGTCTTGGAGCTGTTTGCGTATGACATTGTAAGTAGTGTTGGCATATTCTGCAAACTGTGCTGTGGCCCCATAATTAATTTTCCAGCCTTTTTTGATTTGTGTTACATCAAATCTCAGTTTGTTTTCGGTTTCTCTTGAAGCATAGTTTAAAGTAATTTCAGCAGCTGATTGCTTTTCGTTGTCTTCATATTGTTTAATATCGTTATCAAAACTGTTGCGGCTCAATGCTGCATTGATAAACCCATTTTTAATAAGTCTTTTTAAAGTGATGCCTGCAGTATAGTTCCATTGGTTGATGATTGGATTGGAATTGAGGATATATAATTTTTCAGGCGTTGCATTTTTGATGGATGCAAACTTGAAATCGTCGATGCCTGACAAGCCAATAAATGAAAGGGTGGTTTTATCGTTTATCTTTCTTGTGATTTTTGTTTGAAAGTCCCAAAAATTGGGTCTTATCGGCAGATCTAAGGCCGAGAAAAGTAATTCCAGGTACGAGCGTCTTGCAGAAAAAAGAAAAGTTGTTTTTTTATCTTTTGCCAGCGGGCCTTCAAGTGTAGCAGCCAGTTCTGTTGCACTTAACCTTATGTTTCCCTGTAATTTGTTTGGGTTGCCATTTTTTTGTTTGAATTGAAAAACAGAACTTATGGCATTGTCGTATTTAGCGTCAAATGCAGATGTGCTTAGTTTAACATCTTCAATAAAGGAAACGTTCAGCAGTCCCTGGGGGCCACCTGAGCTTCCTTGTGTTTGAAAGTGGTTTAATACAGGAATTTCCACACCATCTAAATAAAAGGTGTTTTCATTCGGCGCACCACCACGTATAATGATATCGTTTCTGAATGAACCACCCCCTTGTCCGCCACCTACGCCGGGGAGGGTTTGAATCACTTTACTGATGTCAAAATTGCCGCCTGGGTTGGCTTTTATCTCTTCGGTTGTAAGCCTTTGCACACTCAGGGGATTTTCCAAAGTGGCGGCTTTTACCGTTCTTTTGTTAGCTTTTACTATTACTTCCTTCAGGTTGTCTGAACCGGGCTCTAATTCTATTGTGATGTTATTTTCGTTGCCTGCATTTATTATCATGTTGAAAATAGTCTGCTTTTTGTAGCCAACATAACTTACGTCAATATTGTAAGTGCCAACAGGAACAGCATTGATGCGAAAATTACCGGCACTGTCAGTTTTAGTGCCATAGGCAGTGCCAGTTAAAGCCACACTCACAAAATCCATTGGTTTTTGAGTGAGCTTATCCACTACCACACCAGATATTTTTCCTGTTGTTTGAGCCAAAATACCTGAGTTGGTAATGATTGTAAGCAGCAGGATTACAGGAATGATTCTGCGCAATTTCTTTAAGTTAACTAGGAGTATATCAACCATCTTTTAAAAAATTTTGGCAAATATCATTCTAAAATTCAAATAATCAAACAAATTTCAGCTTTATTTTATAAATTTGGCATTATATCATTCTAATTTACGCAACTTTGTACCGTGAAAGTAGATTTACTCATAGAAGTTATAAGGGCTTTTGGCAATTATGAACAGTTACCTGATAGAAATATGAGTTTGCCGGATTTTGCCTTATGGCTGAATGAGCAAAACTATTTGCAGGGCCAACCAACCCAAAACGACCACAGCGGTATAATTGGCAATAGTGAAATTGAAGTGGAACTGAGCAAGTTGATTATTTTTTTAAACCGCTACTCCCGTTTGCTTATAAAAAAAGGATTATCAAATTTCCCGGAACTTATCAGCGAAGACTTTACCTACCTGTATATTTTGATGAGCGCCGAAAGCATGACCAAAATTCAGTTGATTGAAAAAAACGTACATGAAAAACCAACTGGTTTAGAAGTTATCAAACGTCTCTTAAAACACGGGCTGATTGCTGAAAAAGATGATAAAAAAGACAGGCGAAGCAAAAGGGTTTCTTTGACCGAAAAAGGCAAAGAGATGTTTTTTGCTACTATTGAACAAATGGGCAAAGTGGCTGCCCTTGTGTCTGGTAAACTTACAATGGATGAAAAAAAGCAACTCTATGTGCTGCTTAAAAAGCTGGAAGATTTTCACAATCCTATTTTCCTGAATGAAAAAGGAAAGAATATTGATGGCTTGATGCCCAAATTGACTGATTAAGTTTTACTGCTTCCCAAACTGTTTTTGTTGACGGGGCTTCGTTTGGCGATGTTCAGTGCGGCAGCAAATACAATTATTGCTGTTTGCAGAAGCCCCGGCCATTATAGTATTACAATGCCTGTGCTGCAAAGCGTAAGCCCTTCACCCGGATGGACCGGCCCTTATTTATTTATATTTGAACAATGATTTTTTTGTGGTGTATCCCTTATTACCCAATATTGGCCTGTGTTGCCTTGTGCTGTATCAGCCAATACAAAAAGCCGCAACAAAATTGTTACGGCTGCCATGTTGCGTTGTCAATTCCTTAACCGGTTACTCTTTTATCTTTGGCTACAAATTTTGCAAATGCCATCAATGCTCCTGCTACCATCATGTTGCGAAAGAAGTTTACCATTTCTAACTCTTTTTCTCTTGCCAAATCAGCCATCATTGTTTCCGGTCCCTTTTCCTGCCCCATGGCACCTGGTAAGTGAACCAAAAAAGCCATTAAGAGTACATACAAAGCCATAAGCGAATAAGCCAGTTTGTCGAATTTGCCAATAACAGCACTTACAATGAAAAGCAGGATGCAAACCAAAGTGAAGTAGTTCCAGAAATAGGGAAACGGAATATAGTCAGGCACAAACGAAGCGCCAACTTCCGGTTTGCCAAGGTGCAGGCCAACGTAGAGTAGAAATGAAAGCGGAAAAATGTATTTTCCTGAATGCAGTATTTTGTCCATTGTTGTACTGTTTAATTGGTTGGAAATGGGATCAGTGGTCTGATTTCTACCGAGCTGTTCGGGTATTTGAGAATGGGGCATGTCTTGCTCCATTCCTGAACCTCCTCCAGGCTGTCAGACTTGCACATTAAAAAACCGGAAACCAAAACGCTGTCGCTTTCTTTGTGCGGGCCTGCTGCCACACCGGTTTTGGTTACAATGGATGCATCATAGTGCACAGGTGCTGTATGCACCAGTTTTCCCTGCATGGCAATATGGCCTATCCATGCCTGCCATTTAACCATGTCTTCCGCCATATCTTCTGCAGTTGCCAGGTAACCATTGGCCGCACTTGCATTGCGGAATAATAATAAATAATCTGTCATTTTGTTGAAATTTTACATGTGAATGATGAGGCAAAAATCAGCATTAAAATTTCCGCAAATGATGACAAAAGTCTACAGTTTCGCTTTTAAACGGCTGAATACATCTTTATTGATGCCCAGGTATGATGCAATGAGTTTGCTTGAAAGACGTGTCATCAGCATTGGCCGGTAGTCCATTAACCATTTTATTCTGTCCAGCGCAGAGAGTGCAACAAAAGTGTTGATGCGGTAAACAGAGTTGGCATAAGATGCTTCAAGGATTTGTTTGTACACTTTGTCAAACTGTGGTACGGTTTCCATCAGTACCTGGAAATTTTGCCTGTCAATTGCAAAAAGTTCACAGGGTTCAACAGTTTGTATATTTTCAGTTGCAGGATTGCCGGTTCCAAAGCTTACTAATTCTGAACACCAATTGTCTTCTGTTACAATATCACGGGTAGTTTCATTAAAATCCCTGTCGTACACGTAAACCTGTAAACAGCCTTTGGCAATAAAGTATACGTATTTGCAGGTGTCTCCCTGCTGTAAAAGTTTTTCATTTCTTTTGGTAGTAATCTGTTTAAAACAGGAAAGCACCCTGTCCAGGTTGTCAAGGTCGTTTCCAAGCCTGCTTGTTATATGATTGCGTAAAACTTCTATCATTTATTGTATGTCATTAATATTTACACGGTTACTGGCTGCTATGCTGTCAGCGGGCAATACCTGCGGCGGGCATTGCCCTACTTTTACAGGGCTGCTTACAGTCAGTATTTCATTTCCGTTGTTTATCAAATATACATCAAAATGAAAAGGAATGTGATCCCCGGTAATGAACTGCCCCTGGTAGTATAAGGCTGGATTGACCAACCGATTCGGGTGTTTGTTCATCCGGTGGTTATTGCAGGCAGTTTCTTTCCGGTTGCATTTTTACATTTTTCAAAATATTCATTCACCAGCTTCAGCAAGTCCTTGTGATCTATCTTTAAACCATTTGTTGAAAGGTGAACTGGTGAACCATAATGTTTTGAATTTGCTATTAATAGTTTTCGCTTAATAGTGTTGGTTACACCTGAAATATACTTATCAGGGTCGTTTAACCCAATTGTAACAAAATATTGTTTTGAAGCAACAGCACCCTGAACCTTTTTTTCATAAATTTCTGCTATATCAGTCCAGGGGATGAATCCAAATTTGAATGCACTTGTATTGTCATAAATGCCCTCTTCACTTAATATGAGACCGGGTTTTTTGTCAAACAGTTTCTTTGCGAAAATGTATATTCCTGATAATCCCATCATTACCGAAGCACAGGAAGCAATGATTTTTACAACGGGATGATTAAAAAAAGGATTACTTATCTGCGGATTTGAAATAATTATCCAAAGTCCCGCTGCTAAAAAGAGAATACTTAAAATTACCAACCTGGTCAATTTTGCCCTGCTTAACGGGATGGCTATTTTGTTTGAATCTGTCATATTTGAGTTCTTTCTTAAAATCTCCGGGGCGGCAGCGGCCCGGCTAAACACCCTGCTTTTAGTACTGCGGACAGCCTGGCCTGCACATCAAAATTAGGAATTTGAAATCATATTCTATCGCTTATCTGTGCCAGGCAAAGCCGGGGCAACAGTCCAATAGCGAACCGGAAGCTGAAGCTTTTTTTCTTCACTGTTCTGTCTCCGTCATTAAATACATACACACCAAAAACTAACAGGCGGGACACCGTGGATGGCGCTAAGCTGTTCAGCACTCAGCTTCATTGTTGGCGTTGCGCACCCAGCGAAGCTTTAGTTGTTACAACCCGTCTTTTGTCCGCCGAAAATTTATGAAAAGCAAATAACCAACAGTTACCGCTGCAATAACCCCCCCCGGTCCAAAATGTTATTATCTGTTTCTCACTAATGCAAGGTGGGCAAGGTGTACCTGGTAAACAGGGTTCACATTGCGGTTGGGAATAAAAGTAGTATCCTGTCAAAGCAGCTTCAATTAAAAGCAGTCCAATTACTATTTTACTTGTCTTTATCATTTATAAACTCCCGGTAATTGCTTTTTATTATTTTATATGCAGCGCATCTAAATACTTTTACTTTATCAACAGGCTCCTCCGTCAAAATATAGTCTTCAGGAAAGTCATTTTTATATCATACTGCCCGGTAAGCTGAACGATGTCACTGATGGGGCTTCCCAATGTTCGGGCGCATTGAACTATTCATTTGCCTTCTTTAAAACTAGTAATTCCAGTTGTTCAGTAACTCTAAAATTAGTTGCTTTAATCTTTTCTATAATTGGTTTTACTGAAGTAATGATTCCTGCTAACTTTGCATCTGCAATAACTCCCAAAGTGCCTGTAGTTGTCAAGCCAATTTGTTGTGCAAATTTCCTGCCTTTTAAATCATCAATTATAAGCAAACAATCATGTAATTCAATTGCCAGTGCTATAGCACTGGCTTCTCCTTTGTCTAAAGATGCTTCAATTATTGATTGATAATTTTTGTCAAAAGGTTGTCTTATTTCAAACCAGGATGGCAAGGGCAATCCAAACTCATCTGCAACTTCTGAAGTAGTAGTTATTGTGCCGAATAATTTATTAAGAATTTCAAGTTCTCCAATTTTTTCAAGCAAAATCAGACAACTTGTATCAGAGATGATAGTTTTGTGCATTAAGTATATCTGTTTCTAATTCCGCTTCAGAATAATTGAATACTGATACATCATAATTTCCCAAAAGTTCCATAAATGTTCTTTTAGAGTAACCCGCAAGTTCAGCAGCTTGCCCCAATGACAAGGAACCTTTCTCATACAGTTTAGCAGCAAGCAATGTTTTTGCTTCTCTCTCATCCAAATTGTCTGGTATTTGCAATGTCATTGTCTTCATATACCAAATTTACTAAAATTCATGAGACTTGCAAAATTCAGCATTTCCGGAAAGCTTGCGCCAAAAGTTCGTTGCTTTGTGCAGTTGGGAAATTGAACAACTGTCTGCCGGAGCAGAACGCACCATCTTCATTGACGCTTCCTGAAAAAGTTAACTGTTTTTAGTTAATAAATTCTGATATGGATTGTCCATCACCAGCCAATACTGATGAGCCAATTTTTTGATAGTTTTTTTTTAAAGCTGCTGCCCGGCGTGGATGGTCATTTTCTACGACCATTCAATATTACCCGGTCCCGGGCTCCGGCCAGACCCCAAAACAGTTTACACAATCTGGTTTATACTCCCCCAGGCCGGGGCCGGGAAGTACCATTTTGTACTTTTTGTATCCAAAATTGGGGAGTATAAACCAGATTGTGTAAACTGTTTTGGGGTCTTCCCCCCGCCCCTGCGCTGTAGTGGAGCGTAGCGGAACGGAAGCGC
>JANMIG010000101.1:0-50570 GCA_031375675.1 Chitinophagales bacterium
TTCCCCAATCTAAATGATCTGTCCCATTTTATAAAAGGGAAAGTGGACCAATTAACAAAAAGCGCAATCATGGCCGCTTGCTCATACGGCTACATTTTTTCAGGCATAAATTGGACTATATAATATTTGTATTTGGTATTACTTAAAATCTGCGATGAGCAGTTCCGTATACCCATGCCCGGCGATTTTGAATCGTTGAATGTATCGGTGGCAACAGGTGTTATGCTGTACGAAGCAGCCAGGCAGCGGGGATAATTTGTTTAACAACAGTACTTCCTGACCATTCAGTGCAAAGTGCACCTTACTCCCTGTCGGCTAATCAGCACAGGGAAGGGAGGCTATCGCCCAAGGCTCATTGCACCTTACCAGTACCCATATATTCCGATGTATGAAAGAGGTGTGTTAAAGCAAAAATAACTTAAGCCGCAGGATGCTGCCTGTTTTGAGTGGCTATCGAAAATATTTCCTCTATATAGGCCTGGTTATAATGTGCTTTCACCTGTTTTGCAAAACGCACAATGCTTTCTTTCCACTGTGGTTCGGCAAGTAATTGATTTACCTTTTCAGTAATACTTTCGGGAGTTTCTTCCCGCAGTATTCCCTGCAAACCCAGACCATGCGTAGCCACTTTCAACCCGTTGCCATTCTGGTCCCATTGCAAATCTACCGGGCATACTAACATGGGCACACCATATTCAATGGATTCTTTCACCGAACCAAGGCCGCCATGCGTAATAAACACATCTGCCAGTTGCTCAAGTACCAACAGCTGCGGCACAAATTCAAACAGGTGTACATTGCTGAATTTGGGAAGCGTTCCCTCCAGTACTGTCAGCACTTTAATATTACTGGCAATAATCAGTTCAATGCCCTCCTCACCGGCAAAAGCCTCTATAACATTGGTTATAAAACGGGTTACGGCCATATTATGCTGAAAAGAGCCGAAAAAAGTACCAAAAGAACAATACACTATTTTCTTGCCGCTTATACGCATCTGCCGGAAGTATGCAGCCCCGAAAGAGCCTGTTGGCTTGGTCTCTACCCGGTTACCAGTAATGCATAGCCCCAGATAATACTGGTTAGGCTGCTGAACAGTAACAGCAAGTTCCAATTCAGCCGGGCCAAGTACCAATTCCGGCACATTATCAAAATAGTACGTAGTAAAAGGCCGCAACCGCAACCTGTTTGTACGGGATATACCAGCTTTGCGGCAACAGCGCAGCATACTCCAATAGTCTAACAGACCGGAAATGCCCAACTTCCTGAGACTTAGTAAGAAGTGGCGGTCATTAACCTGTGCATTATTCCAACTGCCCTCACTAATAGCAGGTATACCATTGGCTTTATAAGTTGACAACATGGGGCTGAAAAGACATATATTGGAGCTGCTGCGCCAGGAATGGAAAAAAATATAGTTAGGGATGTTAAAAATATCAATAAAAACAGCCCTGGGATTCAATTCCTGTACAATTTCGTCAATCTCGGCTTTCCTTTTTTTATACAACCGGTTGGTGATATAAAAATAAGCCATCAACAGCCCTTTTACCAACTGGCTTTTTGTTTTGTGCTTGCGGATAATATATTGATAGTCAGCCGAGTACCCAATTCCTGATGTTTTCAGTAGTACCGGCGTAAACCCCTGGGCCTTTACTAAACCGGCGAGTGCCTCTGTTTCTACGAGGTAATAGATTGTGCAGGTTTCCTGAAGCCTGGTGGCGATAAAAAAGGAAGGAATAACATGACTTCGAATGCCACCCGGAATGATGAGCACATTATTTGTTTTTGTTTCCATATAATTATCTTACAATTTTCATTTATTAAAATGTATTTATCGCTAGTCTATTAACAGCAGGGCATCCCACCCGGGAACCTCGCATCCTGCTGCTGCTATCAATGCTAAACCAACACCGGCAATACCTTCAAGCAGGTTCACTTCATTCTGCCAGCCACTTGCGCCGTTATAGGCTTGGTAGCCTGCAAGACTTTCTGTACCCCGATTTGCCATACTAAGTGTTATGCCATACCAATATACAGCAGCGTCTTGAAACAATGCTTCCTCCGTTTGCTGGTACATCCTGTTAAAGATATGTGCAATGCCAGCAGCTCCATGGCAAATACCAGCATCCAATACTGAATTTTCAGCCAGGTTCCTGCGCTGCGCAGCATGACGCAATATAGCTAACCCCTCTGCTCTCAGTTCATTACGTCCCAGTGCTATTCCTGCCTTGAGAAGTGCGATTGCAATTCCCAAATCGCCATAACACCAACCCAATCTGCTGTCCCTTTCTTCTTCATTATCTTTGCCCGCATAACCGGGAAAGAGTGAAAGCCGACTGGTATCCTCATGCTGGCATTGCCGCAAAAAGACAACTGCTCCTTCCAAAAGCCGGTGTATGCCGTCATGATGGGGAAATTGCTGCAAAGCCTTTGCAAGAACAATGATGATACTGGATATTCCATGTGAAAGGCTGATATTATTTACCAGCTTTGGATTGTCAATATCTACCCAACTTTCCCAGGCCAATCCACCATCAGACTTTGGTTGTGCAAAAAACTCCAATAACTTAATGTGTTTATCTAACTGCTCCTGGGTGATAATTGCACCAGAACTAAGGAAATAATAAAATATCCCATTAGCACCATGCAGATAATCGAAATCATTGACAGTTGCAAACCTTTCCTGCTCCTGAAGCAGGAACTCTTCCGTCTCAGCAAAGTCAGTATCTGTATCCAGGGCTTGCTGGCTAATAAGATACCTTACTCCCCAAAGCATGCCACTGATGCCGGAGCAAAAAGAAGGAGGATGCCATTTTTCGGCAACCGTTTCAAATGCTTGTGTTATCAACTGCGTTATAATTTCAGTCTCGGATTTGCCACAATAACGGCTGTATTCGGCAAAAAAAACGGCTATCCCGCTATACCCGGTCATCAATCCTCCATTAGTTACTAAATGAATATTTTGCCGCAGCAAATCAGCAATCTCCTGTATTTTGTCATGTGCCACTTTTTCATGGCCCAGCAGAGCATTCCATTTTTCTTTTTTCAATTCTGTCATTTTGAGTAATTTTATAATGAAATTATTGAATGATGAATAAAAAACTAATTTATTGTTGTATTATTCTGCGGTTCTTTATATTTATGGGCTTTAGTCAATCATATATTACACTTGGTGAAAATCAGCAACCTGTTTACCCGTTTTCAATAACAGATGATACCCTGCCATCATACTTTGCTAATTTAATCTCTCTTTTCTCTTCAAAGCAAACCGTTGCATTGGGTGAAGCCACTCATGGTTCAAAAGAGTTTTATGAAGCCAAAAAAAAGCTGATCAAGTTTATGTTCACCCGGTGCGGATTCCGTAAACTTTTAGTAGAAGCACCTTTTGGTAACTGTCTGTATGCAAATGATTATATACAAGGCAGAGCCAGCAATCTCGACAGCGCATTGAAGGCAATTAACACCTGGATATTCTATACGCCGGAGTTTAGAGACCTGCTTGCATGGATGCGTCAGTACAATCAGGATAAAGTTCCGGCAGATCAAGTAAGCTTTTATGGATTTGACATGCAGTCTGCCAGTGCCTGTATCAGTTTTATCCAGGAACATTTATCTCCATTAGCCAGGGATGCAACCCTTGAGTTCAGCCAAATTGTACTACCTTTTCCAACATCACTCAGCTTGCCCTCACTAAATAAAGTATTCCGCGAAAACAAAGAACTATATAATAAGCTTTTAACATCGGCACAACTACTTGAAGATTGGAGTACCCGGCATAAAGCTGAGTTGATTAAACACCATCCACCTCATACGGTACAACTTTTACAATTATCCGCACAGGCAATTCATATGTTTTTACTTTATCCTGACCAACCCTATCAATACAGAGACAGTTGTATGGCTCGTCTTTTTTTACAGATTCAGCAGATGGATGCGCAACCAGACAAAGATATTATATGGGCACATAATGCACACATTAGTCTTTATGACTCCCTGGTAAACTACGAAACTTATCGCAACACCATGGGTAACTATATATTCAAATATCTGAAAAAACTTTATTACCCTATTGGCTTTATCTTCAACAGTGGCTCTTTTTTGGCATTGGAACCCCGTAAAAGAAAAAAAGAGATAGTCTACCCTTATTTAAAATCTTTCTTTCTTAAACCAAACCCACCCGGTTCCTTAAGTTATGTTTTAAACAAGCCGGGTATTACTCCGTTCTTTTTGGATATTGAAAATACAAAGAATGAACTACTGAGAAGATACCATAAAGTATATACCACAGGAGCTACTTATACTAACCGGAAAAGCAATAACGTATTATACATAACACCTGCATTGGCTTTCAGAGGGCTGATATTCATCAGTGAAGTAAGCAGTGCCCGTCAGATAGACAACTACTTATACCCTCTTAAAGACTAATTTAAGTTATATTGCTGCAGAAATATATGCATTGGGATATATTTCTGCAAGCACAATATCAATTACCCTGTCAAGCTGAACGTCATAGCTGAAAGTATCTGTCAAATACAGACAGGAAAGATGTGCTTCAGTAACTGTTCCATACTTGACAACCCGGTCAGTTTTATCAATAACTCCCTGCCCGCCGTGCATTTTTTGATAAAGTGCATGCCAGAACTGATATACCTTGAACAATTCTCTGCCTCTGCCATCCTCTCTTTGAGTAATATAAAACACTACACTCTTATTCTGAATCAGGAAAGATTCCAGTATGCAAAAGATTGTATGAGGTATACGCTTATCCATTCCTGTTGCGTTTCTGCTCACCACTTCAAAATAAAACTCGTATATATCTATATCCATTTGGCCATAAAGATCTACAATATCCTGTTGCCAATACTTTGAAAAAACAATACTATACTCATTTCCCTGATCTGTTACAAATTTGTAGTTGTACTCTCCCAATTCTGTATATGTGTATGGTTGCATACGCTTATATTTAATTTTTCACTAAAAAAAATATTTGCTGCCAAAATTCCATGGATGATTCTTACCAGAGAAAGCTGTTCAAACTGCATATGCCAGTTCTGTAGTTTTACCAGCAGAAGCAAGCAGCAAATCACGCTGTAAATCGACCAATAATACAATGCGCCTTTTTCCCGTAAGGTTCCATGCCTCATGTGTATATGTATCGTCAAAAACAAAGGCCTCCCCATTTTTCCACGTCAGAAGCTCACCATTAACCCGAAGGTGACAATCCCCCTCCGGCACCTGTATCCCAAGGTGGCAGCGCAGCACACTTTCCTGGTATCCTTCGTGCGGATAAATAACTGTGCCGGGATTGAGAATAGAAAAACCGGCCGTGGCTATAAGTTTTGGGTTACGGCGGATAATTGCTGACAATGCGGGGCAAAGGGCATGTGCTTCGTCATTATCATTCCACATAAAACGCAGTCCAAACACATTCCACCCCTCGTTGTATAAAAATTTTTCAGGCCATGCTGCATAAAGCTCCTGGCTGTGTACCGTAAGAAACTCACGCCGGATAGCTTGATAAGCAGCTTCCAATTCTTGTACCACAGGAAACACTTCGCTGTAATAATGCTTTTTTACTTCAGTAATCATAATTTTAGTTTTTAAGATTAAATATAATACTGCTATTTATCTGTAAGGGTACTTAGTAAATTTTGCTTTGAGGGCTGCATTACAAGCAACCTGCCATTTTGCGGCACTATCAATTTTGTGCCTGTAATATCATCACAATTACAACGGACGGGTATGCTGTCTTTAGCAATACCAGTAAGCAGAGCAGGCTGCAATCGTATACTCTTAGGAGTATTACCCACATTATACACAAATACACTCTGCCTGTCAATGGCAGCCGGTTGCCTTGAATCACTTAGCAGCAGTATTGCGGTGCAATTATATCCACTGGCTGCGGTATTCATGAGTATCAGTTTGGCAGAGTGTTCTGATGGTGTAACCGGCTTTACCAACAATAAAACAAGCACAAGTACAACCGTGGAAATGCCAAATATGATGAATGAGCCGGCAAAAAGACGCTTCGGTCTGCCCGGCATGTAACTTTGTACTTTAAAATCTATCATAAAATTAATTTTATCCCGCCATTTGTTTACGTATCAACTCGTGATACTTACCGTTCCTGTTTTTAAGTTGAAAATGGTTCCCCTGTTCAATGATATTTCCATTTTCGAGCAGCAGTATTTTGTCTGCAAACTGTATTGTACTAAGCCGATGGGCGATTAACACCACTGTACGGCCCCTGAAAAACTCTTTAAGATTATTGATAATAATATTTTCATTCTCTGCATCCAGAGCATTGGTAGCCTCATCGAAGAAAATATACTGCGGGTTTTTGTACACTGCCCTTGCAATAAGTAAGCGCTGTTTCTGCCCCTGACTAAGCCCTTTGCCATCGCTGCCAATAACCGTATTATGTTTCAGCGGCAGGGATGCAACATAATCTGCAATATTAGCCACACCCATCGCATGCTGCAGCCTTTCAGAATCCAGCGGAAGACTCATACATATATTCTCTGCAATAGTATCGCTGAAAATGAAACTCTCCTGCATCACTACGCCGCAACTTGCCCGCCAAATATCAAGGTCAAGCTCCCGGAAATTAACATCACCTACCAGTATGTTACCCGTATAGTCACTGTAATATCCCAAAAGCAACTTAATAATACTGGTTTTACCGCTGCCGCTCAGCCCTACTATAGCAGTAGTTTTACCCTCGGGTATATCAAAACTTATATTTTTCAGTGCAAATACGGTGGAATGACCCGGATAACAAAACGACACATCAGAAAACTGCATTGGCTGGTGAGGGGCTGCGCTGCGCTGTTCGGAAGCAGCTACCTGGTATGCTGCTTCGTTACGTACCGACCATACATCTTCCAGTCGTTCATAGCTGATACGGGCATCCTGTATTGAGCCAATCGAGCCGATGATTTGCTGCACGGGCATAATCAATTGCCCGATAATAAACTGAATGGACAACATGGTACCAAATGTAATGGAGTTGTCAATAACCAGCTTTACAGAAAGAAAAGTTATACTGAGTTGTGCCAATTGAAAAATAAGCGTAGCACCAGTTTCCTGGTACTGAAACAACCGTAAACTGTCAAATCCGTTTTTAATAAATTCATGTTGATTCAGGCTCCACTTTTGGTAATACTTCTTCTCGGCATTATTAATCTTAAGGTCATGAATACCATTAACCAATTGTATCAGATGAGTTTGATTTTTGGATGACAGCTCAAATCGCTTCCAATCTATCTGTTTGCGTTTTTTAAGGAAAATCACCACCCAGCCGGCATATATGACCATTGTGCTGAATATGAGTACAAAAAATCCAAAATGGTAATAGGCCAGGATAGACGCATACAAAATAACTGACAAAACAGAAAATACAATATTAAAGGATACACGGGTAATGAACATTTCAATACGGCTGTGATCGCCAATACGCTGGAGTATATCACCTATTTTCCGTGTTTCAAAAAACCGCAAAGGCACCTGGAATAACTTGGCTAAAAAACCAGCCACCAACGAATAATTAATCCGGGAACTGAGATGAAGTGTAATCCAGCTCTTTACCACCGAAAAAAATGTACTGCTCAAGACCAGCATCAACTGCCCTGCCAACAGGTAGCCTACATACTGCAAACTCTTAGACTGTATACCATAATCCACAACACTCTTAGTAAAGAAAGGCATCAGGAACTGAATGCCCAGGCCGAGTGCAAGTGCCCAGGTAATATAAATAAAAAAAGTGCGGAATTGTTTTACATGCGACCAAAAAAAAGTAAAGTGCCGCCAACGATCCTCTTTACCATCCTGCAGTGCAAGCAATTCAGGTGTGGCCTCTAATAAAAGAATATTGACACATTGGCTTGCATCGGGCGTTTGACTAACCGCAAACTGTGCAAATTCTGTTTCTGTAAGCTTGAGTATCCCTTTGGCCGGATCTGCTACGACATACCTGCCGTTCTCAAATGCATACAGCACTGTAAAATGGTCCCCCTGCCAGTGAACAATTACGGGAATATCTGCTAAGATTTGCTTCAACTGACAGGTGGTGGCCATGACACCCTGTGCTTCAAAATGCAAGCTGCTGGCTGCCTTTGACAGACCGAAAAAGGAGGCGCCGGTTTTTTCAAAATCTGCAACCCTGCGCAGGTATTCGACAGAAACGTTTTTGCCGTAAAAAGCAGCCACCATCCGTAAGCAGGTCAGGCCGCAATCCATAGAATTAGCCTGGTAAAAGAACGGATACTTCTTAGTTTTAAATTTCCACTTCATGTGCTGTATACATTGATTTACCTATCTGGTATCTGTAAAATTGTTCCATCAGAGAATATAACGCATATTCGTGTGGTCGATTTTTTGAACTGAAAAACCGATCCAGTGACATGTGAATAAAGCTATTCAGATAAGCTTCTACTTTGCTTTCCTGTTGTTCAGCATATTGCGTTTTGTAAATAACTGAAAGGGATTGTTCAAGTTTTTCTTTCATTTTGAAAAACCATTCAATATTATAACCTTCCAGCTTCTTCTCAAGCAGAAAGTTTTCTATAACTAACTTTTCAGTACGGTACTTAGCTGAGAAATGACGCCGTTGCATTTTACCGGCATGGAATTCTGTTGCAAATACATCACGTATGCCTTTTACAAAGTTTAGCCTTCGCTCGTCATATACCTCAAAAGCATTAAAATAACTTTCCATGATACCCATTGCCAACAACCATTTGTATTCTTTGATGCCTGCAGCAGCTGCGTGTGTAATCAGTTCTGTCACAAACACACTGTCTGTATGAAACACTTGTTCAGCAGCATCAATCAGTTCAAATCCATATCGTTCAAGTTCTCTGTCGTATGTATCCAATATTACTTTTTTTATACTCCCTTCCTGAAGATAGTCTGAAAAATAACTGTAAAAACTACTTACCAATTCTCCATAAGCAGCCCTGTCGGTTAGTTTAAAGCGCAATCGAATATGAAAATCCGGGTCTGTATAGCGTAGAAAAAACCATTGACTAATGAGCCCCTTTTCTACCAACAGCTCTGTAAGGCCGATGAATTTTTCAGACACAATCTTTTCTGCCACTTTTATGCCTGTGTATAGTTTAAAGTATACCCATTCATCACCTGGGAAGTATTTCCTTTGCGGTAGTGATTTGTTATCTTTTTGCAGCAAATCAGTCCGGCTTACAAGCGCAGTCTTTCCCGCCTTTTGAGGAGCTTCCCTTTTTAGTGGCACAATTAATTCATGCATAAAAAAACCATCTGCGTTTTGAATAAGATGCTTTGAATGCTGAACTTGCAGGCATTCCTTAACAGAAAATCGTGGCATATCTTTTACCTCGTTTACAAAAGCCCGTAAGGAAAGCACATTACCAGTATCTACAAAAAGATCAAACTCACGATTGGTAAGAAAAAAACATGTCCCAATTCCTTTTTCAGCAAAGTAGTCCTGCATGCTTTTTTTAAAAGCGTCATCAGGAAGTTCAAATAAGCGTCGCATCTCTTCTGTTTTAAGATACCAGTGAGCAGGCCAGATTATAATATTCTTGTAAGTAATACGGGGTATGAAATTAACCATCGCAGGTATAGATCCAACATCTGTTACTAAACCCAGGTAACCGTTTGTTTCTTCTTCCTGCATATCACTAAGAAATTTGTAAACGGGTAATGTATCCTTGTAATAATTGTGGGCATTTGACAACCTCGGTACAATTTCTTTATCCAGGGAGGCAGAATACAACACCAGTCCTCCATCACGTATACCGAGATAAAGATCATCCACTTCAATCTTTCCGGCTTCCTGCTTATTTGATTTAGTAAGATAACAAATTTCGTACTGCCGATTCCGCTGTCTTAGCATTACATTCCCTGCCCTTGACTCTGAAAGATGATTGATTTCAGCAACTATTTTCCCCTTGTAATACTCAGACTCACTGTTACTGATATCTTTTATCAAGTTCTCAATTTCCGGGTTTAAAAATCCAAAACGTCCCATGAGGCAGGTAGCACTGGTAGCACCTACCTGATGGTAATATATCCACGGCTTTTGATCTGCATCATACGACACAGAGACGAACGCATTAAAAGTAGGAGGAAGCAGGTCCACTTTTGGCTTTAATAATTCAACCTCTGCTGTAGTAAGTGCTACAACTTTAACCTGCTTTTTTTCTGCCTCAATAACCTTGGACATAAGGAGTGTATGCAACTTATTATCCCATTGCACTGTTCCTCTGTCTGATTCAATACCATGACCAACAGGCAGGTTATCCACAAATGGTGTAATGTCAAGCATTTCGTTGTTGGTATTACCATATCCAATACCAGTTTCAGGATCCAGTGCTTCTGAAAGACTTATAAATTGCTCTCCATACTTATCACTAAACTTGCGTTTAAAATCCATATAGGTGCCGTTTAACCCCTGGGTACTGAAACGGGTACAAACATTTACACCTTCAATAATCTGCTTGAGCAGATCCTGCGACAGGGTGGCTCCACCCACATTGTTATTACAAAAACTATCTAATTGTATGTGATGCTTCACTGGATACAGAAGGTCAAGACTTCCGGCTATTTCAATGATTTCATGATACTTGTTTGATGAGATATCCTTTTCATTACGACTTATCTGATCAATCAGAATATTAATTCGGTCAAAAATATCTTTACTTTTTTTATAGAATGTACTTACTTGCTCTCCCATCTTGTTATTTAGCTGCTGGCGGCACAAGAAATCATATATCTGGCTATGATACTCTACGCCAGTCATATAAGGTTCCAACTCGCTTACAAGAATTTTAGATTCAACTAATTCATTGATAAACTCAAGGGCTTCTTCATTTGACACTTCATCATCGGCAAGCAAACCGGCCAAATCCTGCATCAACATTCCGTCACGCCCTTTTTGCAGAAGCAGCCCAATATAATCGTTCATCTCAAAGGATGACAGATTATACAATTTTTCGCCATTTGTGACTGTATACTCAACATACCGGTATCGGTTACCTGATTTATAAACAGTATTATTGGTATAAAAAATCAAGCTCTTTCGCAATTCCTTATCAGCCAAAATAAATTCCGAAAATGAAGTAAGCAAGCCCATATCGAGCCTTACACTCGCTGTAAAGCGGTTGGCAGTATCCGGTACAATAGCGTCCTTGTCAGAAAAAACCCCAATGCCGCAAGCAGAGAACAGCCCAAAAGGTGTAGGTCTGCTTGCCATACGCCCTATGTACTTAACAGCAGTATTTCTAAATTTTGTCATTCGTTTTCCCTGAGGTATCTGCCCCTCCAGAAAGCTGTCAATCTCTTTTGAAAATTCGGCCGACGCTGTATACATCGCTTCTCTGAATGCGGGGTCAGAGAAAAAGTGTCTCAGGTAGGAGTCTGTATCATCCGCATGTTTTTCATTGTTTACAATTGTATCAAGCGGATAGAAAGGAATCCGGTAAATAAATTTGTTGAATGCTGATATCATAATATATTAATTTAGAAGGTTAAATTTTTCAGCTAATTTTTGTAATGTTTCAATTTTTAGTGACTGTTCATAACTTTTGTCATACAATATAAACTCATCCACTTCAAAACGGCGCTGGTAGGTATGCAGGGTATCTTGTATATAATTTGCAGATCCCATCAAAGTATTTACGATAAGCGGGGCGCCACTTTCTTCGGCAATGCGCATGGCCTGTTTTTTTGTTTTCGCACAAATAACCGGCACTGCAATGTTTACATGCGGCAGATAATCATACTTTTTATAAAAGTTTTCACGATACCGGTTGATTTTATCATACTCATAACTCAAACTCTTCGTGTCGTGAAAAAGAGATTTGGATACATTCAGGCGCAGACTTACCGCCTTCTCAATATTCTCATCGCTGAAAAAAGAAGTGAGCGCAAACATATCTGGTACATTACCTGCCAGCGGCGGAATAATAATGTTCTCTTTTACAGCCATCCCATCCTCATTGTAATAAAAGTCATGAATGGTGCGAATGTTTTTATAATAGTCATCGGGTCTTTTTCTGAAGTTTGACTGACGCAGTAAGCGTGATACATTTTCCGGAGGTGTACCGTTGGCAAAACCAAGGTCAACCCGCCCCGGATACAGATTGCAAAGCAGTTTATGGTCGAGCGCCACCCGGTATGGTGAATGATAATTAATGAGGATACCTGCCATTCCAATCTTAATCCTGTCACTGATACCCAAAAAGATAGGTAAAAGAATTTCAGGAGTGGACCATGGACTGGTGGGATGGTAATTATGGTGCTCTGTGAGCCAAAACCGGGAATACCCCAGCTCATCTGCTTTTACCACATAATCCATAATATACTGCACAATAGAAAGGCTGTTAACCCCTTTCCGGTAGTATCCAAATTCCAGCAATCCCAATGTAATCTTGTTCATAATTATTTCATTAAAAAGATTTCATTCCAACCAGACACTTCGGCAGGCAGCAGGGCAAGCCCCAGCCCTGCAAGGCCCTCAAGTAACGAAAATGGTTTCAACTTATCTGCCCACCCATCAGCAGCACCTAATACAGTGTTCAGTGTCTTATCCATCCAGTACTGCCATGCTTCCTGAAAGACCGGCTCCCCGGTTTCCTGATAAAGCCGTAAAAAGAAATATGCAACGCCCGATGATCCATGGCAAAAAAACACATCTCCTACCTGGTGCTGGTGGTATTCCCGACGGGCTGCAGCGTCTATACCTACGGCAATACCCTTTTGGGTCAGTGCTGGTCTGCCAAGTACTTTACCGGCTTTTACCAGCAGCCATGCCATATTTAAATCACCGTAGCACCATGCCAACCTTACCACATAGTTATCCTGGTTTTCCTTACTATGAGCAGCAATGGCTTCATTAACTGATGTTGGAAAAAAAGAATTACCCCCTGTTTCTTTCATTGACTTTTCTGCCGAAAGCATATACTTCAGCAATGCTTCAAAAAGTGGTTCCACCTGTTCAACATTGCTTTGCTGCTCCAGTGAACGCAGCAGTATGAGCATTATACCAGTGATGCCGTGCGCCAAACCCAAATCAAATTCCTGTTCGTTTACTTCCTCCAGTATCATATTGCTGATGCGGATACCCTTTTCATCCTGAACCGAAGCAGCCAGGAAGGCATCATTCAGCCTGCTTAACATTGGTAATACATTGCGGTTTGACTGCTGGCCAAGCAAATAGTAGTAAATCCCCATTGGCCCATGCAGAAAATCACTTATCCCTTTCTCATAATCAGCAACAGCTTGTTCTGTAAGGAACTCATCCAGCGAGGAAAAGCTTTTATCAAAATCAAAATCAACAAACCCTTTAGCCTGCAGGTGAGAAAGGCCATGCACAATACCTGCCAAACCCGTACTAAAGCTGTGGTAGGTTTGCAATGGCAGAAAATCATTGTCATTCAATTGCCCGATTATCCTGTTTACCATTCCCTCACCCAACGAGCGGTAATGCTCTTTGCCTGCCAGTAATGAGTAATAAAAATAAAACATAGCTACCCCGGTTGCCCCGTTCATCAGCGACAGCCGGAGCGTTTGCTGATGATGCTCAACCTGCTTGTCTAACGCTGCTGCAACCTTTTCTAATGCTTCCAGTTGTTTCATCAAATGTTTAATTAAGATAAAATAAAAAACCAAGTTCACTACGGTGACTGCTTTGGCAGCCAAGTACAGTAAGCGCACCTGTAATACCCTCTTGAAAGGAGGCATCTTTTTGCCAGTTTTTACCTGATTTGCCACATGCATATGCCTGAACAGCAGCTGCAAGTCCACTGCTGAGTACCTTCTGGCGCCAGTTAGCAGCAATATTGGAAAATTCCTGCATACCTGTTATTGCTGAAAGATGCTCATAAAACCAGTATACTCCTCCACAGCCGTATAAAAGGTCCCACCCGGTAATGCCTGATTCTTCAGCAGATGTTCGCCCGGCACTTATTATAAGCATATCCAGCACTTCTTTTTCCAAAGCCAGATCATTTAACAAACGGGCAGCTTTCAATAATGCATAGAACACCCCCAAATCTCCATAGCATAAGCACAAACGGCTCCTTTTGCGCTCCTGCACGTAATCAGGGAAGAAAGATCCGGCGACTGCATAGTTGAGGCGCTGGGCCATCATGTAGTTTGTGTAGGCACGAATGATTGGCAGGTGCCATTTGTCCTGGTCTTTACTTTGTTCAGCAAGTGCACATAAATAAATGATGTAAAAAGAAAGACCATGTGTGATACTAAGACAAATATCCCCCGGTTCAAAGAAACTGTCAAAGTAGCCCGCACTGAGTGTAGCATCCGTATATACAGTTTTCTCTTTCAGCAGCAGCTCAAAACGTTGCGTAAGCGGACTATTGGTATACTGCAGCAAGTAATGAGCCTGGAAAAAACAGCCTGTATATGGGTCGTAATTACCTTTTTCACACAACTGCAGTGCTCCTGTTTCAATAAACCCATGTATTTGCTCTGTAAGCTCATCAAGATCGTATTGTGTCGCAAGCAAATCCCCGGCCAGCCTCAGCATATACATAAACTCCGTAATTTCTATAAGCCAGAACCCATCCGCATCATAGTTTTTATTGGTGAGACGTGCTACTGTTTTATCGAAAGCGGTATAAAAATTTGCAAGATCTGCCGGTGCGTTTGTATGCTGGTAATGGTACAGCAAAAAAATAGCAGCACCTGACAAACCGTTACCGGCACCAATTCCTTTTACCGAATTCAGATTGGCCGTCAGCACACCCGCCCATTGGGTATTCATCGTATTGATTTGTTCCTGTATCACAGTATGATTAATTATTCTTGTAACGAGATGATTCCTTACTGGTTGAAGTGGTTTTGCTGAAGTCATCATCCAGCTTACCCAAGTTCACAAGCAATGCTACCCGGAATCGTTGTGTATTAAATTGTACGGTATTCAGCGATTCAAAACCATCATAGTAACGGAAACGATCCTGGCGCATGGTATTGAAAATATCGGTTGCCATTGCAGATACCGTGAGGAAATCAGATTTTATCTTTTTACGCAGCCCAAAATCTGCCTGCCAGCGCTGGCTCAGTTCTGCCTGGTTGGTGCGGTTGCGGCTGTAATAAGTAATTCCTCCCTCTGCAAATAGATTGGGGACGAGCCGCACTGTATGTGAAGTGGCTGCTGTGTAGCGGCCCAGTGTGCGGGTATCCAGATTACTGGTAAAGAATTGTGGCTTAATATCTGTTTTAAAAGCAAAGCCATATACCCGGGCCTGCCCTTCCCATGCTCCTTTAAACAAGCTGAAATTACTGCTGAGAGAAAGATAAGCGGAAGAATAATTCAGGGCATTTTCTGGTTTTATTTCCGTGAGCAAGGTGCCAGGTATCTGGCGTTTAAGCAAAAAAACCATATCCCTTGAGCGTGAATAGCCCATCGAAATAAAAAGGAAATTATTAATCGAATTATTCAGGTTGATATTGTAAGAGTAACCAGGTGCAAGGTTGGAATTGCCAATTTGGTAGTTGAACTCATCCTGATAAGTAACATATGGATTTAGATACCCGTAAAAAGGTCTTGAAATAGAACGGCTGAAACTAAGTGTGCTTTTTAACCCTTTTCCATTGTAAGAAAATGAGGCAGACGGAAAGAAGTCATTGAAGGTACGCAGATTAGTGCTGTCAAGTGTAAGCGAAATATTCTTCATGTAAGTATGCTCGTAACGTAAACCCAGCATAAAATTGAATTTTTTTGACAGTGTATGCTTGTAAGTCAGGTAAGCCGCTGTAATCCTTTCCTGATATTTAAGATTGTCTGTCCTTTTTATATCCTCCACCAGGGTACTCCCTTTGATAGTATCATACCGGACATTATTGCTGATTTGTCCGCTGGTGTGCTTAATACCAAACTGAATACTGTTCTTTTTATTGAACACTTTGTCGTAGTCGGCCTGCCAAATGTATTGATACCCCTTCAAAGGCAGGTTTGCCAGCACTTCTGCGGAAGGTTGAAAATCGACACCTGTTTCGTCTTTAAACACATTGAGAAACCAGGGCCGGGGTGCAGAAAAGCCGGAAAGATAACCAATATCTACCCTGAGCTTGCTGCCCAGACTGTCAAGCTTGCCCGTATACAATAAATCAACAGAACTTAAATTCTCACGGCCCCGCTGTATGGTTTTATTGTCGATGTATGTTTTATTATTGCCTTGTTCAATAGCAGACAATAAACTATTATCACCCAGTGTCCGGCCACCATATATACTCGCCGAAACACCAATCGTGTGCTGCCGGTTGATTGCATAATCAGTTCCTATTTCAAGATAGGGTGTGGAAGATATATTCTTAGTGGTACCAATGTCGTTTGTGCCAGCTTTGGCACCGCCGCCAAGCTGGTAAGCAGAACGGGTAGTATAATCAGTATAAGCATAATTTCTTTCAAAGCCTGCTGAAGTAAACAATGTAAATTTATTGATCCGGTGATTGTAGTAAATATTATTGAGTGAACTTGTATAGCGGTCAAATGTAAACTGGCTGGTAAACTGTAAGTTATAGCCATTGCCTAATGGTTTTTTGGTTACAATGTTAATCACCCCTCCACTACCACTTGCATCATGACGTGCCGATTTCACAAAACTGATTTCAACCTGTTTTACATTAGAGGCTGGTATAGTTTTAAGCAGTCTTACAGCCTGTTCTAACGTAAGAGTACGCTTCCTGTCATCAATCAGCACGGTAATATCCTGCTGCCCATTGAGTGATATTGTTTGCTCATTTTCTACCGAAACACCAGGCATATTCTTTAAAAGCTGCAGGGCATTGCTGCTGGAGGCACCTGCCATCTGCTGCGGATCCACCACCATTTTGTCGCCCTGGAAGCTGATTGCCGGACGGCGTGACTTTACCACCACTTCACCTAATCCCTTTACCTGAGATTGCATTTCGAGGTGCACACTTACTGTATTACCCGCTTGCAGCTGTAATGATGAGGAATAAACATACCTGTATCCACTAAAAGTTACCCGCAAGTAATAATTACCGGGCTTTACCTGATCAATCAAAAAACTGCCGTCAGCATTTGTTATAACAGCTTTTACCACTAATGAGTCGTTGCTGCGCATTAACTCAACGGCGGATTTGTATAGTGCCAGTTTCGTGTCTGTGTCTTTTACAGTGCCATTGACGCTGGCATTCTGGCCTTGCGCTGCGTTCCACATAACTATGGAAAAAAAAGTAACAATGATTGACTTTATGAGTTTCATACAAAAAATTTAATTAGTTTAAGTGTATTTTGGTTATAACATAGTAATAGTTATTCAACTGCATGGACTTCCTTCTTTTTACCCCGGCAAGTTTTCTTACAGCAACTGTCTCCCTGCGGTATGGGGCATGTATATTGGGCTGATTCTCCAAATGACATCATAACAGCATCACCACCAACCAATGACTGCATTTGTTTTTCCTGCAGGTGAATTAGTGTTTCCTTATTTAATTTTAACTTTTTCATTTTCTTTCAATTATTTGCTAACTGATTATAAAAGCCATTTTTTTTAAACTTTATTTGCCGGCTTATAAGGTAGTACTACGGCAGCCATACTGATATCATCTGCATCCATCTGGTTAATATTTGCATCCATCGTTTGACCGAAGCTATCGGCAGAGAAACCACCGGCCCTGCTCAATGTGGCACCACCACCCAGTAATTGCTGTAGTTGCTGGTCATCAAGCGGCTTTAACAATGCTTTGTTAAAGCGCAGTTTTTTTATTGAATGATTCATCTTGTATAATTTAAAAATTCTGTATTATTACCTCCCAATTTGTGCGATTTAGTTGTTACAGGTTTTTTTGCAACAGCTTACAGCTTGCGCAGCCGTTACCTCAATCGTCGTGGATTGTAATGTGACTGTACCGGGACAACCAACCTGATCAGTGTAGTTGGGACAGCCACCCCCCGTTGTATAGCCATCCGAAACAAGTGCTGCTTCACCTCCCGCCAGGGCATTCATTTGCTTTTCCTGCAAACGGAGCAGTGTTTCTTTGTTTAAACTCAATTTTTTAACCTTTGTTTCCATTTTACTATTTTTTTTAACTACAACTTTTCCTGCAGCAACCCGCTGCCTGTGCGTTACTTCCCGGCTCTTGCTGCGCTTCTCCACCAGGCATTTTCAACACTTGTATTTCCTTAAGGTAAATGAGCGCTTCTTTATTCAAATTTAATTTTTAAGGTCTCTTTCTTATTTTGTTTAAATTAATTATTTCAAAAAAGAAGAAGGCTCAACACCTGGCTTAGTAAGAACAGCATCTGACTACTGTTTCATCCCTTCTGCAGCAGGATGTATCCATACTGCTGAGCCTTATTCTTTCTTTTCCTGTTAACACACTCTGTCATGTAAAAAACTTCAACAATTATCATGGTAAAACTCAAAACTAAAGGAGATTGAGGGCCGATTTGAGCCGGCCCTCAACCAGCACCTTTTAATTACAGGTCTTCTTGCAACAACTTGCAGCTACTAATTCAGCTTCTGCAACAGCAGCTTTCTTTGGACAAGTAACACATGAATTACTGGAAATCGGTATCGGAGTACAACCTGTACCGCATGTGTAACTGCTCGTAGCACCATCACTAATGAGTGCGGCGCCACCTGCCAGGGTTTGCATTTGCCTTTCTTGAAGGCTAATCAATGTTTCCTTGTTCAGTTTGAGTTTTTTTGTCTTCTTTTCCATGAATTTTTGTTTTTTTTTGAATTGTTAACACTTGACCGCCGCTTATTGGACAGGTTCTACCTCAGCGGTTTTTTTCTTTTTACATGATTTTTTGCAGCAACTGTCATTGCAATCTGCAGTGGGACAACTAGAAGTTTCTCCAGTGCTGTACAGGGCTGCTTCACCACCCAGTACAGCTTGCATTTGCTTATCCTGCAGGCTGATAAGGGTCTCTTTGTTCAGGGAGAGCCGCTTCAGATTTGGTTTCTTTTCCATCTCTTGTTTTTTTTGTTTTTGTTAATTAATAAATGATAAAATAGGCCTATGATTGAGCAACCTGATATCCGGTTGCCTTCCTCCGTTGTTTACAATGCCCGCAACTGCGGCAGTTTTTCCAATAAACTTCTTACTAAAAAAACTGTTTTACTTCTGAATTACAGAAACCCGAATATTCTCTTTTAATACCCCAAAACCTGTGCTCTAATTTGCGGTTGCATTTGTTTAGTAAAAGTAGCTAACTGCAAAGCCATTACATATTTTGATACACAAACATGTATTTTCTGGCTATAAACACGGGTTTTGGCTTTACAAACCGGGAAGAATATCGTATGAAAAATGACTAAACGGTGTTAATTAAATCCTCTTTCCTGCCCGGATTACGGGCAATATGGTAGCTATACAAACAGGTTATCAGGTGAGGTATGTCAGGGTAAATTATCAGTAGTGATCCCCGACTCCGGAACAGGCAATCGAATTATTATGCTGGTAATCAATCGGTTGAATTGCAGAACTGCAGCTACCTTTCATCCGAAGCTAAAAAGCAGCGTAGTAATTTGCATCCTTTTAAAAATGAAGGATACATGTGAATTGTATGACTAAAGGTGTTACAGAGAAACCCTGGCACTGTATCACCCGCTCCAGTTAAAAAAAGGCAGACTCCTTTTGCTGTTTTTATTCCACAGGCCAATTTGAACACCCTTGAGGTGGCGGCATACATTAAAAAGCCCCACCTGCAGCCCCCGGCCGTTGTAAGACACATTGCGCAGCCCACAGATGCTGATGCCCTTAAAATCATGAATATTATTGTAGCCGCCTGACACTACCAGCCCACGGGTACGGTAAGCAAAACAGATGCCCCCATTCAATGCTATACCCCGTATATTACTGCATCGCATCAGGCCGCCTATGCTCAGGCTCAGCCCATTGATTTTTGTGATGTACCAGTCAGCATCAGCACTGTCTGCCAGGCTGCCAAGCGGTACTTTTTGCAAAATATCCATGCTGCTCATCATAGCCACAAACATGGCAGGCACATCCGCACTGGTGTTCAGTCCGTTGATGGTAAGCTTTCTGCCAAAAATCTGGCCCGTATGCAGGCCCAGGGCCCAGCCATTTATTCTATTGGCCCTTGTGGGCAAAGCCCAGGCGATATTTTTTGTTCTGAAAATGCTGTCATCCTTTTGTTGCCACCTGCTCACCGCCACTGCTGCCGTGTCTTTTAGCAACCTTCCCTGGAAGTAGAAAGTATTCCCGTCTTCTTCATACAGTAAATTAAGCCCCTGGTCGGTTAAAAAAGGCAGCAGTTCGTATTGCTGCTGCAGGTTGGTGTACAGCTGTATGGTATCTGTACGCATCCTTTTAGGCATTGTGTCAGCAACGAATTCAGCCGCATATTTCTTCATCTCAACGTTGTGAAATATCCCCAGGGCCCTGTCGCCAATCAACCTTATGGTACTGATGGCACCAGGGGAAATACTGAGCGTATCAAATGTACTCTTTTGCTTTTTAGCCACAGCCGCATTAAAATGTGTGGTAAATGCAATGCTGTCTTTTTTGATGCTGATGATGCGGGCATTGTATTGTTTAGCATCATTAATAACAAGGGTGTACATGCAGTTTTCATACAGGTAAAACCCTTTCTTTCCTGGCTGGTAATCATTTTTTTCGGGGCTGAACCTGCCCTGCCTGGGTACAAACCGCAATTGAACAAATTGCTTTGGTTGCGCAAGCGTACCTGCGTGCAGGCAAAGCAGGCAACCGAATAAATACAATTTCATGGGGGTACGGATTAATCCAGTTTTGCAAAATTTTTCTCTGTTGCTTTCTGACCCTTACCAAGTGCCTGGTAATGCCTGGCCCTTACGGATATTTCGCCTTTTTTGTTCAGCGCCACTGTGTTTACCGGTTCAAAAATATTTGTAGCAGCCCTGTACCGGTTCCACTGCCCAAGGCGCTCCCATACAGGCTGCCAGTAATTATTGCGGTAGCGTTTGCCCAGCGGGTAGCCTGCAAAGCCAAAGTTGTCGTTAAAAATTCCCGGTTTGGCCATTACCCAGCTTTCGCTGCCGTAAATTGCAGCCCGGGCAAAAATGCGCCCAAGGCCTGTCATCAATGAATCCCCATTCATCCTTCCACAGGGTACGGTGGCCGAGCCGGGAAAATAAAATGTGGCACCTCCGTAGCAGGAGCCCAGTCCAATATTGGTGGCAGCATCACAAAAAGGCACCAGTTGCTGCAGTGCATCCGTGTACTGTCTGTTGTTGATATTTTTATAACTGTATTCATCACTGCCAATATGAAAGGAGGAGTACCCCTGCTTGTACAAGCCGTGAGAATCTATCCAGATATTTCCAACCAGGGCCTGCTGTTCATGGATAATGGCCAGTATTTCGGTCACTACCTGCCGGGTATTTTTGGCCTCAATTACAAAAAATGTCTTTTTACTCAGCAGGCTCTTTTTTTTGGCCCTTAACAAGGCAGTAGTGCCAAAAAGATCAAACTTGCTGCCTGCATCTTTGGTAAAAATGTAAAAGTTCAGTCTTTTTTGTATTGTGCTGCCCTTTACGGAATGCCCGCCAGGCAGCACAAAATTGGAACGAACACTTCCACCAACTCCTGCCTTACAGTACTGAATATTCAGGCAGAGCAGCAGCATGAAGGCAATTTTATTACGGGTAAAACGTACAGGACTCATTGGGTTTAGTTTTGTCAAAAATAGCAGCAGCCTGGTGGGTATACAAATTGATAAAGGCCCGAACTGTCCGTTTTTTGGCAAGTATTCAATAAATTGTGCAGCGGTTCAGCATTGGGTTGCAGAATATCAGTAACATTGCGTTTTGCAGCCCTTTTTTTGCAGAAAATGCAAATGAAAATTGTATAAAAAACAGGTTTTGCCAAAATGAGTAATCCAAAAGATATACAGCAGCAGCTATTTCAGCAGGTAAAGTCGGCTTTGCCCGGCCATGTATCTGTGGTGGATGAGGTGGCTGCATTGCTTCAAATGAGCACCGACAGTGCTTACCGCCGCATCAGGGGCGAAAAAATGCTTACGCTGGATGAAATGGCAATTCTTTGTACCAAATACCAGCTGTCGATGGACGGGTTGCTGCACCTGAATGGCCACAGCATTGTATTTGCCGGTCAGCAGATTGATTTCAGCCGCTTTGAGCTGGAGCAGCACCTGCGGTTTATTTTGCAGCAGCTGCAGCAATTGCGCTCATTTGATAATTGCCGCATGTATTACCTGGCCAAGGATGTACCGGTGTTTCATTATTTTCATTTCAACAACCTGGCGGCTTTTAAATTTTTTGCCTGGCTCAAGACCATTTTGCACAATCCTGTATACAATAATAAAAAATTCATACTTACCGAAGCGGTGAATGATAACTGGCGAAAACTCAGCAGCAGTATCATCCAAACCTACAGCAGTATTCCCTCAGAGGAAATCTGGAGCCTGGAAACCATTAACAGCACCATCCGGCAGATAGAATATTGCCGGGATGCCATGCTGTTTGACAGTGAGGAAACCATCCAGCTCCTGTATGCAGAATTGCTTCAGCTGGTGAACCATATGGAGGAACAGGCAGCGGCGGGCTGTAAATTTGCCCCCGGCAGGCAGGACGAAAATGGCGGTGAATTCAAATTGTATTATAACGGTGCGATACTGGGCGATAATACCATTTTAATGCAGATGGGCGAGGGCCGTAAAGTGTACCTGAACCATGCCATTCTGAATTATATCAATACAGGCGATGAAAAATTCTGCAGCTATACGGCAGGTTCAATTGATACGATTATACAAAAATCGGCATTGATAAGCAGGGTGGGTGAGAAGGACCGCAATAAATTTTTTAATGTACTGCGCAGCGAAGTGGAAATGCGCATGAAAAAATAATAGAGATGAAGCAAACAAAGGATGCCGGGGTGCACCTGGTGGAATGCCCCAGGGATGCCATGCAGGGCTGGCCGCATTTTATTGATACAGAGAAAAAGATTCAGTACATCAATGCATTGCTTAAAGTTGGTTTTGATACCATTGACTTTGGCAGCTTTGTATCACCCAAAGCCATACCGCAAATGGCTGATACGGCTTCGGTGCTGCAGGGACTTGATATGCAGGATACAGATTCAAAATTGCTGGCCATTATAGCCAACCTGCGTGGTGCAGAGGAGGCTGTACTGCATGATGCCATCAGTTTCCTGGGATTCCCCTTTTCCATATCAGAAACCTTTCAGCAGCGCAATGCCAATTCCTCCATAGCCGAATCACTGGAAAGGGTGCAGGATATACAGGAGCTCTGCATAAAAACCGGCAAGCAGTTAGTGATTTATATGTCCATGGGGTTTGGCAACCCGTACGGGGATGTGTACAATGAAGCAATTTTGATGCATTGGGTGGAGCAGATTGCGGCATTGGATATAAAAGTTATTTCACTGGCTGATACGGTGGGCCTGGCCACACCTGCGCAGATAAGCTCGGCTGTAAGTGCACTGGTACCCGCTTACCCGGATGTGCAGATAGGAGTACACCTGCACGCCGCCCCGCATACATGGGAGGCGAAGCTGGCTGCGGCTTTTGAAGCAGGTTGTAAAAGGTTTGACGGCGCATTAAAGGGCATTGGTGGCTGCCCCATGGCCGGGGATGACCTGGTAGGCAATATGGATACCGAACTGATGATACCTTATTTTCAGCATCGGGCATTGCTGCAGGGCCTTGATAGGGATGCGCTGGCTGAATGCAGTAGACTGGCGGCGGGTATTTTTGTGTAGTAAGGAGTTTAAAGTTCAAAGTTGAAAAGTTCGGGGTTACAGCCATTACTCACCAGTAAAATGCTATCAACTTTTGCTGTTGCAATAAATAACTAAAGAGAAAAAAATGGATTTTCACGCAGAATTTATACCAAAGCCTTTTGAAACCACCATTCACTATACAGATAAACTGTTGCTGGTGGGTTCCTGCTTTACAGAAAATATCGGGGATAAACTGCGCAACCATAAATTCAGTGTGCAGGATAACCCTAACGGTATTCTGTTTAACCCGGTGAGTATAGCAAAATCAGTCACTTCTTACATTGAAAACAAACGGTATACAGAAGATGAATTGTTTTTTCACAATGATATTTGGGGGAGCTGGCAGCACCATACCCGTTTTTCTGATGTGGATAAGCAAACTTGTTTGAACCGGATTAACCAGTCGCAGCAGGAAGCCAATGAATTTCTCAAAAAAGCTGATTGGTTGCTGGTAACACTTGGGTCGGCATTTGTATATGAAATGGACAACAGAGAGGTAGTGGCCAATTGCCACAAAGTACCCACCGATAAATTCAGCAGGCGTTTACTGGCTGTGGAAGAAGTGCAATCTGCATTGGATAACCTGATGCACCGGCTGTTCATGTTCAACAGCCATATCAACATTATTTTTACCATCAGCCCCGTGCGCCACCTGCGGGAAGGATTTGTGGAGAATAACCGCAGCAAGGCCGTGCTGATACAGGCAGTACATCACATCGTCAACAAATTCAACCGGCTGTTTTATTTCCCCGCTTATGAGTTGGTGATTGACGACCTGCGTGACTACCGGTTTTATGCCGAAGACATGGTGCATCCCAATTACCAGGCCACGGGCTATGTATGGGAAAAATTCATCAGCACCTGTATCGACAGGGAAACCACCGGCCTGATGAAAATGATCAATGAAATAAGGGCAGCCAGAACGCACAAACCCTTTAACCCGGCTTCGGGGGAGCATAAAAAATTCCTGCGTACTTACCTGGATAAAGCAAAAGCACTGCAGGAAAAATATCCTTCACTGGACTTTAGTGAGGAGTTGGCTTATTTTGGGTCATGATAATCTGCGTTGCCCTGGCCGCAGATTGATTAACTTTGAAATTATGGGGCAAACATTTCAAAAGCCGGATATCAGCAGCAGGAGCGATATTGAGGTTTTGGTATACCGGTTTTATGAGCAGGTGAAAGCGGATGAAGTAATCGGCTTTATCTTTACCGGAGTGATACCGGTGGACTGGGATCATCACATCCCCGTGATCATTGATTTTTGGGAAACCATACTGCTGGATAATATGGTATATAAAAAAAATGCCATGGAAGTACACTATGAGGTAAACAGGAAAGTGCGGTTGCAAAAGGAACATTTCGACCGCTGGATACTGCTGTTTAATGGTACTGTTGATGAAATGTACAGCGGGGCAAAAGCTTCATTGGCCAAAGCAAGGGCAGCATCCATAGCTGCAGTGATGCTGTTTAAAATGGAAGAGCAACAGGATAAAAAATCGATATTGTAATGGAACTGAACTGGACGTATAAATTTTTTGACGAACTGCTGCCGGCTGAATTATATGCCATCATGCAGTTGCGTAACGAGGTATTTGTAGTGGAGCAAAACTGTGTGTACCAGGATGCGGATGATAAGGATAGCTCCGGTTATCACCTCATGGGTTGGGATGGATCCATCCTGGTGGCTTATACCCGCCTGTTACCACCAGGGCTGGCCTATGCCGAAGCCAGTATCGGCAGGGTGGTGTCATCGCCGCGGTACCGGGGTACGGGTGCAGGCAGGCAATTGATGGAACTGTCAATTACCCGTACAATGGAGCAGTTTAATGTAAATACTATTAAAATAGGGGCGCAGCTGTACCTGGAAAAATTTTATAGTTCCCTTGGCTTTGTACAGTGTGGCCCCGGTTACCTTGAAGATAACATTCCCCATATACCCATGCTGCTGCAAAAATAATTTTAACAGTATGCAATAATCATGAAATATGGCCGTTTAATGTTCGTGGCAACGCAAAATGGAGTGATGAGGAGTTGAAAGTTACGTTGCTGCGCATCCAAATATCCAAAAATCTGATTTCACATGAAAAATCGGCTACACTGTTTTGTCAGCAGGGTTACGTTTATACTGCTGTTTTTTATCTCTCTCACATCGCATTCAAAGGCGCAATCACTTATTTTTGGGAATGAAAGGTTCAAGGTGGAAACAGGGCTGAATTTTGGCCCCAGCTTTTTTTTGGGCGATCTTGGAGGCAACATTGGCAAAGGAACACGTTTTGTAAAGGATCTTAATTTTGAGCTTACCAAACTGATGAAGGGTGCATTTATCACTGTTTACCCCAATGAGTGGGTAGGTTTCAGGCTGAGCGCCAATTATACTTACCTGGAAGGCACTGACAATATTATTAATACAAAAGGTGTGGATGAACTGTGGCGCAAGCAGCGTAACCTCGACTTTCGTACCAATATGTGGGAAGTACAGCTGGGAGCAGAAATATATCCGCTGATGTTTCTGAAGAAAAATGACGAGGATTATGCGCCCCGCCTGCGGCCTTACGGCTTTATCGGGGGTGGAATTTTTCGTTATAACCCCGAGGGGTCGCTTACTGATGTGAATGGTAAAGTAACCTGGCACAAACTGCATCCGCTTAAAACCGAAGGGCAGGGTATGAGGGAATATCCTGAGAAAAAACCCTATTCACTCACACAATTCAACCTTCCGATGGGGTTGGGATTAAAGTATATCCTTTCTGACAGGATCAACTTCAGTACGGAGTTTTTATACCGTAAATCATTTACAGATTACATTGATGATGTAAGTACCACTTATATTGATCCGGCTTATTTCAGCACTAATTTGCCTGCGGCAGATGCAAATATTGCCAGGAAAATACATGATAAAACGATTGGCCTTGTATTGCCCGGTATAACCCGCTATCAGCCGGGTGACCAGCGGGGCAATCCAAGAAATGACGATGCTTATTTTACACTGGTGTTAAAGTTCGGCATCAGGCTCGGGCCCATATTTGAAAGCAGGTTCGACCGCAATGCAGCAAGACAAACGAGGTGCCCGGCATTATTTTAAGTTCAATATCTTCTATTTAAATACACAATTAAAATCTTTGATTATGAAAAATGGTTTACATGTAAATCCTTTTATGCTGAAAGCGGTTGTTTTACTTACCTGCTTTATGCTGGTGATGATTTACAATAAGTCAAAAGCGCAAACGCCTGTACAGCATCATATCGGGGTACAGGCACGATAAATACGGCTTGGTTGATGATTAATAATGTAAGGTAAGGTATACAGCTGAAATTAACCCCCGGAAAACAACGTGCATTCATGTACGATGGGACCCCTGAAACCACAAATTTCAATTTCGCTGCCATGCTTTGCCTTTTTTAATTAAAAAATTTCTATCTTGATGGAAATTTTTTTTATGTACGGCAAACGTTTTTCCATCCTTCTTGTTATTTCCATCTTTTTAAGCTCCTGTAAATTCAGCTGTAATGTTGACAAAACCGGTAAGCAGGACAATAATACTGTAAGCGGTCCTTCAGTTGTAAACGGGGTGCTTATTTCCAACGGTATTGATATTACAGCCAGCGGTGTAAAAATAAAAAGTGCCACCCTTAAGCTGGATGGCGGCGCTAAAGTGCCTGATGATAATGTAGTGAACCTCAACCAGAAAATTACCCTGGTGATTGAACTGGATAATAACTGGACTGTTGAAGGCGGTAAATCATTTATTGGCGCTTCAGAAAAAATAACAACCAGCAAGGGCTACGAGGTGCTGAATGCTGCTGATCTTTTTAAAGACAACACAATGACAGGTTTTGATCCCAACGACACCAAATACATTCAGCTGGATGCTGTTATCACAAAAGGCGATCCTTCTGTAAGTTATTATAAGGTTGAGTTCAGGGTTTGGGATAAAAAAGGGGATGCTGAAGTGAAGGGTAGTTATAAGTTTTATATACAGGCGGAATAATATGCCGCACTTGTAATCAGGCTTTGGTTATTGATAATAAATTTCCAATTCTTTCCAGCTCATCCAGCAAGGCGCTGATATCTGCCTCCGTTACCAGCGGATTCATCAGGCTTACCCGCAGGTATGGCTGGTATTTTATCATGGTTTCTACAATATAAAAATTACCCGTTTCACTCAGTCGCTTCCTTATCGTTGAATTCAGTTCGTTGGGTGATGTGCTGTTCTTTACATACCTGAAACATAGAATATTCGATTCCGGCTGCAGTGCCAGTTCAAAGGCAGATTTTGATTTTACCAAAGCGGTAAATGCTCTTCCACCCCGGTTTCTACCCCGGCATAGCCGTCAACTTTTTGATTATTTTTCTAAATGTAACAGCCATGTATTGCTGCATGGCATTCAATTCTTTCTTTTTTACCTGTTTTTTTAGAAGGCCGTCTATCTGATAGTGACCGTCCTTTTTTTGATGACATAAACACAGCCAAAACAATCGGGTAATTTCAATTCCATTCAATTCAGTATGCGGATACTTGTAAAGTGGTCCTTGTATGCAGTCATTATTGTTTCATGCCCCTGTTTCAGCAGAAATAGGGGGCAAATACTTTTTGATATAAGCAAGGTCGCTTTTTTACTAAACGTTAATTGAGCCCTTCTTTGCTCTGCCTGACCCTGTTACTGCAAAAAAGCTCAATCAAGCGCTGTTGAAGGCTGGGGTATCGTAGTGGAACTGGTCAAAAAGCAATAACTTTTAAAAACTCAGCCCATTTAATTTTTAAGATTTATTTACCACAAAGCCAGTGTCTTTTGCAACCTTGCGTATCTCTGCTACTGAAGCACGCTGCTGATTTTTTCTAACAGTTTGTCCGTTTTACAGCCATATTGTATTGCTTTAATTCTGATTCAGACTCTTTTGATGCTCAATATCAATCACTTATATAAAAGTTGATGGCTATGCCGGCGATACGTACCACGGCCAGGGAAGGTTTATGAATGATCAGCTTTCGTGTATCCATACAACTTTGCAATATTCCAATCAATTTCATTGTTCATAATAGTGATTACTTCTGTATTCAATTCATCAAAATATTTATGCTGAAAATAAAATTCCTTGTTAAATTCATTTTTACCCGATTGTTTGATGCTTTCAAAATTATCCCAATCTGTAGGTAAGGAAACTGGCAGTGTGGTAGTGTATTTTGGAGAGGAAGGAACGAGTTGCAATTGCTGCTGCAATTGTTGAAGCAGGTTGTGTGGATTAGCCAGCAATTCATCATACTCAATAATACTGGTTTGTTGTGGAAATTGCTGAAAATGTTCCCAGTAAGATTTATATAAAACATTGTATTCAGTGCAAAGCTGTATAATAAACTTACTGTAGGCAGCCATCCATCTGTTTTTTTTAGTATGTATTTTTAGGTGATGGAACTTAAACATGCTGTTAATCCAGGCATAGGGGTTCTTTACGGAAATTAAAAAATGCAATTGCTGCTTCTTTACAGCTTCTGCCAATGCTGAAGCATGCAGTTTCATAAATGTCCGCTGAGCATCATTAAATGGTAAAGAATTTTCTGCAGGTACAGCTGCAGAAGCAGCTTCGGTAAAACCAATATAATCATTGCTGAATTTTGACAGGTAATGAAATAAATCTACCGGAGTGCCATGTTTGCCTCCCAGTGTATGCATCAATACAGTGATGTCATCAAAATTTTTCTCGAGCAATGACCTGAGGTAGTTAGTACCCGTTCTCTTTGCACCATACTGTTTGAAATAACGCATATTTTATTATGAACTTATTGACAAAATGCTACCCCTTAAGCTTTCTGTTGTGCAGTATCTCTCA
Source organism: Chitinophagales bacterium (assembly GCA_031375675.1). Taxonomy (GTDB): domain Bacteria; phylum Bacteroidota; class Bacteroidia; order Chitinophagales; family Chitinophagaceae; genus Ferruginibacter. The sequence goes on from JANMIG010000101.1 coordinate 29,570, forward strand.
CTGTGTCATTTGCTCAATGAGCAGTTAAAAGGGCCAGCTCTTCCTGGAAAAAACTATACCAACGTTCAGAAATATTATTCCAGTTATATGCTGGTTTTGCAGCATTATTATATGCCGCAATACACATTTCATAATGATATTCACGGTTTTGATACAGCCGCTCCAGCGAATCAGCTACTGTATCAGGAGAAATAATATAATGCTCTTTTAAATAATTTGTTTCAATTGTGCTTACTGATGAGGGAAGCATAAGAGCGTGGTCTTTCCATAACTCGCTGCAGCCTGTGTGGTCAGGCACCAGTTGCGCAGCTCCAGTGGCAGCGTGTTCAAAACTTACAAGCCCCCAGCCTTCTGCAGAACTGGTATTTATTCCGATTTCGCATGCATTAAAAATCCTGTTTATTTCTTCGTCAGGAAATGCAGGCTTCAGACCTCTTGTTGTAGAAAGTATCAACCGGTCTTGTATTCCTTCCTGGCTGGCAAGCGCTATTACATCCCATCCCAAATCTTTTACTCCGCAGTGTAAATAAAGCTTTAATGTATCTGGCTTGCTGGCTGCAAACCTGGCAAAACCACGAATAGTAGTATCCAGCCTTTTACGTTCCTGATTCCGGTTGGCATTTAAAACAATAAACGTATCGTCCAGCTGTGTATTATTTTCACCCAGGAGTCTTCTTTTAGCTTTTAATCTTCCTTCCGGGCTCAGGTGATAATGGATATCTCCTTCAATGGGATAAAAAACTGTGGCATCAACTCCATGAGGCATAACTTCTATCTTTACCGGAGCTGCTGCCTGTTTAGCTATGCACTCTGCAAAACATGTACGGCCAAATTTTGTATATGTAAATATTCTGTCGGCTTTGAAAAGTTCGCTAACGATTGAGTAATTCAATGGATTGTTATCTACAGGGCAATATATTAATACCCTTGCTCCGGATCTTCCTTTCCATGCTGCAATGGTTTTCATCCACTCAGCAAGAATCATATCATCGCTAAGCATAAAAATCAGTGAAGGATTTACTTCTTCTACCAATTGCTTTACTTTACTAAAACCAAAAAGACTGCCTTCTTCCTTAGCAGGATATACCTTCCAGGGCCATCCATGTTCATTGCCCTGGTAGTTTACTCCCATTTGATGAATTTCAAAATAAGGGCTCAGTGGTATAAATATTTTATGAATTACACGGGCAAAGCCAGTTGGTGCAACAGCATCGCCCAATATCAGTAACCGTGGCAGGTTGCCCGGGTTTTTTATTTGCATTATAATGAAAAGTTAAATGAGAAAAATATGAAGTTGAAATAAAAAAGTCATCTTCCGGAGGGATTCAAACTCACCTGTAAATTTGTTTTATTTTCGATTTATTCCATTAACAAATTAATTGACCCGGCTTACTCTATATTGCCTGAACAAATTTAAAAACCAGTTTTTTTACTCACATGTGGAAAGGATTTGCAATAAGTTTTGAGAATAAAAATTAGTGAGAGGTTGAAAGGATATGATAATAGCATGCATAAAATCATCCAGCAAATTGAAAAAATAGTAATGCTGTTGCTATCTTTCCAAAACAAAACAGGATTGATTTTAAAAACAAAAAGAAAGTTTTTATAATCAAAAACTTTCTTTTTGTGCAACATTTATTAATTTAACTGTTTATTTTTCTTGAGATTTCTATAGTGTCGTTAGCATTTAAATTATTTGCGGCAAAAGACAGACCTGGAATATTTTCGGAATTTAAATTCAAGCCGTAATAATTGCCCGCAGGTACCGGCTGCAAAGCAAATGTTTTGGTTTCATTAATGTTAATTTTTCCTTGATAGAGATTTGAACCGCCGCCCGAATTATAGACAATGTAGTCAAGCGTTTCTCCCCAATTGTTGATAACAATCATAATTAAAGTTTTAGATGTAAAAAATTAGTTTCAATATAAAGATATATAATATAAGGAATTTACAAATATTTTTTTTGCTGTTACAAATTTTCTTATTTCTGGATATCCGCACCCAACGAAACTTATATAATTACATACGAAATAATTTAGACTGGTGAGTACATCATAGCTGTTCGGAAGATTTAAGGAGATTTTTATACAACATACTTTTTTGCTTTCTGCGGGAGCCTGCCACAAAGAATTACTATGTTATACACAATGTCTGTTTCTAAATCCTGGACAAAACTTTCTTTGCTATTTTATATCCTTTTTGCCAGGCGGCTTTTCTTCTTGCTGCTAAAAAATACTTTTGAGTCATATAGTTGTTGGGGCTATTAAGGTGTATTATTTGTTACCTCCCTTTACTTATAACAATTACACATACGAATTAGTCCAGCTGTTTGTGGTACTGACGCTACGGTCAGTATTGTTAATATAATGCCGACCTGCTTTGGATTAGCTTAGAATGATTGGACTATTTAATAAGTAGCGTCGGTATTATTCGTAAAAAATTCTGATACAGTCAGGCAGAATGATCATACACCACTGTACCTGCGGAGCACTGGCACCAGATGGGGGATTCAGAAGGCTTATTAAATATAAGTGACAACCTGCATAAGGGCAGGGCCCTGCGCCAGTATAAGAATTTTTTAACATTGCTTACATCCTTCCGGATGATCACTCATTTCCAATCCGCTCCACCTCATCCAGCAAAGCTTTAAAGTCTGTATCAGTTGCCAGCGGGTTCATAAGGCTTACCCGCAGGTATAGCTGGTCTTTTATCATGGTTTCTACAATATAAAAATTACCCGTTTCAATCAGTCGCTTCCTTATCGTTGTATTCAGTTCATTGATTGATACCGTACTATTTTTCACAAACCTGAAGCAAACGATATTGGATTCCGGCTCAATGGCCAGTTCAAAACATGGCCTCGGTTTTACCAGCGCTGCAAATGTTCTGCCCGCATCATACAGGCAATCAATATTTTCTTCAAAAATATCCGTACCGTGTGCTTTGATGATGGCATAAATTTTTACTGACATCATCAGCTTGGTACATTCAAATGTTCTTTTTCCTGAATTGAACCAGTCTTGTGAATGCTGGTTGGCCCATAGATAGGCTGCTTTTTGCTGAAAGGTTTTAAAGGCTTCGGCATCTTTTTTATAAATCAGCGAAGTGGCCAGGGCGGGTGTCATCAGCATTTTGTGCCAGTCGATTATGACGGAATCTGCCTGTTCTATTCCCTTTACCAAATGTGTATATTTTTGAGAAAATACCACCGCACCGCCATGTGCGCCATCTGCATGAAACCACAGGTTATGTTTACGGGCGAATTCGCCAATTGCTTCCAGGTTATCGTAAGTGCCGGTAGAAGTGGAGCAGGCGGAGCCAATGATGCAAAACACTTTGATTCCCCTGTCAGTTGCATCCTGTAAATGTGCATCCAGCAAATCGGTACGCATTTTAAACTGTGTATTCACCGGTATTTTGATGATGCCTTCTGTTCCCAATCCCATGATCCTGGCAGCCCTGTCCACACAGTAATGCGCTTCTTCCGATACCATGATGCCCAGTTTTTCTGTGGTGCCCTCTTCCCATACATCCGTTTTTGCGGCTCTTGCGGTTAATAATGCCGTTAGATTAGCCAGTGTGCCACCTGAGGTTAATAAGCCGGAAGCAGCTGGGCCATAGCCAATTTTCTTAGCCAGCAGTTCTGATAATATTCTCTCCAGCGGATTGGATACCAGGCCCATTTCATATACGGCCATCCCATTATTGAGTAAACCGGTGAGCATGCCTGCAATGGCTGTAACCGGTAATGGTGGTGTAACCTGGTGCCCCATATAGCCGGGGTGATGCAGGTGTATTGATTTTTCGATGGTATCCGCAAAAAACTGCTTAATGTTGGTACTGCCTTTGTCAAAATCCTGCTGCCAGTAAGCCAGGGCATCATCCGGGTGCTGAAAGGGAATCACTTTTTCAAGCGACTTGTGCCGGGCTGCTTCTAAATAATCAGCCAGCATATCCACCAGTTCATGCGCCGTATCCCTGAATGCAGCTGGCGAAAAAGCATCTTGCAGTTTACCCATCCTGATTAATTTTTTAATTCCAGTTTCAGAAACTTTGCAGTATGGCTTCTGGTGATGTTAACCATATCTTCAGGAGTACCTTCAAATAAAATTTCGCCACCACCATCGCCGCCTTCAGGCCCCAGGTCAATTATATGATCAGCTACTTTTATTACATCTAAATTGTGTTCTATCACCAGTACGGTATTGCCCCTGTCAACCAATTTATTCAGTACTTCCAGCAAATGCTGTATGTCCTGAAAGTGCAGGCCCGTAGTGGGTTCATCCAGTATGTAAAATGTTTTTCCCGTGTCTTTTTTGCCCAGTTCGGTAGATAGTTTCACCCGTTGTGCTTCACCGCCGCTGAGCGTTACTGCCGACTGCCCCAGGGTGATATAGCCAAGCCCCACATCCTGCAGCACTTTTATCTTGCGGTAAATGTACGGCACGTTGGTAAAAAACTCCACGGCTTCATCCACCGTCATATCCAGTACATCACTGATGCTTTTACCTTTGTACCGTATCTCCAGGGTCTCCCTGTTGTAGCGGCGGCCATTGCATTTTTCGCAGTGTACATATACATCGGGTAAAAAATTCATTTCAATCACCCGCATGCCACCGCCTTCGCACACATCGCAGCGGCCGCTTTTTACATTAAAGGAAAAACGCCCTGCATTGTAGCCACGTATTTTAGCTTCCGGCACGGCGGCAAACAGGGTGCGTATATCGGTAAAAAAACCGCAATAGGTGGCCGGGTTGCTCCTTGGAGTACGGCCAATAGGGCTCTGGTCAATTTCTATCACTTTGTCAATCAGCTCCAGCCCCTTTATGCTCTTGTGCTCCATCACTGCCATTTTTGAGTTAAAGCAAAAACGGGACAGCAGGGGGTAGAGGGTTTCGTTGATTAGCGTTGATTTACCGCTGCCGCTCACACCCGTTACCAGTACCAGTTTGCCCAGCGGAAATTTTACACTTACTTCTTTCAGGTTATTGCCGGTGGCTCCTTTCAGTTCCAGCACTTTGCCATTGCCCTTCCTCCTTTGCAGGGGTACTTCTATATTCTTTTTGCCACTCAGGTATTGAGATGTTTCTGAATCGGATTGCAGCACAAATGCAGGGGTGCCTTCAGCCACAATCTGCCCGCCATGTTTACCGGCCCGGGGGCCAATGTCCACCAGGTAGTCGGCAGCCATCATGATGTCTTTGTCATGCTCCACCACCAATACGCTGTTGCCGATGTCCCGCAGGTTCTTCAATGCTTCAATCAGGCGCTGGTTATCCCGCTGGTGCAGGCCAATGCTTGGCTCATCCAGTATGTAGGTAATGCCCTGCAGTTGCGAGCCTATCTGCGTGGCCAGCCGTATGCGCTGGCTTTCGCCGCCACTAAGCGACCGGGAGGGCCTGCTCAGGCTCAGGTAAGTGAGGCCTACATTCAGCAGGAACTGCAGCCGTTCCCTTATTTCCTTCAGCACATCTTTTGCAATGGCATTCTGTTTTTTATCTAATCTTTTTTCTGCCCCTTCAAACCAATGGAACAGCTTGTCAAGGTTCATATTGCTCAGCTCGGCAATGTTTTTTTCATCCACTTTAAACCACAGGCTTTCTTTTTTAAGCCTGGCACCATGGCAACTGCCACAGGGTTTCAGCTCCATATATTTTTCCACCCATTCCCGCATGGCTTCAGTGCTGTTGGTGGCAGTAAACCAGCGTTTCAACATGTTGATGACCCCTTCATAGCCGGCACTTTCTGCTGCTTCGCTGATGTCATTGCTGTCGAAACCCTCACCCTGCATATCAGTGAGTGTATCAGTTTCCTCTACGGTTTCTTTACCGTACAGTAATACATTCATGGTTTTCTGTGTCAGCTCTTTCACCGGTTTATCCAGGCTGAATTTATACTTTTTACCAAGCTGCTGCACCTGTTTAAAGATATGGGCCTCCCTTTCTTCGCCCAAAGGGGCAATAGCACCTTCGTTGATGGTTTTGGTATCATCGGGGATAACGGCTTCCATACTTATCTCATACACCGTGCCCAATCCCCTGCAGGTAGGGCAGGCACCATAGGGTGAGTTAAAGGAGAAGGCGTTGGGCGATGGCTCCTCGTAACTGATGCCGGTATCTTCGCACATCAATTGCTTGCTGTAAATGGCCAGTACATCGCCCGGGTTAGCTGCTTTTTTGCCTGGTTTTGTTTTAGCTGCCGGTTCTTCTGCCGGGGCTACCAGGGCAAACATCAGGTCCTTGCCTGTTTGCAGGGTCTTTTGTACGCTCTGGCTCAGCCGCAGTTTCATATCTTCTGTTACTACCAGCCTGTCCACCACCACTTCTATATCGTGTATCTTGTACCTGTCTACCTGCATACGGGGAGTAAGGTCCAGTACTTCACCATCCACCCTTACTTTCAAATAGCCTTTTTTTCGTATATCTTCAAACAGCTCCCGGTAATGTCCCTTGCGGCCACGTACCAGGGGTGCCAGTAAGGATATTTTCCGGTTATAGTATTTTGAAAAGATATTGCTTACAATTTCCTCCTCGCTGAACTTTACCATTTTTTTGCCGGTATTGTAGCTGTAAGCCTCGCCGGCACGGGCAAAGAGCAAACGGAGGAAATCGTATACTTCGGTAACGGTGCCAACGGTGCTGCGGGGGTTTTTGTTGGTAGTTTTTTGTTCGATGGAAATAACGGGGCTGAGGCCGGTGATCTTGTCCACATCGGGCCGCTCCATATCGCCAACAAACTGCCTGGCATAAGCACTGAAGCTTTCCATATAGCGCCGCTGACCCTCATTGTAAATGGTGTCAAAAGCAAGGGAGGATTTGCCGCTGCCGCTTACACCGGTAAATACCACCAGTTTGTTTTTGGGTATTTTAATGTCGATATTTTTAAGATTGTGCTCCCGGGCACCCCAAACTTCAATCATTTCATTGTTGATAAGTTCCGGAATAATGCCTGTTTCTTTCTTTGCTTTTGCCATAGTACATGTGAAGTGCGCAAATATACAAACAAAAACAAGGGGGGAAGGTTGAAAAGCAATGAGCAGGGGCGAAAATATGTACTTAAGCTTCCTATAAGGCCTTTGCTGCGGAACGCACCTCAGTTTTTACCTTATTTCCTTTATACTGACTCGGTATCAGGCTTTGCAGTTGTTTATCGAGGCCGGATAAAAAAATCACAACAAATTCAATACCGTTTTTTTCACGTATGCCAGCACCTGTAACACCGTTGTATTTTTTTAACTGGCTGTACAGCTCTTTCTTAGCAGTAACAACATCTGTAATCATATTGTAAAGTTATAATATTTTTATTGAAAAAGCATTCAGAATTTCTTCAATTGGCGTGGCAAAAGCGGTGCCATCATCTGCTCCTGCAAACAGAAGTCCTGCTGCCAGTCCGGTTTTTCTTTCAAGTATCATAGCGCCTGAATCTCCTCCTGAGCAAAACTTTGTTCTTATGCCATTAACTGCCTTGCCCTTTACTTCAAACTGGTCCTCAAAATCAATAAGCTTTCCGTCAAAATCCACCTGCAAGTCAAGGTTGCGGGTAGTAATACTGCCGATGGTATGGCCGGTAGTTCGACCATATTTTTCCACCAGCATTTTGTTGGCTACCGGGGTAGTACCTGCTATTTTTTTGATTCCTCCTGCTGCCGTATTCAATTGCAGGTCGTTTGTAACCCGGGCAATGGCCGCATCCATTGTATTGGGGCGGGTAAACTCAAGCGGTACCAGGTGTGAGAGTTTTGCTATTTCATCAGTTTTTTTTAACCCGCCATCAAGGGGGCCGGGCTGCAGTACAGGGTCTGCAAAAAATGATGCGTTTGTATTGGCAAGTATATGATTATTACTGAGGATGTATTGGATGCCTTTTGCATCTTGTGCAAAGCAGCCAATTGTTCCTGCGGTAATCTTATAATGGCCTACAGAAAGGCCGGGAAAAGGCGGGCGATGTCCGACCCGTAAGTTTTTGAACGTTATTCTGCCAACTTTTTCTACCACAATATCTTTTTCTTTTACTCCATAGTGCTTCCATATAGCCGAAGTGCTGGATCTCACGGTGTCCCGGGTAAAGATTTTAATACAGGAGCCTCCTCCGGGCTTATCCGCAATGCCCACGCCATTAACCTGAACTGGCAGGTTGGTTGTAATAGAGAGTGCAGCACCCTTTGTGCCTGCTGCAAAACTTATAATTGGAGAGTTTCCCTGCTTTCTGGCCAGCATACTGCCGACCATTTCTGCTTTCAGGTTGAGTGCTTTAATGTAATCCATGGTAACCGGGTTGTTAATTTATCATTATAAAAGTAACAATAATTCCGGAAATCAGCTCTTCATCAATTGCCTGAGGTCAGGCAAATATTTTATGATAGTAGTATGAAATTGTACCAGTTTGCTATATTTTGCAGTCAAATACAGAACGGCATGTTATTTAATTTATTTGGCAAAAAGGGAGATGGCAAAAACGGGGAACTTTTTAAAGATATTGTGTGGCTGGATACCCCGGCTAAATACCAGGGTTTACTGGCCATTTGCAGAAAAGAACCCGGAATCGTTTTCATCGGCTGGTTTGCTGATACCATCAACAGGTTCAGGAGTTTTTTGAAGGAAAACGGTATTGAAGAAGATTGTGTGAAGGATGCCCGTACTGTCAGCAGCCATCAACTGGAGGGCCGCCCGGTAATTTTCCTGGAGCATTACCCGCTGCATGAAAAGGAAAAGGCCCTGGTGGAAGCCCTGCACATAGAACAGGCTGTTGTACACGGCGCACTGGACGAAGCTATTTTTGTGCATTTTGGCAGCGAAAAAATGATGCCTATGTTAAAAATGCTTGGTTTTAAGGCCAGTGACCCCATACAACATGCTTATGTAAGTTCTTCGGTAACCAAGGCACAGGAAAAAATGGCGGCCAAAGTGGTGGTGGAGCAGTCAGCCAGTTCACAGGCAGGCTGGATAGAGAAGAATTTGAAAGGGGAGTAATTATTTTAGCACACAGTTAATATGAGTTCAGTTTCCATTCCTGTATCGGCACTGTTTTTTTTAAAAAAGTTAGAGAAGAACAATAACCGTGACTGGTTTGCCCGTAATAAGGCGCTGTACCTGCAGGAATATGAACACATGGCAGTATTTGCAGATGTTTTGCTGGGGCAAATGAAGGCACACGACCATATTGAAAATACATCCGGCAAGGAAGTGCTTTACCGTATTTACCGGGATACCCGTTTTTCCAATGACAAAACGCCCTATAAAAATTACTGGGCCGGCCGCTTCAGCCGGGCTACAAGTCAATTGCGGGGAGGCTATTATTTTGAAATAAAACCCGGGGATGGCTCCTTTGCAGCGGCTGGTTTCTTTTCGCCCAATGCTGCCGACCTGCTGCGGATCCGCAAGGATATTGATTACAACCATGATGATTGGAACAAGATACTGTCTGGTAAAAAAATAGCTTCCACTTTTGGTACCATGCAGGGAGAAAAAGTGGCCACGGCACCAAGGGGATTTACCAGGGACCATCCGGCTATTCACCTGCTGCAGCACAAGCAGTTTTATTTTATGCGCCGCTTTACTGATGCAGCCGTACTGCAGCCAGGTTTTGTTAAAGAACTGAACCAGACCTTTAAAAATATACGGCCTTGGTTTGATTATATGAGCGATGTGCTTACTACAGACCTGAACGGGCAAGTACTTTAATCCATACTTTTTAAAGCAGCCTGCCAGGCAAGGGGTATTATTTCAGCTGTATAGTTGCTGGCCGGTATTGAAGTTGCCAATTTTTGGTTTGGGTGATTGGATGGAATCATTTTTTACTGGCATAAGCACTGTTCAACTTGTGCAGCCCTGACAGGGTGTGTTGATGATTATATATTTTGAATAGTGATTCTTCTCTTTTCTTTTAGCGCTTTAAAATGTGTTGGTGTAAGCCCCGTTACTTTTTTGAATTGCATTGATAAATGTGCAACACTGCTGTAATGAAGCATATCTGCAATTGCTGAAAAAGAATGTTCTCCAAATATAATCAGTTCTTTAATCCGCTCAATTTTTAAAGCGATTGTGTATTGTTCAATAGTGGTGGCTTCAACTTCCGAAAAAAAATTGGCTAAGTAAGTATAACTGTGATTTAATTTTTCACTGATGATGGCAGAGAGCTTAATATTGGGTTTCTCCTCTGATTTGTAAACATAGTCAATCACAATATTTCTTATTTTCTCAATGAGTACGCCTTGCTTTTTTTCTAACAGTTCTAATCCAACTTTTTTGATTTTGCTGTTCAGTTTCTTCTTCTCATCATCAGTGATGTCTTCCTTTGTTTCGATTTCACCCAGTTCTACCTTTACCGGTGCTATATCAAGTTCTTCCAAAGCTGCTTTTACAACCACTTTACAACTTTCGCAGGCCATATTTCTTACATAGATTTTCATAATATTTTTTTAGTTGACAACTTATACGTGCAGCACTTAATACGGTTATTCAGATAATTTTATCTGCGAAGGTCACAAGGTATTCTTTTCCAGTTTAATTTCAGAAGAAAATTCCCCGGCGCATTTAAAATCGTTGTGCATCATTCCGGCTGCAGCATCCTCATGTAAGTTCTCCGGTAACCAAAGCACAGGAAAAAATGGCTGCTAAAGTGGTGTGGAGCAGTATGCCAGTTCACAGGCAGGCTGGATAAAGAAGAATTTGAAAGGGGAGTGAGTATGCCCATCTCTTTATTGATAGGTAAAGGAAACAATACATTTTTGAAGTATCTCCTGAAATCTTTCGTCTCTTGTATAACAGGCTATGGCCATGGAGTTATTCCTCAGCATGGTACCTGTTAGCACAAATACACATACATTTAAATAGATTTACGGCTATTCTATTAATGTCTGTGTTTAATTGATCACCGCTTTTATTTTTTGCCAAAGTGCATTGTCAAAGCCGGAAACGGCAAAGCTGGGATTCAACGGGTCTGAGGCATTTCCCATCCTGATAACGACCATATTCCTTGAAGGTATTACATAAATGCGCTGGTCTTCAGCGCCCATGGCTGCATACATATCCGCAGGAGCATTGGGTACTAAAATTCCGGGATAAACGGTTTGGCCGCCGGGAACCATAAAACTATTTTTACCATTCAGCCACCATAAATATCCATACGAGGGGTTAATGTTTTGAGATGTATTGATGCTTTCTGTAAAAAAGGATTCATTGATTACGGTTTCTGTTTTCCATTTTCCCTTGTTGAGTGCCAGTAAACCAAACCTTGCCATGCTGCGGGTATTGCTGTGGTATATCTTGTATATCAGGCCATAATTCCAGAAGCCTTCCATGCCTATCTTATTTTTTAGCCTGGCGTTGAAGTAGGTTTCAAAATCCGTACTGCCTGCTGCTGCAACCACATCCATCAGTTTTTGAAAAACATTGTGGTACGACCATCTTGTGCCGGCATCTGCCAGGTAGGTTAAGTTTGGTTTTATTACCAGGTCGCTGGCATCGTTCAGCCCGGAAGTCATGGTGAGCAAATGTCTTGAAGTGATCAGGTTTTCTTTGTCCAAAGTTTCACTGGTCCAGCCAGTGCCCAGGTATTGTGATACCTTGTTGTTAATGTTCAGCAGCCCTTCCTGCTGTGCTATACCGGTGGTGGATGCCACCAGTGTTTTGCCTGCACTGTTCCATTGCCAGGTGGAAGTAGCTGTATGCCCGCTGAAGTATTCTTCCATTACAATCCGCCCGTTTACAAGTATCATAAACGACTTTGTGTTCTTTTGAAGAAGATAATCCTTTAACGGCTGTATGGCAGCTTCGTTCCAGCCCAGGCTGGAAGTGGATTTTGTTTCCCAGGCCGGATCGGTATTGGAGGGGAAATACATGGATTCAGCAGGGATGGGGGGTATTTCATTATCTGACTTGCTGCATCCGGCAGCCGTTATCAACAGTACTAAAAGCAATTTAAGATAGTTCATATATTGGGATTTATAATCAGTAGTTTGATACCGGATAAAGACAGTAATGAATGTAAAAGGTTTAATCCGTGTTGCAAATTAATTTGAAAATCATGACTAAAAAAGGGTAACCAGGTTAAATGTCCGATTATTCCGGCTGTTAACGGGTAACTGCTCGGAAGCAAACTGCTATTTCCCGGGCGGCCGGTATCAGTGAGCATGTTATGAAAACTGCCCGGTTAGAGCATCTTTTTCTGCAGCAAAAGGCTTGTCCGTTCTTCTTTTATAATATTTAATTGAAGTAACTTCACACAGTGAACCAACCACATCGCATAATTGCCCATTTTGACCTGGATGCATTTTTTGTATCGGTGGAGGTATTGAATAACCCTTCGTTGCGGGGTAAGCCCCTGATTGTGGGCGGGCGTGACCGGGGTGTGGTGGCGGCCTGCAGTTACGAGGCCCGTAAGTTTGGTATACACAGTGCTATGCCTGCCAGGAAAGCGCTGCAGCTTTGCCCCGATTTGATTGTGGTGGGCGGCAGCCGGGGCGAATACAGCCGCTACAGCCGCTGGGTTACACAGATTATTGCGGCAAAGGCACCGCTGTTTGAAAAAGCATCGGTGGATGAGTTTTATCTGGACCTGAGTGGCATGGAAAAATTTTTCAATCCCCTTCAATGGACGATTGACCTGCGGCAGCAGATTATGGATGAAACCAAACTGCCTATCTCTTTTGGACTGGCAAGCAATAAAATGATTGCCAAAATGGCTACTGATGAGGCCAAACCCAATGGTTACCTGCAGGTGCCTGCCGGAAAGGAAAAAGAATTTTTGGCTCCAATGCCGGTGGGTAAAATACCCGGAGTGGGGGAGCAGACTGGCCTGTCGCTGAAGGCCATGGGCATAAAATATATAAAAGATATCAGCGAATGCAGCCTTGAGGAGATGGAGGAGCGCCTTGGCAAATGGGGTATTGATCTATGGTACAAAAGCCAGGGAATTCATCAGGGCACGGTTGAGCCATATCACGAGGCTAAATCTGTATCCACCGAAAATACTTTTGAGGAGAACAAAACAGACATGAATTTTTTGATGAGTGAGCTGGTGCGGATGTGCGAAAAAATTGCTTTTGAATTGCGGCAGGATGAAAAGGTAGCCGGCTGCATTGCAGTAAAGATACGCTACCCCGATTTTGAAACCACCAGCAGGCAGGCTGCGGTGGATTATACCTGTGCTGATGATGAGATTATTCCGGTGGCCAAAGAACTGTTTCATAAGCTGTACCGGAAGGGGCAGCCCATACGCCTGCTGGGCGTACGCCTGAGTGAGCTTACGAATGAAGCGGTGCAAACCAATCTTTTTTCGGATGCTGAAAAAAAATCGGATCTGTACAAAGCCATTGATGAAGTGAAGAACCGCTTTGGCAAAAAACTGCTGAAAAGAGCTTCTTCAAGATAAAGTTTCTTATTCAAAATGGCCCCGCTGCAAACAGCGGGGCCATTTTGCTTGTGCCAGGCACTATGCTTTTGCTTATTGCTTAACAAGTTTGCGGCTTTCTTTTTTGCCGTCAGTAATTACTTCTAAAATATAAAATCCATTGGCCAGCCCGTCCAGTCCGCTGAGTAAAAGGTTGTTTATCCCTTTGCGCAACAAATTGGTTTGCTGTATAAGCTGCTTGCCGGTATTGTCCACAAGGCGCAGCATTACCTGGCCTGTGTTTTCCGCTGCAATGGTCACATTGATCCTGTTGCTGAATGGAGCCGGATAAACGCCTGTTATGGAGGTGCCCCTGATGGTTACATTCAGTACAATGGTATTGCTGTAAGCAAAACTTCCATCTTTATCCACCATTTTAAGGCGGTAATAGTTCATGCCTGCATTTACTTTGATGTCGTCAAATTTGTACGACAGTTCCCTGCTGCTGTTTCCCGCTGCTGATACCCTGCCAATGCTGCTGAAAGATGTGCCATCATTGCTGCGTTCAACTTCAAAATAGCTGCTGTTGCTTTCCTGCTGTGTACCCCAGTTGAGCTTTGCCGTGCCGTTGGCATAAGTGCCCTGCAGTGCAGTAAGTACCACAGGTAATGGGCCTGCCTGTGGCGTAACCAGGCAAATGTCATCCAGCACAAAACTGTTGGCACTTGTATTGGTGTTTCTTATCCTGTACTCTATCTTTTTATACGTATTGGATGTAATGTTTACATCTGCAACTGATATCTGTACCCATTGGCCTGCTGCCTGTGTGGTAAAGGCAAAAGTAGTGGTAGCCAGTACAACGGTGTTGTTGGCTGTATTGGTACCAATAATGTCCAGCACAAGGGTAGGGTTAGCTCCGCCATCAGCTTTGGCTGCCCATACTTTTAACGATCCGCTGGTGAAGTAATAACTTTGTGAAGGGCTGGTGGCTGCCACAATGGTTTTAAACCATGCCCTGTTGCTGCTGCTTGCAGAGCGGCTGATAACCAGCATTTGCCTGCCCGAATGAGGCGCAAAGGCTGCAAAGGAAGTATTCACTGTATCTGGATTATTGGCAACCCTGTAGCGTGGATTGGTGCCGAGGGTGCCGCCCGTCCACTGTGTAATATCAGTTTGTGCGGTAACTGAACTGCCATTGGCATTAGTGCTGCCAAAATTGCTGCTGCCCGATTCAAAGCCGCCATAAAAATTAGTTAAGGGTGTATTGAGTGTGGCAGGTGGTGCTAGTACCAGGGCGTTATCGGTACACCCTGTAAAGCAGCTCTCTGTGGCAGGCCTGATGGCGATGCGCACATTTTTTACTTCAAAAAGCGCCTGGTCATCGCCACCCCACACAGGGCTGGTTACCACCTGCGGATCTGCATTGTCACCCATCAGCACCCTGAATTCCACATTATTGAGTGCAGTGGTGGAGTTATTAATGATAAGGCTGGCACAACTATCTGCCACATTGGTTTTAAGAGAGGCATTGCTTACCGTAAAAGCCGTTCCATTGATATTGTTACTGCCATTGCTGAGAAATGTCCATGAGCCCGGTGCTCCATTATTAACCCTGTACTGCCAGTGGTACCAGGTGCTGTTGTTGCAAAATACCACTTTTACCCTTATTACTGCCTGCTGGCCTGTGCTGAGGCAGGGAGGTGTGTAATACTGCACCGTATGTGCTTTTGCTGCTGTGTTAAAAAGTAAAAGGAAAAGCAGGAAGACCGCTGATTGGAGTACAAATGCCTGTACCCTGTGTTGAGTAGAATTTTGTTTCATTTTATAAAGTTTAAGGTTTAATTGTATCATAACGGATTGCTCCATTACAATTTTGATGTAATACATGTTGGTTATGCTGCGATGGCTTTAACTGGAATATTGATAATCCTGTAAGTGACAGGTTAAAGTATTAATGACCGTTAAATGCCATTCAGTGTAAATTACAGGTTGCAGCTGTTGATTTGTATTGATACAAGTACCTTATCGTTACAGTTGCACTTGTTTTTTAGAGGAATTAGATTGTGACTCAGATTGGTAATGTAAAATTATATACAAATATTGATGAATGTATTTTTTTTAAGATTATTTTTAAAAAACAGGTAATTATACCTGCCACAAAAGGGGCACTTGAACTTTTGTCAGAACCACTGAGATGGAAATTATTCTGCCTGTTTGCATTCGCTGATAACTGCCTTTTTTTTATGAAATGATCTTTGCTGTAAGCACGTCATTCATCCATCAGATCCTCCAGTGTTTTTTTCTCCAGCACCTTCAATGTGGCATCCCTTGTAAGTATCATAATTTTATTCAGCCCGCAGCTTTTTTCATTACAGTCTTTACAGCGCTCGTAAAAATGGAGGCTTACACATGGCAGCATGGCAATCGGGCCATCTACTATCCTGATAGCTTTGGCAATGGGGATTGTTTTGGGGGCTGCTGTAAGAAAGTAGCCGCCGCCCTTTCCTTTTTTACTGTCCAGTATACCCTGCTGTTTCAGCTGCAGTAAAATATTTTCTAAAAATTTAAGCGGAATTTTTTTCTTTTTGCTGATTTCAGCTATCAGTACCGGTCCTTCTCCGTACCTGCCTGCCAGGTAACCAAGGGCTTTCAATGCGTATTGCGTTTTTTTTGATAACATGATAAGTGATTATTTTGTTATACGATTCTGTGCATTATTTTTTATTGAGTTGCTGCAGCAGGGCCCTCATATCTTTGGGTATTGGTGCGGTAAGGCTGATGGATTCGCCGCCGGGCATCACGAAATTAAGCCTGAACGCATGCAGTGCCAGCCTGCTGAGTACAGGTCTCTCTTCTTCTTCCTTTTTTGCCAGTTTGTATTTTTTTTTGATGGAAGACACCAGTACGGGCTTGCCATCTCCATACAAAATATCACAGGCCAGCGGATGACCAATATGCTTTGCATGCACCCTTATCTGGTGGGTGCGCCCGGTATGTATGCGGAACTGGAGCAGTGAATAACTGCTGTATCCCTGCAGTACTTCATAATCAGTTTTTGCTTCCTTACCCTTGCGGTGAACCACCATACTGCCCTTATGTACCGGGTGCTCTGCAATGGGCGCTTCAATGGTACCGGATGTGCCGGAGGGTTTCCCAAGTACGATACCCTGGTAATATTTCTCTACAGTATGTGCTTCAAAAAGCTGCGATAGGTATTTGTGTGTGGCCTCATCTTTTGCAAACAGTATCAGTCCGCTGGTATCCCTGTCCAGCCGGTGTACTGTAAATATTTTGCCGTACCTGGCAGACAGCAGTTGCAGCAGCGATGGTAAAGCAGTGTCAAACCGGTCAGGTATACTCAGTAACCCTGATGGCTTATTGACAGCGATGAGCTGCCCGTTCTCAAATATGATATCAAAATTATTCCTGCTCACAGCACTCATTTTTTTGCTGACTTATCCATATATTTCAACTGGCGTATTTCCTTTTCGCTGAGGTAGCGCCAGCGGCCACGCTCCACATTTTTTTTGGTAAGGGATGCATACATCACCCTGTCAAGACCTTTTACATCATATTTAAGGTGCTCAAAAATGCGGCGTACGATCCTGTTGCGGCCACTGTGTATTTCAATGCCGATGATGGCTTTGTCCTTTGTATCCACATAGCCAAGGGCATCCACTGCCACCGGACCGTCTTCCAGCACCAGCCCCTTCATGATCTTTTCGTAATCAGCCTTTATCAATGGCTTGTCGAGCCTTACCTCGTACACTTTTTTAATATTGTAACTGGGGTGTGAGAGCTTTTGTGTAAGTTCCCCGTCATTGGTAAGCAGCAATACACCCGAAGTATTCCTGTCGAGCCTGCCGATGGGGTACACCCTTTCGGTGGTGGCTTTGCGGATTAAATCAAGCACTGTTTTTCTGCCCTGCGGATCTTCGGTGGTGGTGATATAATCCTTGGGCTTATTGAGTAAGATATATACCAGGTTTTTGGTGACAAAGAGTTTTTTGCCATTGAATTTCACTTCATCCTTACCGGTAATTTTATGTGCAGGTTCAGTAACCACTGTGCCATTCACCTTCACTTTTCCTGCTTTGATGATTTCCACTGCTTCTCTTCTGCTGCTGATACCGCAATGTGCCATGAATTTGTTCAGCGGCATGCTGTCGTCAACCGGTACTGCTTTTTTTATGGCGATGGGGCCCTTTGCTGCTGGTGCTGCTGCGGCTTTTTTAACCGGCACTGCATTTTTTACTGCCGGGCTGCCATATCCTTTTTTATCTGCATAAGTTTTTTTGGCGGTCTTGGCTCCCTTGCCCGGTATTGCAGCTTCCTCAGCCGGGGCAGTATTAATAGCGGCATACGCCTGCCTTTTTTCTTCTTTTATCTTGTCAAAATAGGCGGCACGTTCTTTCTTGGCTTTCTTTCGCTCCTGCTTAAAACCTTCTTTTACGGCACTGTTTTTCTTTTTATTAATAAATTTTTGAAATTGCTGCTGACTCATGCGTGAAGTTATTTGCTGTTTTTACAACAGTAGTGAACCGCAAAGGTAGGGAATTGGAGGTTAATGTGTTGATTTGATGACAGGATGATGTGCTAATGTGCTGATGTGCAAATTTGCCAATGGGCAGATGAAGAATACAAAGTATGAAGTTTGAAAGTTGAAAGTGGAGAGTTTTTAATTCGTGTAATTAGTGTAATCAGAATAATCCGTGAAAAAGCAATCCGTGTAATCCGTGCAATCAGAACCAATCCGTGACCCAAAACTAATCTGGGTTTATAATTAATTGATCTTCTGCCAGTTGGTACCGTCGCTTTGCAATTGATAGTTGCCCCTCTGTATCGTTGTGGCAGCAGCTCCGTTATCATCTATGTAAGTGCTGATATTGGCATTGCCATTGGCTGTTTTCTTTATGACGTAAATTCTGCCTGTACAGGTATTGGCGGCGGGCAGTGTAATGGTGGAATTGGCTGTAAGAATGACTGTATGATTGTTTTCGGTAAGGGTAAGATTGGCTGCTGTAGTTACTACCGGCATGCTCACAGAACCTATTACCTGGAAAGTGGAGTTGGCCACTGCGCCGGACATATTGATGCCGACCCTTACATTATTGTTCAGCCCGGTACCCTGCAGGCGCATCATTTCAATAGTGGCTACGGGAGTGTAGTTGAATTTGTTAAAGATGATAGGTTCATCACCATCGTCACCAATGGTAAAGTTAAACCTGCCATTGTTGCCTATGCCGCCGCCGCTGCCCAGTTCAAAAAAATCAGTTCCGGCACTGGAGCCACGCATGGTGAAGTTGCCATCTGCATCAGTAAAGAAAATGGGTTTGTAAAATGATGCTCCATTTGCTTCAAACTGCAGTGCTGATACACCGCCTGTGCCTCGTATGTACATTACCGATGCATTGGCCTGGTTGTAGGGGAATAATCCTGTGCTGCTGGCATCTAAAAGCCCAACGGATTGCCTGCGGCCCACTTCCAGCATGGGGGTATTGTTTGAACGCAGGGTTAGTGGTACATCATTGAGGGTGCCCAGAAAATGGGTGTTGTAAATCACATTGCTGTTTCCGGTAATGAGCCAGTTGAGTGATGCGGCTTCTGTGCCGGGCAGCCAGCTGGTGCCATTCCATTTCAGCACCTGGCCGGTAAGGGCTCCCTGCTGTGCCAGTCCCAGCGGGCTGGTGGCAGTTCCGGCGCCCGTTAAGGTAGTATTTACCTTTATACTGTCCTGCAGAAATTTCAGCCTGCCACTTGATAAGCCGATATAGTATTGTTTGCTGATTGCTTCAAGATAAATATCATTTTCATTGGCTGATTGTGTGCCATTCTGAAAGTTGGTCACATCAGCCGGGGTAATGGCAATCTGTCCATTTACTGCTGTAAACACCATCATTAATAAATACAGTAATGCTGATTTTTTCATGAGTATTACCTGATTTTTTCAATTGATAAGGATGAGCCATTTGGCGCCAGTACAAGATTGCCGTTGGCACTGTATCTTCTGCCCTGTGCGGCCACCACCGTATTGGCGTCCAGGGAAGTTATTTTAACTACTGTTACTGTGCCGTATGGCCTGTTGGCATTGTGCTGGTAGGTATAACCCAAAGTGCCGGGTATGGCGATGCCGCCTGCCGTTATTCTGAATTCGCCACCCGAACTTGTATTGGAAGTGACCCTTGCCGTGGCCCTCATCGTTATCCTGTACACACCTGCATTGGCTACGGTAATAGTACCTGCGGTAACAGTGAAGCCATTGTCGGCAATATTGGTAGTGCCTAAATTAAGAGTAGCAAAAGTGGTGGTTAAAGCCTGGGTACCAGCTGCATCAAAAATCTCTGCCACCTTGCCTTGTAATTCAGCAGCTGAAATTTTACGCAATTGCCCGGTAGCATTGTTTACAGTTACTATACTGTCACTTGTGCTTCCGCCCGGTAATCCGGTGATATTTAAAGCCGTTCCGCCTGTGGCGATGGTCAAAGGATTGGCATTGCTGGTAATGGTGGTTGGTTGGGTAAGATTGCCACCAAGGCGTACATCTTTACCGCTGAGATTAAGGCCGTTGCTGGCAGTAGTGCTGTCGTTTCTGTTGGTGATGAAAGTATTGATGGGTGCCAGCTTTCTTACAGCGCCATTCTGCACCACCATCAAACTGTCCGTTGCTGATGTGCCGTTTGTTAAGCCGGTTATGTTCAGTGCCGTTCCGCCTGTGGCGATGGTCAGCGGATTGGTATTGCTGGTAATGATCGTCGGTTGGGTAAGATTGCCACCCAGGCGTACATCTTTACCGTTGAGATAAAGGCCGTTACTGGCAGTGGTGCTGTCATTTCTATTAGTGATAAAAGTATTAATAGGAGCCAGTTTTCTTACAGCGCCATTTTGCACCACCATCAAACTATCAGTTGCTGATGTGCCGTTTGTTAAGCCGGTGATATTTAAAGCCGTCCCGCCTGTTGCAATGGTCAAGGGATTGGCATTGTTTGTAATGGTTGTTGGTTGGGTAAGGTTACCACCGAGGCGTACATCTTTACCGTTGAGATTAAGGCCGTTACTGGCAGTGGTGCTGTCGTTCCTGTTGGTGATAAAGGTATTGATAGGAGCCAGCTTTCTTACAGCGCCATTCTGTACTACCATTAAACTGTCTGTTGCAGCAGCACCGTTTGTCAAGCCGGTAATGTTCAGTGCCGTTCCGCCTGTGGCAATGGTTAATGGATTGGCATTGCTGGTAATGGTGGTTGGTTGGGTAAGGTTACCACCGAGACGCACATCTTTGCCATTAAGGTTGAGGCCGTTGCTGGCAGTAGTGCTGTCATTCCTGTTTACAACTAAACTGTTTATTGGAGCCAGTTTTCTTACTGTTCCGTTTCTTACTACCACCAGGCTGTCAGTTGTTGAGGTTCCGTTTGGTAACCCGGTAATGTTGAATGCAGTACCACCTGTTTCAAAGGTTAATGCATTTGAATTATTAGTTACAGTAGTAGATTGTATAAGATTACCACCCAGGCGAACATCTTTACCATTAAGGTTCAGGCCGTTGCTGGCTGTTGTACTGTCATTCCTGTTTACAACCAAACTGTTTATTGGAGCCAGTTTTCTTACTGTTCCGTTTCTTACAACCACCAGGCTGTCAGTAGTTGAGGTTCCGTTTGGTAACCCGGTAATATTGAAT
>JANMIG010000006.1:0-8351 GCA_031375675.1 Chitinophagales bacterium
ACCGGGGATTTTACCAAACATACTATTGGCGTACAGAAAAGCAGACATCATTATTCTGACAAACCGCCGTATGCCGAACGGCACGTACGGTGGTGTGAGAGGACAGTAGGGGAAATAATCCCCTACTTCCTACTCGATTATCAGGCAGGGATGTACTGCTGAAAAATATATTGTGGAAAAAATAATCTGTTAAAGCCGCCCTGCGTCATAAACCGCCAGTAAATTAAACAAGTATAAAGTATTTTGTTTAATCATGCTGCATGATTAAACAAACCAAACTTACCCTGTTGTTAAAAGTTATTCACCCGGTAAACAATTTTTTTGCAAGCCCTGTTAACATTAAAAACATCACTATTATGAAAGAAAAACAAACAATTAGACTGCTCAGTCTGGCATTATGCTGTTGTATTACAGCAAACACAGAAGCACAAATTTTTGCAAGGGGTACTGTTAACAGCAGCTCTGCTGTTCCCTCAACCAATGAGCAATTGCGTGTAACCAACGGACTGATTACGCAGTATGTATCAGGTACAGTTGGCCTGGGTGGTACAAATGACAAATGGATTGGTATTGGCGACCCTTTCCAGACTGTTACTCCACCTAACCCCTCCAACCTGCTTTATGGGAACCGGATACAATGGAATGAGAAAGCCCTGATTATGAATTTAAAAGGCACCACGGTAAGTGGCAGCGGCGTACCTACGGAAGCTGAATTTCAATGGGGCGGACCCGATGCTGCAAACTGGGGCGGCAGTTTGAATTTTAACTACATTAACAATTTTACCAGTAACACGCCCCAGTACCGGGTGCTGGAGCTCACTAAAACGGGTAATACCATTGCCCGTACAAATCTGCTGGGCCATTCCAAGGCGGGTACATTTGGCGGGCTTTCAACTGGCGACCAGTGGATAGGTATTGGTCAGCCTACCAACGATGGTTTGCCCACCGGTACCCTCCTGCCCTTTTATGGCACAAGGGCCCAGTGGAGCGATCAATCACTTATAACTGCAGTGAGCGATAATGCAGGTACAAAAAAACCGATTATCCAATGGGGCAGCCAAAACCAACCGCTGGAGTTCAGGTATTTTACTAACCCCTCCAATCCATCCAGCAGCAGCAGGATACTGGAGCTGAATACGGATGGCAAAGTAAGGGTTGGCCCCACTTTTCTTATCCTTAATTCCTTTCCTTCTCCTGAACAATTACAGGTTTATTCTAACAGCGGGCAAGGCAACCTGTTGCTGCGCTCAGAATTTGGTACAAACCCCATGAATGCTTTTATGATTGCGAGCGGCAATGGCTCTTCCGGGCAGTCCAACTGCATTCTGGCACAGGCAAGCTTTGCGCAAACCTGCATTGGCATTAAGGGTACGGGCTATGCTGCCAACTCAGTAAACTACGGCGTTTGGGGAGAGGGTGCCCCAACCAATGCAGTTCCTACTTATGGTGTATACGGCAGTATCACAACTACAGGTGGTGCCAATAACTGGGCAGGGTATTTTGCCGGCAGGGTTTTTGGCAACCAGTTTCTTACAAGCTCCGACCAGCAGTTGAAAACCAATGTTAAGAATGAAGATGAATCGGTGCTGAATAGATTAAAACAACTGCGCCCGGTAAATTACAATTACAAGGCCAATGATAAAAGTTATGAAAAAATGGGTTTGCCAGATGGGTTGCGGCATGGCTTTATAGCGCAAGAAGTGGAAAAAGTTTTTCCTGAGCTGGTTACCAATATCAAGCAGCCTGTGAATGTAAGTACCGATCCCGAACGCAAGAATGATCCTGTTCAGTTTATTGAGTTTAAGGGAGTGGATTATCTTGGTATGGTTTCGCTTCTTACCAAGGCCATACAGGAGCAGTCAGCCAAAATTGAACTGCTGGAGCAAAAAATCAATCAGCAGCAACAAGCCGATGTACTGATGGTAACCGGGGTACAAAAAGCAGATGCAGAGCGCATCAGCAAACAGGCATATATGCTGGCACAAAATCAGCCAAATCCATTTACAGCCACTACTGTTATCCGGTATGCAGTACCTGAAAATAGTACAAACGCCATGATCGGGGTATTTGATTTAAACGGCAAAATGCTCCTTCAGTATAAGCTTCAGCCGGGCAGCAGCCAGGTAACTATCAATGGCAGCAGTCTTAGTGCCGGCATGTACCTTTACTCGCTGCTGGTAAATGGAGAGGAATTGGTTACCCGTAAAATGGTACTCACTAAGTAGGCATTGTACCCGGTGCATGTCCTGGAGCACCTTATTTTACAGTGGTTAAATACTGCTGCATGTAAAAAGGTCTCCGTTCATCAATACAATTCAAGTGGTCGTACGCTTCAAAAGAGGCTGTCTCAAAAGCATGATTAGAGACAGCCTCTTTTGAATAAACTGGTACTACGGGATTCGAATGCGGGCACATCGGCCTGCACTGCGGGCAAAGCGCTGCCTTCAGGTAATAAGTCCAATAAAAAAAGCAGCTCATTTCTGAACTGCTTTTTTTTAAGTCGGGACGACAAGATTCGAACTTGCGACCACACGCCCCCCAGACGTGTGCGCTACCGGGCTGCGCTACGTCCCGCTCACCCTTAAAGGACGGCAAAGGTAATGGCAATTTACTGTAAAATCAAAAAAAGAACGATGAAAAATGTCCCCTGTTATTGAGCCTTTGCAATCCTTTTTAAACTTTCAAGGTATCCTTACTGGCGCAGGGCTGTGGCCCTGATGCCATTTGTTACTTTTTTTAACGGCAATGGTTTAGTAACTTTAGACAGCTGGAGAGCTTACTGCCTGAGGGGTACAAGAGTTTATGGACCCCGTCTGGACGGAAAAGTATATTGTTCATGCATTGGCTATTGACTAAAACAGGGTACTTATTTACCAGATTGCTCAATCGTTTGATTAATGAAGATCTAAAACTACAATTATGAATAAGTCCACCAGTTTTTTAAAAGCCAATTACAGCAGCCTGTTTAAAAGCTGTTTCAGCATATTTTGTTTGTGCTGTTTATCGTCAGTTACCGGTTTTGCCCAGGTTAAACCAAAGCCTGCTGCCAAAGCCGTTTCCGGCAGCTTTGTGATGTGCGAAGTACTTCCCGGGCCCGAAGTAGCGTCTAAGGCACCTTTTACCATTCCTTTCAGCAGTATGGAAGCGTGGCCCACGGCGGGCACCAAAGCAGGATGCAGGTATGTTTTTAAAAGTGCGGATGACCAGGCATTTATTACCATTGGGCTTACTGATTTGGGTACAGCCAAAAATGCCCTCGCAAGCTATCAAAATGCCTGGCAGGCCAGTAAAGATTTATGGGAAGAAACGCCGGAAAATGCCATCGTTCTGCAGGATACGGGCTTTTTTTCGGGCAAGGATGAATGTGGCATTAAAATGCACCTTGGTCAATATGTACTTGATATTAATTTTAAAGGCCAGTTCCCTGATGTGTCTGCCGAACAAAAGAAAGCATCCGGTATTGTACTGGCAGAAATGGTGATGAGGAGGCTGCAATATTTATGGCCTTTGAAGGGTAAGGAATAATTGGAATAATGAGCAAATGGGCAAATGGGCAAATGGGCAAATGGGCAAATGGGCAAATGGGCAAATGGGCAAATCCACGCCTTTGACTGCACAAGTTATGAAAATTTATACTTCGCTGCAATATTTCTGCCATCATAAAATTTTTAGCCAACGCCTGGTCTTTGACCAACGGCGGTTTGAGTTCTAAAGAGGACTGAGTGCAAAACGGGTTATGTTTTATTGGTGAAATTTTTTTTTTAGCAAGATGATTGTTCACTTTAACCTCAAACATTTGTTGGTGATAACCCGGCTGCTGGCCCCCGGCACAAACACCCAAAACGGCAGAAAGTACTGATGCTGCAATTTACTGGCGCAGGGCTGCGGCCCTGATGCCATATGTTTCTTTTTTAAACAACGATAGTTTAGTAACGTTGGGCAGCTGGAAAGCATTCCTGCGCCAGTTGCGGAAAAGGCTGCATAATTTTATGCGTATCAGCCTGGATATATTTTGTTGATAAATGCTGGTTGGCTTTTTTGTAAGTTTTACCACCTTTGCAATTATGCAACAACAATCTCCGGAAAAATATATCACTACCAGGGCCAGGACGCTGCCCATACACAAATGCCTGGTAAACGAGGACTGGGAAACAAGCAAAATGGCACAGGTAATTGTGATGCGCCGCCATGTTACCGGCAATGTAACCATCGGCCTGTACCTGGTTGACCTGCTCTGCCTGGGTGTAAAGGATACTCATTACTATTTCAATATATTGCCCAATGAATTTGAAGAGAGCATTAAAGACGGGCCCGAATTTACGGAGATATCTTACGAATTGGCGCACAATATTGTGTATGCCGGGCATGATTTTGCCATGGAATTTACCATAAAGCCCTGTGCCGGTTTTGCGCTTACCCAATATATTTTGGAAGAAGACAACGATAATATCCCCCTGATTGATATAAGTACTGGCGATGAGGAAGGACAACCCCACCTGATGGTACAACCCGGCAGCAATTACCACGATGCGCTGACCAAATTGCGCCAACATGCGGGCGAAGGCAATTATCATTTTACGATAGGGATTGGCAATGATGAAGGCGAAGCAGATGAAGAACTATTTCCACCACCATCGCTGGATGATTTTGAACATGGTGCCATTGATGCCATTACGGCAAGGGTGTTTGATATGGAAACCCTGTTGGACAGACCAGCCGTTGAAAAACGCGGTCCCACTGAAATACTGGCCATGGGTATCGAAACCAGGCTGCGTATGTTAGAAATATCAGACAATGGGATCAACATTATTGGCAACGAATCGCTGGAAAATTTGCCCGAGTTTGATATGATTAAAAAGGCAAAAGATGGACTGCATACCGAAAATGGCTTTAAATTGTGGGATGATGTGGATAACATGAAGTATTTGGAAGATGCGGTACACCGGCTAAGGGTATTAAACGACGCTGAAATGGCAGAAGCATTTGGCCAACTACCGCCCGGCGATCAGCAAAATCCCCTGCTCGCCATTTTTTTGTACGAAAAAATGCTCATCATGTCTAAAAACTACGACGATACAATATCCAGTTTTGTCGTTGGTATTTTGCAGCGCCATATTGCAACCTGCCCTTTGGCGGCGCTGTACTTCGATTTTAATACCGGGCGTAACAACATGCAGCCACCTGTTGGCGAAGCCGCCATGAGCAACGACATCAGCGATTACCTGCCCGCTTACACCTATTATGGCAACTACGAGCTGCATATCTATTGGCTGATAAAAGTATTGCGCTATGCAGCGGCAGACGATCCGGCAAATGCAGCTAAGTTTTATAAGCTGGCGGTTGAGGTGCAATCCTATTCGGAGGCATTGTTTAGCCTTCAGTTCACATTGTTGCAGTATCTAAATGATAAAGTGAAGAGCGATTTTTTTAATTCCGAATAAAATCAGGAGGGATTGAGCAAATGTGGGAAAATATGAAAATGGGCAAATGGGCTGATATGCAAATGGGCAAATGTGATGATACCGCTAAGGCCGCACAAGTCGTGCTGATGTGCTGATTATACTCCGCCGCAATGTCTCTGCCATCATAAAATTTAATACAGCATAAACTAACCGGCAGGACATTGCAGATGGGTTACAATTAACTTTCCAGTGGGGTGATTTTTTCGCCGCCACCTTGTTCTTTGACCAATGGCGGTTTGAGTACTAAAGTGAACTGGTGTTGATTGTGTTTTGCTTGTGCGTAGTGACCCGTAGGAGCCTGTGGCCAGACATAAGGACAGCAGCGAAGAACTTAGCGAAGAACGGCTGGGCTGTTAAGGAGAGCGGGGGTTTGAGTATTAAAGAGAACTGAGAATAACCTGTAATGTAGAACTACACTGTTACTACCCTTTTCTTACTCATACCCAACCCGGACAAAGTCCGGCAGAATTAAAAGACACCAGTGGCCCTTCGGAACACTGGTGCCAGATGGGATGCCAGATGGGATTCTATCACCCCTCCGGGGTTTCGTCCTTCATTTTGTTAATTTTGCTATACCCCTGCCATCTTTTCAGGGTTTGCATTTTCTTAACATAATCACATTGCCGTTGGGACGGGTGTTAGATCTAAAGATTTCGGGAGTACTGTTTGCATGGCTGTATTTTCACAACTTTACTTAACAATACCCCGAAACCTTTTACATCAACTACCTGTTGCTGATCCTGCTCCAGCACTTTATGCGCCACTTATTTTTACCATGCTAAGGGCATTGAATGCTCCATTTTTGAGCGGATAGTTGATGCCGTTTACCTGCTGGAAGAACTGGATGCCCAATAACAGGAATAGCGGATGTGTGCTATTGGGTGTTACCGAATTGGACAGGTTGATGGCAGCGAGCGGACTGTTATTGATTGGCAATACAGCTGTTGCACTGTCGCCTGTTACAAATGTGCCTTTATCAAAATCAATTTCGGTACCGGCACTTACGAGTACAAAATGTGTGCTGCCCTCGGGGGCTACCAGATCTCTTGCTGGTGTGAAGGGTTGAACTGCTATGTCCAATTTTCCTGTTACCCTGTCGATAGTGGCAGCATAGGTGGCGAACATGGTTGTACTGAACCTTGCATTGTTGTTGAACTCAAAGCCCCGGAGCAATTCTGTTTCGCCGTCTATTACATTGCGCTGGCCACGTGCGCTGGTAAGGTCGGCCTTGATGACCCGCATCATTTCTTTTGTGAGGCGGCTTGTTACCCTGTTGTCTTTACCGCTTTGCAATACAATGCGGATAGCTGTACGCAGTACCTTGCCTGCTTTGCCTGCCCTGCCAAATTCGGATGCGTTTTCTCTTGTGCGTGCAAATGATTCGCTTGTAGCGATTTTTTCTGCACTTACTTCTGATTTTTCTTTTACCATGTAGCCATCCTGGGTTTTGATGAATGATACTCCCCCCATGGTTCCCTGTACTTTGAAAATCCCTTTTTGCTTTGCCATTTTTTTTATTTTTATGATTAATGAATGTGGCTGCCTGCTTTTTGCCTGCGGCCGTGATTAAAATTTTCTTTCTGAATTATTTATGTATGCTATGCCAATACTTACCTAATACCTTTGGTATGCCTTAGGGTGGCTATACTTATACTTGCCTGATACATAGTTCATACTCACCTCATACTTACTTGATACTTACCTCATACTAACCTGATACTCCCTTAATACATTCTTCATACTTACCTGATACATGTGACATACTGCCTGATTTGCATTACAAACATAGGATGGCGGCCTGGGGGCGTTTTTTGGTTTGTGAAGGTTTGTAGTTTTTTTTTGAGGAAAATGGAGGAAGATGATTTAAGTTATGAGTTATGGGTTATGGGCGTTGGGCGATGATCGTTGGGCGATGATCGTTGGGCGATGATCGTTGGGCGATGATCGTTGGACGGTGATCGTTGGGATTGGTCGATGGTCGATGGGCGGTGG
Source organism: Chitinophagales bacterium (assembly GCA_031375675.1). GTDB lineage: Bacteria > Bacteroidota > Bacteroidia > Chitinophagales > Chitinophagaceae > Ferruginibacter. Next base: position 7,455 of record JANMIG010000006.1, read on the forward strand.
GTGATGATCGTTGGGCGTTTGCCGGTTGTTATTGGGAGTGATGTGTGATTTACTCATCGAGGGTGCCGGGAATTTCGAGTTTTTCGAAAATTATCTTTACCTGGTGTACGGTGTACATCCTGCCGATTTTTTTTCCGATTTCTTTGTTGTGGGGTTTGAGCCAGTTACGTATGATGTAGATGGAGACCTGGTATATCTGGGCCAGTTCGGTTATAGAGTATGGTTTTAATTCGATTTTCTTATATGTTATTTTCATGTGAGTATAGTTTTACTGTTTTTGTATTGACCGGCCTGCCGGATTTGCGAGTTGATGCTGTTGTGTAACTTTATTTTTACTGCTACCATACCCCTGGCTGGTATCTACAACTCTTTAGTTTACTACAATGCCTGATTGTTTGTTATGGCTTTGGAATTTGTATGGACCTGGCTGCTGCTTTTTGCCGTAATGGTGGTGCAGAAAATTGAGGATTGATAATTTCTGCGGGTATTTTCAAAATTGTTTCATGCTTAGTTTTCTTTTTATTTCTCATAATAAAATTAGGAAAAAGCGGAAACCGTGCTTGCATAGAAAGTGCTAAAAATTTGTTAATATCTTTTTTGCTTTATTTTTTTGTTATGGGTTGGAGGGGGGGGAAGTTCAAAGTTTAAGGTTATGGGTTTGGTAGTTCAAAGTTTAAGGTTGGTTGCGGGTTATGGGTTTGTTAGTTCAAAGTTTAAGGTTTGTTGCGGGTTATGGGTTTGGTAGTTCAAAGTTTAAAGTTGGTTGCGGGTTATGGGTTTGTTAGTTCAAAGTTTAAAGTTGGTTGCGGGTTACGGGTTTGGTAGTTCAAAGTTTAAAGTTGGTTGCGGGTTACGGGTTTGGCAGTTCAAAGTTTAAGGTTGGTTGCGGGTTACGGG
>JANMIG010000007.1:0-41239 GCA_031375675.1 Chitinophagales bacterium
AGGCTCAAACCTTTGCCGACAGCTTCTTTCAGATTCGCAGTCACCCGCGACACCCTTGCTTTTGGCTAATGATACGCACTGCAGCGCTCATTCGGGACTTACACCCTATAGCTTAATGAACATGCCTGACACACAAAAAGAGGCTGCCCACAAAGGAGCAGCCCCGCCGAAATGTATATACCACTACGCTAAAGGATAAATAATGGTTGCACAATAACCTCTCCGTCAAAACTGATTTTAATGGTGTAGTTGCCTGTTTGCATACCGGTAAGGGTAATGGTTTCCACCGCACTGGCCCGGCTGATCTTTTTAGATGATAAAAGTTTTCCGTTCATATCAACCACGTCAATAACAATGGGCTTATTGAACATTTTTTCCGGCAGGCGTATATTGGCCAGCTCACGGGAAGGGTTGGGGAAAATACTGATAGTGTTTGACCTGTCAAAACTCACGGTTCTTGTATCGCTCAGCTTTACACTATTGGTAATATCTGTAATATGCAGCCTGTAGTAATTTGTTTTACCATCCTGCGGTTGCTCATCTGCATAAGTATATGTTCCTCCTGAAGGCAGGCCCGAACCATTCACTGAGGCAATGCCGCTCCAGTTGTTGCCGGTAACAGACCGTTGTACAACAAATTTTGTGGCGGGTTCCTCTGCAGTTGTATTCCAGTTGAGCAAAGCTTTTTTGCCGGCTTTTACAGCTGTAAAGTTTTCCAGCCGCAGCGGCAATGTTACTGAGGGCCTGAAGCCAAAATCAATATTATGGTTATTCTGTCCATATCCGCCCGTGGTAAAGGATACCTGTACCTTACCATTTACCAGTGCAGCATCATTATCTGTAAAATCTGGCTGCCCGTTACTGTTGATGTCTTTGAGGGTACATATCAGCGAGGCCAATGGCCCAAAACCTCCATTATTATACTGCGAAGCCGCAATACGAAGTACATAGCCGGTAGCCGGTTGCAGTCCGCCTGCAAAGGAGCTGCTGCTGAAATAAAAATTACCGTTACCGCTGGTAGTGGCAGTAGCAAGCAGGGCTGAGCCTGTAACATCATATAATTGTACCTGTACACCATTGATGCCTGCCTCACCAGCATCCTGTATTCCATCACCATCTGCATCATTCCATACACGGTTACCCACTTCAATGGGAGCTGGGTCAGCTATCAGCTCAAGGTCGCCCATACCGGCACCTTTGCCAATGCCCATTATCGACATATCCTGCACCAGCTGGTACGCCCTGGTACGATGACCCGTTTTATTATTCAGGCAAAATGTACCGTTATCATTTCCACCATATACATCATATCCAAGAACATGCAATTCATTTTTACCGGGCAGCAGCGCTAAGCCGCCTACTGCAATTTCATACGGCGACCCGCCGGCATGATACACATAATCCCCACCGTAATACTCTCCGCCGCCCGGCCCTTCTCCATTGGAAATACCGCAACCCGACACACTATTGCAACTGCCATTGTTCTCCAGCACAAATGTGGATCCGCTGCTGTATGCCCTTAATACATCGCCACTTGCCAAAACGTATTGCTCACTTGCCGGATCGTTAATATTGGGCTGCCAGGCCGCACCCTGGTGTGAAAATCTGTCGATTAAGCCAAGTACCATTGAGCCATCCGTATCAAAATCAATATCTGCAAGCACTGGCTCTGAATTCACTAAGTAATAATCGGGCATAGTGGGCCAGGTGGCCGACCACGCATTCCAGGTTGTATCGTACCCTACCCAGAGCGATGTGCCTCTTTTATAATTCAGTGGTGCATCCAGTACTTTGGTAAATACTGCTGAAACCGGGTTAAATGCATATACCATGGCAGCAAGATCGTTCCTGTTTTTTGATACAGAAGCATCACAAACTACACCCACATAAATATTGCCCCTGTAAACCTTTACGGCAAAAGGCCGCATTACACCGCCTGTGCATCCTGTAGCCGGTATGCTGTAGGCTGTTACCTGTGCCGCAGAAGGTGCAACGGGTGCTGCAGCATTCTGCAGGTCAATTTTAAGCAGTTGCCTCTGAAGCAGGTTGATGGTATACAAATAGCGCCCGTCATCACTCATATCCAATCCTCCCAGGCCGGCTTTGCAAACACTGTCGAATATTTTATTATCAAAACTTTTTGCCAATGAATTTGGAGGTAACCCCCTTGCCGTGTTACTACTGACGCTGCCAACATTTATGCCTATTGCCGACAGGTTCAAAAAATTGCCTGTAGTGCCTGGATAGCCGCCTGAAATATCCGTTACATAAATACCTCCAATGCCCAGCGGCCCCAGGGCCGAATGCCTGCGTAGAAAAGCCGAAGAAAATATCTTTTTCGACTGCCTGCTGTAGGCCATTCCCCATACAGTACCAGTTTTATTCTGCGTGGCCATTACTTTATTGGAGTCGTTATTGATCCAGCCCTGCATGCCAACAGGATAGGCTAACAGTGAAGCATAGCCGGATGCGGTGCCGCTTGTATTCTGCGAATTACCGCTCACATGCGTGGCTGTGGCAAAATATGCCCTGGGCGAAATATAGTCAGCCGGGTTATTAATAGCAAAGTTAATATTGGCCATGTTGCCGGTAACAAATTGTACAGCCGAGCCATAAGCCGATCCGCCCATGCCCGCAAAATCGATACTGCTTTTGGCATCAGAAAAAACCGTACCCGTAGAAGGTATCTGAAATTCGATACGGAGTGCCTTCCCGGTTGCAGCTGCAGGCACCAGTGTATAGGTTCCTGTATTGCCTGTGGTAGCAGTTCCGTATACGGCATCATTGGCATCAAAAGATTTTACAATGATGTTTTTAACACCAGGCTCATTGGCATCTTTTATCCCGTTACCATTATAATCCCTGAAAACAGATCCGCTTTGCGCATATGCAGCACCAGAAAGTAATAATGATACCAATAAAAAATTTGTAAGCCTTAACTTACCTGCATAGTAATACTGCTTCATACATTGCATGATTTTGGGTTTATTCGGGATGCTATCCTCATGGGTATTATCCACATTTTACAGTTAAGGTTGTAAAATGAGGATTAAGGCAGATGATACAAGTGTTGCTGCTAAGAAAAAATACGGTCTTTTTTTTAACAGCAGGTATATATAACGGTTAGTTGGTTTAAAAATTATATTTTATGAAAAATAATTTACATCTGTTACCCCTGGTGTATTATAACTGATTGATAAACAGGGATATTTGAAAACCAACTTGTACCCGAACGGATGGCAGGGACCACGCTTGCTGCCGGTCGGGAACCTCTTGCCGGGTAAAGGTGATTTTACGATAACTGCACTTTTGAACATAACAAAGCCCCGCATTACTGCAGGGCTTTGTGTATAAAAAAGCTGATATTAAGTTATGCTTTGTACTGGCTGATAAGCCCTTTGGCCATATCCACCATTTTGGCAATGCTGTCATCGTTCAGCAACCCTTTTTTGAACTCGGCTAAAATTTCAGGGTATTTGTTATCCATCTCCATCAGGAAATGCTCTTCAAACGCCCTTACATTTTTAACTGCCACTTCTTTAAGAATACCCTGTGTACCAAGGTAAATAATGGCTACCTGCTTTTCTACTGTAAAAGGAGAATACTGAGGCTGTTTTAATATTTCCACGTTGCGTGCACCCTTATCAATTACGTTTTTGGTAGCAGCATCAAGGTCGCCACCAAATTTAGAGAAAGCTTCCAGCTCACGGTAAAGTGCCTGATCCAGTTTAAGTGTACCAGCCACTTTTTTCATGGATTTGATCTGCGCATTACCACCCACACGGCTAACGGAGATACCTACGTTAATGGCCGGGCGGATACCTGCGTTGAACAGGTTCGATTCCAGGAATATCTGTCCGTCGGTGATGGAAATTACGTTGGTGGGGATATACGCTGATACGTCACCAGCCTGGGTTTCGATAATGGGCAGGGCTGTTAATGAACCACCACCTTTTACCAGGTGCTTGATAGAAGCCGGCAAATCATTCATCTGCTGTGCAATATCATCCTTGCTGATCACTTTTGCAGCCCTTTCGAGCAGGCGGCTATGCAGGTAAAATACGTCACCGGGATAAGCCTCACGGCCTGGCGGGCGACGCAGCAGCAGCGACACTTCACGGTACGCTACAGCCTGTTTTGACAGATCATCATAAATAATCAAAGCAGGACGGCCGGTATCACGGAAAAACTCACCAATGGCAGCTCCGGCAAATGGTGCATAAAACTGCTGTGGAGCAGGATCTGCGGCAGAAGCAGCTACGATAACGGTATAAGCCATAGCGCCGTTTTCTTCCAGTACTTTCATTACACCTGCAATGGTACTGGCTTTTTGGCCAATGGCTACATATATACAATACACCGGCTTACCGGCATCATAAAATTCTTTCTGGTTAATGATGGTATCAATACAGATAGCTGTTTTACCCGTTTGACGGTCGCCAATTACCAGCTCACGCTGACCACGGCCAATGGGTATCATTGCATCAATCGCTTTAATACCTGTTTGCAGTGGTTCCTTTACCGGTTCACGGAAGATTACACCTGGTGCCTTGCGCTCCAGCGGCATTTCATACAGTTCTCCGGTTATTGGGCCTTTACCATCAATGGCCTCACCCAGCATATTAATTACACGGCCTGCAAGGCCATCGCCTACTTTTATAGAAGCAATCTGGCCGGTACGCTTTACCGTATCACCTTCCTTAATTTGCTTGCTGTCGCCCATCAATACCACACCCACATTATCTTCTTCAAGGTTCAGGGCTATTGCCTTTACACCATTGTCAAACTCCACCAGTTCACCTGAGCGTACATTGTTAAGACCATACACACGGGCAATACCATCACCCACCTGTAATACGGTGCCTACTTCTTCGAGGCTGGCCGATACATTAAAGTTGCTGAGCTGCTGGCGCAGTATCGCCGATATCTCATCCGGTTTAATTTCTACCATAAAAGTAAATATGACTGATTTTAATGATTATGAAACAGGCAGTTGCACTTTCCCGGGCTTTGGTTGTGTCACTTGCCGATTTTCATCGGCATCCCGGCATTGTATTTAAGCCGGGACTTGTACAGCAACACCATATTCAGCAAAATTCCGGTACAAACCCCTTTTTTCAGGGTGCAAAGGTATGGCAACGGGGGCGTAATGGCAAAAAATCAGGGCTGTTTTAAAAAGAAAATTACATTAAAATGCGTTATTCTGCGGCAGGATGCCAATGCCGTACCACTGCATGCTTCAGAAACTGAAAACGGCCCTTCACAGGCCGTTTCACTTGATCTTATACCAGTTATTTTATCTCAGCTTGTGAATGTAATCGTTGTTCATAAACTGCTTCCTGATGTCTTTCAGGTCACGCAGTATACTGGCATCTACCAGCGTACCGCCTGTTTCCAGTACAAAGCCACCAATCAGTTCGTCTTTTACAGCAGTTTCCAGTTCAATTTTTTCTGCAGGTGTATCACCTTTTACCTGGTTCAGTATGGAGCTCTTTATCTCATCTGTTATGGCTGCAGCCGTGGTTAATTTAACTTTGCGGATGCCATTGATGCTGTTGTACTGCTCAATAAATGCCCCTGCAATTTCGGGCAGGTTTTCTTCCCGGCCTTTTTTCATCAGCAGGGTATTAAAAGCAGCAGTGAGTGTGCTGATTCTGCCGGTTGTAACTGCTTCTACAATTTTGCCTTTCTTATCCGCCTTGATGATGGGGCTCCGCAGCACTGCGGTAAAGTCAGCATTGCTTTTGAAAACTCCCTGCAGGAATTTCATATCTGCATACACCGCATCTACCTGCCCCTGCTCTGTTGCCAGGTCCAGTAAGCTTTTTGCGTACCTTGTTGCTAAGCGTGGATTGTTCATTATAAATGTACAAATATGCCAATTTGCAAATGTGCAAACGGGCGGCGGTTGATTAATTTAATTTTACTTCGGAAGCCAGTTGCTTAATGTAATTCTCCTGCCCGGCTTTATCAGCCAGTTCCCGGCGGATTACTTTTTCGCTTACTTCCACCACCAGTGTTCCAATCTGGTTCTTAAGGTCAATGAGGGCAGCATTTTTTTGCTGGTTGATGATGGCCTGTGCATCTGCGATGATTTTTGCAGCAGCAGCTTTGGCATCTTCCCTGGCTTCGCTGATCATTTTGTCCTTGGTTTCCTTGGCTTCCTTCAGCATCACGGCCCTTTCTTCACGTGCCTTGGTCATCAGTGTTTCATTTTCGCTTTTCATCTGCGCCATTTCCACTTTCAGTTTTTCGGCAGTATCCAAAGATTCGGCGATAGATTGTTCCCTGTCGTTCAGACCTTTCAAAATGGGCTTCCAGGCAAACTTTTTAAGAATAAACAGCACAATCAGAAAAACAAGCAGCGTCCATACTAGAAGACCGGAGCTTGGTATGAGTAAATCCATATACTTAGAGTTTAAATTCAGTTAAAAAAAATACTGCATCCTCCGCCCTGTGCTTTGGATGCAGTAAACGCTTTACACGAACATTGCTAATATACCTGCAATTACTGCGAAAAGGGCAACACCCTCTACAAACGCAGCTGTCAGAATCATATTAGAACGAATGTCGCCAACAGCTTCCGGCTGACGGGCAATGGCTTCTGTAGCACCTTTACCAATCTGGCCAATACCGATACCTGCTCCAATGGCAGCTAAACCGGCACCAATAGCACCACCAGCATTTGCCATTGCATCCATCATTACAAAAAGTGAAGTCATACTTTGATCGCTTTATATTGATTAAAAAAATACTTAATTAATGTGCTTTTGCATGTGCATCACCATGCTCATGCTCTCCCTCAAATGCCTGCCCGATGAACACTGCCGTAAGCGTGGTGAAAATAAACGCCTGGATGAATGCCACCAGTATCTCTATCAGGTAAATAAATACCGAGAAGGCTACTGAAATGGGTGAAAAACCCCAGCCAGCCGCTTTGCTTAATGAGGCAAAAATGAATATGAGTGAAATAAGACAGATAATGATGATGTGCCCCGCCAGCATATTGGCAAACAAACGAATAATCAATGATGCAGGCTTGGTAAACACGGCTCCCAGAAATTCCACCAATGCAATAATGGGCTTCATAGCACCTGGCACAGGCGGGTTGAAAATATGGCCCCAGTAATGCCTGTTGCTGCTGAACAGTATCACCACCAGCGAAATAAGCCCCAGTACAATGGTAAAAGCAATATTGCCGGTAACGTTGGCCGTGCCGGGTATCAATCCAAAAATATTATTGATAAGGATAAAAAAGAAAACCGTGAGCAGGTAGGGCAGGTATTTTTTGTACTTGTGACCCAGGTTGGGTATAGCTACTTCGTCCCTTACAAAGGTAACCATTGGCTCAATTACGTTCTGTATGCCCTTGGGGGCGGTGGTAACGCCCTGGCCGCTTTTGTACTTTTTGGCCACAATAAGCAGTATCCATACAAGTATCAGCAGTGCAAGTATCATTTGCACCACGTTGCGGGTAAGGGAAAAGTCAAATATTTTTTCGTTGGGGTCTTCTGAAACAATCTTGCGGCCATCCAGTTTGTATCCCTCGTGGCTATGGCCATGTGCCAGATTGGACGACATAAAGCAAACAAAGCCCTTAGTATTGGACCAAAGCAGCACGGGCAGGTAGATAGAAACATGTTTTTCATGCCCGTCCTCGCCTTTCAGCGTCATAAAATGGAATTCATGTGCATCCAGAACGTGGTCAAAAATCACTTCATTGGCATCAAAAGCTTTCTTCTTTTCCGTTCCTTCGGCTCCCCCATGCGGTGCAGGGTGCTCCTGTGCATGCACATTTGCCGAAAAAACCGTTAAATAAAGGCTGAAAACCGCTGCCAGTAATGATTTGATGCTGTTAGATGCCATACAATCCCTGAAATTTGCCGCAAAGATAGGGCATAGGCGGCAGAAAGGAAAGTCATTTTTGGGGAAATTTTAGGTCAGGGAACAATTTGTTTAATTATCCTTTGGGCCGAATTACGCTGGCATTTTTAAGCATAAAGCCACATTTTATATATCATTTACCAGCAATTAGTGCAGTAATATTGAGGAGATTACCTGAAAACCAGTGCGGCAGGTCATCCGCCAAAACGGCAGCAGTACAACCCCCGCTTTCAATAACAGCCAATCCTGTATGTTCAATGCTGGATGTATCAATAATGGTTACCGAATGGAACATGGTAAAATACTTATCCAGTTTTTCCAGGTTGCCGTAAAAATTATCGGATATGGTTATGGGGTCAACATAATGTCCGCCCTCTTTTGCCCTTGCAACAACCCGGGTTTCTGATATAGCTGTATCTGTCAAGCCAAAAAAAATCAAATGTATTTTGTATCCTGCATCTTTAAACCGTTTGGGAATGCCCCATGTTGCATCATTGGTAAAATGGCCTTCATAGGCAAAATCAGCGTTGGTTTGTAAAGATGCTTCCACCAGGTTATCAAATGTTGTTTCCACAAATTCGGCAGCCAATTTCTTGCATTCTTTGTGAGACTTAATCCCGTTTACCCAAAACTCACTTCGCTTTTGCATAAACAGCTTATCCCCATCAAATATCGAATTCCTTAAATGGCCGGGAATATAATCAGGCCCTACGGATGATTTACCAGCCCCATTGGAACCTGTTATGATGTACAGAACGGGCATCTAATTAATAATGGCAAAATGAAAGCGTTGCCTTAATGTATTGGCCTCTTTTGAGGTTAACTCACGAAGTACGCTTATTTCTCTTGTAGCATGGACAACGGTGATTAATTGGATACTTCCGTTGGGATATTCAAGATAACATTCATTGGTGGATAGTTCGGCTACATTAATCATAAAGGGTAACCCACTTTTTAATTTTTGTTCCCGCAGCTTTTTTACAGCAAGGGTACCTTTTCTACCTGTAATTTGAATGGTTGACATAGTACAAATTTACAAAAAATACAGCTATTTTCTTACTAAACCCCGTAACGAAAGTGGATAAAATTTCGAACCTCATTTTGTTCATCAACTGCCTGCGCCTAACCCGCCACCTGAGCCCACTTTGCAGCTAATTTGCCCTTAAACGCAATAATTTCAGATTTTTCAGATTTATTTTTCAGATTTACTCGTAGGGGGGTACAGGCTTTAATTTTTTATTGCAAGCATAAAGGGTGTTTGCCATTTGTAGTACACAAAACGAAACTCAAAAAGTTATAAATCGTTAATTTTCAACCTACTAAATTAGAATTGCTGCAATGTGGGTGAGGTCTGACAGCCCGCTGAAAAACAGTTTTTTGCACTGCGGCTTTGGGCCGGGGTGGTGATGCCTTGGCAGGGCTCAGCCCATATTTGTACAATTATTCAATATTTCAGTTTCCCCATTTTATGACTCTATCCCTTAATCCATCACCTGGCATATAAAATCAAAACCTTGTTTACGAGATAATTTCAAGCTTTTTCAGTGCTGTTGAACATTGGCCGCTACAACTGCATTTTTCAAGTTAGCTTTCATTATAGTATCCTTTGAAAAATTATCGCATAAAGCTATATCAACACTCCCGTCACTGCGCTTTCACCCCAACTTTTTCCTCAAACTGCATCGCATATAATTTAGCATACACACCTCCGCTTTTCAACAATTGGTCATGGCTGCCCATTTCCTGTATTTCGCCCTTGTCCAGCACCAGTATCTTGTTTGCCTTGCTAATGGTACTCAGCCGGTGAGCAATTACAATGGAAGTGCGGCCTGCAATCAGCTTATCAATCGCCTGCTGTATCAGCATTTCACTTTCGGTATCTACTGATGAGGTGGCTTCGTCCAGTATCAGTATGGCGGGGTTGTACAGCAATGCCCGGGCAAAAGACAGCAACTGCCGCTGCCCCAGCGAAAGCGTGGCACCTCTTTCCATTACATTATAGTCATATCCCCCGGGTAATTGCAGTATAAAGTCGTGTACCCCAATCAGTTTTGCAGCTTCCTCCACTGCTTGCTGACTTATTTCGGGATTACGCAATGTGATATTATCCCTAACAGATCCGCTGAATAAAAATACATCCTGCAATACCACGCCTATTTTACTGCGCAGGGTATCCAGGTCGTATTCCTCAATATTTACCCCGTCTATTTTTATAGCCCCGCTCTGGATATGATAGAGCCTGTTGAGCAGGCTGATGATGGAGGTTTTACCACTGCCCGTATGCCCTACAATGGCCAGTGTTTCACCGGCATGAATGCTGAATGTGACATTTTTCAGCACAGGCAGCCCCTCCGTATAGGCAAAATTCACCTGCTCAAAACTGATATTGCCCTGTACATGCCCGGGCTTGAATGTGCCGCCAGTGGGTGTTACATCGTTATTATCCAGTACTTTAAACACCCTTTCGCCTGCTATCATACCCATTTGCAGCACATTGAATTTATCAGCAATAACCCGCAGTGGCCTGAACAGCAGGTTCAGGCAAAGGATAAAGGCAGTAACAATGCCTGCAGCACCATTCTGGCCATCCGTGCCAGCTACGTTGCCAATGTTGACATGCTGTGCGGCCCACCAAACCAGCAGGCCTGTTGACAGTGCCAGTATCAGCTCCACTATGGGAAAGAAAACAGAATAGGCAAAAATACTTTTGATGTTGGCGCTGCGGTGCTGCTGGTTGATGGCTTTAAACTTTTTCGATTCTTTTTCTTCAGCTGCAAATGCCTGCACCACTGCCATGCCCGTAATATGCTCCTGCACAAAAGCATTTAAGCTGGCCACTGCATTGCGCACCTGGGTAAAGGATTTATTAACCGTTTCCTTAAAAAAATAAGTAGCTGCAATAAGCACAGGAAAGGGAGCAAGGCATACCAGGGTTAATTGCCAGCTCGTATAAAACATATAACCCAGCACGGCGATAATGGATAATAAATCCGCAATAATGGGTATCAGCCCGTCGCTGAAAATTTCGTTGATGGATTCAATATCGTTAATGGTTCGTGTGGTTAATGTTCCAATGGGCGTTTTATCAAACTGTACCAGGTTAAAACGGAGGATTTTTTTGTACGTGGTCACACGCATGTCTTTCACTACATTTTGTCCCAGCGATGCAGTAAGAAAAGTAAAAAAAAAGCGGCAGGTAGTTTCAATAAGCAGCAAACCTATCTGTATGATGGTGATGGTGATGATGGCACCCTGTATCGTATTCCAGAAGTTGATGGTACTGTTTCCCCTTACTGCATGATTGATGGTGTACTGTATCAATGCAGGGCGAACGGGAGATAATGCCGCCAGTATTACAGCAAGCGCCAATGAACCGTAAAACTTTTTCTTATATGGTGCGGCAAACTGAAATACTCTTTTCAACAATGAGAAGTCAAATATCTTCCTGGCACCGGCAGTATTACCCATTATGCAAAGGTAGGCGGAAAGTTTAAGGTTGAAAAGTTTGGCAGTTCAAAGTTTATTAGTTCAAAGTTGAAGGTTCAAAGTTAAAAAAAGTTCAAAGGTCGCCAGCCATGCGACCAACGATCATCGGCCAACGGTCGTCGTACCTTAATCCCCTTCCACCTTCCTTGTATAAGCCTTTAAAAAAAGTGCGCCAAGGTTTTTGTGTGGCGGCACATAATCGAGCCAGCGCTCCCTTACATCCCTGCTGGGGTCTGCGGCAAATTGCTTACTCAGGCTGGCCCACATTTCAATCCAGTCAATTTTTTTGCCTTCCCGCAGCTTACTGGTGATGTAATTGATAATTGGCCTGTTGATATCGCCGGCACCAATCTGCTTGGTTGATATGATATGTGCTTCGGGTGAGGTTTCCAGCACTTTGTTCAGGTTTTTATAGCCGCCGCAACTGCCCAGCAGCACCAGTTTTTCTGATGCAAGCAGTTGCCGGATGGTATACGGCAGATGGTAACTGTGGCCCCTGTGTATCAATATGGATGGTGCCATGCCCTTCTCCAGCAGGTAATCGGTAAGATGTGCCTGTGCTACTGAATCAAGATTGGTATCGTTATCCAGCGGTTTGTTGGCAAAAACAAGTACAGGCTTACCCTTTATGCTGCGGAATTCAACCCATTCCGCTTTGTCGGTTTTTTTCCATAAGGCCGGGGGAAATGAATTAATAAAGGGTGGAAAAAACATTTTACCATCCTTATCGCCATAAAAAAACACCTGGGCCACTACCCTGCCGCTATCGTCTGACAGCGCCTTGTAATCAAGTGAATATACAGGTGGTATGCCATACAGCTTTGTCAAATCAATGGTACTGTCGGTAGCCGAAAGGCAGATATTTTTAAGTAAGCCGTACACCAGCATGCCATTCTGGTCGTTGCTGCTGATGCAACGCTGTTCGTTGCGCTTTATTTCGTTAAGAATAAAAGCAGTTAACTGCTTATTGCCCGATACTGATGCATAAGAATCTGCCACATCTACTGCTTCCTCATTGCTTTTTGACTCTTCCAGGCGTGATACAAAGGCCATCATCAGTGTATCGGCCTTACCCTTGGGCATCGCTTTTAAAAATGTGTCCAGCCTGTTGTATCCTGCTGCCATTTTTATAAATTTCTTAAAATGGTCGAAGCTTACAGCCATCAGCAGGGAATCTGTTCTTGGTTTTTTGCCCAGCCGCTCCAGCATTTTCCCAAAGCAGTATTTATAGCTGCTGGTATAGATATCCGCTTCTGTCATTACCATTACATAATACAGCTCCACCGGCCCCAGCAGCTCCACGGCCTTAAACCTTACTGCAGGATTGTTCTCTTCATGCAATGCATTGATGGGGGTGGCAAAATGCTGCAGCGATTTTTTGGCCAGCACTTCCTGCAACCCATTTGGGCCAAACATTGCCACAGGGGTATCAGGATTTGCCCTGTTAATGACTCTTTTGTGATAGGCAATGGCGTTTTGCACCAGCAGTTTGTAATACCCCACACTATCATAACCGGCTTCACCGTCGCCAACATATTGTTTAATCTCGTCAATTGTTCTGCGGCCCTTCAGCAAATCATCCAGGAAGGGAAAATAGAAAAGGGCATTGGGTGTCTGGCTCAGTTCGGCCACAGCCTTTACCATCTTATCTGTATTGCGCTGTATCAGTCTTCCTTCCGGCAGGTTGGTAGCCTGGGCGTAAGAATACAGCTGTACCGGGTTATTGCGGCAGGCAATCACCACCAGGCTGTCGGCAAAGGGTTCTTCAGCATATGGCCTGATCGTTTGCAGAATTTTATCAGGATTAAGGGTTACATATTTGAGAAAAAGCAGCTTCTGGCTTTCCTGGTAACCCTTATTGTCTCTAAACAGCCCGGCCAGTATAACTCCCACCTCATAAGGATTTGCGTCAATAAACGGCGCTATGGACTGGCTGTCGATGCTTGCATTCAGCATGTTATCAAAGCCGTTGATCAGCATGGGTGCATATACAGCTCCAATTTTTTTTTGCCGGTAATTACTGGTAAAAGCTGTTACCATTTCTCTCAGCAACCGCAGGCATCCAACCAGTTTGTTGCTGTTGTCTTTCAACCTGCTGTCTCTTTCCAGCCCTTTGCGGATATCGGTTACATGCCTCAAAACAGCATCAGTTACCTGCATGTTGATTTCTTCATTCGGTGTCAGCTTCAAAAAGCCGTCTTTCTTGTAATCCAGTTTATCGGCTTCTCCCTGCGCTTCCTGTATGCGCTGATGAATCAATTGCCGGGAAAGCGGAATGCCCGGAGTATCCACAATGGCTGCCTTACCGTTAAGAAAGGCCAATACTATAATGCTGAATAAAAAAACTCTCATATACTTATATTGCAAAGATGCTGAAAAATGTGCCAAGGGTTGCATCTTATTACACCTGCAAGATGATTTTACAGCGCCGGATGCTGCTTTTGCTTAACAATTTGATAATATTTAATAGTTTGTTAACTGTTTGCTTCCGTTAATTTTGTGCAAACAAACGGATGGAACTTAAAAACAAGAAGATACTGATTGCTGATGATGAACCGGATATTTTAGAAATAATCCGGTTTAACCTGGAGGCAGAAGGATATACTGTATTTACAGCCAAAAACGGCGATGAAGCCATCATGGAGGCTAAAAAAAACCTGCCCGACCTTATTATGCTGGATGTAATGATGCCCGGCAAAACAGGTATTGAAACCTGTAACCTGCTCCGCCTCAATCCTGCATTTACCGATACAATCATCATTTTTTTAACTGCCCTAAGCGATGAAACTACTGAGATAAAGGGCCTTGAAACGGGTGCAGACGATTACCTCACCAAACCCATCAGTCCAAAAGTACTGGTAAGTAAAATTAATTCCCTTTTCCGCCGCATCAGCAAGGAAGACAGCCCGGTATTGCATGCGGGTGAATTGCAGATAGACAGGGAACGTTATATCATCATCTACAAAGGGGAAGACATTATTCTTGCCCGCAAGGAATTTGAGCTGCTGGCATTGCTGGCTTCCCGGCCGGGTAAGGTTTTTCTGCGCAATGAAATACTGAACCAGGTTTGGGGTACTGAAGTGATTGTGGGCGACCGCACCATTGATGTGCATATCCGTAAAATAAGGCAGAAACTGCAACTCGATTGTATTACTACGGTTAAAGGCGTGGGGTATAAGTTTGATTTGTAGTGGCAAGTTCAAAGTTGATTGGTTGATAAGTTCAGGGCTGGGATGAGTTATGAGTGAGGGGTTATGAGTTATGAGTGTTTAAGGTTTGCTATATTCGTCAATCCCGTTTCGTAAATAAAAAAAGTTTAAAGCTCAGTACAAAGCGGCTCATTCATACTTCCCACTTCATAAATTAAAAGAGGTTTAAAGTTCAAGCAGCACGGCACCCAATTTTTAATTCTTCATTCTTCATTTTTAATTTTTAATTCCCTCACCGTGCTTCGCACTCATAAAGTCGTGCTAATATTCTAACTTGCAGCAGGAAGATTTTAAAAAATTATGCTCGCAGCCAAAAATTTATCTCCGCAGCAATTATCTGCACTTACTGCCCTCATTATTTCCGTGCCGGTAAGTATAGGTTTTTATGCTGCAAAACCTGTGTGGTGGATGGTGCTGGTGGCTTTCGGCATTATATTCCTTGGCAGTTTCGGGCTGATATTGTATACACTCCAGCGATTTATTTACCGCAAGATAAAACTCATCTACAAGTTTATTTATCAAACCAAGGCCAGTAAAAGAGAGGAGTTTTATTACAAAAATATTTTACCGCAAAAGGGCATTGATGCTGTAAGGGAAGATGTGGAACAGTGGGCGCAGCAGCGCAAGGCTGAGATTGAGGCGCTGAAAAAAAATGAAGCATTCAGAAAGGAATTTTTGCAGAACCTGAGCCACGAACTGAAGACACCCATTTTTGCCATACAGGGATATGTGGAAACACTGCTCAATGGAGCACTTGAAAACAATGAAGTAAACAGGAAATTCCTGCAAAATGCAGCCAGGAATATCGACCGGCTTGCCAACCTTACCGGCGACCTTGACGAAATATCAAAATTAGAAAGAGGTGAACTGGTTCTGACCAAAACAAACTTTGTGATACAGGAGCTTTCCAGGGATGTATTTGAGTCGCTTTCTATCAAATCAGACGAAAAAAAGATACGCTGCATGATCAAAAAGGGGTGCGAATTTCCGCTTACTGTTAATGCAGATAAGGAAAAGATACGCCAGGTACTCATCAACCTGGTGGATAATGCCATAAAATACGGGAAAGAATCAGGTATTATTGAGGCGAGTTTTTACAAAGTGGATGGCGAAAGGATACTGGTGGAAATAAGTGATGATGGGGCCGGCATAAGTGAAGAGCACCTGCTGCGCATTTTTGAACGCTTTTACCGTACAGATGTTGCCCGTAACCGAAAAATCGGCGGCAGCGGCCTGGGGCTTTCTATCTGCAAGCATATTATCGAAGCACATCAGCAAACCATTCATGTACGCAGCAAACCCGATGTGGGCAGTACTTTTGGTTTTACCCTGGAGCAGGGATAGCAACCATCAGTCAAAGACTGAATAAAGAAGTGAGAATGTCGAAGGTTGGAATGATGAATGTGCTGACCCGGCGGCTGTGCTTGTTAACTGTTAACTACCCTAACAATGTGGAGAGAGCCGAAACCAGGAACTGTTCAACTTTGAAACAGCTTTATACTGTCAACTGTAAACCATACAAACTACTTTCTCGCCGATTCCAGCAATTGCCTTGCCTCTGCTGTTAGTTTGGTGGCCAACAATTCACCGTTCAGCATAAAAGAAAAATGCATACACTGTACATCATTCATCCTGAAATCAACATCCTGCAGCACCATCCCTTTTTTAAAATAATGCAGTGAACCATCATAACCGCATTTGTAGTTTTCTGTACCGGATGAAGCGATGAATGTGGTAAGCTTTTCCAGTTGCTGCTTATCCTTTATAATTTTCACAGCCACAACAGAATCCATACTCCCATCTCCCTTGAAATAATTTATGGCAACACTGTCCGCATCTTTCACTTTTTCTGTAAAAGCCTTGTTTGTATTATTACATGAGAGCAGAACCAAAAGGGTAAGTGAACAAATTATACACTTCATTGCATTGTTGTTTGTTCAAATATATGACCTGAATTGCATATGGTGCAAAAAAAAAGACCACCCTGGCAAGACTACCGGGTGGTATAAGCATGAGAAATTTGCTTTTGCTTAAGGAAAATCTTTATGTTTAAAAAACGATTGTTGCTTTAACAGGTTGCAAATATGCAACAGCCATGTTACGCAATGGTTACTGTAACGTTATCTGAAAGTTATGTGAATGTTATGCAATAACGGTGTTCTTAAAAAACAAAAGCAGCCTTTAAAGCTGCTCTTGTTAATACTTATCTGAACTTGTATTTGCTTAGAATTTTGTCCATCCCTTGTGCCATGTGGCATCAGGACCTGATGGCGCAATTGCACCACGGAAAGTAACAACGCTGAAACCTGACGTAAGTTTAGGATCCGTAAAGCTGGCTCCTGATACTGCTGGTGAGGTTCCAAAAGGACCATAATCGGGGAATCCGTAATTGAATGGATTTACAAACCTTGCATCATCGTTGGTAGCAAGAATGGTATTGCCAAAGAACGGGCTGGTAAACCAGGCCTGGATACTTGCTGTGGTAGCACCAGTGGGTGAGGTAGCACTGGCAGCATAGCTGATGGGCACTGGGCAACCTGCAATGATGCTGTTCCTGATGCGCAGCGTACTGTCATTGATATTCAGGTCTGTTGGCCTTCCTTTACTGCCATCAATCAAAATGCCAATTGGCCAGCCCAGGAATACTGAGTTAAAGATTGACTCTGTAGTATTCCTCCTGATATGTGCACCAGCAAGAAACAGGCTGCTTCCATTATTGCTCAGTGTGGCTTTGGGACCTACTGCAGTGATATTGCTGAATACAGCTGCTGTTACCGGTGTGGTGGTGGTACCGTTGGCATCATTGTCACTTTCAAATGCTTCTGACTTAGAGATATCAGCTATGCTTGAGTCTCTCACAACCAGGCCAAACTGCACCTTGCCGCTAAAGCCATTGTCGGTATCAAAATCATCATCCTGCGTTTTATAAGCAATGAGGTATTTGCAGTTAACTGTACCGCCAAACCACTCATAAGCATCATCCTTAGCATAACTAACCTGTATATGATCAATTTGTGTGCCTGCTCCTACTCCACCCATTGTAAGGCTGTTGATTTCCTTATCGGGTAAAAAGGCAAAGCCTGCATATTCAATACGCACATAACTCAATACGCCTGAATTATCATTGCCATCAGTACCGCCATACAAACCATTGCCGGCAGCATCGTTTACACCACCTTCAATTTCACCAAGTCCTGCGGTTCCGTTAAAACTGGCATTGGTGGGTGCTTTACCCAAAAGCACAATACCTGCCCAGTCTCCGCTCCGTGGGCTGGCAGAGTTGGAAGTGAATACGATTGGTTTATCTACCGTGCCCTGTGCATTCAATTTTGCACCACGGGTAATAACAAGCCCTCCAACAGGATCTGTAAACTGTCCTTTAATTACCGTACCTGCTTCAATGGTCATTGTAGCATTATTGGTCATGTACACAAGTCCTTTCAGGATATAGGTATTAGTTGCCCTGAGCACCGTATCACTGGTTATTTTACCTGTAAGTGTAATCGTTTGGCCACCCGTTGGTAACGGAGTTGGTACAATCACGGTACCTCCATCGCCATCCACTTCAATTTTGCGGCAGCTTATTGCCACCGTGGCTGTAGCTAAAGCAATGATTAAAAACTTTTTCATTTCTTTTGTTTGATTTATTTTTTAAAGATTTTATTTGATATTGTAACCGAATGTGAGGCTGAATGTGGTACCATACCTGCGGTTGATAGCAACGGCATCTTTTTGTGCTTTAAACTTACTGTTATCATCCAGGTCGTGGTAGAAAAAAGCATTTTTGTTGAGGATATCAGATATGCTCAATCTTATCTCACCCTTATTCTTCACTACTTTTTTAGCTATTTGAAAATCCAGCAGCGGGCGTGGGTTTTCCCATATGGCCGGCACCTGTTCGTTGCCCACATACAATATCCTTCTGCCAATCTGGTTAAACAGCAGGGTTGTATTCAGCCCGGCTTTATCCAGGTCGTACTGCAGGCCCACATTCACTACATAAGGCGATTGCCCCTGCATGGGCCTGTTGATATTCGATTTGGAGTCTTCCACTTTATTGGCAATATAAGAGAGGTTGCTGTACAGTGTAAAGTTTTTAAACGCCGGGTTAAAATCCAGTTTCTTACGCAATTCCAGTTCCACACCATAACCGGTTGCTTTTTCTGCATTCAGGTAGTTAAAAGTACTGCTGGTACCCACACCAGACTGGTTAAAGAATAACTCAATCGGGTTATCGAAATGCTTATAAAAAACACCTACTGTAATCAACTCACCGGCCCTTGGATAAACTTCATAACGCAAATCGAAATTGGTGATTTTGGTGCGCTTCAGGTTGGGATTACCGAGGATGGTGGCACCCAGTTCAAAATCAAAAAAGGCAAAAGAAGAAATCTCCCTGAACTCGGGGCGTATAACTGTTTGCGAAGCAGCCAGGCGCAGGTTGGTTTGTGGATTCAGCTTGTATGTTAGGTTAAAGCCGGGCAGGTAATCAATTACTTTGGAGTACACATGACGTGGATCGCTGCGCTTAGCGCTGCCCACTACCTGGTCAAAATGTTCCACACGCAATCCCCATACAAGGCGTAGTTTATCAGTAAACTGGTTGTCTAACTGCAGGTAGCCTGCATTCAGGATAGAATTGGCCATGTACCTGAAACGGTTACCCGAAATTTCATCAAAAGAAAAATTGTTGCCGCCGCCAAAATTAGCAGGGTTGAATACGCTGCTTTCATCCAGTGCTTTTAAAGCCGGATTGTCGGTGGGCAGGTATACGCTAAAGGGCCTTGCATCAAACAACCTGTCTTTAACCTGGAAAAGATAACCACCTTTGATGGTTTGCTTCTGCTTCAGCCAGTCGAATGTTTTAGCCAGGTCGCCACCGGCAGTATAGATATAATCATTGAGGTTGCTGTAAAAACGGCTGCCTGATTTCTGAGAAAGATTATTGCTCATCAACAGTAAAAAAGGAGCATTCGCTGTATTTTTATCCTGGTTGTACTGGATACGTCGCTGGTCGGGGATATACTGGTCCAGTATACCAAAACCGCCATACCATTTGAACTTAACACCCAGCTTGCTGATGTTATGATCGCCATTTACCTGTGTATTGTTGTAGATGCTCGATTTAAAAGCCAGTTCTTTTGCCCTTACATTTTCGCCAAGGACGGGGTCACTTTCAAAATCCAGCCCGGTACGTACAATGGTATAATCTGAAGCATTGATATTAAACAGGTTTCTTACTGTAATCTTATTATTGTTATTCAGCTGTACGGTAATATTGGCCAATGCACCAGCAAGCACATCCTGTGAATACTTATTGTTGAAATAGTCAAAATTCACATCAGCAGTACCATTGTTGATGCTGAAAAACTTGTTTTCAAATTCAACTCTTTTATTGCTTTTGCTGTAAGTGAGTGACAGTGAGCCACCAATTTTTTTATTAAACAATTTGGTGCTGAATCCACCGTTTAACTGAACCGAAGCATTTAAAGGTGCACTGATAATGGTGTTATTCCAGGTATTTTTAAAGTTTTTGGCATACTCATTCTTCTGTGTTTGGGTTAATGCCTCAAACTTTGTTTTTACAGGGAAACTTTCGGTTGGCAAACCCCTTGTTTTGTCGTCCAGGCCCAGCCAGTCGTACTTGCCGCCCCCGTAAGTATAAAAGTCTTTACCAATTGTCTGGCTGTTGAAGCCGGTACCCAGCTGTATGGAAAGAAAACCTTTTGAAGGAATGTCTTTTGTGTTCACCTGTATCAAGCCACCTGCCCACTCACCCGGCAGTTCAGGCACAAAAGTTTTGTTTACGATGATATTATCAATCACTGCCGCAGGAAAAAGGTCAAAAGAAAATGTTTTCCTGTCTGGCTCAGTGCTGCTCAGCAAAATGCCATTCAGCATGGCCTGGTTGTACCTGTCAGCCAGGCCACGTACCACTAAGTATTTTCCATCCTGCACGCTGGTTCCGGGTACTCTTTTCAGTACTTCACCCGTGTTTTTATCTGGACTGCGGCGGATGGCTTCGGCACTTATCACCTGTGCCACTACGGAGGTGTTTTTCTGGTAAGTGATCAGGGCAGCTACTGTTTCTTTTTTAGCGCTGGTACTTCTCACTACAACGGCTTCATTACTTTTCACTTTGATTTCCATAACAATGTCCAGGTGGGTAACCTGTCCGGCTATCACATCAATCTCATCAATTTTTTTCTCCTGGTATGCAGTGGAAGACAGGGTAATTGTTTGCTTACCCGCATCGGAATTAATTACAAAATATCCATCTGTATTGGTTGAAACGCCTGTTTTGGTACCGCTTAATACAACGGATATACCAGCAACGGGCTGTCCCTTGGTATCTGTAACTTTTCCTTCAATTTTTCCTTTCTGGGCGTTTGAGGTTATTGATAGCAATAGGAATGCCATCAGCATTGCAGCAAAACTTCTCATTTATTTCCTTAATTTGACGCAAAGGAACAACCCCAGCGTTACGGCTATGTTACCGGAATGTTACCAAATTGTTAAGGCGTTTGAGGCGAATGATCTTATCTGCCAGGTACGGGCATAAAAAAAAGAGGCATATCACAGCCTCTTTTTTTAATCTTTTGGGTAACCACTACCAGCGTGAGTTACTGAAAGAGCGACGGCCACCACCGCTGCCACCTTTATCTTCGCGGGGCTTAGCGATCGTAACACTGATAGCACGGCCTTCAACCATACCACCATTTAATTCACTCATGGCTTTGTTAGCCGCAGTGTCATCACTCATTTCAACAAATCCAAAACCGCGGCTGCGGCCTGTTTCTTTGTCTGTAATGATTTTGGCAGAAGATACTTCTCCGTACTCTGCAAAGAATTCCCTTAAATCTTCTTCTTTTACGTTGAAGCTTAAGTTTGAAACGTACATGTTCATACTATCTAATTATAAATTTAAAAAAATCATCTGAGAAAGTGCAAGGACAGTAAACTAACTATTAGCAGAAAATGCGTAGCAGAAAATGTTAACTAACGATATGCAAATTGCATCAAATATGAAATGCAAATGTATGAGTAATATTTGACACCGCAATCTTTTATTTAGATTATTTATTCCTGGCTGCGAATGCTCCATAAACTCCCGGTGGTAACCTGTATGCTTTTATGCTGCCAGGTGCTATATCCTGCCTGCCCCATCCTGTTCGCCGGGCGACACTGTAACCAGGGAGCTGTTTAAAAACCGGCTGTACCACCAGCCTGAGTTTTTTATTACCCGCTGCTGGGTGGCAAAATCAACATACACCAGTCCAAATCTTGGATAAAATCCTTCTGCCCATTCGAAATTGTCCATCAGCGTCCACACAAAATATCCATTTACCTTTACCCCTTCCTGCCTGGCTGCCAGTACCTGTGCTATATGATCCTGCAGGTATTTCACCCGCATACAATCATTCACATTCCCATCTTCATGCGTATCAGCAAAAGCGGCACCATTTTCTGTTACAATAATTTCTTTTATCTGCTTATACCTGTTCAGCCGCTTCAATGCCTTGTATATTGCCGGCGGGTGCACTTCCCAGCCCATCAGGGTTTGTGGCACCTTTCTTTTGGCGGCTTTTACAATTTTCGCTTTCACAAAAGGCATAAATGGTGCATGCGACACCAGTTCCCTGGTATAATTCTGCAGGCCGATGAAATCCATGTCAAAAGCAAGCCTGTCCTCATCTCCCGGATACATAAACCGTTCTATCCTTTCCAGAATCTTCAGGTCTTTTGCCGGGTAGCCCATGCCCAGCAGCGGTTCCAGGAACATCCTGTTCAGCAGGGCATCCACTTTTACAGCTGCGTTTATATCTTTTTGTTCAAATTCCCTGTACGGCTCAATGTGTGAATAGGAAAAAGTAGTGCCGATTTTGCAATCACTTTTCAATGACCGGATGATTCTTCCTCCTTCGGCCTGGCACAATGCGGCATGATGCGCTGCAGCTAAAAAATTACTGAGCCCTTTTTTACCCGGGGCATGCACACCCAGGAAATAGCCGGCACCGGTAAATACCATTGGTTCATTCAAAACCATCCAGTGCTTTACCCTGTCGCCAAAATTTTTAATGCAGCAGGCTGTAAATTCAGTAAACCAGTTCACCACATCCCGGTTTATCCAGCCGCCACGCTGCTGTAGTGCCTGTGGCAGATCCCAGTGGTAAAGGGTGATCCAGGGTTCAATGCCCAGCTCCAGGCAAAAATCAATCACTTTATTGTAAAACTCTATCCCCTTGTAATTGACCGTGCCGGTACCATATGGCATTATCCTGCTCCAGGCTACAGAGAAGCGGTAATTGGGAATGCCCAGTTTGTAAATAAGGGCAATATCATCAGCATAGTGCTTGTAAAAATCGCAGGCGATATTACCGTTTTGATTACCGTATATTTTGTTTTTTTTATTGGTGAAAGCATCCCAGATGGATGGGCCTTTTCCATCGGCATCATGAGCACCCTCCACCTGGTAAGCAGCTGTGGAAATGCCCCATTTAAAATTATCGCCAAAATCATTTTTTGAAAAGAGCATAGTAGTTATTCTGCAATCTGAGTCAATATTTTTCCGAGGCTTTTGTCTTTTAGTTTTTTTGCAGAATAAATACTGTCTCCCAGTTCAGCAGCTGCAGCCGGTGTACCCGTTTTACCGTATTTTTTTACCAGCATATTAATGATACGTGCTGTACTGTCGGGGTAATTAACAATAATCTGTTGCTTTCCTTTTGCCCATAAAGCAATGGAAGTAATGTGTTTTTGCTTCAGGCTTTTGATTACGTGTACCCCCATTGTTTTCAGTGCAGCGGCATTGCATTGCTGCTCATACTGCCCTTTCATAGGTATTACCAGCAGTTTCTTTTTTAAAAAAAGTGCTTCGGCTGGCGTTTCAAAACCACCCCCGCACAATACACCGGTGCAGCCAATCATACTCTCAATAAAAGCATCGTTGCTGATGGGCATGATGGTGACATTGCGTTCGGTATACGCTTTTTTAGTATGCTTGCTGAATACCTGCCACTGTATATCCTTAATTTCACCCAGCACTTTGATGATCCTTTTATCGCTGTAGGCAGGCAGGTAAACGGTGTAATATTTTTTATCGCCGGCAACGGCATTGCGCACCTGGCTTCTTATCACCGGTGTAAAAATATCCTTATCATAAGCACCAAAGTGAAAGCCATAAGCAGCAGTAACCGGGGCGTAATTATGAAGCACGGCCTTGCCCACCGGGTCGTATTTTTTAGGTTTGGGAGATTTTTTACTAATCACCGCAGCCTGGTGGCTCAGCCCTATGCAGGGTTTGTGTTTCATCCTGCAGGCCCAGGCACTCACAGGCTCAAAATCATTGATTACCAGGTCATATTCGTCCACAGGCAGGCTCTTTATTTCTTTGTATAACTGCTTGAGGTTGCTTTTGCGGTAAGTGGCCAGCAGGTCTATTCCCCCCTTTTTGCCAAAAATAAAACTGAGCCCCTTAAAGCGGTATTTTACCGGGTAAGGCAGCTCCACATCAGCCTGTATGCCGCTCACCAGTATATCCAGCTCCCCTTTTTGCTGCAAAAGAGGAATGATGTCTCTTGCCCTGCTGAGGTGTCCGTTACCCGTGCCCTGTATCGCATACAATATTTTCATTTCAATAAATTAAATTCTTCCACCAGGTTATCAAAAAGCTGGTTGTTGTTCAGTTCTTCCTCTCCCGTATCGGTTGCCACCATGTTCTGCATCTCTGCATCGTCAAACCTGTATATTTTCCATTCTTTATCCGCATATTCCAGGGCGGTAAGGTTTTCAATCCAGTCGCCGCTGTTGAGGTACATTACCTTTCCGTGCTGGTTTTGCATTTCCCGCATTTCAGGCTGGTGAATATGGCCGCACACAACGTAATCGTACTGGTTGCTGATGGCAATATCAGCAGCAGTCTGTTCAAAATTATTGATAAACTTCACCGCACCCTTTACGCTGTTCTTTATTTTTTTGGAAAGAGACAGTTTCCCTTTCCTGAATACTTTTTCTGAAACAAAATTGGCAAACCTATTGATGAGGATGAGCGTATCGTACCCTGCGGCACCCAGCTTTGCCAGCCATTTACTGTGCTGCATCGTTACATCAAACACATCCCCATGAAAGAACCAGGCTTTTTTATTGTCGTCCAGGTCCAGTATCACTTTATTTACAATGCGCAGTGAACCGAATTTGAAACCGGCAAATTTGCGCAGCATTTCATCGTGGTTACCGGTAATGTAATAAATTTTTACGCCCTTGCTCATCCAGTTCATCAGGTGCTTTACCACTTTCATGTGTGTTTTGGGCCAGTATCTTTTACTAAACTGCCAGATGTCGATAATATCCCCGTTAAGGATGACAGTTTTAGGCTTTACGGTTTTGAGGTAACACAATAACTCCCTTGCGTGACAGCCATAGGTGCCAAGGTGCACATCGGACAGCACCAGTAAATCCAGCTTGCGCTTCCTTACTTTATCCATCAGCGTATCCTGGAAAATTTCAACGCAGGATAAAAAGCAGACAGCATGGGCAGGAAAAGCCTCACTGTAAGCCTGAGCAGGAAGTAGTTAATATTTTTCACTTTGTAAGATTTTGGGATTAGTAATTCATGCGAAGGAACGCAGATGGTGTAACCAAATCTTTATGTTAATGTTACGTAAGTGTTAACTGCCTCATTATCACTGCTGAAATGTGGATATGTGCATATTTTATGGCTTTTGTAACCAGGGCAACTGATTGAAATTTGAAAAACTGAATATTCGCCGGCAAAGAAGTAATACAACAATAACAATTCCTTAATGTCCTTCGCAAAGTAAAATTATACTTTTACCGCCTTAAATAAATGCACAGTACCCATTGATAAATCACTAAACACTGTAAAGGAGTGTATCGGCTTTACAAGGTTACCTGGATGGATACTTCCGGCTTTTGTTTTTGTAAAAAACAGTGTACAACCACTGTACTGAAACCATATTAAAAGTAAGAATCAGATGAAAAATTTATTATGCTCACTGCTGCTCATATTATCTGTAAAAGGCTACAGCCAGGTTGTTTTTGCTGATCCGGCACTTAATCAAACAGGCATCACCACTGTTGCCGGCACCCAGCAGGACGAGTCTTTGCTGCCATTAGATGGTGTGGTAAACCTGAACCTGCCTTTGCTCAACCTCAGCCTGCTTAATGCTTTGCCTGCAGGCTCCTGCAAAATAAAAATTGGCCTTGGTTCCAAGTTGATACTCAACCCTGATTTTAACCTTTCCAACACCAATACGAGTAATTATTTTAACTGGACGGCAACCAACCAGGGCGGCCAGGTACAACTTACAGGTGACCTTATTGCCCCGCTACCAGCCAATTTTTCGGCAACAGGTATCTTCCAGGTAAAAGGCAGCCTGCTGGGCAGCTCCACCATCACCATCAATTTTTTGGTTACCAACCACAACACACCAGAAATTCTTTCTGACGAAAACCCCAATAACAACACCAGTTTTCTGCCTTATACCGTTGTAAACCCTGTACCGGTAAATTTTTCCGGCATCAATGTAAAAAGAGAAGGCTGTGATATTCGGGTAAATTTTTCTGCCGAAAATGAAGTGAATGTATCGCACTATGAGATAGAGGCCAGCAAGGATGGCATCAATTTCCGCAAAATGGGGCAAACCGCTGCCCGCAACAGCATCAATTACAGTTATATTTTCCCGCTTACCGATGTTATTAAAGCTGCTTTGATACAGGTAAGGGTAAAGTCGGTTGATAAGGATGGTAAAGTGCAATACACTGAAACCAAATCCGTAAAAGGCACCTGCGATGGCAGCCTGGCCATCAGCCTTTACCCCAGCCCATTACCTGCCCAGCAAACCATGCTTACCATCAGGGCCGATGAAGGTATTTTTAATGGAAGGCTTTCCGTATCGTTAACAGATATTACAGGCAAGCTGCTGGGTAATAAAAATATCAACCTCAATAATGCCCGCCAGTTCAATTACGAAACAGGCTACCTGGCTGCCGGGCAATACCTTATTAAAGTACAGGGCAATGATAGTGACGCACCGGTGGTGCTGAGGTTTCAGAAGTGGTAAGGCCTTTTATACCGACGATGCATTGAAAACAGACCAATAGATAAAAAGTAAAGCGCAATGCATGTCGGCATTATACCACTTATTATTGGCCTGATTTATAAATCAAAATGGTATTAGTTAATGTGCCGGTAGATCTTCATATCTTCCGGTACCCGATTCACGGAACACCCTGCGCCAGGTATGGGGTTATTTATACTCCGGTCACAACCCAGCAGAACCGGGAGGCATATGTGTACCTGCGGAACACTTGCCAGATCAGGCAGAAGGTTTGTGAGTTGTAAGCTTACGCTATTAGCTGTTGAACCTCTCTCATCGTTTTTTTTCCAGCTCCGCCAGCCGCTGCTCCAGCAACAGCAGCCTGTCCACTTTTTTATTAAGCGCATCAATAATTTGCTGCTGCTCCTGTATGGCCTTGATGGCAACAACGGAAAAACCGGCATAATTGATGGCCAGCAATTTTTTTTGCTGCTTGCCAGCACTATCAGCAGGTGCCTCCAGCAGGCCCACCAGTTCGGGAAACAAAGGCTGCACCTCCTGCGATACAAAGCCGGTGCGCCATTGCTGCGGATCTTCCCGGATATGATAACGGTAAGCGGACAGTTGCAGTAGTTTTTCCAGTACAGGATCCATGGACTCAATATTTTTTTTAGCAGTCCTGTCAGAGACGGTAAAATACGTACCATCATCTGAGCGGATGCCCGATTTAGTGGTACTGTTGAACGAGTAAAGTAATGCAGGGATGGTAGAGAATACGGTTCCATGTGCCATATCCCAGGTGTTGGTACCCGCAAAATTGGTAATGCCCAGGGCCATGCCAAAGTTTTGATAGATATGCATCGGGCGGGTGGGGTAATTGGTGGTGCTTACGGCCAGCATGCCATTGTGAAAAACCGTATTGCCCACACCATTGGTCATAATGTACAATGGATGGTTGCTCAGCGTACCCCAGTAAGCATTTTGCGCAGCGCCAAAACCGGCGTAGCTGCCAAGGCGTACTGTTCCGTTGGTATGTTCAATACCCGAAACGGCAGAACTGGTGGATACAGTGAGTTTACTGAGTACGTTTGCAGAAGTACCAACTCCCACATTGCCTCCCAAATCGCTGATGACCACCAGCGAATTGCTTTTTCCGCCGCGGATATAGGTGTCTTCGTTGCTGCCATAATGAAAATGCGAGGCATACTGTGTGCCTGCAATGGCCAGTGTACCATCCACCCCTCCCGGGCCACTGAGGTAAAGCCGGGCATTGGCCGCAGCCGGAAAATTGGGAAATACCGCCCCAACCATACTGATGTTGCCATTGGGTGCCAGCGACAACCCATTGACCGTGCTGCTGGCAAACAGGTGCATGGAACCCGACGAGGCCAGTACGGTACCTTCGGCACGGTTGCTGGCCGATAAAGTGTGATTGCCATCGCCCAGTAACAGGGCCGTACCCGGCGTCAAAATATGCAGCGCTGCCTGCGGCTGGATAACGCCAATACCCACCCGGCCGCTGTTGTCTATACTCAACCGCTCTGTAAGGCCAGCTGCACTGTTATCGGCCCCGCTGAAAAAGGCGAGCCTGGCCGAAAGCGTACCATCACCAATGGTTTTTACTGCACCGGTAAAGTAACTGCCCGTTTTAAGATACAAACCGTTGGAAATGCCCGCAGCCAGCACTTCTTCATTGTCCAGCAGCAGCGTAGCACTGTCTGTATTGGATATATGCAGCCGCATCAGCGGGTTACTGTTACCTATACCCACATGCTGTGCATATATGGGCGCAGCACATACGCAGGCTATGGTGAAGCACTTTATTATCTTTTGCAACATATTGATTTTATTTATTGTGCACCAAATTAAGCAAGCAACACCATAGCACAGCAGTTGGGTGATTAGTTGGCCGGGGCGGGTTACTGGGCGGCGGTTTCAGTATGGCCCTTTTGCAGCATTATCTTTCTGTTAACTTAAAAAAATCTTTTTGTTAACTTATTACCGCACACAATAAAACACTGGGCTTGCAAATACTTTTGCCGGATAAATAAACAAAGTACCATACGCATGATTAAAATTTACTTACCATTCAAAGTATTACTGGCCTTTACTGCTGTATTCTTCAGTACCGGTGCAGCAATGTCGCAAACATCATTTACCAATGGCAACCTTGTTATTTACCGGGTTGGATCGGGCACTGGCAGTTTGGCCAATACCGGCAATCCTGTTTTCCTGGATGAATATACACCCGCAGGTGTGCTTGTACAGTCGGTGGCGATGCCCACTACCGCAAGCGGGGCCAATAAACAACTGGTTGCAAGTGGCACAGCCACTTCGGAAGGTTTGTTAACCAGGAGTTTGGATAAGCGATACCTGGTTGCTGCAGGCTATGCATCCAATTTACCAGGGGCAGGCAATCTTTCGGCAACCACAGGAGCAGCAGTAAACAGAACTGTTGGCATAGTGGACAATGCCGCAACCATCAACACTGCTACCGGTTTAACTGATTTTTCATCAGCCAATAACCCCAGGTGTGCTTTTAGCACCAATGGAACCGATTTATGGGTAGCTGGCGGAGCAGGCGGCATAAGGTATGCTACTGCAGGCAGCACTACTTCAACACAATTAAGCACCACAGTAACCAATTTGAGAGGCATCAATGCTTTTGGCGGACAGCTGTATGTAAGTTCCGCTTCAGGCACCACAAGGGTGGCTGCTGTTGGTACAGGTATCCCGGTAACTGCCGGGCAAACCATTACCAACGTACCTGGTTTTCCCACAACCGGCAGCCCCTATGGCTTCTTTTTTGCCGATCTTGATGCTGGTGTTGCCGGCATGGATGTATTATATGTGGCAGATGATGGAGCAGCGGCATTAACAAAATATTCCCTTGTAGCCGGAAGCTGGGTTTCCAATGGTGTGATAGGCACAGCAACAGATGCTTACCGTGGCCTTACTGCTGTTGTAAGCGGATCTGCTGTTACCCTGTATGCCACCAGGAAAGGTGGTTCAGCTGCAGCCGGTGGAGGTGAGTTTGTTTCATTAACAGATGCAAGCGGGTACAATGGCGCTTTTACCGGCACCCCCACCCTTCTTGCCACGGCTGCTACCAATACAGCCTTCCGTGGAATAGCACTGGCACCGGAAGCAGTGGTAGTAATCCCTTCTGTCAATCTTTCTGTAAGCAGCAATACCGGCACTGAAGCCGGAACAACTGCCATCACAGTTACGGCTACTGCAACATCGGCTGTAACCGGTAACCAAACCGTTAACCTGGCAGTAACCGGCACCAATATCACCGCAGGAGATTACACGCTTACTAATACCGTAATCACCATCCCCGGTGGCAGCACTTCGGGCAGTGTTACCTTTACCGTGGTGGATGATGCAGTAGTGGAATCAACCGAAACTGCCGTACTCACCATCAGCAGCCCATCAGCAGGCATTGTGCTGGGCGCCACTACCACACAGAACATTGACATTACCGATAATGATGTGGCTTTACCCACTGTTAATCTTTCTGTAAGTACTAATGCTGGTTCAGAAGCGGCTGCTACTGCTGTTACCGTTACAGCCACTGCATCTGCTCCTGTATCGGGCAATCAAACAGTTGCTTTAGGTATAAGCGGTACCGGTATCACCGCCAGTGATTATACTTTATCGGGCACTACCATCACCATCCTCAATGGGCAAACAACGGGTACGGTAACATTTAAAATAAGAAACGATGCAGAGACTGAAGGTACAGAAACTGCGGTACTCACCATCAGCACCCCTTCTGCCGGCATTACGCTTGGCAGCCCTGTTACACAAAACATTGCCATTACCGATAATGTATGCCAGCCGCTGATACGCAAATCCACCGCCACCAGTGCCAACGGTGCTGAAATATCTGCCTTTGACCCTGCCAGTAACAGGTTGTACACTGTAGCAGGTACAGCAATAGAGTATTATACTTTGAGCAATACAGGCGCATTAGCGGCACCTGTAAATGTGCCATTTGGTTTTACATCTGCGGGTAACAACATCATCCCCAACAGTGTAGCCATCAAAAATGGTATCCTTGCAGTGGGCTATGCCATTGCAGATATTACTAGCAATGCGCAGCAACCCGGCGTAGTGGCTTTTTACAATGCCGCTACGGGTGCATATACCAACCAGGTAACGGTTGGCTACCTGCCCGATATGATTATATTTACACCTGATGGCACAAAAATTTTAACGGCCAACGAAGGCGAACCTAACAGCTACGGACAGGGTAATTCATTTGACCCCGAAGGTTCTGTTTCCATTATCAATATTTCCGGCGGTGTGGGTGCAGCCACCGTGCAAACGGCAGGTTTTACCAGTTTCAACGGACAAATGGCATCTTTAAAAGCCGCTGGTGTACGCATCTATGGCCCGGGTGCCACCGTAGCGCAGGACCTTGAACCGGAGTACATCAGTTTTTCAGCTGATGCTTCAAAAGCATATGTAACCCTGCAGGAAAACAATGCCATTGCTGAACTGGATATAGCCACCGCAACCATTACACAAATTTTACCGCTTGGCCTCAAAAACCACAATCTTGCAGGCAACGGTATGGATGCCAGCGACCAGGATGGCCCGGGTGGTACCAAACTGATCAATATACAGAACTGGCCCGTGTACGGAATGTACATGCCCGATGCCATTACCAGCTTTACCACAGGCGGCAACACCTATTTCATTACTGCCAATGAGGGCGACTCCCGTGCTTATACCGGCTATTCGGAAGAGATAAGGGTTAGCGCCGGAGGTTATGTGCTGGACCCCACCGTGTTCCCCAATGCGGCCACGCTTAAGCTGAATGCCAACCTTGGCCGCCTGCAACTGAGTAATGCTACAGGCGATACTGATGGTGATGGCGACTTTGATCAGATACATGCACTGGGTGCCCGTTCGTTCAGCATCTGGAGCAGCTCGTTTACACAATTGTTTGATAGTGGCGACCAGCTGGAGCAACTAAGTGCAGCACAAAATCCTGCCGGGTTCAACTCCGATGGTACTGCAGCTACATGGGATACCCGCAGCGACAACAAAGGACCCGAACCCGAAGGCGTAACAACAGGCGTGGTGGATGGTGTATTGTATGCCTTTGTGGGCAGCGAACGCACCGGCGACATTTTTGTATACGACATCACTAACCCGCTGGCTCCTGTATTTAAACAATACATTGATAACCCTGCTGACCTGCAGGTGGAAGGCATACTGTTTGTGCCTGCCAACGAAAGCCCAACAGGAAAGGCATTGATTATTGTAAGTGCTGAAATAAGCAGGACGGTTACGGTATATGAATTCAGTCTTATACCTGCCGGATTAGCTACTGTTAATACCAGCCTCACAACTACACAGGGCATCACCACATCTTACGGCGATTGTGGCGGGCTTATTGCCAAAGTAAACCAGGCTGGCGCAAGCCCCATTGCGGGCAATGTAAATGCAAGGGTGTGGATAGAACCAACCGTTCCTGCGCAGGCAGGTATACCGTTTGTACAGCGCCATTACGAAATAACCCCGTCTGCCGGTGCCGCCACTGCTACGGGAAGGGTAACACTTTATTTTACGCAGGCAGAATTTGATAACTTCAACAACGATCCTGCAAGTGCCACCGATTTACCAACAGGCCCTGCTGATGCCATTGGTATTGGTAACCTGAGGATCATCAAGTATCCCGGTGTAAGCGGCGACGGCTCCGGATTGCCGGCCAGTTATACCAGCACACCGGAAGGAATTGATCCTGCTGATGCTGATATCACCTGGAATACAACTGCTGCCCGCTGGGAAGTGAGTTTTGATGTAACCGGTTTCAGCGGCTTCTTTGTACAAACCAATACATCTGTGCTTCCTGTTACCCTTATTGCATTTACTGCACAGGTACAGGGCAATGATGCACTGGTACAATGGAAAAGCGCCAGTGAGCTCAACCATGCTTATTACGAAGTGCAGTACAGCGCCGATGGCCGCAACTTTATGGCTGCCGGCCAGCGCAATGCACTCAGCGGCAGCGGCGAAAAAAACTATTCGCTCACACATATCAACGCAGCCGCAATAGCGGGTAAACTCTATTACCGCCTGAAAATGGTGGCCACCACCGGCGCTGTTACCTTCAGCAATACCGTGCTGGTAAGGTTTGGTAGCGGCGGCGCAGCCATCACTGATGTATATCCCAACCCCACCAGCGGGCTGATCAATATTGTTACCACAGGCATCACCAGCAGCAGGCCGGTTCAACTGCGCATCACCGATATGAGCGGCCGGATAATTGCAACTAAGCAGGTGGCAGTAAATGGCAGCAATACGCTGGATATCAGCAACCAGTCAAATGGCATTTACGTATTGCAGGCCACACTGGCTGATGGCAGCAGGCAGCAGTTTAAAATAACAAAGCAATCCAGGTAATATTTATCATTGAGCAATGATCAAACAACAGGCTGTTCCTAAAAGGGGCAGCCTTTTTTTATGGGGAGGAAGATAGTACTAAAGGGGGCCGGTTACTGGCTTAACTAAACAGCGGGTGCCGGATTCTTTATTGCATTGCTTTATGAGGCGCTTGGCGTGCGTGGCATTTGATGAATTATATTACTTCCCATCATCAGCTAAATTTTTATAACCCTGGTCTGGTGGCAGGATTTCTTTTGCTATGAAAACATGCAAGTATACGGATAGACGCTGAGCTATCATTAATAATAAAATAAAGGTAGTGCGGAAATTTTTTTATTTTCACTGCACGTACATTCTTATATCTTACCCTGTAGTATGGATTTATACCAATTACACATATGAATTAGTCCAACTGTTTGTGGTATAATGCCGACCTACTTTGGATTAGCTTAGAAATGATTGGACTATTTAATAAGTAGCTTCGGTATTATTTATAATGCCGCATATACTTCTTTCAAGGCAGCAATAAAATTTGCCGGGGCATCGGTACTGTAAAGTGCATAATAGTCAATTGCATGTTCAATCTCCTTTTGGGCACGTAAAGAGACTATGATTTTATAGCCCATATTTTTTATTGAGCTGATTAATAGATTCATCGGCAGACAGGTAATCTTTTTCATCTTCCTGCAACCGTTCATCCAAAATGTTTTTCATTTCACTTATGGCATCAAAATCACTGTCATCCTCTTCCACAACAATAGTAATTGGCCTTGACTTGAAGGTGGCTTTGATAGCGTCCAAAATATCGGTTCTTACCTCTTGTGCGGATGTCAGATGATATGTTGTGTACATGATTTTTTATTTTAAAGTTACTGTGCTTTGCCTGGAAAAATAAATTTTTGTTATTAGGCTGGATTTTAGGCGGGACATATAGCCAACATAGTAAATATTTTGATAAGAACTTGCCGGCTAAATTACAGGCAGGGCTTGTTTACCGAATAGCTTTGGTCTCAGTGCTAATCTTCTCCATTGTTGTGTCTTGCTTACTCAACAACGATTTGCTTACACTATCATAAAAGCTACTATCCAATAAACGCTTGTTGGTGATGGCCTTGCTGTATGCTACTGGCACGAATAGCAACAAGGGCAGAAGATGCCGAAAATGTACCTCCTGAGGCATAATTCCACCTTAAAATTGCCGGCCATACACTTTATTGCTGACCTGCTGCACTTTTGAAATCTGTAAAGGTCTTTCCATCATAACGATGCGCTCCAGATTAAAACCAAATACTTCCATCGTTAGCTTCCAAAATCTCACAAAGCGATCCTTTTTTAACCGGGGCAAATATTGTCAGTTGTTGTAAATTTGATTTATTATTTCGTTACAGGTTAGTGTTTATATTCCGAATAAGTAATAAATGTTATTCCATCGTAAAGGTAGAGACCTGTTTCTCTTGTACCCACCCAAAGATTACCAGTTTTATCTTCCAAAATTGACCAAACCCCGGGATTGGCCAGTCCATCTTTTGTTGTAAAAGGAGTGAAACCTGCCTGTCCGGCAGGCAGGGATTTTCCATCGTAACGGCTAAGCCCATCACCACCCAACCAAAGGTTTCCCTTTTTGTCTTCAATAATTCGGGTAACTATGCCGGGTAAGCCATCTATTTTTGTAAAACTTGTAAATGATTTGCCATCATACCGGTAGGCACCATCCCAATTGCTGAACCAAATATTCCCGTTTTTGTCCTGCACTTGAGGCCATGCCCAATTATGAGCTTTTGGCTTTTGCCCATTTTGAAATAATTCCTGCAGCTTAAGGTTGGTTACAGATTTTCCATCGTAACGATACACACCTTCGTTCGTTCGTCCTCCAAACCAAATATTACCTGCTTTATCTTCTAAAATATATTCCGCGTTATTGTTACTGCTCATAAAACCACCTGCGCCTTCATTAATTATAAACGGAGTAAATGAATTTCCATCGTAAATATAAACACCATTAATTGTTGCGATCCATAGTTTGCCGTTTTTTGCCTGCATCATACTGAATACCCAATGTGAGTTGCGATAGTATTCATTCTTGTTGGGAGGCTGGTTTTTGCGTAAAGGAATTTCAATTTTGGCAAATGTTTTACCCTGGCTGTCCGTTGCATTGTAAACGCAAAGTCCAGCTTCAGTGCCTATCCAGATTTTACCATCTTTATCTTCCATTATACAAGAAATATTATTACTGATGAGTCCATCAGCCATTAAAAACCGGCTAAACGATTTACCGTCATATTTATAAAGCCCATTTTCTGTGGTGCCGAACCATAGGTTACCGGCTTTGTCCTGCAGGCTGCATTGAACATTGCCATACCGGGGATCGCCTATGGTTTTTATCAATTTTGGATGTTCCTTTTCTTTTGGCAACTCTTTTTTAACTGGCCCTTTGCAGGCAGTCCCTAAAAATGCTATTGTTAGAAAAGTAAAAACCTGTTTGTATTTCATCATTTCTTTTAATTATTGAAGCATCTCAAAAACCTGCAAGCGCTTGTGCCGGAATAGAATAATACCGACGCTACTTATTAATTAGTCCAATCTAATTGTGCTTACTCAAAGCAGGTCGGCATTATACCACAAAAGATTGGACTAAATAGTAATTATAATTGGTATAACATGACCTGAATGCAGTTAAAGTCTTTATGGATTAAGCTATTTGTTTTTTGCAGCAATCTTCATGTTGAATTCAATGGAATCTGCAATAGCCTGATCCTTTAAATTATCAAAGAACTTTCCTGATTTGTATCTAACATCCCATAGTGTTCGATCAATAACGAGCTTACCACTGGCTTTCACCATTCTGTCCTTAATTGCTATTTTGGCCGGAAAACTAACCGGGTGTGTGATACCTTTAATGGTGAGTTTCCCTGTAATTTCATTATCCTCCTCATTTATTGATGCCACCCTGGTAATGGCAATGGTAGAATAAGGAAATTTTTTAACATCAAAAAAATCAGGATCTTTTAAGTGATTAATAAGGTTATTATCACTCCTGTGGTCGTCACCTTCAATTGTACTCATGTCTACTTCAACTGTTCCACCCATCAATTGACCGTTCTCTATCAGCAGTTCTCCTTTTGATACATAAACGTACCCTGTATGAGCACCCATTGGGCTGGAGCCTTTCCAGGTCACCACAGTTTCCTTCGTATCTATTTTAATATATTTTTCATCCCCAGCATGTAAGGACAGGGAATCTGCCGATGCCTTATTTTTATTTTCCTCTTTTACAGGTCCGCCGCAACTGAAGAGTAAAGGAATGATAATTAAAATCAGGTAAGTAACTGATATTTTGTTGTTCATACTTAGAGATACTATTGATTAATAATAATTGACAAGTGATTATGAAATCTGCAAAACAGCTTATTGCTGACCGGCTGCATTTTTAAAGTCGGTGATGGTTTTCCCATCATAACGATACACACCACCACCAGCGCCAAACCAGATATTTCCTTTGGCATCTTCTAAAATCCCCAAAAGCATTCCAGGTTGTGACATGATTTCGGTTACGGCAGGCTTTTTATCGTACAAGGACTTTGCATCATACCGGGAAAGCGACCAGAGCTGCCCAATACGGGGAGGTTCATTTGCACCGGTGGTCCAGATGTTTCCATTTTTATCTTCGATTATTGCATAAGCACCCTTCTGCGATACCCTGGTAAAGGTTTTGCCGTCATAGCGCCAAAGACCCTGCGAAACGAACGATGTATCGCCTCTTTTTTCTTCTATTGTCGTGGCACCGAACCAGAAATTTCCTTTTTTATCTTCGATTACTGACCAAACATTGTTAAACGCATTGCCATCCTGGTTTTTTAAAACGGTAAATGTTTTTCCATCATAAACGAACATATCTTCTCCTTGTGCACCAAACCAAAGCTTGCCACTTTTGTCTTCAAGGAGTAAACGGATACTGTTACCGGGAAATCCATCTTTTGTGGTAAAATTTCTAAAATCTTTCCCATCGTAACGGCTTGATCCGAACCAAATATTACCGGCTCTGTCTTCATAAATATGAAGCGCCATATTACTGGCAAGCCCCTGACTGGTTGTAAAATGTTGAAAGGTTGTTTGCCCTGAAGGCAGGAGATAAACACCTGAATCCTTGGAAGCAAACCAAAGGTTTCCTTTCCGGTCTTCCAGAACATCCCAGAAGCTGGAGGATCCGGGGGGACTTATTTTACCTGATATATTGGTAAAAGATGTTCCATCATATCGAAACACGCCTAAGTAAGAAGCAATCAAAATGTCTCCGTTCCTGGCTTGCTTTACATTCCGTACCATACTCATGGGCACCTTCGAGGTGTCCGCCTCTTTAAGTTGAGCCTCGGAGTAATTTGCTATCCGTGGCTTGATATTTTCTTTTGGTTTGGTTTTTGGATTTTGTCCACAGGAGGTGAGAAAAAAAACCACCATGAACAAAGCATATACATCTATGTATTTCATCATTTAATTTTTTAAAGTTGGTAATAACTGTACCATTTCAACATTTACCAATGCAGCTTTTTATAGCTATCACTTGTTAAAATTGATTCAGCGAATCTAGCCCGATATTTTTTTGCCAGGGAGATTTGGATTGTAAATAAATATGTAACCTTTGTAAATAAATAGTAAAAATCATGTCTGAAAGCCGAAATCTCCTCTCCGGGAAGCGTAAATACCTGTACGGATCCTTACTACTTATGTTTATCTCTGTGATCTGCGTGGCGTTCAGTATGTCGGGCAGCAACGACTTTGATTTTGCCAGGAGGGAAATTTTACTCCGCCGGATCGGGCATGAAATACTATTACAGTCCGGCGACAGTACCTCACGGGTGCTCCCGGTAAAAAAAATTGCCGAAAATGAATACCAGGTCAGTTTTGAGAATGCCTTTAGTTTTAAACCCGAATTCCTGGTGAATACTACCCGGCGTTTGTTTGCCAAAGACCCGATTGCAGGTGATTATGTGGTGAATGTGCTCAACTGTGCCAATGGCAGTGTAGCTTATGGGTATGCTATTTCAAAAAATAAAAAAGATGATATTGTTAGCTGTATTGGAAGAACTCAACCCAAAGCATGTTATACGATTCATTTAAAATTCAAAACAACGGGTATCTCTATCGCAAAAAGTGAATATTTTTTTGGTGCCCTGTTATTGTTAGCATTGGGTGGATTTGTTTTTTGGAGATCTGTTAAGCCGCGGAAGGCCCTGCCTGTTTTACCACGGGTGCCAGACTTACCGGAAAGTCCGCATGATGATACATTCAGTTTGGGGTCAATATCGTTCGATGCGGAGAAGCGCACACTTATGACAAATGAAAAGACCATCGACCTGACCAACACTGAAACCCGGGTGCTGCGTGTTTTCGCCATGTCTCCCAACGAGGCTATTGAGCGAAGCCGGCTGCAAAAAGAGATATGGGAAGATGAAGGTGTGATAGTAGGCCGCAGTCTGGATATGTTCATATCAAAACTCAGAAAAAAACTGGAACTGGATCCGAATGTGAATATTGTTGTAATACGAGGCAAGGGATATAAGCTTGAAATTGGCGCTTAGGAAAATCTTACCGCTTCAAACTGATGTTATCAGGATTCAATTAGGCATTTGTACAACTCAATAGCAACTGTAAATTTACACAGATGGTTCGTTTTTACAATGGCGTACAGCATCGCTAATAAATCTCAGCCTCCCTGGTTCGTGTCCTCACAAAACAGCAGGCGGCGGGGGTGTATGGTGAAAATAAAAAAGATGCCGCTTCATTTATAGCGGTTAGAGCAATTCACTTGTTTCGTTGCCTTGTAAGAAGTTGAGCCTTCCGTTTCGTGGGGACAGGAGCCGGGGCTGAGTGACTTTAAGAAACTTTAATAACACCTGGAAGCTCTGCTACTTTCAATAAATCAAGAAGTTTAGGAATCAGATTAAGGTAGGTTTCCTGTCTGTTATTTACACCGCAAAGTATTGCAAGGATAAAAGTTAATGTTTTTAAATTTTGTTGATATGGAAGATTACGGTCAGCTGTAACAAAGACTTCAAACTCGTTTTCAAAAACTAATTTCAATAGTTCTCCATTCTTTTTGCCGAGCCAATTCATATCCCTTACAGTTAGCACTTTATGCTCCGGTCCAAAATAATCAGCAAGTTTTGTGGGTAAGCTTTCATCAAGCAAAATTTTCATGAAGAACCTTTTCAGAAGTTAGAGAAGTTTTTGCCATTTCTAAAACGTTAATTGCCGCTTCTTTGGTGACTGAAGGAAAGTCCTCAAGAAACAATTCAAGATCGTCACCGCCTTCCAGGTAATCAAAGATGGTTTGTATTGGAACCCGGGTTCCTGCAAAGACAGGAGTACCGCTCATAACCTCCGGGTCAATACTTATTTGTCCGTATAACATTTCTTTAAATTTCACTAAAGTTAGCGCTTTTTTTTAAACCCTATATAATTGTAAGGTAAGTGATAGCATGAATACCCAGCCTCATTATTGGCGCTCCACACCAACGAAGCTTTAGTTGTTGGCTTGCTGCCCTGGTTCGTGTCCTCACGAACCAGCAGGCGGCGGGGGTGTATGGTGAAAATAAAAAAGATGCTGCTTCATTTATAGCAGTTAGAGCAATTCACTTTTTTCGTTGTCGTATAAGAAGTTGAGCCTTCCGTTTCGTGAGGACACGAACCGGGGCTGCGGATTATTATTCCTTTTACCCGACACCACAGCTAAAATAATAATATATAGTTGAAGTTAAATACAAAAGCTTAATAGATTGGTTTTTAGCTGGAACAGAAGCAGAGCATCCAACAAATGTTGTTGTTAAATTCCTTTTGCCCACACTTGCACAAACCGAGTTTAAGCACTAGTAGTTATTTCTTTTGACAAATGAAAACTCGTGATTGATGACCATTGCTTCCTCTGTACATTGTTCTACACCGAAATTTTTAAAATTAGCCGGGTTCCTGGAAAACTTTACCATAAACGCACTCCTAAGATTTAGGAATTTGTCAACTGTATCAGGCGTTAAAACCACATTAAGTCCGTTGTTTTCTGTCATAGTACTTGGATACAATGCACCATGAGTTTCCAAATTCATCTCATTTTTTCTATAATTTATTATAGCACATATAAATGCGGTTGTGATAAAATGGTCATGTTCATTTTCATATTTACTTCCCGCCAATTGCGATAAGAACTTCCAAAATTCAATTATAAATCCCGCTGCTTTTGATGGAAAGGTTTTGTTTATTAATTCTTCATGTTTCTTTGTCGAAATATTTAAACTTGGGTTAGTACTTAAACACTTGTCGTCATTACAAAGATTTACAACTTCAAAATGTGTATTTAAATACCATTTGCCGAACGTGAAGTATTGTTTTATTGTGGTATTCTCTTCATTAAATAGTTCCTTATAACATTCCATCGCTGCAACTAAGGCAAAATGATTGTCTCCCAATTCATCCGGAACAGAACCATAAAACATTGGGTCTAAAGGACGATTGAAGCGCCCAAGTTGTATCCGATGTTTATTTTTGCTATTGTAGGAAATTTCCCATTCTTCCTTAAAATGATTTTGAGTCAGATTGGGTCGTCCTCTTAAAATAAAGTTTACATCAATTCTAGTACTGGCTAATGGTATTTTGCCGAAAAGTAAATAACATGTTTTATATGCTTCAAAGAAATTATCTTGGTTAATTGGTTTATGGCGAAATGATTTAAAATATTCTATTTGGGAATAGAACTTTGTCAAATCTTCGTCAGTCCACTCAAATTTCGTTCTGTCAATTTCCATTACGCTTGTTAGTCGTCTTATTTAAACTTTAAAGTAATAGAGTGTTTGTGGATTGGTTGCCGCCAGCATTAGTGTTGTATGACATCTCTTTCAGCAGCCCTATTTATAAAGCATTGATTACTAATTGTTTTATATGTCGCTTTTTCAATTGTTTCCAAATTTCTGGTATCGCAAAACAACTTCCTCCTTACAAATCTACTCCATCTCCACCACCCAAAAAACAGGAAAAATCCCTTTTTTTAATCGCTATAAATGTATTAGAAGAATATTGGTATTTAAGGCTATCGCAACTGCTGGTTCAGGCGGCAGCACTGCTAAAGTACAAATATTT
The DNA here is from genome assembly GCA_031375675.1 of Chitinophagales bacterium. Classification (GTDB taxonomy): domain Bacteria; phylum Bacteroidota; class Bacteroidia; order Chitinophagales; family Chitinophagaceae; genus Ferruginibacter. The sequence goes on from JANMIG010000007.1 coordinate 41,165, forward strand.
TTATACAACACCATTTTTGGGTTTGCTACAAAGGGAGTATAAACCAGATTGTGTAAACTGTTTTGGGGTCTTCCC
>JANMIG010000051.1:0-1617 GCA_031375675.1 Chitinophagales bacterium
GAATGATAACGAAAGCTTCACTTTTCTAAGTTACAGTTTTCAGCCAAGAACCATTAAATCAAAATTTGGCGGGGAAGGCGGTTATTGGTGTTTGGTGCTGCTATCTGTAATGCTGCTAAAACAACTATCAGAACAGTAATCTAAACAGTACTGCCTGCGCAATGGAACACACAAAAATCAGAATGGTTTGCAGAGCGGCTCAATCCTAAAATACGGGGCTGGATTAATTACTACTCATTGTTTAACAGAGGTGAAGCACATGGCGTATTTTATTATTTGAATGAACTAATCCGAAAGTGGATGAAGAACACATATAAGATATGCGGCAAGGAAAAATTGTATAAGAAATATCAATTGATACAAGCCGAAAACCCATTAGTGTTTTATCATTGGAAGATTGGAATAAAAGCTTGATTGGATAACAAGAGCCGTATGAAGGGAGACCTTCACGTACGGTTCTGTGAGCGGCCTAAGCTGAAATGCTTTGGTCTACTCGACTGTCCCCAGGAATCGGAAAGCTTAACCTCTTGCAAAGCAAAAAAATAAGTGAACTGCTCTAACTGCTATAAATGAAGGAGCAGCTTTTTTATTTTCACTATGAACCCCCTCCGCCTGCTGTTTCGTGAGGACACGAACCAGGGCGGCAGTCTGTTTTCAATGCATCGTTGGTATTATTTGTTACAATAAAGCAAGAGGCCAATCATTTTTACTGGCTAAATTCATTTCACTGGTTTATTAAATTAATAATACCAGGTTTAGCCTAATTTCGCCTTTTGCAAATCAACTTATTTTGAAAAATTTTCGTCAGCAGCAGCACAGGCCCCAAAAGAGTTCCTTAATGATTGGTTTTAAGGAAGTAATGGATGCTATGCAATCGGGCAAGCAACTGGAGCGTATTTACCTGCAAACCACCCGCAATGGTGAAATAGTGGAACAGCTGAAGAAACTGGCTGCTGAGCACCAGGTACCCATCAACAAAGTGCCGGTGGAAAAACTCAACAGCTTCAACATCAGCAACCATGAGGGCTGTGTGGCGCTTATTTCCAAAGTGCAATACCAGGACCTGCAGCAGATTATTTCCTTTATTGTGGAAAATGGCGAAGTGCCGTTTTTCTTAATGCTGGATGGGGTAACGGATATCCGCAATATCGGTGGCATTGCCCGCAGCGCTTTTTGCTTTGGTGTAAATGCCATCATCATACCCGAAAAGGGAGTAGGTACACTGAATGAAGATGCCATCCTTACCTCTGCAGGTGCTTTGGAAAAAATTGCCGTTTGCCGTGTGGGCAGCCTGATGAAGGCCGTGGATGAACTGCACCTCAATGGCATAAAAGTTTTTGCCAGTGAAATGGCGGCTGAGAAAAAAATTACTGATATTGACTTTAAAGAACCCTGCGCCCTTGTTGTGGGTGGTGAGGAAAACGGCATCTTTCCTGCATTATACCAAATCCATTTATAATATAGTCCAAATTTGGCAGTTTGATTTTTTTTAGTATCTTTGGACTATATTATAAATGTATATTATGGCACATGCAAAAATAGTCCACGTCAAAGAATCGGCCGCAGAACTCAAACGCTTACAAAAAAAACAGCCCTTGACCATTGTCAAAAGGCTGA
>JANMIG010000063.1:0-12901 GCA_031375675.1 Chitinophagales bacterium
AATCTCAATTCCTTAACACTTTCTTTGACGGGGGTAACTAATGCGTATGCCATAATAATGATATATATTACAGACCAAAACTAAACAAAAAAAAGCAAACCACCAAATCGGTCTGCCATATTTTTCATTTTGGTATTACCACCGGCAGAAAGTGCATCAAACAATGCTTTGGTTTCAACCCTTGTATCCGGCTCAAGATTGATAGAGAGGTTATTGCCAAAGTTCACAGTAAAGCCCATAGATTCCGGGGCATCAGTACCCATTAAAAGATGACCGCCTGTAATAGGCAGCACAATGTGCATCACCAGGCTCTGGTCTTCGGCTGCTACTGGCGGCATACCATCTGCCGGGGGAATATCTTTAAAACGCATGATGCCACCCATAATAAACTCTCCGCCAAAAACGGATTGATAAAATTTGAATGCTTCTTCCGTGTTCCGGGGAAAATTCAGGTAAGTACTTGTTCTTGCCATGGTTGTTGTTTTTACTGATTATTCAATAAGGAATGTCAAGCCAGCTCTTTTTTCAACGAAGATTCCCTCACCTGCAACTCTGGAGTAAGCACCCTTTTTTCAAATTCTGTGATGGGTCTTTTACTTTCTATCAGCTGCAGCAGCAGTTCTGTCGCAGCCCGGCCCATTTCTTCGGCCGGCTGGCGGATGATGGTAAGTGGCGGATCAAGCAGTTCGGCCATATCCGAATTGGAAAAGCCCACCAGGGCAATATCGCCGGGTATGTTCAGCCCGCGGCGGCGCAGCGTTTTAAGGCAGCCCGTGGTTAGTTTATCGCTGGTGGTAAAAATGGCATCGGGTTTCTTTTTCATCGTAAGCAGTTTATTAACGGCCTCCTCAATTTCAGAAAACACCATTCCGCCATAAAAGCAGTGCTTAATATAATCGGGATTTACTTTTGCATTGTGTTTTTTAAGCGCTTCCGTATAGCCGGCCAGCCGCTCCGCCGTAATGGATAGAAATTCCGAGCCGGCAATGGCCGCAATATTTGTATACCCATTCAGCAGCAGGTGCTCAGTAGCCTCATAAGCGCCCCGGTAATTGTCAACGATTACTTTATGTGTATTGATTACTTCGGTGGTTCTGTCAAACAGCACAATGGGCAATCCCCGGTCGTGCAGCGTTTTCAGGTGCGAAAAATCACTTGTTTCGGTAGAGCAGGAAATCAGCAACCCATCCACAGAACGGGATGCCAGGTACTGCAGGTCAATCAGCTCCCTGTCGTATGATTCATGGCTTTGGGAGATGATGACATTGTAGCCCTTATCATAGGCAAGCGACTCTATACCATTAATGATTTGCGAAAAAAAGCTGTTGGCCACTTCGCATACCACCACACCTATGGAGCGGCTGCGCCTTTCCTTGAGGCTCAATGCAATGGGATTAGGCTTGTAATTGAGCTTTTCAGCACATTCCATTACCAGTTGCTTGGTTTCCGCACTTATTTCATAACTGTCTCTTAAAGCCCTGGAAACGGTGGACGTGGAGATACCCAAAGCACGGGCAATATCTTTTATCGTTACAGCTTCATATCGCATCGCTATCCTGTTTACCCGCTAAAGGTATATTTTTATTGAGAATAACCATGATTTACAGCGCCCGGCCCTCCCTCAAATTTCCGGTAACGTTTGCGTAAATAAATGCATTGGGTGTAAAAAAAACAATGTAGCATTGGGAAGAATTTACCTGCCAAAACAGGTATATTAGTGATATGTCTTTTTTAAAAGCCATCGATTGCAATTCTTTATTACAAAATACTGCTATATGAACAGGGTCTTACTCTTAATTTTTTGCTGCTTTTTTGCATGCGCCGGAGTGTTGGCACAAAACCGTACTATTACCGGTAAGGTTACCGATGAAGATGGCAAAGCGGTGAGTGGAGCTTCTGTAATTACCAAAGGAAGTAAAAAAGGGGTGCAAACAGGTAAGGACGGCAGCTTTAGCATTACAGCCCCGGCTGCAGGTACCGTATCACTTACCATATCTTCGGTTGGCTACAAAACGCTTACCATTACGGCAACTGATAACAGCCTTGATGTAAAACTGCAAAAAGACATTACCACACAGGATGAAGTAGTGGTAATCGGTTACCAAACGGTGAAGAAAAAGGACCTGATGGCTTCTGTATCTTCTGTTGGTGCCAAAGATTTGAAGGATATACCTATAAACTCTGCTGCCGAGGCATTAAACGGACGCCTGGCAGGTGTAACGGCTACCACAGCAGAAGGTTCGCCTGATGCAGACATACGCATAAGGGTGCGTGGGGGCATGTCTATCACAGGCGACAACTCACCACTGTATATTGTAGATGGTATGCAGGTGGAAAATGGCCTCTCTACCATTTCGCCACAGGATATACAATCGATAGATGTATTAAAAGATGCCGCGGCAACTGCCATATACGGTGCAAGGGGTGCCAATGGGGTGATTGTAATTACCACTAAAAGCGGTAAGCCTGGCCGGATGATGGTGAGCTATAATGGCTTTTTGGGAGTCAAACAACTGGCAAAAAGATTAAAAGTGCTCAGCCCCTATGAGTATGTAATTTACCAGTCAGAAAGGGCAAGGGGCAGCAGTGCAGATAGTTTAACATTTACCAAAAATTTCGGTACCACCTGGGATACACTTGCCAATTACCGCAATATAGCCGATGTAGACTGGCAGGGCGAAACCTTTGGCAGAACCGGTATTTCCACCACGCACAATGTAGCAGTGTCGGGCGGTACAAAAAAAGCAACTTACAGTTTTGGCTATACCTACAACAATGATAAAGCCATTGTAATCAACTCCAATTATAAAAGGCATTTGCTGAATTTTAAGGGTGATTATAAAATTAATAAGTATGTAAAACTTGGCCTTGGTGGCCGCTATACCAACCAGGATGTAACAGGTGCAGGCGTATCAGACAGCAAAGGCTCCTCTTACAACAGGCTGAGAAATGCGGTAAAGTACAGGCCTTTTCTTTCAACAACACAGGATTTGGATGATCCTGATCCTTTGGCCGACCCCAATGTTGGCAATGGCCTTAACCTTTATAACCCGGTAGCATTAGCCAACGCCGAATACCGCAATAAAAAAACGGATGCCTATAACATCAATGCTTCCGTTACGGTAAATATTACCAAAACCCTTTCGTTTAAATCAACTGTGGGCTATGATTATAACCAATTTGCCGATTTGCAGTTCAGCGATTCCATTACACCATTTGCCATTATACAGGGAGGTAAAAAACCGGTTGCCGGGCTGGATACAGTCACCAGGAAAACCTACACTAATTCAAACGTATTGACATGGTCAGTAAAAGGCTACAAAAAAATACATGATTTTGATGTAATACTGGGCCAGGAAACCTACGACCTGCGAACGGAAACCCGTTCAAGCCTGTTCAGGAATTTCCCCTTACTGATTGCCCCCAAAGATGCCCTTAATCAAACCAACCTGGGGGTGCCCTTTGCCGGTTTTCCAAAGCTGAACAAAACAAGGTATACCAACCTCTCTTTTTTCAGCAGGGTAAGTTATACATTATTAAAGAAGTACCTGTTCTCCTTTAACGTAAGGGCCGATGGTGCATCCAAGTTTGCACCGGGCAGGCAGTGGGGCTATTTCCCCGCAGGGTCTTTTGCGTGGAAAGTGAAGAATGAAGATTTTCTTAAAAACTCAAAAGTTATTACCGACCTGAAACTGAGGTACGGCTATGGTGTAGTGGGCAACAACCGCATTAACGATTATCTATTTCTTACCACTTTCAGAAACGATGGTGGCCTGTACTATGGCATCAACAACCAATCCATACAGGCTTATTATTCATCGGGCCTGGTTAACCAATTGCTTAAATGGGAGTCAACCCAAAACTCCAACTTTGGTATTGACCTTAGTTTGTTTGGCCGGGTTGACCTGAGTGTTGATTATTACAGGAACAAATCCAAAGACCTGCTGCTGAATGTACCCATCGCTTCCACATTTGGTTACACATCGCAATTGCAGAATATTGGTAAAACCACCAATGAAGGACTTGAGGTACAGCTCAATGCTATACTGCTGAGAAAAAGGAACAACCTTAACTGGACAGCGAATTTTAATATCTCCTTCAACAGGAATGAAATTGCCGGCTTAGGCACCAATCAAACCCAGTTTTTCCCTGCGGCCAGCTGGGGCGTATCGGGCCAGCCAACAGATTATGTTCAAAGGATAGGTTCACCCGTTGGCTCTATTTTCGGACTGGTAACCAATGGCTTTTATACTACTGATGATTTTGATTACAATCCTGTAACCAGTGTGTACACCCTTAAAACCGGTGTGGTTTCCAATGCATCCATTATTGGTACAGTGCAACCAGGTTCTATCAAATTTGCCGATTTGAATGGTGATGGTGTGGTAGACATTAATAACGACAGGAAAATCATTGGTAACCCCACACCCAAATTTACAGGCGGGCTCAACCAGCAGTTTACCTATAAAAACTGGGATCTGAGTTTGTTCCTCAACTTCTCAGTGGGCAATGATGTGTACAATGCCAATAAAATTGAATTTACCAACGGGTATACCAATAATGCCAATATGCTGGATATTATGGAGAACCGCTGGAGGGTGGTAACTGCAGATGGTGCCACTGCACAGTATGTAAACGGTTCCGGACAGGTGATTGGTATAGCCCCTTCATTGCTGAAGGAACTTAACAAGAATGCCACTATCTGGCAGCCATTAAGAAGTGCCGGGGCGTTCTATCCGCATTCATGGGCTATTGAAGATGGTTCATTCCTGCGGCTGAATAACCTTACTATTGGCTACAGCCTGCCGGTAAATAAATTGATTGGCCTGCGCATGAGCAAACTGCGTTTCTATTTCACAGGAAACAACCTTGCCCTTATTACCAATTATACCGGTTACGATCCTGAAGTGAGTGTGAGGAATAACCCGCTTACACCGGGGCTCGATTATTCAGCTTATCCCAAAAGCCGCACTTATGTATTTGGCATCAATGCATCGTTTTAATTATAAAAAAAGTTAGTATGCGTAATAAATATATAACACAAATCATCGCCACTGCTTTTATCTGCCTGCTTTTAGGCACAGGTGGTTGTAAAAAATACCTCGACCAAACACCCATTACTGAAGTATCAGAAGAACTGGTGTTTAAAGATGTAGCCAGCACTTATAAGGCAATAGCTGCCGTGTACAGCCGACTGGTGGGAGATGCAGGCTATGGCATACGCCTGAGTTTGTATTATACTGTGGATACAGATGAAGCGCAGGGCCCAACCGGTGCCGCAGATAATGACAGGAGGGATATTGCCCGCTACAGCGCTACACCCGGTAATGCACAAATCACCAATCCCTTCAACCAGTTGTTCCAGGGTATTGAGTATGCCAACCTGTGCATTGAAAATATTCCTAAAATGGATATGTACACCAATGGCAGCGAAAACGATAAAAAGAAGCTGCAGCGGATGCATGGCGAAGCACTTACGCTAAGGGCACAGTTTTATTTTGAAGCCATACGCAACTGGGGCGATTTGCCTGCACATTTTGCACCGGCATATGTTGTTACGCAAACAACACAGTTTCCCAAAAGGGTTACAGCCGATTCGCTGTACAACCAGATACTGGAAGATTTAAAAAAAGCAGCTACCCTGGTTCCCTGGCGCAATGAATTAACCAGCATTGGCGACCAGGTGGATGAGAGAATCACCAAGGGTACAGTAAAAGGCTTAAGGGCAAGGATAGCCCTGTTCAGGGGTGGCTATAAACTGGGGCAAACCGGTGGTATGCAGCGCAATAGCGATTACCTTACTTATTACCAGATAGCCAGGGACGAATGCAGTGAAATCATCGCGTCGGGCCAGCACAATTTGAATCCTGCATTTAAAGCTTTATGGAAAGACCAGGTTTGCGCCCGTGCAATAGCCGACCCCGATGGTGAACTGATGTTCCAGGCAAGTGCAACAGGTCTTAATGCCGTGGCAGATACTAAACTGGGTTACTACAATGGCCCAAGGGTAAACAATTTTGGCAACAATAGTGTGAACCCGCTGCCCAGCTATTTTTATTTATTCGATTCAACTGATTTGCGCAGAGACGTTACGGTTTGCAGCTATTATACATCTACAGCAGGCATCAGAACAGGCCAGGCCATTACCAACCTGAACGACGGTAAATACAGGCGGGACTGGATCAGCAACCCCGTAGTAGCGCCAACTGATGCTATCCAGTACTTTGGGCTTAAATGGCAGATATTCCGTTATTCGGATGTATTGCTGATGTATGCTGAGGCAGAAAATGAATTGAACGGTCCAACTGCAACTGCTTATAATGCTGTAAATGCAGTAAGGAGAAGGGGCTTTGGAAGACCCATCGGCACACCCAATGCAGCCATAGATGCGCCTGCTGGTTTATCAAAAACTGATTTCTTTAAATTTATTGTAAGAGAAAGATCGCTGGAGCTCTGTGGTGAGGGAACAAGAAAATACGACCTCATCCGCTGGAATCTGCTGGGTACTGCCATTAACGAAGCAAAGGCCAATATGATAAAAATGTCAACCAATACAGCTATGGTTAATCCTACCTATATGGCAGGGTATCCCACTTACTGTATATCAACCACTTTACCGGCCAGGATGTTTTTTTACAGCAATACAACATCCGATGTAAATACCATCGGTGGCTTGTATTTTAATTCGTTGTACAGAACATCACCAGGCTCTACCCCGGCAGGCACCACCAGTTCCACCTGGTTGTCAGCAGCAATCAATACAACCGCTGTGTCAAGGTACGCTAGCGGGTTTATTTCCGGCAAGGGCGAACTGCTGCCCATACCGCAGCCGGCAAGGGATGCCAATTTTAACCTTACGCAAAATCCAAATTATTAATCAGTAAGCAGCATATAAATAACAGTACAGGGCTGCACCAGAACAAAAAAGGTGCAGCCCTGTTTTTTAATAAAGGAGAAAAAATGAATAAACTGGTATTTGCAATATACTGCTGTTGTGTGTTTTCATACAGCAGTTGCTCACAGCCCAAACATATACAAACTGTGCAGCAACCTGATAATGGGAATGCTGCATTCCCCGGCGCTGAAGGTTTTGGAAAAAATACAACCGGCGGCCGTGGCGGTGCCGTATACATTGTAAGCAATCTTAATGATAATGGGCCCGGCAGTTTCAGGGAAGCTGCGGAAGCAAAGCAAAAGCGCATCATCGTATTTGCTGTTTCGGGTACCATTCATCTTGAAAAGAAACTATCAATAAAAGGGGATGCAACCATTGCCGGACAAACTGCCCCGGGTGATGGTATTTGCATTGCCGACCAGCCAGTGTCGCTTGGCGGAGATAATATCATTGTGCGTTACCTGCGCTTTCGCATGGGCGACAAATACCAAAAAGGTGGTATGGTGGATGGTAACGGTGGTGACGATGCTTTTGGCGGCACCAAACGCAGCCACATTATTGTGGACCATTGCACCATGAGCTGGAGTACCGACGAGGCTTTTTCAGTGTACTCCGGCGACAGTACCACCCTGCAGTGGAACATTATAGCTGAACCGCTGGATTATTCCTATCATTTTGAAACAGGTGATAAGGATTACGAACATCATGGTTACGGTGGTATTTGGGGCGGCGCACACCTTACAGCCCACCACAATCTCTTTGCACATTGTCACAACCGCAATCCCCGGTTCAATGGCATTCGCACTTCTTCCCAGGAACTGGTAGATTACTGCAACAATGTTATTTACAACTGGGGTAATAACAACGTATATGCCGGTGAGGGGGGCAATTACAATATGGTGAGTAATTTTTATAAGTTTGGCCCCGATACCAAAAAGGAAGTAAAATACCAGGTAGTAAATCCGGGCAACAAACTGCCGTCCATTCCCTTTGGTAAATTTTATGTTTCAGGAAATTATGTTGATGGCAGCCAGGAGGTTACAAAAAACAACCGGCTGGGGGTAAGGATGGGAAATGACGGCACCGAGGCAGATTTAAAAGCAGCCTTGATTGATCAGCCGCATCCTGTGGTGCCCATACCGGTCCAGCCTGCTTTTGATGCCTATGATGCCGTACTGGAAAAAGCTGGCGCCAGTTACAGCAGGGATACACTGGATCAGCGGATTATAAATGATGTAAAAAACCGTACAGGAAAATTCATTGATGTGCAGGGCGGTTATCCGCATGGAACAGCGTACGAACTCACTGTTAATGCATGGCCCGCATTGAAGTCATTACCTGCACCGGCAGATACAGACAAGGACGGCATGCCGGATACATGGGAAATAAAGAATGGCCTGAACCCCAATGATGGGACTGATGCTGCGCAGAATAAATTGCATCCGTTTTATACCAATATTGAAATGTATATCAACAGTATTTTGCAATAGGTAAGGTGCAGCAAAGCCTTCATCAAACAAAAATGTCATTGGTAAAATAGCTGAAATCGAAATAAACTATCAGTACATGAAAAGAATAATGGCAATAGCTGTACTTTTAGCAGTAACAGCATTTGCAATGAAGCAGCCACCCAAAACAAGCATCTGGCTTTGCGGCGACAGTACCATAAGCATCAAGGAAACAAAAGCGTATCCTGAAACGGGCTGGGGTATGCCCTTTGCTTATTTTTGGGACACCACTGTAGCTGTAGTAAACAAGGCTAAAAATGGCAGAAGCACCAAAACCTTTATCAGCGAAGGATTGTGGACAAGTGTGGCAGATAACATGAAGCCGGGGGATTATGTATTTATACAGTTTGGCCATAATGATGAATCCAAAGAAAAGAAAGAGCGCTACTCCACACCAGATACTTTCAGGATGAACCTCACCCGGTTCATAACCGAAGCAAAGGCTAAGGGAGCTATACCGGTATTGTTTACACCCGTTAGCAGGCGAAAATTCGACAGCACAGGCACGGCACTTGAAACGCATAAGGAATACAGTGCTTATGTTAAAGAAGTGGCCGCCAATGAACACGTATTGTTGATTGACCTTGATACAGAGAGCCGTGCTTTGTACCAGCAGTTTGGAAAAGAAAACTCAAAATTGCTTTTTTTGCAGTTGAAGCCAGGTGAACATCCCAATTATCCTGATGGAAAAGAAGACAATACTCATTTTAGTGAACTGGGTGCAAGGCTTATTGCACAGCTTATACTTGCTGATATAAAAAAACTTATTCCCGAACTGGCAGCAAGAGTGGTAGTACCGCCATTAAAGAAGTAATTTGCCGGTAACGATTGCGTAGATTTTACGTGCTTGTTTTTGAAGTTCCTGTAATTTCATTGACGATTATTCGTCAACGATTTGCATGCATGAAATATTTACTACAATCACTACTTACTGTATTCGTTTTTTTCATATCCGTTTCTTTGCAGGCGCAGTTGCCTGCTTTTCCAACAGCAGAGGGAGCAGGTAAATTCAGCACCGGTGGCAGGGGAACTACAGCAGTAGCGCCCACTATTTTTGAAGTTACAAAACTTACGGATGATGGCAGTGTGGGTACGTTCAGGTATGCCTGCACCAATAACAGCCCGGCAGCCGCTAACCGCATAGTGGTGTTCAGGGTTTCAGGAACCATCCGCCTCAATTCAGCACTTTCATTAAACAGGGCCAATACCACCATTGCAGGGCAAACAGCGCCAGGAGAGGGTATTTGTATTGCCGACTACCCGGTTTCAATTGGTGCCAGTAATATCATCATCCGTTACCTGCGCTTCAGGCTGGGAGATAAAAACCAGGCAGCCAACCTGGGTGCTGATGATGCTTTTGGCGATAACAGCAGCGACAGAAACAACATCGTAATTGACCATTGCACCATGAGCTGGAGTAATGATGAAGCCCTTACATTGTATCACGGTACCAATAATACCATTCAGTGGTGCTTTATCACCGAACCGCTCGACAGGTCGTATCATGATGAGGGAACAGGTGTGCAAAACCATGCTTATGGTGGTATACTGAGTGGTAAACAACTGTCTGTACATCACAACCTGTATGCGCATTTACGGGGGCGTGCCCCACGCTTTGATGGTATCAGGGGCGGTGTAGCCGATACTGTTGATTACCGTAACAATATCATTTACAACTGGGCCGATTATAATGTAAATGGAGGCGAAGGCGGCAGTTACAATATCGTTAACAATTATTACAAGTATGGGCCCTCTACACCCAATACTTCCACTGCCGGTGTAAACAGGCGCAATATGCTTATTAATCCATACAGGCAAACCAGCCCGGCCATTGCTTACGGAAAGTATTACTTAACAGGCAACTATTGCGATAACAGTGCTGCTGTTACTGCCCGCAACTGGCTGGGAGCGGCGTTCAACAGTGGCTCTTATGCTGACTCAACAGCTTCGCAGGTGTTTGCCCCATTTAACCATATACCTATTAATATGCAGGCCGCCACCGATGCATACGAATCAGTATTGGCAGGTGCCGGTTGCAGCCTTCCCCGCAGGGATACGCTGGATATGCGTATTGTAAACGATGTAAGAAACCGTACCGGAAGGTTGATAGATTGCCAGGGTGGTTATCCCTCACAAACTGCATTTGCCTTAACACAGGGTGCATGGCCCGCATTAGCTGCCGGTACTGCACAAACCGATACCGATAAAGATGGCATGCCCGATAACTGGGAACTGGCAAGGGGTTTAAATACCACCAATGCCGCAGACAGGAATACCTATCAAAGTACCAGCGGCTATAATAATATTGAAAACTACTTAAACGGAGATACCATTGCAGCAGTTGGTACCCCTAACACATGTATTTCTGTCAAAGGTTTTACAAGTACGGCCAGCGGCCAGTGGCTGCATGCAAGGGATACCACATACAGCGGTTATCTCAATGCTGCTTATACCGCATCTGCTGATAGCAACCATATTGCAGCTTCAATGCTGGATAATGGAAGCTTTGGGGCTTTTACTGTTTCTTATTATACCAGTACCACCAACCGTACCGATATAAATGGCAACCAGTATGCACGCCGGAATATTACCATCACTCCTGCCAATCCTGTGTTGATCACACAGCCCGTTACAGTACGGCTTTATCTTAGCCTGGCTGAGTTCAATGCCTTAAAGGCGGCCGACCCTTCCATTAATACCATTAACGATTTACAGGTGTTAAAATCGAATGACAATACCTGCATTAACAGCCTGCCTGCAGGTTTTAGCACTATTGTACCGCAGGGTTATGCGGTGTTTGGCACCTATCAAAACGGGTACTATATCGAATTTCAAACCAGCAGCTTCAGCACCTTCTTTTTTCAAAGCAAGCTGGCACCAGTTCCGGTACAACTATCTTCATTTACGGTGACCAAAAAAGAAGGCACTACAGCATTGCTGGAGTGGCAAACCGAACAGGAAATAAACAACAAACAATTTATTGTACAGCGCAGCACAGGTAATAATAACTGGAAGATATTGGCGGTTGTAGCGGGGCAGGGTAATTCAACCGTAGTAAATAAATATGCTTTTGTAGATGCAGAAGCCAAAAAAGGAATCCATTATTACCGGCTTGTGCAGGAAGATATTGATGGTAAGCAAACGCTGAGCCAGGTACGGACGGTAAGATTTGATCACAATGTTTCGGTGAAGCTTTTCCCCAACCCCACAGCAGGAGAGATAACAATCGTAACCGATGCGGACAATAAATACAGGCTGCAGTTGCTGGACATTGCCGGTAAGCTGCATCTGGACGAAACGATAGCCGCAACGGTAACCAATAAAAATCTTAACCGCTTTAATCCCGGATTATACGTTGTGAAAATTATTACCGGTAGTGAAACACTTACTTACAAATTAGTTATTCAACGTTAAAAGATTTTTGTAATGAGACTTAGACAAGTAACGATTGCCGGATTGCTTTGCTTTTTATGCCTGGCTTTTTTTAAAAACGCATCGGCCTACGACTTAACTGTGGCAAAAGATGGCAGCGGCAATTATACAACAGTGCAGGCAGCCATTAATGCTGCACCGGCAGGGTTAACTGCCGCTTACACCATCTATATTAAAAATGGCAGGTACAAAGAAAAAATAACCATACCCACTAACAAACCTTTTATACAGTTGATTGGAGAGTCTGTTACAGGCGTGGTGCTTACTTACGACGACTACGCAGCAAAATTGCTTACCTGCAATACCACGGTGGGTACACAAAACAGTGCCAGCTTTACCGTAAACGCTACTGATTTTGCAGCCTTTAATATTACTTTCGAAAACAGTTTTGGCGATGGGTCGCAAGCGGTTGCCGTACTGGTAAATGCAGACAGGGCGGTGTTTAAAAACTGCCGTTTTCTGGCCAACCAGGATACGCTCTATTTGAAGGGAGCTGGTACACCCAGGGCTTATTTTAACAATTGCTATATTGATGGCAATGTAGATTTCATTTTCGGCAGTAGTATTGCGCTGTTTGATAGTTGTGTGGTGTACGCTAAAACCCGCAGTGCCACTTCCAGCTCATTCATCACGGCGCCGAATACACCCAACGGACAGCCCTATGGCTTTGTTTTCCGTAATGCACGACTGCCCATGAACAATGGCAATACACTTTATTTCCTCAGCCGCCCATGGCCCAGCCCGGATGTGCCCAATACAAGACAGAAAACTGTTTTACTAAGCAGTGTGCTCAGCAGTCATATTCAACCTGCCGGATGGACCGTGTGGGATGGCAACACCGTTACGGCCAATGTTTATTATGGCGAGTACAATAGTAAATATTTTAATGGCACTGCGGTTGATATAAGCCAGCGGGTGCCCTGGAGTTATACCAAATTGAATTATTTAGCAGACCAAAATAAGTCTGAAAATATATAATTATATCCGCAAATGCTTTTCACATCGGTGCTGGTTAATGTTTTAGAAATAGTGAACACAAATTCCTGGAGTTCTGGAATTGTGTTGA
>JANMIG010000107.1:0-66644 GCA_031375675.1 Chitinophagales bacterium
GCAGCCAGCCGCTTACAAAACGGGAGGCGGTTTCGTCAGGCAGGTTCACGTATCCACGGGCAAGTCCGCCACCGCCTATGCAAATCTCTCCGGGTATGCCAGCAGGCTTTATATCTCCATATTCCCCGGCTATATAAATACGGCTGTTGGCTTTGGGATGGCCTATCAGAAGCGGACGGTTTTTCACCAGGCGGTACACCGTGCTGTATATCGTATCTTCCGTTGGGCCATAAAGGTTGCGCACACTCATTGATTCCACATCCAGGGAGCGCTGTACTTCGAACGGTATGGGCTCGCCGGCCATATTGAGCACCGTTACACCGGTAAAGGAAACGCCATCAGCTATCAGCGCATTAACCACACTGGGTACAGTGTTCACAAGCACACGCTCTTCACGCCCAAGCCAGTCACGCAGCGATAAACCGTTTTCGAGTATACGCATACGCCGGCCCACGGTTAATGGAAAAAGCAGCTCAAATACCGAAATATCAAAACATACCGATGTTACTGCATACAGCACTTCATAATCCTCTTCACTAAATTCTTCCCGGCACCAGCACATGAAACGGTAAAGGCTGCCATGCTCCAGCATTACTCCCTTGGGGCGGCCGGTAGACCCGGAGGTATAGATGATATAAGAAAGATTGCCGGGCTGCGGAGGTGCCCATAATGATGCACTGCCGGCAGGGGCCGCAGGTATATCACCTGAGGATAAATCATACTGCAGTAATGCTACAGGCAAATCGCCGGATATGTCACGCAGCTGGGCTGCTGCCGAATTGCCTTTGTACAGCACAAGACCGGCACCGCTGTCTTCAAGCATATAACGCAGCCGGCTGGCAGGATAAGAAGGATCGAAGGGAACATAACAGCCACCACTGCGCAGTACAGCCAGTACACTTATCACCAGTTCAAACCCACGCTCCATGCAAATGCCCACTTTTACTTCTTCACACACGCCGGCACTGCGCAGTACACGGGCAAGCTCATGGCTGCGCTCATTCAGCTCAGCATAACTCATTGATGCTTCACCAAAACTGAGGGCTGTGCTGTTGCCGCCTTTAAGCAAACGGGGTTCGAGCAAATCAAGCACAGTAGCACCGGCAGCTCCGGTATCCAGCTGAATACCCTGAAATCCGGAAAGTTCTTTTTGATCGGATGCTGAAAGCAAACCAAGACTTGCGATTTCCAGGTCGGGGTTGTCCGTTACAGATTTTATCAGTTCAAGAAAGCGGGTTCCCATACCTGCAATGAAGCTTTCACTAAACAAGTCGGTATTATATTCCAGGATGAGTTTGTTATCATTCTCAAACTGATCTTTTACTACCAGTGAAAGTTCAAACAGAGCAGTATGCTGCTCAAATGGCTGGCGTACAAATTCCACATCACCCAGCACCATCCTTGGGTTTTCCCTGTTGTTTTCAAGTGTAAACATCACCTGAAAAACCGGGTGCCGCAGGCCATCACGCCCCCCCACTGCTTCCACTACTTTTTCAAAAGGTATATCCTGGTGGTCGTAATTATCCAGTGTGTTTTGTTTAACCCGCTGCAATAACTCCCTGAAAGTAGGGTTACCTCCAAGCGGTGTGCGGAAAGCGAGTGTATTTACAAAGAATCCAAGCAGGTTTTCTGTTTCCCTGTGCAAACGGTCGGCTACCGGCACACCAATGCAAAAATCATTCTGCCCGCTGTGGCGCTGCAACAATATATTAAAGAGTGCAAGCATTACCATAAACAGTGTTGCTTCTTCCTCCTTAGCCAGTTTTTTTAACCCGGCCTTCATTTCGGCTGAATAGTGAAACACATAAATGGCACCCCGGTTGCTTTTTTTCAGCGGTACCAGGCTTTTTACGGGTAAACTTAAAGGGGTATGCCCTTCCAGCTTTTTCTTCCAGTAACCAAGTTTTTTCTCCAGCAATTCGCCCTGCAGATAATTTCTCTGCCAGATAGCATAATCAGCATATTGTACAGAAAGTTCCGGCAGTCGGGCCTCTCTTTTTTCAGTGTAAGAGCGGAAGAATTCAATAAAATCACGGATCATCAAAGGGGTTGACCAGCCATCTGTGGCAATATGATGCAAATTGATGACCAGTATACTGTCAATATCGCTTACACAAAGCAGGTAAATCCGTATCGTAAGCTCATTTGCAAGGTCAAATGGTTCGGCAATGCAGGCTTCCACCATCTTTTTTAAGGCGTCTTCCTCCCTTCCGGCAGCATCAATTTCTATTATTGAAAAAAGATGATCATCGTAAGGTTGTATCACCTGAACAGGAATATCATCGTGTATGCGAAAAACTGTACGCAGTATTTCATGTCTTTTAATAACCATGCGTGCTGCATGCTCAACAGCCAGTTTATCTAATTTCCCGGTTATACGAAGGGCCACCGGCATATGATATTCAGTACTGCCATTTAACTGGTCAATCATCCATATACGTTCCTGATCAAACGAAAGCGGGATAATTTCTGAGCGCTGCTGCGGCACTACAGGCGGTACTACCAGCCCCGGACGTATTCCCTCAAGGTAAGCTGACAGTTTTTCTATCGTAGGGTATATAAAAATATCCCTGATGCTGATATCCTTACTGAGTTGCTGGCGTACAGCAGCTACTATGCGGGCTGCCAGAAGGGAATGCCCTCCCAATTCAAAAAAATTATCGTGTATGCCGGGCTCCTGCACTCCAAGAAATTCCTGCCACACCGCTGCAAGCTGCATCTCAGTATCTGTACGGGGAGCAATAAACTCACGATTACCTGATAGTCCCGCAAGCGGCTCCGGCAGGGCTCTACGGTCAATTTTGCCATTACTGGTTAATGGCAATTCATCCATTTCCACCCAAATTGCAGGAATCATGTATTCCGGCAGCTGTTCAGCAAGATATTTAATTAGATGCTCTTTTTCAAATTTTGCCCGGGGCACAACATACGCTGCAAGTTGCCTGGAACCTCCTATATGGTCACTGGATACTATAACACATTTGCTTACCTGCTCATGTTGCCTGAGTACATTTTCAATTTCTCCCAGCTCAATGCGGTAGCCCCTGATTTTTACCTGGTCGTCGGTCCGACCGATGTATTCAATTTCTCCGCCGGCTGTCCACCTGCAGAGGTCTCCTGTGCGGTATAATTTTTTGTCTCCTGCTTTACTGAAGTGATCCGGTACAAATTTTTCCCGGTTAAGATCCGGCCTGCCAATGTACCCTCTTGCTACCTGTTCTCCGCCAATATATAACTCACCAGCCACCCCGGGAGGACAAAGGTTCAAGGCTGCATCAAGTATGTACAAGCGGGTATTCCATACAGGCTTACCGATTAATACCTTCATGGTTGAAGCAAAAGTGCCTGCTGGTGCTTCCCAAAAACTTACATCAATGGCTGCTTCGGTTGGGCCATACAGGTTCAGCAGGCGGACATCTCCCAGCTTAGACCTGAATAGTGTTACATGACTGTTTTTGAGTGCCTCGCCACTGCACACCACCAGTTTGAGGCAGGGTATAATGTCACCTGCCGGTATGTCAAGCAGAAACACTTCAAGTGCCGGTGGTACAAAGTGAACAATGGTAACTTTATTTTCACGAATCAGCCTTCTCAGGTATACCGGATCTTTTTCACCGCCCGGTTTTGCAATCAGCATAACAGCTCCTTTTATCAGCGGCAGTAAAAACTCCCATACGGATACATCAAAACAAAAAGTAGTTTTTTGCAATACTGTATCACTGCTGGTGATTTTATGATTAGCGGCAGCCCAAAGCAACCGGTTGAGCAGGCTGCGGTGTTCTGTTATCACTCCTTTGGGGCGGCCTGTGGAGCCTGATGTATAAATGATGTATGCTGCATTATGCTGGCCGAGGTCAGTCTTTACAGCAGTTGCCGGAAAATGGGCGGTACTGCTACCGTCTATATCATATTCAAGTACTTCAATAGGCAGCTCCCCGGCAATTTCAGTAAGCTGCGTTAACAGTACACTTCCTTTTACAAGCATTAATTGTGCACTACTGTCTTCCAGCATATAATGAATCCTTTCAGCAGGATAGAGCGGATCAACGGGCACATAACAGGCTCCGGCTTTAAGGATGCCTGCAATTGCGATGGCCATTTCCAGGCAGCGTTCCATACAAATGGCCACCCTGCTTTCCGTTGTTACGCCTTTCGACCGGAGATAATGCGCCAGTTGATTGGCAGCAACATCCATCTGTGTATAAGTAAGGCTGCGGCCTTCAAATACCAATGCTGCTGCCTGGCCATTTTCTGCGGCACATTTTTCTATCAGATCAACCACGGTGATATCTGCGGGAAGCGGCGTTGATGGCGGGTTAAATGACTCAATTACCAGCTGTTCCTCTGCAGAAAGCATTTTCAGGCTGTTCAATGCTGTGCCGGGCTCCGCTGTAATACTTTCAAGGAGCTGCACATAATGCCTGTACATCTGCCGTATTTTTTCTTCGGTAAAAAGATCCGTGCAATATTCAATTACCGTATTGAAACCTTCGGCACTTTCTGTAACCGTAAAGGTGATATCGTACTTAGCCACCACCTGTGCAGCAGGAACTTGAGAAAGCGTTATACCATGGAGTGAAACAGAGCCGAATTCCTCATTATTCTGCAGTACAAACATTACCTGGAAAAGTGGTGTTCTGCTCATATCCCTTCCTGTTACTACCTGCTCCACAATTTTCTCAAAAGGCACATCCTGGTTGGAGAATGCTGCTATTGAGTGCCTTTTAACCTGCTGCAGTAAACTGCTGAATGAAGCTTCACTATCTGCGTAACTGCGGAGTGCAAGTGTATTGATGAACAAACCTATCAGCGGATCGGTATCTTTTACAATCCTGTTGGCGGCGGGTGTGCCAACACAAATATCTTCCTGGCCGGTATAGCGATACAGCAGCACTTTGAACGCCGCCAGCAGGGTCATAAATAAAGTGGCATCTTCCTCCTGCGCCAACCTGTTTACTTTTGCTGCAAGTGCGGAACCTGAAGAAAATGTACAGATGGCGCCATTTGAACTTTGCAATGCAGGTCTTGTAAAATCAGCCGGCAACTCAAGCGAAGCCGTATCTTTTAACTGTTTTTTCCAGTAATCAAGTTTTTGCTCCATCAGCCTGGTCTGTTCCTCTGATTTCTGCCATACAGCATAATCAGCATACTGTATCCCAAGCGGGGGCAGGTATGCCTGCATACCCGTGGCAAATGCCTTATACACTTCAGTAAATTCACGCAGCAAAATGCGCATCGACCATCCGTCTGCTGCAATATGATGCAATACTGCTATTACCAGGTAATCATCCGGGGCCTGCTCCAGCAGTTGCACCCGCAGCATGTAGTCGGAAGCCAGATTAAAAGGTTCTTTTATTTTAGTTTCTGTAAATGTTTCCAGGCTGGCACCAGTTTCTTCCACTTCAGCCATTGTACAATAGTTTATTGTAAAGCTGCCGCCGGGTAATACAGCCTGGTATACATCCCCATCCTTTTCACTGAATATGGTGCGAAGTACTTCATGCCTGTCAGTAATATACCTAAATGCATTTTCAAAACTTTTTCTGCACAAATTGCCCTGTAACCGGAAAACAAGCGGTATATGATACTGCACGCTGCCCTGTAACTTATCAATGAACCATAATCTTTCCTGGCCATACGAAAGCGGCAACTGCGCCGGCCTTTCTCCGGGTATTATTACAGCAACAGGAGAAGATGCCTTCAGGAGTTCATCCTGATGCTCATCAAAAAAGGCAAGAATCCCCTCCTTATGTTCTTTAATTTTTTCCACCCATGATTCAGAAATACTGTATCCGGGTTTCAACCTGTATTTAAGTTTTCCGTTGTCAGTAAAAAGAACAATGCCATCCCGTCCTGCGGCATTAATTAGCCTGATAATGGCTGAATCAACACTTTCAGTAATCATAATTTTCTGGTATTATATCACACTCAAATAATTCAAATTTCAAATACTTCCACTCCTGTTTCCTGGCTGGCAGTTCTTCCGGCCATTACCAATTCAATGTATGCGGCTAATTCTGCAATGCATCTGAAACTGAATATGGTTTGAAAAGATATGCTGAGATTGAACTGCCTGTTAACAGCCGACAGCATGCGCAGTGCGTGCAGTGAATGGCCACCCAAATCAAAGAAATTATCATAGATACCTGCTTTTTCTATCTTGAGCAGTTGCACCCATATTTCAGCAAGTTGCTGTTCTGTTTCATTCCGCGGTGCCACATATTCCTGCTGCAGCAATGCTGTAGCATCCGGCTTTGGAAGGGCTTTCTTATCAATTTTACCGTTGGCATTAAGGGGAAATTCATCCAGTTGCACCCAAAGCCGGGGTATCATATATTCCGGAAGCAACCTGCTCAATTCGTTTATCAGGAGTTGTTTATCAAGTACCCCATGCATATCAATATAGGCTGTAAGCGCTGTGTCACCGGCTGCGGTTGCTGAAGCTGTAACAACTGCCTTTTTTACTCCGCTGCATTGCTGCAATTGTGCTTCCACTTCTCCCAGTTCAATGCGGTAGCCCCTGATTTTAACCTGTTCATCTGTACGGCCGAGGTATTCAATATTACCATCGGGCAGCCAGCGGGCTAAATCACCTGTTTTGTACATAAGCGAATCCTTTGATGTACTAAAAGGATTGGGAATAAAACTTTTGCTGGTAAGTTCGGGTTTATTGAGATAGCCCCCTGCCAGCTGAAGCCCTGCAATATGCAACTCACCGGGTATACCTGCCGGGGCAAGCTGGCCGGATGTATTTAATATGTACAATTGTGTGTTGAATACCGGGCGGCCAATAGGCACCACATCCTCTTCACGCCAGTTTTCCGTCATGTTCCACCAGCTTACATCAATAGACGCTTCAGTAGGTCCATACAGATTGTCAAGTGCAGTAGCCGGAAGTTTTTTCCTGAACAAAGCTGCCTGTGCCGGAGTAAGTGCCTCTCCGCTGCATAAAACCTGGCGCAGTGAGGTACAGGCTGCAGCTGTTTCATTTTCAAGAAATGCCTCCAGCATGGATGGCACGAAATGCATCAGTGTTATTTGCTCTTTCTGTATAATACCGGCCAGGTATTCCGTGTTTTTATGACCGCCGGGGGCAGCAAAAACAAGCCTGGCACCAGCCGCAAGCGGCCACAGCAGCTCCCACACAGATACATCAAAACAAAAGGTTGTTTTTTGAAGTATGGCATCATGCGGGGTAAGCTGGTATTGTTCCTGCGCCCAGACAATACGGTTAGAAAGTCCTCCATGCCTGCACAATACCCCTTTGGGCTTTCCTGTAGAACCAGATGTATAAATTACATAAGCCACTGCAGATGGATCGCCAGGCACTGGTAATGAATCTGCAGGCTGCTCACTGATTAATGCAGCTGCTGTTACCAGGTTAATCGTTTCAAAGGGCTTTTTATCAGCAGTATCATCAGAGTTGCCTTTTGCCTCAGCTATGGCCTCCTGGCCCCTGCTGTCAACCAGCACCGTTTTTATACCGGCATCATTTAGCATATAACTTATCCGCCCGGATGGATACTCAGGATCAATGGGAACATACGCTGCGCCTGCTTTCAGTACAGCAAGGATACCCGTAATCATTTCAATGCCCCGCTCCAGGCATATCCCTACATGTGTACCAGGCTGCACACCTGCCTGCTTAAGGTACCATGCAAGTTGATTGCTGCGCTCATCAAGCTGCCTGTAGGTAAGCCGTTCTGAATTGAATATTATTGCCGTATTATCCGGCTGCAGTTGTACCTGCGCTTCAAACATGGCAGGCACTGTAATCTTATCTGTACCCGGCCTGATGGCACCTGTGCCGTGTTTCAGCAGAAACTCATGCTCCGCTTCAGGCATCAGCAGGTCTGCACGCAATACACTTCCGGCATTTTCGGTATAGTTGTCCAGAAACCGGGTCATGTAATAAAGTATGTCACCTGCCGATTTATTGTTCCGCATCTTCTTGCGCAAAGTAAAATTGAGGCTCATCACATCACCGGTAAGATTCACCGTAAGATTGAGAAAGGTATTGGTGATTTCATGGCTTAAATCATCAAGCGGCGTGGTGCGGTCTTCCTTAGCAGTAACATTTTTTTCAATTAATGGCTCGTAAATATGAAAATTGGTATAATTAAATGCCACATCAAAAAAGGGATTGCCGTCAGAAACCTTATGCCTGAGCATGCCGGCAATTTCACGCAGTGTTGTGTTTTCTCTTTCCCTTAGCTGGCTGAGTTTGTCGTCAATACCCGTCACAAATTCTTTCCAGCTGGTTCCGGCAGCAGGATCTTTTACCCTTACAGGGATAGTATTTAAAAAGCATCCAAGCAGTTTATCTGCGTCTTCAAGCACAGGCCTGTTATTGGTTACAAGCCCCAGCGTACATTCCTTTTCATAGGTAAACATGCGCATCACACATGCAAAAGCTGCAAAAAATATACTCTTTAAATGTACCTTGTCTTCGGCCGCTCTCAGGCGGAGTTTTTGCAAAAAATCAGTATCAAACACCCTGGATACCTTTTCATTGACGTCCGTGGCAGTAAACAAAGCAAGTGGTTTCAGGTCTGCAAGCTCCTGTTGCCAGAATATCCTGTTGGTATCCGAATTTCTTACTGCGGCAGCATGTACAATAAAGTCCCTGTAGGAGCATTTGAGTGATACGGGTGGCACCAGGGTTCCGCTTTGCTGTATGCGGCGGTATACGTCATTAAGTTCTGTATTAAAAGAAGCAACGCTCCAGCCATCCAGTATTGCATGATGAAACTGGAACAGAAAGACAGTCCTTTCATTGATGTGAAAAAGAGTGGCTCGCCACAAAGGAGCTTTTTCAAAATCAAAAGGTATGGTACGTTGGTGTATTACGTATTCTTTAATCATTCGATCAGCCCCGGTTGAATCACTGCCATCCAGGTCAACTGTTTTAAATACCGGCTGTACATTTTTGTACACAACCTGCAGGCCTTCGGGTCCACGGTCGGGGTAAAATGAAGTACGCAATACCCCATGCTTTGCAGTCATCCATAACAATGCTTTTTCAAAGATGCCGTCATCCACCTTTTCCGGCAGGTTATAAAGAAACTGGTCATGATAGATGCCCAGTCCCGGATTGATGATGGAAGTATACACCATACCGCTCTGGATATCGCTCATAGGAAACAGGTCCTCTATTTCCCCGGGATTGCTCATATTGGCCATCTCTCCGGCACGTATAACCTCTATTTCTTTTTCTGCTGCAAGAAGTTCCCTGTTCTGGTCATCTGAAATAATTGCTGCTGAATCTGTATATTGAGCCAATGCGCCAAGGGTACGTAACCGGTACAAATCAGCAATGCGCACATCCTTTCCAAAAACTGATCTTATCTGGTTAATGAGCCTGATAGCCTTGATTGAATCGCCGCCCCAGTCAAAAAAACTGTCGTCCCGGCCTGCCCGCAGCAATTGCAGCCCCTGCATCCATATATCGCCCAGTTTCTTTTCAGTTTCAGTTTCCGGCTCAGTGTATCCCTCATCCTTAAGCAGCATATCTTCAACGGCGGGCAGCTCACCCCGGTTTATCTTACCGCTGGCGGTAAGGGGGAAGCTGCTTAGCTGGATGAAAAAGGAAGGTATCATATAGTGAGGCAGTTTTTCTGCCAGGTATTGCTGCAATTCAGATGCAGATACGGTTCCTGCGGCTGTATAGTATGCCACCAGCTTTTTATCTGCATCATTTTTTCCGCTTATGAGTACCACTACATTCTGCAGCTGTGGATAAGCACTGAGTACCGTTTCAATTTCGCCGGGTTCAATACGGTAGCCTCTGAGCTTAACCTGAAAATCGGTACGTCCGTGATACATAATGGTGCCGTCGGGCTGCCAGCTGGCAAGGTCTCCCGTGCGGTACAACCGTCCATTGTACCAGTTTACGGTTACAAATTTTTGCTCCGTAAGACCCGGATTGTTGATATACCCTGCTGCCAGGCCTGCCCCTCCAATGCACAATTCTCCTGTCATTCCTGCTCCTGCTAGATTCATGTGCCTGTCTGTAATAAAAATATGTATGTTATCGATTGGTTTGCCAATAGGTATATTGCTGCTCACAATTCCCTTGGGGCAATTATAATAAGATACATCAATGGACGCCTCAGTAGGGCCATACAGGTTAACCAGCATGGCACCAGTCAGCAGACTGTTTAAACGGTTGACCTGGGGGTAATTCAAAGCCTCGCCACTGGCCATAATATACCGTACGGACGACAGCTTTGCAGCAGCCTGTGACTGCCCGGCATACTCAAGAAATGCGGCAAACATGGAAGGCACAAAGTGCAGTACAGTAACCTCTGCATGATTTATGGTATCAACAATCTTTTCAGGATCGCTTTCATCACCGGGTTTCAGCAGATAAAGTGAGCAGCCTGCAAATACGCCCCAGAAAAATTCCCATACCGATACATCAAAGGTGTAATTCGTTTTCTGCAGGATGGTGTCTTTACAGGACAACTGGTATTCCTTTTGCATCCAGAATATCCTGTTGAGTAAACCTGCATGCGGCGACATTACGCCCTTGGGTCTGCCTGTGGAACCGGAAGTATAAATAACATAGGCTATATCGGCACCTGTATTTTCACAAGGCGGATTTTCATTTGCAAAATCATATTCCGCTTCATTACCAAGATCAAGCACGGTGATACCTCCCATGCCTTCGTTTGCTGTATACCTGGTGCTGCAAAATGCCAGTTTACAGCCACTGTCACTCACTTTGTAAGCGATACTATCTGCAGGAGCTGCAGGATCAAGCGGCATATAAGCTGCACCGGACTTTACAATGCCATATATGGCGGTTACCATTTCGGGGCTGCGGTCCGCCAATACAGCAACCACATCTCCCCTGCCAATTCCTCTGCCCCTGATATTCCATGCAAGGCGGTTGGCTTTATCATTCAACTGGCTGAAGCTGAGTGTGCCGTCATCCCATTTTAATGCGATGCTTTCCGGCATTTCCTTCACCCTTGCTTCTATGATTTCTGACAGACATTTCCAGCTTGTTCCGTAATCGTAAGCCGTATTGTTAAATTCGTGAAAACAGGTATGCCATTCCTTACAGGAAAGCATGCTGATATTGCCGATAGGCTCTCCGGGCTGATCAGTGAGCCTGTCAAGCAAAGTGGCAAGGCGATCATAATATCTTGCGATTTCGTCTGCGGTACAATTGCCATGATAATAAATGGTACACTCCAGCGTATTGTTTGTACGGTGCCATGAAAAAACAATATTTGCCAGTGCTTCTGCAGGTATGCCCGGTTGTAAATTTTCAAGCAGCAAACCTGTACTGAACTGCAGCCGCTCCATGGTGTCGTGCTCCCGGTTCAACTGGTTCATCAGCAGCCTTACAGGATAATTCTGGTGCGCTACGGCCTGCTGCATTTTCCCGGCTATCTCTTTCAGCAGCTGCCTGAAAGATTTTTCTGACGAATAGCTGTTTCGTACTGCTAAGGTATCATTGAGGAGTTTACCCGTGCTTTGTTTATCCCGGCCAAAAATACCCGTTGCAATCAACACCTCATCAACATTTTGCTGCCTGCTGAACAGGCACCCTAAAGCTGTGAAAAGTATCGCATGCAATGATGTATCGGAACTGCCGCAGATACGCAGCACTTTGTCCGATACAGCTTTATCAAGGATGAATTTTTGACTGAATGCTTCCCCGGGCACGCCACCAGGATGCTGTAATCCCGAAGCCGTAACAAAAAAATTATCCAGGGATTCAGCAAATACTTCATCTATCCAGTAGTAACGCTCTTTGTTTTTTTGAGAGGCAACTGCAGACAGTTCAAGCTCTTCCGCATGATTCATGAGTAACGATTTAGAATTGGAGAAGATTAAAAGTTAAATTCGAAGTCACTTATTTCGTAATTGACTGATTCCATACTGTGCTGCAGCTGGATATTGCCCGGTGTTATTTCCCTGTCGTCGAGCACCTGTTTTACCACTGCTTTAAAGTAATCTGCGATCAAGCTTATCTGTTCATTCGAAAAAAGCCGCTCCAGGTATTCGATTTTCATTTTCACCGTGCCATTCTGTTCAAAACCGGTAAGAATAATATCAAACCGTGCCGACTTTGTTTTACGGGGATAAGGCTGGGCTGTAATTGCTCCCCGGCTTCCTTGCTGCACCTCCATATTGAGGTATACAAACATGATATTGAAAAGCCTGTTCCTGGTACTGTGGGGAACTTTCAAAAGGTTCACCAGTTCATCAAAAGGCAGATCCTGGTTATCCAGTGCCTCAAGCATCCCGGTTTTGACGGTATTGAGCAAACTGCTGAAAGGCATGTCCTGCGGTATTTCATTCCGTACAG
The DNA here is from genome assembly GCA_031375675.1 of Chitinophagales bacterium. Classification (GTDB taxonomy): domain Bacteria; phylum Bacteroidota; class Bacteroidia; order Chitinophagales; family Chitinophagaceae; genus Ferruginibacter. Next base: position 12,326 of record JANMIG010000107.1, read on the forward strand.
CGAGTGTATTTACAAACATCCCCACTATGCCGGCTAATTCGGCACGGGTTCTTCCATCGGAGGGCATCCCGATAATGATATCATCCTGTGCACTGAGTCTGGCAAGCAAAATGTTAAATACAGTAAGGAGAAATGTATTTACCGTCGCTTCTTGTTCTCTTACGAGTTGTTTTATCCTTTTTGTATCACCGGCATCTATTGCAAAATAAAAGGTATCCGCAGATAAATCATTTTCGTCAGCAATGCCGGATTTTACAGGCAACTGCACTTTACGTGGAAGCGGGGTAAGTTTTTTTACCCAGTAATCCTGCTGTGCCTTCAGCGCAGCACCTGCCTGCCTGTTTTGCTGCCATGAAGCATAGTCAATATACCTTAATGGCTGCACCGGCAACACTCCCCCGGCGCTTAATATCATCATATCCCGGTTTAGTATTATTTGTGAAAAGCCATCTGCCGCAATATGATGCACATCGGTCATCAGAAGAAACTTTTCATCTCCGGTCCTGATCAGTTTTGCCCTGAAAAGCGGCGGCTTTTCAAGGTCAAAGGGCTGAATGAAATCATCCATCTGTTTGTCAGCATCTTCACTGCTCAGTCCACACATTTCTGCATATGTAAAATCAACAGCTGCTTCCTTTGCTATAAACTGCACCGGAACATCGTTTTTAAACGCATACCCGGTTCTCAATGAAGGATGTGCCTCCAGCAGTTTTTCAAAAACTGTTTTCATCCCACCCGGGTCAACTGCCCCTTCCAGCGTAAAAAACTGCGGCAGGTTATAAAGTGTAGTGCCTTCAAAAATATGCTGCTGATGAAATATCTGAAACTGACTGCGGGATAAATTATAATATTCCGCTTCAGGTATGGTTGGTATCGCATCATCGCTCACGGTATTTTTCTGGTTGATAAATGCAGCCAGTTTTTCAACAGAATTATATTTGAAAATATCCTTGATGGAAAGCCTGATACTGTATTGCCTGAATACTTTGGCAACCAGGTTGATTAGATGGAAAGAATTTCCACCGAGTTCAAAAAAACTCCGCTGTTTTCCAAAATTGCCTGCCTTGATGATGGAAGACCATATTGAATAAAGTTCCTGTTCTGTTTCATTAAGTTCTTCACCGGCTTCCTGTAAAGCTGATTGTTCTGCATTTGCCAGTTCCAGCCGGTTGAGCTTGCCATTCAACAACCTGGGTAATTTTGATACAAATGTCCATTTGGCAGGTATCATATACGCCGGCAATACACCGGATAAGGCTTCGGAAAGCTGCCCGGCATCCTGCCCGGATGAATCTCCCATTACTACGGCTGCTGCAAGCATTTCCATTCCGCCTGCTTCTGTTTTAAAAACTGCTGCTTCATTTACCCCTGCACATTCCATAATACAACTTTCAACCTCTCCCGGCTCAATGCGTATTCCATTTATTTTCAACTGGGCATCTGTGCGACCACGCAGTTCCAGATCGCCATTATCGTTAATCATTCCCCTGTCGCCGGTTTTGTACATACGATAGGCCGCTCCTGCTCCAAACAAATCGCTGCTGAATATGCCGGCCTCAATGATACCTGCATTGTAGTATCCTTTTGATACAAAGGGACTAGATATGTAAACATCCCCCTCGTTGCCGGGTACGCAATGCTGAAGGGTTTCATCCAGCACATACAAACGGGTATCGGCTACAGGCTTACCCGCGGGTATGGTTGCAGCAACACAATCACCGGGTGAAATGCGGTGAAAACACCGAATCATAGTTGTTTCCGTAGCACCATAAAAATTATACAACGCAACTGCGTCACCTGCCTTTTCGAACCAGGATTTTACTTCTGCCGGATGAATTTTTTCGCCGGACATACATATTGCCTTTAACGACAGCCCTTCCGGCACACTGCTGAGGGCCTGGTTAAGCAGCCTGAAAACAGATGGCACACAATGGACATAATTTATCTGCTCGAGCAAAATCCATTGCAGCAGGTTTTCCTGCGTCATCAGGGAGGTTCTGCCCGCTGGTGCCACAATGGTTCCCCCGGAAAAAAGTGGCACAAAAATATCACGTAAAACTGCATCAAATCCGCAGTTAATCAACTGGCTGAAACGGCTGCCGGGCTGTATGCCCAGTTCCGCTATTTCCCAATTGATAAAATGGGTAAGCGACTGGTTGCACCCCAGTACAGCTTTGGGAATACCTGTACTGCCTGAAGTGAAATAGATATACAGTGCATCATCTTCTTTCCATACAGGCAGTGGCAAATAATCACCCTCCGGTGCTGTACCGTATAAATTAATCAGTGTGATTTTTTCGCCACAAATTTCTTTGATATTTTGCTCTAACGGCTCATTACCGTTATACAATATGATATTTGCTGAAGCTATTCCAAGCATAAGTGCCATACGGCTTTCGGGCAGTGCGGCATCAAGTGGCACAAACACACCTCCGGCCATACTCACACCAATTATGGAGCTTACAAGCTCTGTGGCAGTAGCGGCCACAATACCTATCCTGTCGCCCGGTTTGTACCCCGGCTGGTGGAGCAGGCGCTGTGCAACCGCCTCAGACAGTGTTTTAAGTTCTGCATAACTTACCTGTTGCGCAGCTTCCTGTACCGCAAGCCTGCTCATATTCTTCTCCATTGCATTGAGCAATGCTGTTTGAAAAACTCTTTGTAACATCCTGATATATCTTTACTGTGATAACATAAAAAACCGTGGTAAAAAAACTAATCCATGTTAAACTGCTCCAGGAAAACACCAAAAGTGATAACAGTGATAAGCAAATCGTTTTCAAACGGTATATTGAGTGAAAACCCTTCTGCACTGTATTGCTTCTTCAGCGATTCCACTGTATCCGGATTGAAATATCCCTGACGGCGGATACGGTCATATGAAATAATTTCGTTGATATAACTGTTGTTCATCCGCAGTAACTGCGAACTGGATGGGGCCAGGAATCCGAACTTCTCCCTTTCGAGAATTGCGGGAGGCACCAGGTTTTTAGCCATTTGCCGCAGGATGTATTTCTCCTCCATATCCTTCAGCTTTACGCCGGCAGGTATGGATGCCGCAAAAGAGAGCAGGTCCACATCAAGAAAAGGGTAACGGGCCTCCACTGAATTGGCCATGGCCATTCTGTCTCCATGATCGGAAATAAGATGATCGGCCATACGGAGTTTGTAGTCAACGTAGCTTCTTACATGAAACATATCCCGGTTCCTGAGCCTTTCAGTATTGATAACCGGAAAATTCAGACAGTCGAACTTACTGAAGCCAGCATTGAGCTCAGTGGAATATAATTTCTTTTTTTCACTGGCAAAATCGGTGTAATTTTTTTCATAAAAGAAATGTTCGTTTCCCCACAAACGCATACGCAGCTCTTTTTCAGCGGCCGTTATATTGTTGTCGCCAGACCCTGTAAGCAATTTGAGCTGATCGAATTTGTAACCTATATAGCCTCCAAAAATCTCATCAGCACCTTCACCGGTAAGTATCACTTTGATATCCTTTTCCCGTACAAGCCTGGATAGTGCAAAGGATGCTGTATTGTAAGACTCCTTTACAGGGCACTCACAATAATAAACAGCCTTCTGCAGCAAACTGATTACATCCTCTTCAAGAAAAAGCTTTTCTGAATGAATGGATCCGATGCGGTCAGACACCAGGCGCTGGTATTGACCTTCGGAAGTAGACCTGTCTGCAAAATCAATAGAAAAGGTGTAGCGCTTCACATCTGGTGTAAGCTGCTGTAGTTTTGCAGCAATAATGGACGAATCCAGCCCGCCGCTGAGGTAGCAACCCACCGGCACATCTGACCTCAGCCTGAGCTGTATGGATTTACTGAGCAGTTCGTTTAATTGTTCTGTATAATATTCTTCACTTTGCACACCATGAAAAGCATCTGCTTCGGGGTAAACAAGATCCCAGTATTCCGTTTTTCTGATTTCGCCTTTATCAAGATCAACCATCAGGTAATGACCGTTTTCAAGACTGCTGATGCCTTCAAACATGGTGCGGGGGCTGATGATGCCGGGAAAGGTAAATACCTGGTCAAGGCCGGTAAGATCAGGAGCAGGGCTTACCAGCGGATGCTGAAGGATGGCCTTGATTTCTGAGCCAAAAATAAATACACCCTGCTGCATGGTATAATGCAGGGGTAAGATACCAAAGTGATCCCTTGCTAGCAGCACCTGGCGGCGGGTGGTATCGTACAGGGCAAAAGCAAACTGACCGTTAAGCCGGTTTAAAAAGCCGGTTTCATATTCCTCATACAGGTGGAGTATCACTTCCACGTCTGTATTCGTTTTGAATCGGTGTCCCTTTGCAGTTAATTCATCCCTTAATTCGATATAATTGAATATTTCACCATTGCATATCAGTAAAAGCGAATCATCCTCATTGGTCAGCGGCTGCATTCCCCCGGCAAGATCAATAATACTCAGGCGTGTAAACCCGAATGTAACAGGGCCCCGTTGTTTTACGGCATGGCCATCAGGTCCACGATGAGTCAGGCTGGCTGTCATCTTTTCGATTACACCATGCCATTCCTGTGCATTGTTTCCTTTAACGTTTATATACCCGCAAATGCCACACATAAAAACTTGTTTTCTTGCTGCTTGATTGTTAAAAATTATTCCTTCCCGCCTTATCCTTATGCCAGGGTCAGCCTTCCATTTGCACCGCTGTGCCTGCTGTAATTGCAGCAAGTACAGTGTCAGCAGGGGTATCAGGATTGGCGGCCAGCTGCGCTGTAAGCAAACAGAGCATACTGCACCAACCAGCTGCCTGCTCCTCTGTAAACAGGGCTGTGCGATAACTGAAAGTGCCACCCAATTCCCCGTTTTGGGCTGACATACCAATCATGATGTCGTACTGGGTGGTTGGCTTCTTCTCTTCATAGAGCGTAACAGTGGTACCGGGTATTTCCAGTGTACTTATGCCGATATTATCCATAAAGAAGTACACATCAAACAGCGGGTTCCTTGACCAGTCCCTGTCTTTTATCAGTTCATTCACCAAATCGTCAAACTGGTATTCCTGGTTATCATATGCATCAAGCATCTGCTGCCTTACTTCCCGTACAAACTGCCTGAAGGTTTTATATCCTGCCGGTTGATTGCGTACAGCCAGCACATTTACAAAAAGACCGGCCACATCCTTCAACCCGGGATGCCTGCGGCCTGCCACGGGAGAACCTATTACAATATCTTCCAGTCCGCTTATCCTGCTGAGGAACATATTGATTGCAGCCATCATCACCATAAAGGTTGTGGCATTTTCCTCCTTTTCAATACGGTGTATTGCTTTTTGTACATCTGCATCCAGGCTGAACCTTATTGTATCACCATCATAAGCCGGCAATCCATTCCTTTTTTCAAAACCTGGCAGGTGCATTACCGGAAGCTGCCCTTCAAACTGCCTGAGCCAGTATTCACGCTGCAGCTGCATCCCTTTAGCCGGCTGCTTCAATTGCCATTCCACATAATCCTTGTACTGCAGTGCAGGTGGCGTAAGTGCTTCTCCTGCAAAACACTTTTTCAGGTCATTTACCAGTATATGCATCGTCACCCCATCTGAAATTATATGGTGCATATCAAGTACCAGCACATGACTGTCTGCATTTTGAGTGATGATACCTGCACGGAAGAGTGGTGCTTCTGAAAGGTCGAATGGCCTGCGGAATGCCTGTACCATATCGTCAAGAGATGCTTCCCCGGCCTCCAATCTTTCGATAGTAAAATTTACTTCGGGCTGTATCCGCTGTACAATCCCGTCTATACCCAGTTCAAAGGATGTACGCAATGTTTCATGCTGCGCAACTACCTGCTCAAATGCGGCCTGTATGCGGTCAATATCCGGTTTGCCTGTGAGCCTGAATGCCACGGGCATATTATAAGCAGTGAGGCCCGGGTTTAAATACTGTATTGTAAACATCCGCTGCTGTGCAGGCGAAAGCGGGTATGTTTCTTTTGGAGCTGCAGGTAAAATAATTCCCCATGAGGCCGTTTCGGCATTTTCAATATATGCTGCCACCTCTTTTACAGTAGGCTTCTGGAAAAATTTCACCAGCGGCATTGCAACATTAAATACTTTGAGTACCTCAGACAGCATGGCTGATGCATTGAGGGAGTTCCCCCCCGTTCTGAAAAAATCTCCATTTGTGCTGATACGCTCTGCGGGTACTCCCAATACTGATGACCATATTTTTTTAACGGCTTCCTGCAGGTCATTTTCAGGCAAGGCAAGTTCAAACTGCTTATTGTCCATTACCGGATCGGGCAGCGCTTTAAAATCAAGTTTACCATTTACTGTTACAGGAAAATGCAGCACATGCACAAAGAAAGACGGAACCATATAATCAGGCAGCAACTGCGCCATATATGCCGATAATTGCTGCTCTTCCTTTCCTTCATCTGCCTGGTAGTATGCACACAGATACAACTGACCGGTTGCATTTTTGCGAGCAAGCACCTTTCCCGTTTTTAAACCCGGAAAACCAAGCAGGTGATGTTCTATCTCACCAAGTTCAACCCTGTATCCCCTGATTTTAACCTGTGCATCTTCTCTTCCTAAAAATTCGATATTACCATCTTCAAACCACCTTGCTTTATCGCCGGTATAATACATAGTTCCCCCGCTTACAAAAGGATCGGGTACAAATTTACGTGCTGACAATTCTTCATCATTGATGTAACCGGATGCCAGGCATTCTCCGCCGATATACAAGTCGCCCTTTACACCAACCGGGCAGGGTTTCCGGTATTCATCAAGTATGTAGTACCTGGCATTCTGGATTGGCTTGCCATACGGGATACTTCTCCATGACGGATTGATACCGGTAATGTTGAAGAAATTAGACCATACTGTTGCTTCTGTGGCTCCACCCAGCCCCACCACCCTTGCATCGGGCAAAACCGAAATGATATTTTTATGCATATCAAGCGGTATCCAGTCTCCGCTCAAAAAAACAAGATTAAGACAGGCACCAGTACCCTCCAGCTGGTTAAAGTAAGGCACCAGTTGCTGCAGCGCAGCGGGTGCTGAATCCCAGAATGTAATTCCTTCCTGCTTCACTATCTCTATCAACCGGGAAGGCTCTGCCAGTTCAGCCCTTGATGCTATCCTGATGACACCACCGGCGGCAAGGATGCCGAAAATATCGTATACCGATAAATCAAATGCCAGTGATGTGGTAAACAATACTTTGGTTGCTGTACCAATATCATATGTGCGGTTTACCCATTCAACCAGGTTAATTACAGGCTTGTGCTTTACGGCAACACCTTTTGGTACACCGGTGGAGCCGGATGTGAAAATAACATAGGCAAGGTGATCTGAATGGACATTTACCACCGGGTTAATCAGTTCAGCATCGCTGAGTGGAGCCGGGATGTTCCCCATAAAAGTGATGTTATCGCCGTACTCCCCGGCATGCAGGTTATCACCAGCACAAAAAACAGGCTGTGTCAATTCAAAATCCCGGCACAGCTCATTCACCATATTTACATTAACGGCATCTGTGATAATGGCACAGGTATTAAGCGATGCAATAATACCGGCTATGCGCTGTACTGGCAGGTATGGCTCCAGCGGCACGTATGCTGCACCGGACTTAAGCACACCCATTACAGCAACAATTGTACTGATACTCCTGTCCATTGTTACAGATACAAATTTCCCGGGTGCTGCTCCAATACTGATCAGCCGGTGTGCCAGTTTATTGGACAATTGGTTGAGGGCCTGGTAGGTAAGCTGTTGCCCGAAAGCATCCACTACAGCTGTATTACCCGGCGTAAGAACTGCCTGCTGTTCAAACAGCCTGTGCATCAGCATTTCACGGTTGTAAGGCAGGCTTGTATCGTTGAATGATTCAACCACTTTATGCCTGCTGCCTTCATTCAGCATTTCCATCTCTCCTATTTTCAATGCAGGATTATCCAGCGGTACTGAAAGAAGTTTGAGGTAGCAATCTGCCCATTGCTCTGCTGATGAACGTTTGTAAATGGATGCAGCGTAGTAAAACTGCAGTTCAAGTCCATCACCATCATAATGAATCTGCAGGTTAAGATCAAATTTTGTGGTAAATCCATTATCAGGGTACCATGGTTCTATACTTATTCCCTCCAGGCTGATTGCACGGTTTTCCACCGGGTGCATATTGAACATGATTTCAAAAAGCGGGTTCCTGCTTATATCCCTTTCTATACTCAGGTTTTCGAGTAAGTCTTCGTAGGGATACTCCTGGTTATCAAAGCTGTCGATTGACCGCTTTTTAACAGTTTTGAGGAATTCGGCAAAAAGCATATCTGCTGAAGGGTGGGTTCGTAATATCACCGTATTTACAAATGCCCCCATAACGTTTTCCAGCTCCTGCTGGCGGCGGCCGGCAGTAATTGTACCTGTAATTACATCAGCTGTATTACAAAGCTTTGAAATAAGGATATGATACACTGAAAACATCAGCATGTAAAGGGTCACATCATGACCGGAAGCCATTGCTTTTAACCTGTTTAGTGATGCTGCATCGAGCCTGCGGCTGACGATATCCCCATTGTAAGTTTTTACCGGGGGGCGTGCAAAATCAGCCGGCAGATTGATGCCGGGCAGTTCACCACTGAGCATATTAAGCCAGAACTCTTTTTGTGAAGCCACCTTTTCCTGGTATGCCGGTGATTCCTGCTGCCACACAGCATAATCCTTATACTGCAGACCTGCGGGTGCAAGTTCCTTACCGGTATAGAGGGTCAGGAATTCCTGCATGAATTTTTCAAAGGTTATTTCATCTGAAATGATATGATGTAAATCAATCATCAGGTAATTCTGTCCGGTTTCAGTAAAAGCCAATCCTGCCCTTATTGGGGGGGCTTCTTCAAATGTAAACGGCCGTACAAATAAAGCTGCGGCCTCATCTATGTTTTTTGTATGAAATTGTTCCAGTGAAAAATCAGTTGTGTCGAGTATAAACTGTCTTGGCTGACCATATTCCAGCCTGAACACAGTACGGAAATTTTCGTGCCTGTTGATGATTTGCCGGAATGCAGCCCCGGCCCACTGTACATCAAAGGCACCTTGCAGCTTATAAAAGAATGGAATGTTATAGGTAACACTATCGGGTGTAAGCTGGTACAAAAAGTAAAGGCGCCGCTGAACAGAAGTCAGCGGATAACTGCTCCGTTTTTCTACTGGTAACAGGGCCTGTACCGCTGGCTGTGCCTCTGCAGTTTCCCTGCCCAGCATAGCTTCAGTATGCTTTACCAGTTGCTGAAACTGGGAATATTCAAATACACTGGCAACCTGTAAAGTTACATTGAGCTCTTTTTCAATGGCTGCTACCAGGCTGATAGCTGTAAGGGAGTGACCACCTGATGTGAAGAAATCAGAATCAGGTTGTATCCCGGATTGGGGAATTGCCAGGAGGCTGCTCCATATATTACTCAATACCGCTGCGGTACCAGCTGAGTCCATTGCCGGCCCGTTTCCAGTCTGCAGAGAACTATTTTCTGTATTAACGGCTGCAGGCAGTGGCAACGCAGTTTTGTCCACTTTGCCATTTACAGTAAGTGGCAGGGTTTCCAGTGGAATGTAATGAACGGGCAGCATAAATACCGGCATTACTGCAGACAAAGCATGCTTAAGCGTTGCGGCCTGCAAAGGTTTAACCGAAGTATAATAAGCAACGAGTGTAACTTCCCCGTCAGGCATTACAACCGTAGTAACCAGTGCAGCGGTAATACCATCCTGCGCCATCAACTGACTTTCTATTTCACCAGGTTCAATGCGGTATCCCCTGTACTTTATCTGCTCATCTTTACGCCCGATATAAATCAGTGACCCGCTGGCAAGACGTTTTGCGATATCACCCGTGCGGTAAAGCAGGGTGCCCGGTTCAAAAGGATTATCAATAAACCTGGATTGTGTAAGCGCTGGTTCACCGGTATACCCTTTTGCTAACTGAGCACCACCGATAAATATTTCGCCAGGTGTACCATGAGGCACAAGTTTTTGGTTCGGGTTAAGCAGGTATATACTGTTGTTGAACAATGGTTTTCCAATGGGCACTGAATCATAAATTTCACCGGCATCAAACCTGTGGTACATACAGCCTACAGTTGCTTCAGTGGGACCGTATTCATTGAAGATAGCCACTCTTCCGCCCGATTTTCTGTAAATGCTAAAGGCAAGTTCATAAGGCAACCGTTCGCCCCCCACTACAATGGTATCAATGCTGGATGGTACTTCGCCCATTTGATCCAGCAGCCTGAGGTGTGAAGGAGTAAGCTTAATCACCTGTATGCTTTCATCGGCAAGCATTGCGGTAAGTGTAAGGGCCTCATTTTTTGCCGGTTTGAAGATACTGATGCAATTACCGGTGAGCAGGGGTACAAAAACAGATGTTACGGTAAGATCAAAAGAAAAAGATGTGAATAAAGCAATATTACAGGGACTTTGACGGATATAATGTGCTGACGCACTGAACACATAATTAATAAGTGCACTGTGGCTTACCTGTACGCCCTTGGGTTTACCGGTAGAGCCGGATGTGAATATGATGTAGGCGGTATCATCCGGATTGCCCGCAACAGCCTTATGATAAAAAGCTCCGTCATTAAAATTAATGTCATCAGGATAAACAAATGAAGCATCCCCGTAATTACTTGTATCCGTACCCTTGTCAGCAATTACAGCCTGCACATTACAAGTTGCGCCCATGTATTGCTTGCGCTCAGCAGGATAAGCCGGATCAACAGGTACATAAGCCGCTCCGCAGCGCAATACAGCCATCGCCGCCATCACCAGTTCGGGCGAATGACTCATTTCAATTGCCACAATACTTCCGGGGTATACACCGGCTGCAGTGAGCTGGCCTGCTATGGCCTGTATGCCTTTGCTTACTGCGGCATACGAATATTCATTTGTACCGCAGCGGATAGCGACAAAATCAGGATGAAGTGTTACAGCCTCATCAAAAAGTGCAGTTACTGTTTTATCAACGGGAAATTCAGCAATGTCACCTTTTGCCAGTGCCAGTTCATTCAATCTGTCTTTTACACTGATTGTTTCAATATCGCCCGTGGCGATTTCGGGCTGCTGTGTAAATGCGGTGTAAATATTGAGTAAAATACCGGCAAACCGGTCAATTGTTGCCTGCAGGAATAGTTTCGAATTATATTCAAATGTAAATTCAAAATAATCTTTCTTATCAATACCCCTCAGTGTAAGGTCAAACTTTGAAATGTTTTTTTCATATTCAAGTTGTTCAAGTACTATTCCCTGCAATTCCATTTCCGGTATATCAAGGTTCTGCAGGTTAAATACCACATCAAAAACAGGATTACGTGATGCATCCCTGCTTTTTATGATTCCCCTTACTACATTCTCAAAAGGGTACTCCTGGTTATCCAGTGCATTGGTTGTAAGCCGGATGACATGAGCCAGCAACTGGTCAAAGCGGTCAGAAGGATTTACTGATAACCTCAGGGCTAATGCATTAGCAAACATACCTACCGTTTCCAGTACTGCGGCATGCATACGTCCTGCTGCCGTGGTTCCGATAATCATTTCATCCTGACCGGTAATATGATGCAGCATTACCGCATAACCACTCAACAATACATTGTAAAGTGTGGTATTATGCTCTTTTGCAAGTGCTATCAGTTTTTCCCTTAAACCGGCCTCCAACGTAAACCTGTGTGATTTACCCGCAAGCGCAAGTTTAGCGGGCCTTGCAAAGTCATAAGGTAACTGAATCACCGGCAGTGCTCCGGCAAGTGCTTCATTCCAGTAAAGGCGCTGCCTTTCCAGTTGCTGAAGATTACCGCCTTTATTATACCACTCTGTATAATCGATAAATTGCACAGGCTTTTCTGCCGGAGACTGATGCTGGTACAAAAGCATCAAATCCTTTACAATAATACCGAGGGATGTGCCATCACAGATGGAATGATGTACATCAAACACCATACAGGAAGCATCAGTGCCGGTATGAATAAGTCCCACCCTTAACAACGGAGCCTTGCTCATATCAAAGGGGCGTATGAATTTCTTAATAACCGCATTTACGGTATTACCGTCTGATTGAAATTCTTCCAGTTCGGGAATCGCCTTATCATCAATGTATTGATAAGCGATGCCATCAACCACTGTATATGCTGTTCGTAATGCTGAATGCCTTTCTGCCAAACCGGCCAACACCTGCCGGAAACGGGCGGTATCGGCTTTACCCTGTAACTGAAATACTGTTGTAAGATTGTAGGCAGTGCTGGCTGCATCATATACCTGTAAAAAATAAAGCCTTTCCTGCGCAGGACCGAGCGGATACCTCGCCTGTACAGCTGCAGGCATGATGGTTACATTTGCCTTTGAAGGCGCTTTGTCTATTGCTGCTGCCATCTCCCCAAGACCGGGTACCACAAATACATTCCGTACCGGGAAAGCAATATTCCATTGCTGCTCAATCCGTACTGACAGCACTGCTGCATTCAACGAATGCCCTCCTGACATAAAAAAGTTACGCTCAAGCCCTGCAGTATCGATGTTGAGTATCAGCTCCCATAAAGCAGCAAGTTTTTTCTCTGTTTCTGTAACCGGGGGCTGATAGTCGGCAACCATATCGGGTAATGCAGCATAGTCAACTTTACCATTCAATTTAACCGGTATTGACTCAACAAGCATGATGGAGGCGGGCAGCATATAAGCCGGCAGTTTACCAACCAGGTATTCTCTAATTGCTTTTTCTGATATTTCCTTTACTGCCACTGCATAAGCCAGTAAACATGGATCTTCCTGTGCACGCCTGCTTACAGTTACCACGGCTTGCTGTATGCCGGGCATGGTGCAAATACAAGCTTCTATTTCCTCAGGTTCCACCCTTGCTCCCTGTATTTTCATTTGCCTGTCAGTTCGGCCACGCAAAATAAGGTTCCCATCTTCCAGAAGCATTCCCTGGTCACCTGTTTTGTAGATAACCTGCCCATTTTGAAACGGACTGGGTAAAAAGACCTTTGCTGTAAGTTCAGGTTGATTGAGGTATCCCTTTGTAATACCGGTTGTTTGGATATATATTTCGCCTGTTATGTTATCAGGTACGGGTTTTAACTGGCGGTCGAGCAAATGAAGGATGGTACCGGTTATGCCACGCCCCACAGGGATGCTGTCTTTTGCAGCATCAGCGGGTTGTATGCGGTGGAAAAATTTAATCATGGTGGTTTCTGTAGGGCCATAAAAGTTAACCAGCTGTACTCTTTCACCCATAACCCTGTACCAATTGGTAAGACTTCCGGGAACGATGCGTTCACCCGAAAGAAATACATACTGCAACTCAGGATAATCACCGGCTGTAATATCACTGTTATTGATAAAACGGAACAGGCTGGGAACGCAGTGTACTGCATTAATCCTGTTTTTACTGAGCCAGCTGTTCATAGCTGCTGCATTACCGGGTATTTCATCACCATCCGGCAGCACACATATGCCACCGGAACAAAGCGGCACAAATACATCCCGCAGCCATGCGTCAAACCCGGCGTTTACAAACTGACTGTAACGCATCCCGGCCCGGAGATCAAAAGCCGATATTTCCCATTCGATAAATTCTGCAAGCCCCCTGTTAATACCACAAACGCCTTTGGGATTACCAGTGGAACCTGATGTAAAATATATGTATGCATCATCCTCTATGCTGTATGCCGGTAATTGCTGATCATCACCTGCCTGTTCGGATACAGTTTGCCTGCTGATATTCAGGAGTGCAGGCTTCACGGGCATACTGGCCACTATGTCTGTAAGCCGCAATTCATTGCTGTCATCTGTAATCACGAGGCTGCAGCCAGTTTCATTAAGAATAAAACTTATCCTGTCATCGGGCAGCCCCGGCTCAACCGGTACAAATACCGACCTGGCCCGTAAAATACTGATGCAGGATGTAAGTATGTGAAGCCTGTTGGTAATAAAAACGGCTATTCGCTCACCGGAGGGCAAACACCCATATCCGGATGAACCGTACCGGGTTATTTCCTCCAGCCTGCTGTACGATAAAACATCCGATCCGTATAAAACAGCTGCAGAGCCGGCATGCTGGCCAAAACTATTTTGCAGCAATTGCTGTATAGTGCTCATTTTGATACTTTGCTTTGGTATAATATTTTATGTGCAGCTACTGCAGCTGGGGTTGTACAGCCTGCAGAATAAGATTGCCGGAAGGCATACCAGGCGACACCATCACCTGCTCCAGTATTGTTTTGAAATAATTCATAAACCTCACTACAGTAGTGTGGTTAAATATTTCTGATGCGTAATTCATTTCGAAATGAAGCGTACCGTCAATGTCTTTACAGTACAGGGCAAGGTCAAATTTTGCCATAGACCTGCTTATTTCATGCTGCTTTATTTCAAACCCGGGAATAAGGGGAAGCCTGTTTTCTGAATAGTCCATCTCAATTGCCACATCAAAAAGAGGATTGCGGCCGGGCTGTGGTGTTAACTGAAGCAACCTGGAAATTTTATCTACCGTAAATTCCTGGTGAGCGATATCCTGCATTACCAGTTCATGCATGGACCTGGTAAAATCCTCAAACGTAATATCATCAGTGGGTGTACTGGCTACAGGTATGGTGTTAAGAAAAGGTCCCCACACATCCTCCAGCCCGGGGCGGTGCCTGCCCGATACTGGTGTGCCGGTGATGATGACCCCGTCGCCGGTAATTTTGGATAATAAAATATGAAAAGCACTGACCAGGCATACGTATACTGATGTTTCCTGCTTTTGGGCAAATTGTTTGATATCCGTGTACAGGTCATCGTTAACCTGCGTGTGTACGCTTCCGCCTGCATGTGTCATTGAAGCCGGTCTGCTGTAATCACAGGGCAGCCCCGACCGTTCCAGCTCAAGCCCACCCAGCCGTTTCAGCCAGTATTGCTGCTGCAGCGGCTGTATCTCTGCGGGATATACTTCATTTTCCCAAACAGCATAATCCTTGTATTCAAGTACACAGGGCTCCAGCTGTGCCCTGCTGTAAAGTGCAGAAAATTCCTGCATGAAAAAACGGATTGTAATACCATCTGAAATGATGTGATGAAAGTCTACTATAATCAGCGACTTGTTACTGCCGCTCAAGGGTGCCAGTGCCATCCTTACAAGCGGTGCAAGGGCAAGGTTGAATGGCCTGATGAAGGCACGGATTACATCGTCTATCTCATCGTGCTGAACCGGGGAAATTATTTCAGGCTTCCAGTCAACTGCATCATGGATATTTTGCACAATGGCACCTCCTTCAACCGTAAAAAATGTACGCAGCAGCGAATGCCTGCTTATTAATTGAGCCATGGTTGCTGTTACAGCGTCAGTATCAATACCGCCATCTGCAATAAATGCAGCCGGCATATTGTAAAAAACTGATTGTGGATCGGCAAGCTGCAGGTAATACATCTGCTGCTGAAAGGCTGATGCAGGATAATAAGGTGCTTTGGCTGCGGCTGTAAAAGCAGTTTGCGCCAAATCGGTGCTGTGCCCGAGCATTTTTGCATTCTGTGCTATAAAAGGTGCTTTGAAAAATTCTGCCAGCAATATTTTCCGGCCAAATTTCTTCTCTACCTTGTACAGCAGCTGCATGGCTTTTAATGAATGGCCTCCTTTCTCAAAAAAATTATCCGTTACACCAATGGTTTCCTCCGGCAAATCAAGTACCTCAGACCATAAACGCCGCATTATTGCCTCCGTTTCATTACCGGGTAATACAGTTGATGCCAGCAGTGCTGTTACTGGTGCAGGCAGGGCAGTGTAATCAATCTTTCCGCTGTTTGTAACAGGGAAATCATCCATTGTAACTATAAATGAAGGCACCATATAGTCCGGCAGGTTCAAAGCCAGTTGCCTGCGGACAGACTGTTCATCAAAATCCCCTGAAGTTACTACGTAAGCACAAATGGTTTTTTCCCCATCTTTATCAGTGATGAGCTTTACAACGGCCTGGCGTATTCCTGCAATAGCCGTAAGTGCATTTTCAATTTCACCCGGCTCCACACGATGCCCCCTGATTTTAACCTGCCCGTCTTTACGGCCATAAAAATCAATACTGCCATCAGCCCTGCGGCAGGCAATATCACCGGTGCGGTACATTACTCCCTGTTTTGTAAAAGGGTCAGGCAAAAAAGCTGCCTTAGTGAGGTCATCCCTTCCGATATACCCAAGACCAACCTGTGCTCCGCCTGCATACAATTCTCCGGGAATACCGGATGGCTGCAGGTGACCGTATTGATTGACAATATAAATGTCTGTATTGATTACGGGCTTGCCGATAGAAGGCAGAGCAGGTATTTCGCCTGCCGGGTCTATTTCAAGTGTGGTTACCACATGTGTTTCCGATGGTCCGTAATGATTATGCAGCCATACCCCATGCTGCCGCAGGTATTGTTTGAAATGATCATTTATCACCACCTGCTCCCCTGCTGTTTGTATATGACGGATGCAGCCAGGCAGTTGCTTCACATTATCAGGATCGCTAAAAATAACCCGTAGCAGTGACATGGGTAAAAACACAGTGCTGATTTTGTGTAATGCTATATGCCCGAGCAGTGCAGCCAGGTCTTTACGGGCATCATCTTCAATCATATAAAGCGTACCGCCTGAGCAAAGGGTATAAAATATTTCAGAAAAAGACACATCAAATGAGATGGTACTGAACTGAAGTACCCGGTTGTAGTTCAGGCAGGTATGATGAATACAGTGCTGCACAAGGTTCACTGCATTAAGATGCTTTAACAGGATGCCTTTGGGTTTTCCTGTAGAGCCGGAAGTATAAATTGCATACACAGCATCACCGGGGGTATTGATTACAGCAGGATTGGCATCATTATCCGGGTACAGAGCCGGGTCATCGGCATTAACCACCTTTAAGCCGGTTTTAGCAGCCAGTATTTCTGCTTTCTCAATTGTACTGTTGTCAGCCAGTATCAGCAGGGCTCCGCTGTCTTCAATCATGTAATGACATCTTGCATCCGGCAGCCTGGGCTCAACGGGCAGGTATGCTGCACCAGCTTTTACTACGGCAAGCATGGTAAGTACAGAACTGATGTCTCTGCCGGTAACAAGTGCCGCTATATCGCCTTTACCTATGCCCGCTGTGCGCAGGTAATGCGCTAACTGGTTGGCACGGCTGTTTAACTGTGCATAAGTGAGTGTTTCCTGAAAACCCACTACTGCCGCAGCACCGGGTGTTTTTGCTGCCTGCTGCTCAAAAAGCTCCTGCAGCACCAGCGGCAGATGCGCCTCCACAGCAGGCCCGCTCCATTGCTGCTGCAGCGCTACCCGGGCCTCAGGCGCAAGCAATGACACTTTGCTGAGTTCAATAGCTGGCTCGCCAAGCAATGTGGTAATGATTGTATCAAAATATGAAACCCATGCTTCAATGGTACTGTAATGGAAAAGAGCAGCGCTGTATTCAAATTCAATATCTATATCCGCTGCATTTTCCCAGCAAACTACATTTATATCTACTTTGGCCTTTGTGGTATTGAAGCGGTAAGGGCTGCGTTTAATCCCCGGTATTACCAGTTCGGGTATGGATTGATTGTGCAGCACAAACATTACATCAAACAGCGGGTTATTGCTGATTTGTTTGGGAACATTCAGTTCTTCCAGTAAATCTTCATACTGGTATTCCTGGTGCTGAACAGACTCAATGGTACGCTGGTTAACTTCACGGGCAAACAATTCAAACGTTTTGTTGCCTGCCGGCATGTTGCGCAGGGCCAGTGTATTGATAAAGATGCCGATAATATTTTCCAGGTCCGGGTGATTTCTGCCTGCTACCGGTGTACCTATTACAATATCTTCCTGGCCGGTAATACGTGCCAGCCATACATTGACGCTGCTGAGCAGCAGGTTAAAAACGGTTACATTGAGCTGCAATGCGGTTTGCCTTAGCCGTGCCGTAAGTGCTTCGCTTAGTGTATGCTTGTACACGCCACCATTAAAACCCGGAACTGCCGGCCGCGGAAAGTTAAGTGGCAATGAAATGACAGGTATGCCATCACTGAAACGCTCTTTCCAGAATGCTGCCATTACCTCAAGCCGGTTGCTGTTTTTTTCCGCCAGCTGGTGCATCACATAATCAATGTACTGGAATTTCATTTCGGGCAGTTCAATACCTGTATAGAAACTGATTGCTTCACGCAGCAGTATTTCACTGGAGATAACATCAGAAATGATGTGGTGCCTGTCGAGTACCAGTAAATATTTATACAGGTCCAATTCCACAATACCCACCCGCATAAAAGGCGGTTCAGCAAAGTCGAACGGACGGATAAATTTTTCAATAATACCGGGCAATTCGTCACCTGTTGCCTTCCCGAGCCGGGTGATGGTAAAACCGGCTGCCGGCAGTATCCGCTGCTGCGGCCCCTCATCAGTCATTTCAATGATACCCCTCAGTATATCGTGCCTTTCGATCACTTTCATAAACGAAAGCTCAAGCCTGCTGATATCCAGCTGCCCCTCCAGTATTTCGGCATGCGTTTCGTTGTATCCAATTTCAGTAACATCAAATTCACGCAAAAAGAACAACCTGCGCTGTGCAGATGAAAGAGGATAGTTGTCCTGCAGCGGCGCCCTGGTATACGCTTCAATTCCTGAAGCCGCAGAATTTTCGATTACTGCTGCAATGGCCCTCACATTTCTTGCCATAAAAAACTGCTCCAGCTGCACCGGCACATCGGATACCTGGCGGATGCGTGACAGCATTGTAATGGCTTTCAGCGAATCGCCGCCAAGCTCCATAAAATCGTCATGTACCCCGATGGTATCATAACCAAGAATACTTTCCCATATCCGGACAATGTGCTGTTCCAGCTCAGTTGCAGGTTCAGCATACACAGTCATAATTTCAGGCCGCTTTTTAATATTTTTGAGCAGGCTGTTCCCTCCGGCTGATGTTTTGCCGAGTAACTGGTCCATGCTATCCAGCCGGATCCATTTATTAAGCCTCGCTTCTAAATCAGAAGAAGAGATAACTGTTTGCGGATAATCGGAGTGATGATGGAGGATGCGCCGGAGTGTTTCAATACCTTCGGCTGCTGAAATATTCACATTCATTGCTTCATCACTGATCATCAATCCTTCTACCTGCTTTTCCCAGCCCGACCAGTCTGCCCAGTTAAGACTGATCCAGCGGGTATCAGCCAGTGCCTGCTGGTGTGCCCAGGCATCCATAAACTGGTTGGCTGCGGCATAGGATGCAAGCCCCAGGCCGCCAAGAAGTGGCGACAACGAGGAGGTCATTAATATAAAGTCAGGATGCCTTGTATTGAAAATATCTGCCAGTACCAGTGTACCCTGTACTTTGGCATTTAACTGCACTTCAAAATCTGAACGCTGCATTCCATTGATTACCCGCAGTGCGTCCCGTTGTATAATACCTGCCGCATGAAATACACCATGCACGGGCCCGAGGGTTGCCTCAGTTTCGGCAACCAGCTTTTCCATTGCATCCCTGTCGGCAACATCTGCTGTACCAAAATACAATTTAGCTCCTGCTTTTTCAAGGGCAGAGGCGGTACTTACCCGGTCAAAATGCGGATGCAGTTCACCGGCATCAAGTATCTGCTCCCATTCATTTCTTTCCGGCATCCCCTTGCGGCTGCAAAGTATGATACTGGCATCGCAGGTTTCATGCAGGTAACGGGCTATTGCCATGCCGATGTTGCCCATACCACCGGTGATAAGATAATTACCGCCTTTACGTAAAATTGCAGGACATCCTTCGGAAGCCGGCAGGGCAACGGGTTCAAAAAATTGTATCCACCTGCTTCTTCCACGAAATGCTACCGGATCACCATCGGCTACCAGCAGCAATTCACGGTAAAGCTGCGCCGCACTTAATGCTGCGGCATTGGCAGGATCAAGATCAATGATGCGGCAACGGGTACCGGGAAACTCCTGCGGAATAACTTTAAGTAAAGCCATAGCAGGTGTTTTATCAGCACATACAGCCTCATTACCTGTTACATTATACAGCCTGCTTCCGGCCAGTGTTATGGTTATATCCCTGCCTGCTTTGGCTGCATCTAAAGCCTGTATGGTAAATGAAACAGATTCGAGACAGTCAAGAACATTCCGGGTAACAGCAATGCCGTCGTTTACAGCATCAACTGTAAACATTGACCCATAAGTTCGCAAATCCACAACCTGGTTAAACGTTATGCCGCTTTGAGCTATTGCGGCAAACAGCTGTATATAGTCTTCCTTAGCGGTAGCATCTATGCCATACTGGTAGTCTGTTGTTTTGCTGTAGCTGCTTTCAGCATACACAAGTATGGGTGTTTGCCCATCTTCCCTTAACAGGGTATCCATTGCTGCTGCCAGCTTACAGCCTGTTTCTGCCAATATTACCGCAGTTGCCTTTATTACAGCTTTATTTGCTGTTACCGCAGATTTCTGCCTCCACGCAGGCAGGTAAAACCATTTACTGAGTTCCTGCTTTACTCCTGCACCTGCAGGCCGGGTGGCAGGCAACATTGCTGTATGCTCAAATTGAACAGGAAACAACTGTCTTTCAAATGAATAGCCCGGCAGTGGTGTTTTACAGCCACGGTTGCTGGTATGAAAACATTCCCAGTTAAACTGGTGGCCTCTTAGCCAGAGCATTCCAAGCCGCTGTAAAAAATATGCCTGCTGCGGTACGGTCGAATCATCGTTATTGGCAATATTCAGCACTGATTCCTGCTTACTTTCGGGCAGGCATCGCTTAAGCAGCAGGCCGATATCATTTCCCGGTCCTATTTCAAGAAATGTAGCTTCCGGAAATTCACCGGCAAGCACGTCAATATTATCAGAAAAAAGGACTGTTTGTGTAAGATGCTGTACCCAGTAGCCGGGATCCACAGCCTGTGCTTCAGTCATCCACCCCCCTGATACATTCGCCAGCATTGGTATTGAAGGCGGGTTGAGTACCACATTGCGCAAACAATTTCTGAATTTAACAGAAATTTCTGCAGCTACAGGTATATGAATTGCATGATGGCTGGATATAAGAAAGGTAAACATGCGCTTTGCAGCACATTCAGCCTCAAATTGTTTTACGGTTTCATAGTCGCCGGCAACCACACAGGATTCCTTATTGTCAATAGCAATATATAAATTATGAGGCAATAACGGCAGTAGTTCACCGGCGGTGAGTGGAACACTAAGCATGGCACCTCTGCGTTGTGTACTAACCAGCTCTCCTCTTTTAACAAGCAGGTACAAAGCATCTTCCAGCGAAAATATACCAGCAAGGCATGCAGCCGCATATTCGCCCAGGCTGTAGCCGGCAAATGCGGCAGGTATTATTCCTGCTGATATCAGCCAGCTGCCCAATGCATATTCAAATACAAAAATATTAACCTGGTTTCGCAAAAAATCAGGTTTTGCTGTAACTGCAGCAGCATCCGGATTACCGAATATGTTGTCATCCTGTGTATACCCATGCTCTGCCAGCAGGTCGAAACATTTGTCGATTTCGTTTTTGAAACCGGCATATTTGCTATACAACAAAGCACCTGCCTTTATGTAGCCAGTTCCAATACCTGCAAAAACCATCACCAATGGTGGTGCGTCTTCCGGTGCAGCGGCAGTATAAACGCCGCGTTTTGTATTTCCAGATAGTAAGTCCACCACCCTCTTGCGGTCATTTGCCACAATAAATTTCCTTTCGGAAAAGTGAGCCCTGCCCATCTGCAGGGTAAATTCAATATCATTAAGACCGGTGCTTTCGGAAGCAACTATTGCATCCAGCAGGCGGTTTGTATTTCTTTCGAGTGCGGCCGGTGTTTTAGCCGACAGCAGGAGCAACTTAAATTCATTGTTATCAGTTGCAGCAGCCCTCGCAGGGGCGGCTTCAAGCACAAGGTGTACATTGGTGCCACCAATACCAAACGAACTGATACCGGCCCGGCGGGGGCCATTACCATGCGGCCATGGAATTAAGCTGGTATTGATGTAAAATTTTGCTTCCGCAGTATTTACAGCAGGAATAGGTGCTGTACAATGCAGGCTGGGAGGTATTTCGCCATGCTTGAGAACCAGTAATGTTTTAATAAGGCCCGCCATACCGGCAGCAGTATTCAGGTGCCCGAAATTGGATTTAACACTGCCTGCCGGGCAAAGGAACGAATCCGGTGTATCTGCAAACACTTCGTGCAATGCTTCCATCTCTATCCTGTCGCCAATAAAAGTGGCACTTCCGTGTGTTTCAAGATAGCCGATGGAAGAGAGCTCGAGTTCGGCCATTTCGTAAGCACTGCGTATTGCTGCCGCCTGCCCTGATACTGAAGGAGCTGTATACCCCACTTTAGCGGCTCCATCGTTATTAATGCCTACACCCTTTATTATGCCATGTATCACATCGCCATCTGCTACAGCATCGGAATAGCGCTTGAGTACAACAGTAGCCGCACCATCACTGAAAACAGCGCCACTTGCCTGCTGGTCGAATGAACGGGTATGCCCGTCTTTTGACATGATCATCCCCGGCTGGTAAAAATATCCTGATTTTACAGGTAATGAAAGCGACACTGCACCTGCCAGCGCAATATCACATTTGCCGGTTAACAGCGCCTGGCAGGCTGTATCTACCACTACAAGCGACGTGGAGCAGGCGGTATAAATGCTCATGCTCGGTCCCTTCAGATTGAGCAGGTATGATAATCTTGTGCTTAAAAAATCCTTGTCGTTGAGCAACAGTGTGGCAAACTCCTCAGAAAAAAGCTGACCACAGGTCATAAAACTGTCCTGCTGCCACTTCACATTGGGTGCTGCTCCCATGTACACGCCAATCAATCCATTGCTTTTTTCAGGATTACAGCAGGCATGTTCAAGTGCGTTGTAAACAGTTTCGCACAATATCCTCGTTTGAGGATCCATCATCAGGGCCTCACGGCTGGTGAGGTTAAAAAAATCTGCATCAAAATATTCTGCACCTTCAATGATTCCTTTTGCCTTTACATAATTTTCCTGTGATAGTGATTCAGCGCTTACGCCAGCGGCCACCAGCTCCTCCGCTGTAAAGAAACTCATGCTCTCCTTACCTGCCCTGAGATTGCTCCAGAATTCATCAATACAGGATGCCCCGGGAAAGCGGCCTGCCATGCCCACAATGGCTATTTCAAAGCCATTCATTGCTGCTGTATCCGGGTAATTTGTGCTTAAAGCACCAGTATTTATGTCTGCCATGATTGTAAAAAATATTTACCGCTGCTTGCAGGCACAACGGGAAGTGATGCCCTGGTATCAGGTTTGCGAAATTTGTAACAGGTAACTAATGCTGGATTGAAGTTTCATTTTTATTTACTGCTCCAGCTTTGCAAGCACAGAGTTGGCCACGTCATTTACTGTTGGTCCTGAAAGGAAATCCATTGGATTCATCGAAACTCCGAATTTTTTAAATATCGAACTGATCAGTTCCACCACCATTACAGAATCTATGCCCAGCAGGTTGATTCCTTTTTCGGGATTAACTTTTTCTTCCGGCATCTTTAAAATTTCAGAAAGCATGGTGCGCAGGGTACTCACTACAAAAGCGTGCTTGTCTTTCGCATCTTTTTCCGATATCAACCGTACAAATTCCATTTGCTCCCGGTTGCCGCCCTGGTTTACCCTGCCCTCTTCAATATATTTCCTGAAGAAAGATATGCCCGACAGTTTTTTATTACTGGCCGACCATCTTGCCCAATCAATATCAAAAAATCCTGCCTGTTCAAAAGGCCTGCTCAGTATCGTTTCAAATCCATTAATAACATCCTCGTTACTGAACCCCCTGATACCGGCACTTTCCAGTATCACCTGAAGGTTTTTATCCCGCTGTACCACACCTGTTTCGAGCAGTACACCAAGGTTAAGCGTTGTACAGGGCAGCCCAAGGCTTTTTCTGTAAAAAGTAAATGCATCCAGGAAACCATTGGCAGCCACATAATTGCCCTGCCTGGGATTACCTATGAGTGAAGAAATGGAAGATACACAGATAAAGTATTCCAGTTTTGTTTGCATCAGTGCCCTGTGCAGGTTGATGGCACCGTCAATCTTTGGCCGCATCACTTTCATAAACCGCTCTTCAGTAAGGTCTTCAAGCAGGGCGTCGTCGAGTACCATCGCCCCGTGAATCACTATCTTGAGCGGTGGAAGTCCTGCTGTTATTGATTCCACTGCAGCATTTACCTGGTCAAAGCTGGACACATCCATTTTTTCAATGCGTACAATCACATTCCGCTCCTCAAAATAATTCAGCACTTCATCACGGATGCTGTCATTGAGGCCGCTGCGGCTTGCAAGAACCACACAGCCAATGCCTTTATCGGCCAGCCATTTTGCAAGCTGTAAACCAAGTCCCTGTGTACCGCCGGTAATAAGGCAGGTAGCACCTTTTAGCGCTTCAGCATTATTCTTCGTACGCATTATTTCTATATCCTTATTCTCCATATCAATCACCACTTTACCAATGTGCTGCCCTTTTTCTACCAGTTCAAAAGCCTCACGTACCTGGGTTGGAGGAAATACTGCCACCCTCAGGGGTTTAAAATCGCCATTTTCAAAATAAGCGTGTATATCTTTAAAAAGCTGCTCTGCCCTTTGAGGCTGTTCATTCAGTATCTTATCAAGATCAAGCGACGAGAATAACAGGTTTTTGCTGAAAAACTGCAGGGGCAGCCCTGCATTATCTATAATATCTTTTTTGCCGATTTCCACATAGCGGCCAAACGATGCAAGCAGGGCAAGGCTCTGGTACATCACCTCCCCGGGTAGTGCACTCAATACCACATCTACGCCATAACCGCCTGTATCATTGTTGATACCGCTGACAAATTCAAGATTTTTAACACTGTACACGTACTTTACCCCGATTGATTTAAGAAAGGCTGCCTTTTCAGGACGGCTGGTAGTAGCATACACTTCAGCACCTGCATAATTTGCATATTGTATTGCAGCAAGCCCTACGCCGCCCGCAGCATTATGTATCAGTACTTTTTCGCCCTTTTGCAGTTTGGCAACATCTCTCAATGCTGATACGGCTGTAAAAAACACCATGAGTGTATGTGAAGAATAATGATTGCGGAGTTTTTCCGGTTCAAACCATGCCATACCTTCCTTTACGGTAACAAAGCTCTTAAAGGCTCCGTTTCCGTTGAAGCAAAACACCCTGTCGCCGGGTTTAAAGGTTTCTACTCCTTCTCCCGTTCTGGTAACAGTACCTGCACAGTCCATACCTATTGTTTCATCAAAAAAAGTGTTTTCAATCGCTTTTTTTGATATGAGACCTGCTACTTTAAGATAGTCTTTAAAGTTGATGGACACATTTGATACCATCACTTCTATTTCCCCGGCAGCCGGTGCTTTTCGCTCAGCATCTTTAAATTCAAGTGATTTAATACCACCACCACTGCTAAAGGAAAGATCAAGCATGGTGGAAGATGTATTTACCGTAACAGGCTTTGCTTCTGCCCCGTTATACTCACTCTTGTGCATCCTTTTGGCATACACTTCAGCACCACGCAGGGCTATGTCTGTTTCTCCCCAGCTTCTGTTGATAATTTCTGCAAAAGTTCCATCAGCAGCATTAAAAAGCGAAGCTGTTGATGCAACATGACCATCAAGATCGAAATGACGTACAGCTATTCTTGCATATTCGTTGGAAATCAGATGACCAAAGCCGCCAAGCCCAAAAGAAGCCATATTGCTGCAGCTGTCCGTTTCAAACACCAGCCGGGTTTGTTCAGTAATAATATCCAGCGATAAATCAACCTTTTCATTTGCTGCATTGAGTGCTGATGCCAGTATGGTAAGGGGGCGTATCTGGTTGTAGCAATCGGCAGATGATATATAACTGCCGGGAGCTGCCACGCTGCTATCTGCAAAATAAATGAGGTGTATGTTTTTTTGCTGTTCCGAAAAATGGGCCTTCAGTTCCTGTATTCCTGCTTCATCACTTATGTTCAGTTCCATTTCACCTCCTTCATCGTCAGTATCCTGGTCCATATCACCCGCTATGCAAAACGCTGGTGCAATGCCATAGCAGGTGTGTCCCAGTTTTGCCAACTGTCGTTTAACCGATTTACTTCTTTGAGCATCACCACTGTACAGGTAAAATATGGTTCCCGTTGTATCACTTGCTGCAACCGGAGCTAATTTTTCCCAGTCGGGATAATAAAAAAGTTCCTGCATGGCTTTTCCTTTCTGCTTACTTTCCAGCACCAGCTCCTTGCAGTAAAAGCCCTCCAGGCACATGCAAATATTACCTTCTTCATCATATATCCATATATCGGCCGAAAGGCTGTCGGCGCTTGAAGAAGTTCCCTTGCCATGGCACCAGAATCTTTCCCCAACCGGCTTAATGCAATGTATCCTGTGTATGCCAACCGGTACAATTTCAATTTCCGGTGCTGTGGCCACAAGTGCCTGAAAACAGGCATCCAGTAATGCAGGATGTATAAAGTATGGATTGTCATCAAGTCCATCAGGAGCTACAATTTCTGCAAGCACTTCGCTGTGCCCGGCATGCAATGACCTTACCCCCCTGAAAAAATGACCGTAATCCAGTTTCATACGGCTTAACTTGGCATAAAATTCATCAGGACCGATGGCGGTGGTGCAACGTTCCTTTATGCTTTCGATATCAATGCTGCTGCTGTACGGGGCAATGCCATTTTGTGCAATGCGCCCTGTGGCACGTATCTGCCATTGTGTTGAGTTTTCATCTTCTACCCTGCTGAGTACCTGAAACTGGCCATTTTTAGGGAAGTAGCTGGTATTGATAAAGTGGCTGCGCCGGGAATCAAAAAACATCAGCTGGTGAAATGAAATATCTTCAAGTGTTACAATCTGGTTCTCGGCTACCACATCACGCTGTGCAAGCGCAATTGCGGCGGCAATATACCCGGCACCGGGAAAAATGACTTTGTCCTGTACCACGTGGTCTTTTATGAACGGGAAAAAGTTGGTATTCAGTTCAACCTCGTAAGAGGGATGATAAGTGGGCGTTCGGTAATAGGTAAATAAATTCCCCTTGTGCCCAATCCTGTCCTGGCGGTGATTTTTGCCCTCATTCCAGAATACGGAACGGTTCCAGTGATATTTTGGCAAATCCACCCGCTTGCCACCGGGGGCAAAACTATTCATGTTCAGCGGGTACCCCAGTGTAAACAGGCAACCCAGTTGTGAGTAAAACTGCTGCTGCTCCGGTTCTTTCCGGTTCATAAAGTGCAGCAATATGCCTTTACGCTCTGCTTTGCTCAGGCATTCTGTTATCGAATTTTTCAAAACAGGGTGCGGGCCTATTTCAAGAAAAAGTTTGTATCCTTTGGCCGACAGCACGTCAATAACTGCGGCAAATTTTACAGGGTAGCGTACATTCTTCCACCAGTATTCATTATCGATGGCTGTTCCGTCTATCTTATCACCGGTTACTGTTGAGTACAAATCGGTGTGCGTGGCTCCCGGGGTGAGGATGGACAATCTTTCGAGCAGTTCATCACGGATGGGATCCATCAACGGGCTGTGATAAGGTACTTCTACCTCCAGCACACGGTTAAAAATCCCTTTTACGTTAAGGTCTTCAGAAACAGCAGCCAGGCTATCTTCATTACCCGCAAGGGTAAGCGAACCCGGGCTGTTGATAGCGGCGATGGAAATGTCATCATACGCATCAAGATACAGCACCGCTTCTGCTTCTGTAAGTGAAACCGCAAGCATGGCACCAGTTCCTGCCATCCTGCTTTGCAACTGGCTGCGAATATAAGCTACCTCCAGTGCCTGTTCAAACGAAAGTGCTCCGGAGAAATAGGCCGAGGCCACTTCGCCCACGCTGTGCCCAACATAGGCATCTGCCACAACTCCGTACTGCCCCAGCATCTGCATCAGGCCGTACTGGATAAAAAAGTTGGCAGGCTGTGCTATACAGGTATCTTTCATCCTCGAATCTGCTTCGTCCTTCAGCATTTCTTCCAATAACGACCAGCCTGATACTTTCCTGAATACCTCATCGCATTGATGCAGTGCATTCTTAAATACCGGCTCTTTGCCGTACAGTTCCCTGCCCATCATCCACCATTGCGGCCCCATACCGGTAAATACTATTACAGGCTTCATTACCTCCTTCAGCTTCTCATTGGCTACCACCCCCTTAACCGGGTTGCCTGCTGAAAAATCTTTCAGCTGGCTGATGAGATCTTCTGTGGATACAGCAGCAGCAGTAAGTATATTGCGGAGATGCGAGCGGCGGTAAATCGCAGAAAATAGAATATCCTCGAAATCATTTTTTGTATTGGCAAGATAGTCGGCATAAGCACCGGCGAGTGATTTGAGCGCCTCCGGGCTGTTGGCACTTATGGGAAAAACAAAATAATCCCCATCCCTTTTTTCTTTTCTTTCGGGTACAGCCGCCTGCGGTGTGGGTACAAATTCTTCAAGCAATACATGTGCGTTAGTACCTCCATAGCCAAATGAGTTAACAGCCGCAAGAGATACAATACCATGTGGCAATGCCTCGGCCTCAACAGGCACCCTGAGCTTGCTTTGCTCGTACCTGAGATTGGGATTGGGAGTATTGAAATGGAGGTTAGGCGGCGCCGTTTTGTTTTTAAGGCAAAGCGCAGCTTTTATAAGCCCCGCCACTCCAGCACCTGCTTCCAGGTGACCGATATTACTTTTTACTGATCCTACAAGGCATTTATCGGCCTTATATCCCTTTTCAACAAGTACATCATTAATTGACCGGAATTCTATAGGATCGCCGGCCGGTGTTCCGGTGCCATGTGCTTCAACATAATGCAGGCGGTTAATATCCACATCAACTGCGTCATATACCTTCCTGATCAATCCTTTCTGCGAATCATAACTTGGTGTGGTGATACCATTGGTTTTACCATCCTGGTTGAGGCCAGTTGAGCGTATCAGTGCATATATCTTATCGCCATCACGCTGTGCATGATCGAGCCGCTTTAAAATAACTACAGCCGCACCCTCACCACGAACATAACCTGAACCATCCTTGTCAAATGTGCGGCACCGCCCATCTCTTGATAAAAATTTACCGGAACTCATCAGTATGCTGAGTGTGGGTATAATCATCATGTTAACCCCACCCACAAATGCCATATCACATTCCCCACTCCATATTTCACGGCAGGCATAGTGAGTGGCAACCAGCGATGAGGAACAGGCTGTATCAATAGTAAGGCTCGGCCCCTTGAAGTTATAGAGATAAGACAGCTTGTTGGAAAGCATCGTATGCAGTGAGCCTGTGGCCCCGCTTGAATTGAGCAGGTGCCTGCTTTCCCTGTCGAGCTGCAGCATTGTGTAATCAAGCGTAAAGCCTCCAACAAATACACCTGTGTTACTGCCCGAAAGGCTGTTAAGGTTAAACCCTGCATCTTCTATCGCTTCATGCGACACTTCCATTAGTAAGCGCTGCTGCGGGTCGAGTACTTTTGCTTCCCTTGGGGATACTTCAAAAAAATCCGGATCAAAAGTATCAGTGGGTTCCACCAAAAATCCCCCCTGTGTGGTTGATATTTTATCCTGGCGCAACTCCGCATCCGGGTTGTAAAATCTCCTTATATCCCACCTGTCCTCGGGTACAGTTACTACAGCGTCAACCTTATTCAGCAGCAGGTCCCAGAATTTTTTTACATCTGAGGCCCCGCCGGGAAGCCTGCAGCCTATACCAACAATTGCGATAGGCGGGTTTTGAGGTTTTGTAGACATAAACGTTATTTTTTATTCTTTTATAAGTATTCAGTGTGCAGGAAATGACACAGCTGTCGCAGGCTGCATCCATACAGATTCAGCTATCCGGAAGGCGGCTAAAAAAGCACTTACAGGTTGACATGCAAACTGCAGAAGATCTGTTTTTTCTTTATAAATTTTGGCTGGTTGTCAGACCGGAGAATGCCGACTGATGGGATGAATCATGCAAGGGAGTTAAGGGAAAAGGGATGGGTAATTGATCATTTTAGTTGGTTACAGACAGGTTATACCATTTATAGTTGCTATAGAGTCTAATCTTTTCTGGCAATGACGCTACGGTAAGTATTATACTATATTGTAATGACGAAGCAGCGCTTGAAACAAATGGACCGGATACTCATCATCCCAACCGAAGCGTCAGAGTGTGTTGGCCCACCTGATTTGAATAAGCACCATTAAATTGAACTAATGAATGAGCGTTGGTATTACAGCTCCCGTCCCGTTGAGGACAGGCATCGAAAGGTAATCCGGGTGCATATCAGCAAGTACATACCTGTTGAGTATATTAATGCCCACAACTATCCGTTGCCGCCCCCTGCATTCAATCACTTCGCATTCAAGCCCTGTAAGAGGCCCATAGGTAATAACAGCTTTGATGCCGGGCTGCAGCTTTCCTGAGATAACTTCTACAGCTTCGCACTTTTCCACAACCAGGCGGATATTTTCTATGATATTTTCTCTCACTGAAACAATCTCCCGGCCGGCTTTTACAAAGTGCGTTACCCCCTCTGCCTCAAGGCCTGCATAATAATCAGCCAGGTTGTTGAGGTACACAAAAACATAGGATGGAAACAAAGGAGCATCAATCATTTTCTTTCTGTCACCCCATTGCCGGATTGTTTTTGACATTGGCAGAAAAGACCGCATTTTTTTTTCCTCCAGTTGTGATACAACTTTTTTTTCCTGGTTGGGACGTGTGTAAATAAGATACCAGCCACGCCGAAAGATGCTGGTTGGAATGTTACTCATGGACATATGTGTTTAGTTAAATAGAACTTTGGTTAACTGGTTCAGGATTAATACAGGCTGGTGCAATTACTGTACCTGTAAACAGACACAGCTATCGCTACAGTAACTCACATTGCTGGTTAATTACTATAAAAACGCAGGATACATGGGCTTACCATAGAGGGGCCTTAGTGTATTATTTTTACTCGCAGTTCAAATGAAGGCTTTTTATAACTCCTGGATATAGTCTATTAATATTATTCGCAAATTAGGAATAAAAAAAATACGAAAATGAAGGGGGAAAAGTGAAAGGTGTCAAATTAATGGATTTGTTTAACCTTGTAAAAAATATAAAATCACACATTAAACAAAGCAGCACTTTATTTGATACTTATTTATTATTTGACACTTATTTCCATTTCCGATTTATTGAAAAAATTTTGGAGACAGCAATAAAAAAAATCAATTTTTGTCTGGTTAAAAAATACCGGCAAAAAAAATCAATAAACGGTCATTGAGGTACTCAATCATTTTTTATAAACATGCACATTACCGGTAAAGCAGGTGATGCACTCCCATATTTTGTTTATTTTTGAACGGTCCGGTTTTTTTCAGCATAAGTACACAATCAATGCAACAACTGCTCCAGTTCGACCGTTCGTTTTTTCAGCTCATCAACAGGCAATGGCAAAATGCTTTTTTCGACTGGCTGATGCCCTGGCTGCGCAATTCAGAAATGTGGGTACCCCTTTACCTGTTTGTGCTGCTTTTTGTGTGTATCAATTATAAAAAGAATGCAGGCTGGTTCATTCTTTTTGCTGTGCTTACAGCCATCCTGTCCGATTTTATCAGCAGCACACTCATTAAACCCAATTTTTTCCGCCTTCGGCCCTGCAATGAGCCTTCGCTGGCAAACAGTATTCACGTACTGGTGGGTTACCGGCCACAGAGTTCCAGTTTCACTTCTTCACACGCTGTAAATCATTTTGCACTGGCTACCTATCTGTATATTACCCTTAAAAAACAGCTGGGCAAAAAGATGCTGTGGTGGTTTGCCTGGGCCTTCTCCATTGCCTATGCACAGGTGTATGTGGGGGTGCATTACCCGCTGGACGTAATCTGCGGGGCATTTATTGGAATTTTAATCGGATATTTGCCCGGTCAATTGGTAAAAAAAAGATATACGTTGACATAGAATTATGGTAGAAGTCGTCATATTACTGGTCCTTATTTTTATAAATGGACTGTTTTCAATGAGTGAAATTGCTTTGGTAAGTGCCCGCAGGGGGCGTTTGGAAACCATGGCTTCCAAAGGCGACCTCAAAGCAAAAAAAGCACTTGAGCTATCGGAAAACCCGGAAGTATTTTTATCTGCCACACAAATCGGGATAACCCTGGTTTCAATTTTAACGGGTTTGTATTCCGGGGAAAAATTCAGCAGCGATCTAAAGCCTTTTGTAGAAAAAATTGAGCTGCTGCAACCCTGGGCAGGCGCAATCGCTACTACCATCATTGTAATTATTGTTACTTTTTTATCCATCATTTTTGGTGAACTGATGCCCAAACGCATCGGCATGATGAAAGCCGAAAAAATTGCCCGTTTAGCCGCAGGCCCCATGCACCTTTTTTCAAGGTTTACCCATCCGTTTGTATGGCTGCTTATGCAAATCAGCGGCTTTTTGTTCCGCCTTTTCAATATCAAACAAACGGGGGATAATTTAGTTACCGAAGAAGAGATTAAAGCCATCATCAGCGAAGGCAGCGAGCATGGTGCTATTGAGGAAGAGGAAAAAGACATCATCGAAAGGGTTTTTCACCTTGGCGACCGCAATATTACCTCATTGATGACGCACCGCACCGATATTGCCTGGGTTGACATAAAAGATACGGTACAGTCAGTAAAATCAAAAATCGGCAACCAGCCATATTCATCCTATCCTGTTTGTGATGGTACTATTGATAATATTAAGGGGCTTGTTTTTATGAAGGATCTTTTCCTGGCACCCGACAGCAATACCACCATTGAAAAACTGATGCGTAAAGCAATGTTTGTACCCGAAAACAATTCAGCCTACCAGTTGCTGGAAAAGTTTAAGGAAACAAGGATACACAGTTGCTTTATTGTAAACGAATATGGCACGCTGGAAGGATTGATAACCCTGAATGATATACTGGAAGCCATTGTGGGCGACGTACCGCAAAGCGGCCAGGAAGAATACCAGATTACCGAAAGAAAGGATGGCACTTACCTGGTAGATGCCCAGTTGCCTTTTTATGACTTCCTCAGCAGGTTTGAAAAAACCGAGTGGATGAACGAAGGCGAACATGAATTTGACACCCTTGCAGGCTTTGTATTGCATGAACTGGAGCGCATCCCCAAAACCGGCGACAGCTTTGAATGGAAGGGTTTCAGTTTTGAAATCATTGATATGGACGGACACCGCATTGACAAACTGCTGGTAAAGCTCAGCGAAGAGTTGAAGGAAGATATGGAAGATGATTAGATGTTGCGCTAATCCCAAAAGGTAATAAACATTCTTGACTTCTTTAACATCTCAGGTTCGCTGATTACTCCCGAATTGCTTAAAGGCTTATTGTAACAGTAAGAAATTAAACCTGCTTAGGTGGTTCTTAATGGCTGACCATAATCAATTCCAGGGCTGTTATTAGTCATTCCCCCTTTTTACACTGCGCCCTACCTTGCTGCAAAAAAGGATGCCTGATTTTAAATCCGGTATAAATACGAAAGGCGTATCGTTTACCAATAACAGCAGCAGATTTCCACAAGCAGGCAGCAAAGCTGAAACCGATGTTTTCAGGCAACTGCAGGCCAATTTTACTGCCCAGTTTGAAACAGTGTTTCCTGATAAGCTTGCGCCCAAAACTGTTATTGTGATACCCAGCCTTACACTCGACCAGGAAATACTGGGCAAGGTAAATGGTCATTTTTTTTATGAGGAACGGATGCTTTGCCTGCTGATGCTGCTGCGCATGCCCCGTACTCATTTGATATTTGTAACCAGTGTACCTGTTGACCCCTGCATCATAGATTATTATCTCCATTTATTACCCGGCATTACCGGCTATCATGCACGACAGCGGCTGACACTGCTCAGTTGCTTTGATGCATCAGCAAAATCCCTCACAGAAAAAATACTGGCAAGGCCAAGGTTGACAGAGCGCATCAAACAAAGTGTACCGGCCGGCCACCCTGCACATATCGCTTTTTTTAATGTTACCCCTTTTGAAAAAACACTTGCGGTGCGACTGGGTTTTCCACTGTATGGCTGCGACCCGGATCTCTGGTACCTTGGCTCCAAAAGTGGCAGCCGCATAATTTTCAGGCAATGTGGTATACCCATGCCGCCGGGCTATGAGAACCTGAAGTCGGAGCAGGAAATTGTTGATGCTCTTGCAGCACTCAAACTGCAGCATCCCGGTTTAAGGAAGGCTGTGGTAAAAATAAACGAAGGGTTCTCCGGCGAGGGCAATGGTGTTTTTTCTTATGAAGAAATGCCCCCTGGCAGTGATGTAAAAAACTGGATAAGTGAGCAATTACCGGTGAATTTAAAAATAGTGGCAGCCGGACTTGACTATGCAGGCTTTATACAAAAATTTACTGCAATGGAAGGTATTGCAGAAGCATTTATTGACGGAGAAATAAAGGCCTCCCCATCTGTACAATGCCGTATCAGTCCATTGGGAAAAGTGGATATCATTTCCACGCATGATCAGGAACTGGGCGGTGATTCCGGGCAGGTATTTATGGGCGCTTATTTCCCTGCCAGCGGGGAATATGCGGTTGAACTTGACAGGATGGGTAAACTGGTTGGTGAAGCAATGAAAGAACAGGGTGTGCTGGGCAGGTTTGGGATAGACTTTATGTCGGTAAAAGAAAATGATGGCTGGAAGCATTATGCCATTGAGATAAATTTACGCAAGGGCGGCACCACACACCCCTTTCTGATGCTGCAGTTTTTAACAGATGGAGCTTATAAAATGGAAACGGGCCAATACCTGATGGACGACGGCCGCCAGCGCTGCTATTACGCCACCGATAACCTGCAGCATGAAAAATACAAGGGGCTTACCCCGCATGACCTGATTGACATTGCCATATACCACGGGCTGCATTACAATGGCACTTCAGAAGAAGGTGTGATGTTTCACCTGATAGGTGCACTTTCACAATATGGCAAGCTGGGTATGGTATGCATTGGCGCAACCCCTGAAAGAGCAAGGGAATTATATAAAAAAACAGTTGAAGTGCTGGATATGGAATGCAGCTGAACCTTACAGTAAGAAAGCTTTGCCTGCTATCAGGATGACCGCAAAGCTTTGAGCTTATCCACTAATCAGCATGCTTCAGTTGCTTGTCAAAAACCAGTGTGCCAAAGGGCAGAAAAGCTGCAACAAAACCCAGGGCCATTTTTTTGATGGGCCAGCGGTGACTGACACCAACAGCAATGAGCATGCTCACATATACAATAAAAAGAAGGCCATGTACCCAGCCGGTATATTTTACCGGTAATGGATTGTGCCAGATGTACTTCAGCGGCATCGCAATCAATAACAATAAAAGCCAGGATACCGCCTCGGCAAAACCAACAAGCCGCAGGCGGCCAATAGCAGACGCTGATAAATGTTGCATACAATGAAATTGGTGGCAAAGATAAGGGCTGCACATACAGCTGTTAAAAATAACTTGATAAATGCACACAACGCATAAAAACTGCCTCCATGATTGCCTGAAACCAACTATATTTATCCCTTAAATCTTATACAAATGAACCAGCAACCGATTCAAACCCCCGGTGTATATATTAACGAATTAAACGCCTTCCCCAACAGTGTGGTACCGGTAGCTACGGCAGTACCCGCATTTATCGGGTATACGCCCCAGGCCATGTACGAAGGAAAATCATACACCAATGTTCCGCAAAGAATCAGCTCTTTTGCGGAATTTAAGGCCATATATTGTGTACCCGACCCTGCACCACCTGCTGCCCCTGCCCAACAATACAGCCCGCAGTACTACCTGGCAAAGCAGCAATCACAACCTGTAAAAGGAGATTATATAATCATCAAAGGCAGTTACTATTCCATCCTGCCCGATCCCAATACCTTTTATTACCTGTACAACAGTATCCGGTTATTTTACCAGAATGGTGGTGGAGATGCGTATATCGTTTCTGTGGGTGGTTATGGAGCTCCATCCGGCAAACCCGCTGAACCCGGTGTGCAATTGGTTAACCCCAATGTGGAACTGAACGATCTGCTGAATGGCCTCTCTTTATTAAAAAATGAACAGGAACCCACCCTGTATATCTGCCCTGAAGCTACCTTGCTTTCGGCAGATAATAATGCTGCACTGATGCAGGCAATGCTGCTGCAGGCAGGTTCTATGCAAACTGCCATCTGCATTTTCGATATCATTGGTGGCAATGCACCCGACCCGCATCATTTCATGGATGATATTACCAGCTTCCGCAACAATACCGGCAACAATGGTCTTGACTTTGGAGCCGCTTATTACCCATTTATCTGCACAACCATCATGCAAGCCGGTGATATCGGCTATACCAATCTTTTTGGTGGTGATATAACACAACTGGTGCCTTTGCTCACACAGGCAGATAACCCCGACCCTGCTGTTGCGGCTGTACTGGCCAACATACAAAACCCTTCTGCAGGCCTCACTGTTGCACAAAATAACAATGCGCTGCTCACTGCCAGTCAGACATATGCCTTAATAATCAATCATATTTTAGCCGGTATAAACATACTGCCACCCAGCGGTGGTATCGCAGGAGTGATTACCACCACTGATAATGCAGAAGGTGTATGGCAGGCCCCTGCAAATGTATCAATCGTTGGTGCAACAGCAGTTACCATAAAACTATCCGATGAGCAGCAGGGCAACCTGAATGTGGATGCTGTCAGCGGTAAGTCCATCAACGCCATCCGCTTTTTTAATGGACTGGGTATATTAATATGGGGTGCAAGAACCCTGGATGGCAACAGCCTTGACTGGAAATACCTCAATGTAAGACGAACCATGATTTTTATCGAGCAATCCTGCAGGCTGGCAGCACAGGCATATGTGTTTCAGCCAAACGATAAAAATACCTGGGAAGCCGTAAAAGCCATGATTGGCAGTTTTCTTACTACAGTATGGAAACAGGGTGGCTTACAGGGTGCAAGCCCGGGAGAAGCGTTTTCAGTTGATTGCGGCCTCGGTGTAACCATGACGGGAGACGATCTCCTCAATGGGTTTATGAATGTAACTGTGAAAGTGGCAATTGTTCGTCCTGCAGAGTTTATTGTCATCACATTTCAGCAGCAGCAGGCGGTATCATCCTGATTTACTGATACTAAAAAACCCGGCTGACGGCCGGGTTTCAACATTCAGTCTCTGTGGTTTTTAAGTAGTGTTTTTTTTCGGAATTGGATAATCAAATGGCTTTAACCCGGAAATTTGGATATTTAATTTGGTCTTACAAGTGAAAATTGGATATTAAATCAGGCTTTGTTGGGTTGAACCCAGATTTTGCAGTTGGCTGCAAAATCTGCCCGAAGGGCCGACGAAAGCCCTTTCGGGGGCTTTGTCGGGGTTAACCCTGACCAAAATGCTATGCATTTTGCGTCAGCCGAAGGCAAATTTTGCTATTACAAAATTTGGGTTGAAACTGATTTCCTGAACTAAGATACCTGTGGCAAGCCGTTGCTGCAACTGCATTCAGCCCAATGGGCATTTTTTGTTGCCAAACCGGGTTTTCAGAGGTATCTGGCCCGGCAGCTGCAGGATTCTCAGGTATTAGCCACTCCAATAAAAGATTTCCCATGCCTATTTTATCAAAATATCCCAGCCTAATCTCACAATAAGTATCGCAATCACAAATAAAAAGATATACCGTACAAAATTATTTCCCCTGGCAATGGCTGTTTTACTGCCGATATAACTGCCCAGCATATTACCAGCCATCATAGGCAGCGCCAGTTTAAATACTACTGATCCGCTGATTAAAAACCCCACCAGCGATGCTAAATCAGCAATTACATTGATCACTTTTGAGCTGGAAGAGGCATGCAGAAAATTCATGCCCATGATGGATACCATTGAAAAAACCAGCAGGGAGCCGGTACCCGGCCCGATAAAACCATTGTAAAAACCGAGAACTAACCCTATCAATGCACAAACCAGCAACCTTTGTTTTCCTGAAAACCTGGGCTTATGTATTTTGCCCATATCTTTCTTTACAAAAGTGTATGCAGCCAGTATGGCAATAATCACCAGCAGGATGGGCTTAAACACATCTGGCTTTATCAGCCGCATTACAAAAGTGCCGCCAAAAGAACTGATGGCCGAAGCAATACCTGCAGTAACCACCACCATGGTATTTACACCAATGGAGCGGATGTACTGAACAGCAGCCACAGCCGTACCTGCCACAGAAGCAAACCTGTTACTGGCTATCACCTGCACATGACTCAATTCAGGAAAGAGCAGCAGCAGCAAAGGCACCTGCACCAAACCACCGCCACCCACCACTGCATCAATAAAACCGGCAAATATGGCACCGGTAACCACAAAAAAATACAGCCAGAATTCACTCATTGCTGCAAAATAAATTAAAAATACAGCCAAAACCTTAGGGTGGATTATAAATTTCCTGGGCGGCAGGGCTGTACTAACTTTATTGGCAAATCCTCCACCCCGCTGGTTAAAAGCAGACCAGGGATTCTCACCCCTTCTTCATCTTAATTAAAAGTCTTAAAAATAAGAAAGGTCTTTAGTATGAATAAAAAAGTAAAACAATGCAGTCAGGGTTTTTTCTCATAACCTTAGAAGCGCTGAATTAAAAAAAATCTGAAAAGAAGTACAGTTACAACTTACTAAAAAAGCTATTAAGTAATTCAGTCCCAATTCTCAATGAAGTTGCAGGAAAGACACCGCCAAAAACCAACGCATCACCTTGCGCTTATGGTTACCCGAATAAATATCATCTGCTCTGAAAAAATGATTGAAATTATTTGCACATATCCTTTTTATATCATATATTTGTTTACAGATTATATTTTAGCTAAACATCAGAAAAAACATTTGTTACACCAGACATCAAAAAAACTAACATTAAAATTTATTTAGTAACACACTATTGCGTATTTCATTTTCTTATTGAATTAAAAAATTGCTAAGCACTATTTCTTACTGCAATTTATTTTTTTGCTGTTTCAGTTATGCTATACGTACCTGGTCAGGCAATTTATATGGCTTGTAATGCACTGCCATTGATATTTGCCCCGGGTATCCTTATGTTATTTACCCTCTGCCAGTAAACGACGGTTGCCGAAAAGCGATACGAGTAGGCATCAATTTTAAAAAAAAAATTATGAAAAAAACATTTTACATTACTGCCCTGGCAGTATTCGGAGTTAATCTTTGCAGTGGACAACTTTTCTCAAGTGGCAACAATGTGATTGCAGGTACCAACGTAGGTATCGGCATCAATGCACCACTGGCACGGCTGGATGTAGCCAATGAGCTGCGGGTATCCACTAACCCCGCAAATGGCAGATTTTATCGCATTATTTCAGGCGGCAGGCAGGAGGTATCTGCCTTCAATGATTTAATTACTTTCAGTGGCCAGAACAATGCCTTTGTACTGAACAATCAAAATGGCACTGCAAATGGCGGCACTGGCAGCTTCTTTGTAACGAACGGGCTACTGAGTAACCCCGTTCTCTTCAGGGTTGACGGGCCTACCGGGAATGTAACTGTTGGTAATGTTACTACACCTGCAGGATATAAACTATATGTAGAAACAGGCATCCTCACCGAAAAATTAAAAGTAGCGGTAAAAACATCGGCCAGCTGGAGTGATTATGTATTTGAGCCCGGCTATAATTTAAAGCCATTAAGTGAGGTGGAAGCATTTGTAAAAACCAACAAGCACCTGCCCGGCGTACCATCTGCCAAAGCCATGGTAACCAACGGGCTTGATGTGGCTACCATGGATGCTAAACTGCTGGAAAAAATTGAAGAGCTGACACTGTACATGATTGAAATAAAAAAGGAAAATGAACTGTTGAAAAAACAAATACAATCACTTTTAAAATAAGCACTATGCAAAAACTTATTATCATACTGCTGCTCAGCATAAATACTGGCAATGTGCTGGCGCAAAGAAGCGACGGCCGGGTAAATCCGGCTATTGACAACCAGGTATACTGGAAAAAAATGGCAGAGCTGGGGCTGGCAAAACTAAACCCGGTAGTACCTGTTGAAAAAGCTGTTTTCAAAGGCAGTGCCATCAACAGTCCGCTTATTGCTATTACCAATTCGCCAGATGTTGTAATAGTAAATACTGCTGGTGTTACACAAAGTGAAAACTCAGTAGCAATTAGCCCTATCAACAAACTTAAGGCACTCAATTCCAACAACTCACAGTCTGGCGGTTTTTTGGGCACCAGTGGTTTTATGACGGCCAACCAGGGCACAACCTGGACGGGCAGTATCAATGGTACCGGTGGTAATAATAGTGGCGACCCCGCTGCTGCCATCAGTAACAACAACCGGTATTATGTTGGCTTTATTCCCAACACGCTTGGGCAGGGTGTGGCAGTATCTACAAATGAAGGCGTTACCTGGCAGCCATTTACTGTGGCACCGCTGCCAGCAGGAGCATTTGTGTTAGACAAAAACCACTTGTGGGTAGATAAATCAGTAACCAGTGCCAACGTAAATAACTTATACGCTGCCTGGACAGATTTTGGAGGTCCCAACAATCAACGCATTGTGTTTGCAAGGTCAACCAATGGTGGGGTAAACTGGAGTGCAGGCATCAATATAAGCGGTGCTGTGGGCGGCACCAGCCTGCACCAGGGTGTAAATATAAATAGTGGCCCCAATGGAGAAGTATATGTAAGCTGGATTCTTTACAATAACACATCGCTATTGGAAGAAAATTCCGTAAATTTTGTAAGATCAACAGATGGTGGTGTCACCTTCAGTGCCCCGCAAATTATAGCCGCTAATATAAGGGGCATACGCACAGCAGGGGTAGGCAAGGGTGTACGTACCAATTCATTTCCCTGTATTGCGGTAGATAATAGTTTTGGCCCCGGCAGAGGTACACTGTATGCTGTGTGGGCCAATATTGGTACACCGGGGGTTAATACGGGTGCTGATGTGGATATATACATGGTACGTTCAGTTAACAATGGTGTAAGCTGGTCTGCTCCTCAAAAAGTAAATGTTTCCACTACTGGTGCAGGTAAAAAGAATTACCTGCCATGGATAACCTGCGATCAAACTACAGGCAAGCTGCACATCATCTATTACAGCGACAGAAATGTAACCAGTACACAATGCGAAACTTTTGTATCCTCGTCATTTGACGGTGGTACAAGCTGGACTGATGTAAGAGTAAGCGATGTGGCTTTTACTCCTTCTCCGATTCCAGGACTCGCATCGGGCTATTTTGGAGATTACCTGGGTATCAGCGCTAATGACGATGTTATTTACCCGGTATGGACAGATAACAGGACTGGAGCTGCTTTGGCATACACTTCGCCATTGGTTTCTGCTGATTTTTGTAACGTAAGCCTGACGCTGCAAAATCTTACCATGCCATTACCTGCTGCATATAAGTACCGTGCAGAAACCACAATTACTTCCGGAGGTGGTGGCACCAGTTTTACCATGCAGGGAAACGGAACAACAGGTGCAAGGGCATCAATGGTGGCTGCTAACAGTATTACCCTTTCTCCCAATACTGATATTCAGCTCGGAGCAGTACTCACTGTACTTCCTGGCCCATGTACATCGCCTGTTTTACGTCCCGCAAACAATTCAGAAACATTTGCTACAGCTGATATCAACCGTAACCAGGATTATGAAACAGGTTCAGTGGTAAATGTATATCCCAATCCTGCAGACAATGTGCTTTACGTACAGATAAGCAACGGATCAAAAACGTTCACCGGGGTACAATATAACATCACAGACCTGATGGGTAAAGTAATAACGAGAGGTATTGTTACTTCATCCAACCAGGCTATAAATATAAAAGATCTTGCAGGCGGCGGGTATTTTTTAAATATTTACCAGGAAGGAAAATTACTTGAAACAAAAAAAGTGATTAAAAAATGATTTTGATTAACTGCAGTATACTTATATATGCCAACAGCTGCACCCATCAATAAGTGCAAAGTAAAAGCCGGCTGCTTAATGCCGGCTTTTATATTTCAGCAGGTTGCATTTCTTTTTTTTTGACAAAAAATAAAAAAACACCACTTTCATTCTTGTGCATTTCATTCCTCCCCTATTCTTTTTATCTTGCATACATGAACAGCAACACTCCCCTTGCAGAAAGAATGCGGCCCGAAGCACTGGACGACCTGGTGGGCCAGGAGCACCTCACAGGCAAAGGCAGTATTTTGCGAACCGCCATTGAAGCAGGTAAAATACCTTCCATGATATTGTGGGGACCACCCGGAGTAGGCAAAACCACCATTGCACACATCATCGCTCATACTCTGCAGGTTCCTTTCTTCAGCCTGAGTGCCATCAGCAGTGGTGTAAAAGATGTAAGGGAAGTGATTGAGACCGCTAAACAAAGTACAGGCGCCATCCTTTTTATAGATGAGATACACCGTTTTAACAAAGGCCAGCAGGACGCATTGCTGGGTGCAGTTGAAAAAGGCATCATCACCCTGATTGGTGCCACCACCGAAAACCCGTCTTTTGAAGTAAACAGCGCCCTGCTGAGCCGCTGCCAGGTATATGTGCTCAGGGCCCTTCAGCAGGTTGATCTGGAGGCATTGCTGCAGCAGGCCATTGAAAAAGACAGCCAGCTAAGCACAAAAAAAATTGAACTGAAAGAAACAGCTGCCCTCATCAATATCAGTGGTGGCGATGCCCGCAAACTGCTGAACCTGCTGGAACTGGTAGTAACTGCCACCGCCGGTAAAGCATCCCTGGTAATTACCGATGACCTGGTAATGCAGGTGGCGCAGAAAAGAATTGCCCTGTATGATAAGCAGGGTGAACAGCACTACGATATTATTTCTGCCTTTATCAAAAGCATGAGGGGCAGCGACCCCAATGCTGCGGTGTACTGGCTTGCAAGGATGATTGAAGGTGGCGAAGATGTAAAATTCATTGCCCGGAGGATGGTGATATTTGCCAGTGAAGATATTGGCAATGCCAACCCCAATGCCCTGCTGCTGGCGAATGGCTGTTTTGATGCAGTAAATAAAATTGGTTATCCTGAGGCAAGAATTATCCTCAGCCAGTGCGCTGTTTACCTGGCAAGTTCCGTTAAAAGCAATGCTTCGTATATGGCCATAGGCCTTGCGATGGAAGCTGTAAAGCGCCATGGTGACCAGCCCGTACCACTGCATATCCGCAACGCCCCCACGCAAATGATGAAAAATATGGATTACGGTAAGGGCTACCAGTATTCTCACCAGGGCGAAGGCAATTTTATTGAACAGGAATACCTGCCGGATGTGCTGAGTGGCACAGCATTTTACAATCCGGGCGACAATGCAAGGGAAAATGAACTGCGTAAGTTCTTAAAGGAAAGATGGAACAAAAAATATGGCTATTAACCGCCCTTAATTAGCAATACAATATTACCCCGCAAAGGTTAATCACATTTTTTACACAAAAACCGGCTAACGGCTACCCCCTGCTGGTATTTTAGTATTTTTACTGGTAAATTAAAACAAGCAATGTGCATTCCCGGGCTTAAACGTATCTCATTATTTATCATTGCCTTAACAGCTTTTGTGCAAAAAGGGGAAGCTCAGAATTTCTTTAAACTCAAATACAAAAAATCATCCGTTTATGCAGGTATTGAAGTAGGTGCAAAAGGCGTAAAGATGAGTGTGCTGGAAATTGGTAAAAATGCACAGCAAACCGGCGCTTATAATGTACTAAAAGATACTTCCATCAACACTGACTTTATTTCGTTTACAGGGCCCACGGCAACTGCCACTTTAAATGGTCTGTATACCCTTTATAACAACATTACCCAGGAATATAAGGTAGCCCCGGAAAGAGTGTTTACCCTGATAAGCAGTGGCGTGAAATCGCAGGCAGATAAGGAAGGGAAAGCAGACTGGATAAATAAACTCATCGATTCATTCAGGATAAAAGTAAATGAACCTGCCCGCAGTGTGTTTGTAATTGATGTACTGGAAGAAGCCCGCCTGTCGCACCTCGGCATCATACCAGCCGACAGGAGATTCAATACATTCCTGATAGACATCGGCAGTGGCAATTCCAAAGGGGGCTATTTCCCCAA
The DNA here is from genome assembly GCA_031375675.1 of Chitinophagales bacterium. GTDB lineage: Bacteria > Bacteroidota > Bacteroidia > Chitinophagales > Chitinophagaceae > Ferruginibacter. The sequence continues at coordinate 56,346 of JANMIG010000107.1, forward strand.
TGACAACACAAGGGATTTCAAATTATTTCAGCTCAGCTGGGGTACCAAAAGTATGCAGAATGCCACTGACAAAAGATGTGGTGAGGATAAGAGCATCAGTAATTTTCAGAAACAGCTGAACAGGGTGCTGGCAGGCTCACCCAGTGATGAAATAACATATGCAGTTAACGTGAGCAATGCCTATGCCATGAGTGATAATATTGCCATCAGCGGTGGTATTGCCTGGTCGGTGGCCAACCTGCTCTATCCCGAACTGGCTGCCAACCCTGTAGTGCCTGTAAGCTATGATGAAGTGATGAAGCTGAGTGAAAAAATGTACCGGAATTTTTCTGCCCTGAGTGACGAAGCCATTGTAAAAACCATTACAGATAAGGCAATAGATAAAGCAGCAGCAGCAAAAGAGATCAGGAAAGTACTGGGTGTATTTGACCAGAAAGCCCTGATGGCCGGTACAGGATTGCTGCTTAAAGTGATGCGGCAGTTTGAAAACCAGGCCGACAGGAAGCAGTTTTACCTGGTAAAAAACGGGCAGGTGGGCTGGATATCGGCATATGTTGACCAATACCTGCCAAAATAAACTGTAGCAGGCTTACACACATTAAAATAACCAATGAACGGAAAAAGAACGATAGGCATACTGGGGCTTTCCATCACATTTATTTCCATTTGCCTGTTGCTGCTGGCTACCTGGCTTTATTTTTTGTTCCGGAATACAGGCAGTGAAAATAATATCAACCAGCAGCAGCCTGAAAAGCAGCAGACCGGTAAATCAGCAACAAAACTGCCGGAACCGGATGCCGCAGCCGTGCAGAACATCAGGGATTCACTGCAGCAGTTGTACGCCATCACCACAAGGGAGCTCGACAGCCAGATTGATTCAACAAGAAACAACTTAGATACACTGAAGAGCCATCTTGATGCAAGACTCTCTGAAAGTGCAGGCCTGCGCAGTGAGATACTCGACATTTTAAAAAACAACAATAGCGGCAACGAAGGCATGGAAATTGCCCGGCTCAAAATTACCATGCTGCAGCAGAAAGTGAATGAGCTCCGCCGCATTAATTCAGACGTTGAAATTGAAAACCGCAGGCTGCGTATGCTGCTGAACCAGGCGGGCAGCCAGGCACAGGATAAATACTCAACAGTTTCCTTTAGTAACCCGGTTGAAAAAACTGATATGGAATCAAACACCGGCAACCAGCCAATCAGCATAACCGACCTAAGGCTCACAGCCATACAACTTGATGAAGAAAGGGAGAAAGAAACCACACAGGCACAGCAGGCCGACAGGTTTGTAGGCTCATTTATGGTAAAAAGCAACGTTTCAAGGGCAGGCAATGCCGAAATTGTGGTGGTAGTGCTGCAGCCAGACGGACAGGTACTGCAAAATTCTACCTGGGAATCGGGTACTTTTGAAACGAGGGAAGGCAAAAGGGTGTACTCCCTTAAAGTAAAATGCGAAAATGCAAAAGATGCCAGCAGCCCATACCGGTTTTACCTCAATGCAGAAAGATTCCAGAAAGGCAATTATACCCTGCAGCTGTACCAAAACGGCAATGTAATCGGCAGGCTGGTGAAAACACTTTCATGATAAAAGATTACAGGTAAGAGGAGACAGATTGTTGCGCTGAACCAATTTGAACCATCAAAACTTTGAACTTTGAACTACCCAAACTTTGAACCAGTCTGCAAATACCCAATACCCAAATACCTATTACCCAATACCTACCCCACAAAAAAACCGCTCCTTTTCAGAAACGGCTTTTAAAATTTATAGCTGTAAGAATTATCCTAAATATGCTTTCAGTGCACCGCTGTAACGGGCTTTCTGCAGGCGTTTGATAGCCCTTTCCTTTATCTGGCGGATACGTTCTTTGGTTAAATCATATTTTTGACCGATTTGCTCAATGGTCACCCCATTTTCGCCATCCAGTCCAAAATAGGCATTTACGATTTCAGCTTCCCTTGGAGAAAGTGATTTTAAAATGCGGCGTATTTCGTTGCGGAGTGAATCATGCATCACATCCTCATCGGTATCAGAGCCGCCCTGCAGCAAATCGCCCATGGCCACATCTTCAGCCTCATGCACGGGTGCATCCAGCGATGTGTGGCGGGTATTGCTCTGGAAGATATTGTTGATCTCTGTTTCGCTCATTTCAAGGATTTCGGCCAGTTCTTCGGTACTTGGCTCCCTTTCATGCTCCTGCTCAAATGCCATGTAAGCTTTATTGGCCTTGTTGTAAGTACCAATTTTATTCTGAGGTAATCTTACCAGCCTGCCCTGCTCGGCCAATGCCTGCAGGATGCTCTGGCGGATCCACCATACCGCATAAGAAATGAATTTAAAGCCCTTTGTTTCATCAAAACGCTGGGCTGCTTTTATCAAACCAAGATTACCCTCATTGATCAGATCACTGAGAGAAAGACCCTGGTGCTGGTATTGCTTGGCCACAGATACCACAAAACGAAGGTTGGCCTGAACCAGTTTATCAAGAGCACGCTGGTCGCCCATTTTGATTTTCTGGGCCAGGATGGTTTCTTCTTCAGGTGTGATCATCGATATTTTCGAAATCTCCTGCAGATATTTTTCAACCGCCTGCGAATCCCGGTTGGTTATCTGCGTTGCTATTTTTAATTGCCTCATCTTTTTGCTATATATTTATTGTAACTGCTCTTCTCTATGTAAGACGCTTTTTAAGGGTAAAATGTTGCAATCAAGTACTAAATGTGCAAAACCCGTACAAAAAAGTATGCAAAGTTACGACAGATTGACCGCATTTCATAACGATTTTGCAAAAAAGCCCAATTAGTGCATAAATTGCCCTTTTTGGTTAGCAACTACCCTTTTTTAAGCCAAAATAACCGTAAAAAAGCCTTTTTTAATATAATTCAGCGCATTTTTATCCATTTTTCCGGTTGACTCACCAAGCCCGTTTATATTTGCAGCATGATAACAGACCTCCGCTCCGATACATTTACCAAACCATCCCCCGCTATGATGGAAGCCATGATGACAGCCCGGGTGGGTGATGATGTGTTTGGCGAAGACCCCTCTGTAAATGAACTGGAAGCAATGGCAGCTGCCATGTTTGGAATGAAAGCAGCCGTATTTTGCCCCAGTGGCACCATGACCAATCAAATAGGCATTAAATGCCATACTGAGCCCGGAGATGAAGTAATTTGTGATAAATATTCCCATGTATACCAGTATGAAGGAGGTGGCATTGCTTTTAACAGTGGCTGCTCAGTAAGGTTGCTGGAAGGGCAGATGGGCCGCATAACGGCTGACCAGGTGCTGGAAGCCATCAATCCTGATGATGTACACAAAGCCAGAACTACACTAGTAAGCCTGGAAAATACTGCCAATCGGGGTGGCGGAAGCTGCTACGAATTTGCTGATATCCAGGCAATTAAAACAGTTTGCCTGCAACATAATCTGCAATTGCATTTAGATGGTGCCCGCTTGTGGAACGCCCTGGTGGCCAAAGGTGAAACGGCGGCGCAGTACGGGGAGGTGTTCAACAGTATTTCCATTTGCCTGAGCAAGGGCCTTGGAACCCCACTGGGCAGTTTGCTGCTGGGCAATGCTGCTTATATAAAAAAAGCAAGGCGCATTCGTAAAGTACTGGGTGGCGGCATGCGACAGGCGGGCTTTATGGCTGCCGCAGGTATTTATGCGCTGCAACACCATATAGAAAGACTGGCCGATGATCACCTTCATGCCAAACAACTGGCCAATGCACTGCTTGAAAAAGATTTTACCGGTGCCATGCTGCCTGTGGAAACCAATATCATCATATTTGAGGTAAAGGGCAACTATACTCCCAAATCATTTGCAGAGTACCTGAAAAAATTTGATGTACTGTGCCTGCCCATTTCACCCACACAGGTGCGCATGGTTACCCACCTGGATGTTACAGCTGACATGGTGAACAATTTGGTGCAGGTCATTGAAGCGATGTGATAAATGAATATCCTCAAAATCCTCACTCAATGATCAGCTGTGCAAACAGAAAGGTTGTGCAACAAAAAACCGGCTGTTCCTTTTGCTGGAAACAACCGGATTAATATATATAGCAATAAAATTTGCATACCGCATTGGATGATAAGCTACCCCGGATTTACTTTCCTGCAGTAGTATCAGCTATAGTTGCATCAGGTGCATTTTTTCTTACCGACGCCACACCGTTATTACGCCCTGCCACTGCTTCGTACATTTCGCTGGTACCGATGATTTGGCCGTTGGTGGCTTTCAGGTTAAAATAAAATTTTCCATTGGAAGATTCTTTTTTCTCAAACCGGGCTTCCACCTGTGAGTTTTTCCGAACCGAATCAATTCCGTTATCGCAGGCTACCCTGGTGGTATACCCTTCGCTTGTAAGAATGGTTTGACCATTACGTGCTTTCAGGTTAAACTGAAATTCTCCGTTTTTTCTTTTACTGATTACGAATTTCCCCATTTTAAATTGATTTGTTTGATGTTATAAAAACCGGCCTTATTACCGGATAAGTTACGCTTTACAATTATTGAAAATCAGCTGCGATTACCCGCTACTGCATCACCAGGCGATATGCTGTCCCGCTATCCTCCTGTTTTCTTTCAATCACCATCCAAATATAAGCAGTTCATTTTATGTCTGCAAAAACATCCACCATTATTTTCTCATCACCAGTGCATTTAAACAGAACTGTAAGGACCTGATGATTCAAGTAATGACCAGTTGCACCATTACGGATTACCATAAATGTTAATATCTTTTAGCTGATTTACTTGCATTTCTCAAATACCTTTTGTACTTTAGTATTCATAAATATAAACAAATATTTAGCCTGTTTAATGCAGGCGAAAAGGCTGCCCCGTAAGACAGCCTTTTTTTTATTTTAACCAATACCTGTCAATTTACAACAGGGCTGCAATTGTTAATATCTTTTGTCATTTTCGCTTGCATTTTTCTTCTTTAGTTTGTATATTGTCTTGCTAATTTTTAAACATTTTATAACCTAAAACATTAATCATGAAAAAGGCAACAATTCTCCTTTCCTTCCTTCTGTGTTTTTCATTTGCATCAAAAGCACAAAACGCAGACAATCTTTACTTCAACTCATTACTCAGTGGCTACGATTACCAGGCTGGCAGCTTTGTAATTGATACGGCGCTGCCGGCTTACAATTTCAGGCGGGCCATGCTGCTATGGTCGGCCAATACAGGGCCCAACGCCGCAACTGAAAGGTCACTATCCCTTGACGAAACACTGGACAACGGGACACCGGTTACCCAGCACATTAATCCGCAGGCTAATGCTATATTCAGAAACCTGCAGCCCAAGAAAATTATCCGCAGCAGGTTTACCAAGCATTATTACCTGCTGGCACATGTAATTAACTCCTCCCGGCTGATCAATAATATTGCAGTAGCTTCCTCTGCATTTGTATTAAAACTGGATGACAACCTTAACCTCGTATGGTCAGCCAAAATACACCTGAATCCCGTTACGACAAACAATGCCCAGGCATTGCTGGAGTATAATGATATTATTGAAACCAGGGACAGCAGCCTGGTAATTACCGGCAGGTTTGCACGTACCCAAACAGACAGGCAGGTTGTGCAGATGGCAAGGCTGAACAAGAATACAGGAGCACTCATCTGGCAATTTCACTATTTTGTATTCAGCTGCCATGCCAACGGGCTTTCTGTGGCAGAAGCAAGCAATGGAGAACTTGCCGTTACCGGCTATGCAGAGCAGTGCACCCCTCCTTTATTCACCGGCAACAGGCAATTGCTTTACCTGAGAACATTGGCAAATGGTTTCCCCCTGCAAATAAGAAAGTTTTTAAATGTACGGGCTTTCAGCGGCGATAAAATTACCCGCTTTGTTACTGGTGCTGTGGCTGGCACAGACCGGTTTTTTATTACAGGTTATATCGACATCCAGAATACGGCAGGCGCTGTTAACAGGCAGAACCTGGTGGTGGATATATCGCAAAATGGCAATATCAACAGGGCCGCTCATTTTGGTGATGCCCGCAGTGAAGAGGTAAATGACCATATATTCAGCAGGCTTACCCTTCCGTTGAATACATTTGAATTATACCTTACAGGTTATACAACGAGTTATACATCCAACGCAGTTCCTGAAGCCTATTTTTGTGTGCTCAGGTACAATCCGGCAACCTTAGTATTTGCCATTACACGGTACGATGTGTTAAGAAATAATTACCCGGGCACCACATTCAACAACCGTACAGGTATTGAAGTAAAAAATGCAGGACCCAAAAGGTTTGCAATACTTACCAATGCAAACCTGACTGCCAATAATTACAACCATTTTATTACTACCGTATTTGTGAGGGACCTTGCCCAGCCTGCAACCGATACGGTATGTTACCGGCCCAGGAAGCCCTTGCTGGATACTTTTGCACCACCAAGGCTGGATACACTGGCTTACCAGATACCCAACTATGCAAGGTATAATGAACCATGGACTATTACTCCCAAGATTCCGTTCCAGCTTGTGTGCGGCCAAACCTGGAAAATCTTTCCCGGGCAGGCCATTCTTGCCATGGTAAATCCTCCCGATGAAATAGCACCGGATGACCAGGTTACCACCAGGCAAACATTTATCAGTGCTGCCGAAAAAGGGGGTAAGCTGTTCCCCAATCCGGCAGAGCATGAGGTTACCATAAACCTTGGCAGAGAATTTGCCCTGGCCTCAAAGCCCATCAGCATAAGCCTGCTTTCGGCCGAAATGAAACGGCTCCGCACGGAAAACATCCGTTATAAAACATCCCACACCGTATCGCTGGAAGGATTACTCCCCGGTGTATATATTGCAGAAGTGCTGCAGGGAGACGTAAAAAAAATATACCGGTTTGTAAAAAAATAGATTGTATCACTGCACAAACAAAAAAGGTTGCTATAAAAGGCAGCCTTTTTTTTATTTCTAACAAAATTTTAGCACTTTGTAAAGACTTTTGGCACTATTTTTTCGTTTCAGCCAAAAACCAAATGATGCAAAAACAGATTTTATTCGCACTGGCGGCCATGAGTTTTTTGATGAGTTCCTGCAAAAAGGACCCGGCCCCTTCAACGGAAATAAAAGTAAATTTTATTTTTAAATTCGACAGCACACAGGCCCGGCTGAATAATGTTGGCCAGCCTGCTGTATTGGCAGCGGGCCATGCGGCACAGTCGCCACGCTTCAACAGCATGAGTGCTCATTACCTGGAGCTGGCCCCGGCTGCCACCACCCTGCTGGGTACCGGTGCGGTATTGTACAGGGCGCCTGAAGTAACTACCGGTGGCGCAGCAGCCATTGATTTTTCAAAGTCTTCTTTTGCCGGCAATAACCAGGTTTTTATAAGTGTGCCGGTAAAAAGTTTTGCAGCAGGCACCTATAACTGGTTACGTGTTTCACTTGCCTATCAAAATTATACTATCAACCTCAATGCACTGGGGCAAACCCTTAATGCGACGGTTTCCTCTTTCCTGGGCTTTAATACTTATATCAGTTCCTATAAAATAAAAGATTCCACCGTTACCATAAATGGCAACAGGGCACAGGGATATTGGGCCGTAGAGGCAAGCAGCGGCGGGCTGGGCCTCGTTCGCAGCGGACAGGCACCTCCCGGCGCTACCACAGTGCCCAATCCTTTATTTGCAAGCTCACCCGTGCCTTCGGGCAGTTGTGTGGTAACAGGGCAGTTCAGCACTCCATTGATGATAACGGGCAGTGAGACAAGTGACATCAACATTGTTGTATCGCTCAGCACCAACAAAAGTTTTGAGTGGATAGATGTGGATGGCAATGGCAAATACGATCCGCTGAATGGTGACCAGGTGGTAGATATGGGCATAAGAGGGATGATACCATCAAGAATGTAAAAAATGCAGGTATCTCAAAAGCCCACCCGGAAGACCTGGTGGGCTTTTACTGTATACTTAACTAAAGTTGGAGGAAGAAGGGGTTTATGAATCGTTTGGTAATTTTTTCCCTGTCATTTGTGCACATGCTTTAACTTCGCTGCAACATTCAAATACCAACTGACTATGTTTCCAAAAATTGACCCCAGCTCAACCGATGCCTGGAAGGCTTTGCAACAACACTATGCACTTTTTGAGCAGGTACAGATAAAACATCTTTTTGAAAATGATGAGGAGCGGTTTGTAAAGTTTTCTCTTTGTACAAAAGATATTGTATTTGATTATTCCAAAAATATCATCACTGAAAATACTGTTGAGCTTTTAATTGAACTGGCCAGTGAATGCGGACTGCAGGAAGCTGTTGCTGCTATGTTTGCAGGTGAAAAAATCAATGAAACTGAAAACCGTGCGGTATTACATACGGCATTGCGGAATTTTTCAGGCAACCCGGTAATTACTGAAGGAGAAGATATCATGCCCGGTATCAGAAAAGTACTGTCACAGATGAAAGACTGCTGCACAAGGGTACACAATGGCAGCTGGAAGGGATATACCGGAAAAAGAATAAAATACATTGTTAACATTGGTATCGGTGGCAGCGACCTTGGCCCTGTAATGGTGACGGAAGCCCTGAAACCATACCAGGTTGAAGGGATAGAAAGCTTTTTTGTAAGCAATATAGACGGTACCCATATTGCCGAAACGCTGAAAAAAGTAACTCCTGATGAAACACTGTTCCTGATTGCGAGCAAAACATTCACCACACAGGAAACCATGACCAACGCTCACACGGCCAGGCAATGGTTTTTGCAGCATGCAGTGGATGAAGCGCATATTGCCAGCCATTTTGTGGCATTGAGCACCAATACTGCCGGTGTGATACAATTTGGCATTGCGGCTGAAAATATGTTCGTCTTCTGGGATTGGGTGGGTGGCAGGTACAGCCTGTGGAGTGCCATTGGCCTCTCCATTGGGTTAACGATTGGCTATGATAATTTTGAAGAACTGCTGAAGGGAGCACATGAAATTGACAAACATTTTGAAACCACTCCTTTCGGAAAAAATATACCTGTGCTGATGGCTTTAACCGGCATCTGGTACAGGAATTTTTTTGGTGCAGCTACCGAGGCTATTCTTCCATACGACCAGTACATGCACCGCTTTGCCGCCTATTTTCAGCAGGGTAATATGGAGAGTAATGGAAAATCTGTTGACAGGAATGGAAACAGGATTCCATATCAAAGCGGCCCGGTAATTTGGGGCGAACCGGGCACCAACGGGCAACATGCATTTTACCAGCTGATACATCAGGGCACCCAGTTAATCCCCTGCGATTTTATTGCAACAGCTATCAGCCATAACCCGGCAGGCGATCATCATATCAAACTGCTTTCTAACTTTTTTGCGCAAACAGAAGCGTTGATGAACGGTAAAACCAGGGAGGAGTTAATTGATGAGGGTGTAAAGGAAAGCTTACTGCCCTTTAAGGTTTTTGAAGGCAACAGGCCAACCAACTCATTTTTACTCAAACAGCTTACCCCCTTTACCCTGGGTGAACTGATAGCTTTATATGAGCACAAAATATTTGTACAGGGTGTTATCTGGAATATCTACAGCTTCGACCAATGGGGGGTGGAACTGGGCAAGCAATTGGCCAACAAGATTTTACCTGAGCTGCAGGATAATGAAACTGTTACAACACATGATACTTCCACCAATGGCCTGATAAATGCCTGGAAAAAAATGAAGGCCAGTTAAAAAGCATGTGCAGGCGCCAGTTGAAGCATAGCCGCCAGTTAATGCCCCTTATTCTATTGGTTTTACAGATTTGATGGTGATCATCTCCGGCCCGTCTGTGCCACTCATCATTTTGAATTTTTTGCCTGTTTTTTTATACACCACTTCCATTGGCACGGGTTTGCCGGCTTTATCAAAAATGGCATTCTCCTCGTACATTTCGGCGTTTTCCCTTTCCATCTTGTATACCACACCGTCAATCTTAATCATGCAGCCCAAACCATCAGCTGCCACCATACCTTCGCAATAGAATTCGCCTTTGGCAGTGGTAAATCCATCTGCTGTGTTTTTTGAAGAACTGTTGTTACAGGAAAAAATCGCTCCGATAAATGCAATAAGTAATAATTGTTGTTTCATAATTAACTGTATAGTGTTAGTACTATCCTGCGAAATTACAACTATAAGCTGTAAGCCCGTCCGATTTTTTTTCAGGTCGGGCAAAATCGAGTAGGAAGTAGGGGATTATTTCCCCTACTGTCCTCTCACACCACCGTACGTGCCGTTCGGCATACGGCGGTTTGTCAGAATAATGATGTCTGCTTTTCTGTACGCCAATAGTATGTTTGGTAAAATCCCCGGTA
>JANMIG010000108.1:0-31615 GCA_031375675.1 Chitinophagales bacterium
GTAGGCTCAAACCTTTGCCGCCAGCTTCTTTCAGATTCGCAGTCACCCGCGACACCCTTGCTTTTGGCTAATGATACGCACTGCAGCGCTCATTCGGGACTTACACCCTATAGCTTAATGAACATGCCTGACACACAAAAAAGCAGCCTTTTTACAGGCTGCCTTTTGCTATATAATTCTGAGAATATTAGTTATTCCCCTGCGGATTGGGTGTACCACTTGCAGGCGCTTTTGCAGGAGATGGTTTGTTTACCGGTACAGTGCTTTGCTTATCTCCTTCAGGATTGGTATTTCCCGGTTTTTCAGTATTACCCGATATACGCTGCACAGGCTTTTCTCCATCGCCGGCGGGATTTATATTTGAAGGTATTACTTCCCAGGAAACCCCCTGTTTATCAGGCGTATTTACCCTGCGCAATGGCCTTGGCGGGCTGCCTGCCCCTGTACAACCATCCAGGTATGCCTGAAACTTGCTGCCATCCTTTACACTGAAGCCCGGATTGAGCTGTATGGTACTCCCTGCACTGTAGGCCACCGAAGTACCGGCACCGCCATCAATTGCCTGGGTAGAGGTTATGCTAACAGACATTTCGGTATAGTTAAGTCCGGTAATACTGCCGCTCAGGGTAATAGTAGCTGCGCAGCCGGTATACACTTCCGAATAAAATACGCCCCGTCCAAATGTGGCAGCAAACACCCGGTGGGTTACCAGCGACCGGTTAATTTCGATATCGTATACACGGGTGGTGGGCAGTTTGTTGCTGTACATGATCCAGTTTTGCAACACATCGTTGCGTACAAACACGCCAATATCTGTACCAATGTAGATGGTATTGTTTGCATCATCGTCCATGGTAATACAGTTGATGGGTACGTTGGGCAGGTTGCTTGTAATGGGGTTCCATGTTGGGACGGATACATTGGCATTAAAAGTTTCAAAAACCTTATTGGCAGCCGTATAACCACCATAACATACCACTACATGTGATGAATTGTTGGGATCAACCGTCAATTCGGTAATAGCGCCCGCAGGCAAGCTGCCCGTGATATTGGTAGCTGCCGACCATACGCCGGCACTCAGGTTGAACCGCCTCACCGATTGGCCCTCGGTAGCGTATAAAATAGCACTATTGTTTGGCGCAAACTCCAGCGACTCAATGGCATTACCAAAACCCGTAGTGATGGTACTCCATGCCCCATTGCCCGAAGTGGTATTGTAATCTATATTTGCATAGCCGATGTAGATATGTGTATCAAAACCCGGGCGCAATACCGCAGGCGTTGTCCAGTTACCGGCGCCTCCCCTTATAAAACCATTGGTGGTGCCGCCATCATCGCTGCGGTAAAAGTTGCCGTTTTGGGTAGAAAGATAAATCACATTGGTATTGGAAGGAGTTACCACCGTTTCCATGCCATCACCGCCGCCAATACTCAGATACTGTGCACCTGTGTTGCGGTAGCTGCCATTGTCCTGCAGCCCCACTGTAACAAAAGCTGCCGATGCCGTAGGGTCAATGCCCATGCGGTAAACCTGGCCTGTTTGCATATTACTCATCAGGCTCGTCCAGGTATCTGTACTGCGGGTCATGCGGTAAATGCCGCCATCGCCAGCGCAATACAAATAAGTGGCATCGCATTTCAGTTCAAATATATCGGCATGGCTAAAGTTGGTGGTACTGCTGCTGGTCCAGTTGGAAATTTGCGTCCACCCGCCTGTAGCACCGCCGGTAGTGCTTTTGTATATATCCAGCCCGCCTACATAAATGTCTTCCGCATCCGTGGGAGATACGGCTATGCAGATATTACGCCATGCCTGGCCACCCAAAACATTGGGAGTGTTGCTGCGCAGGGTAAAACTGGTGCCGCTGTTGGCGCTGCGGTACAAACCCTGGTAAGCAGTGCCATCACCATACAATAAATAGATATATGCACTATTGGCAGCCGTTACGCCAATCTGTATCCTGCCGCCAGTAGTGGGCAGTCCGGCTGTTACCCTGTCTACCCGCAAAAAAGTAAGGCCGCCATCGGTGCTTTTATAAAAATACGGCCCGTTGCTGGTGGCATACATGGTAGTAGTGCTGCCGGGCTGGTATACAATATCATAAGCGTTGGTAGACAAATTGGTTTGTGCGCCGCCAATGGTTGTATAATAAGTAACCAGGGTCCAGGTGGTGCCACCATCTGCCGTACGGAAAAGCCCGTTGTCGGTACAGGCCCATACAATACCCGAATTGCTGGGGTTAACCAATAATTTATAGCCTTTTACGCCACCGCTTTCAGGAAAGTTGAGGCCTGTAGTGGCCCAATTTTCCCCACCATCGGTACTTTTTATAACACCAGTACTGCGGTAGCCCGAAGCACCGCCCACAGCACCCGTCATAGCATACATGATATTGCTGGCCGAAGGGGCAATTTCAATATCCTGCACCGCCAGGTTGGGAATACCATCGGTTTTAGCAGTCCAGCTGTAGCTGCTGCCGCCTAAGAAATCGCCAAACCACATGCCACCTCCGGGGGTACTCACCCAAATATCGCTGCCTGCAAAATCAAGGCTGCTGGTGCGGCCCACGCCGTTTTGCGCATCGCCTGCCTGTATGGTAGGGTTGGGCTGGCCAAGCGGTATCCAACTTGAATTGCCCGCAGTAATGCCCCGGTTGGCATTGGCCGATCGGTAATTGTCCAGCGCTTGCTGGTTATTCTTTACCATATCGGGCAATAAACCATCTGGACCAATATTGTTTTTTACCAAAAACTGCCAGCGCTTAAACTCTTTGTAGCCTGTGCCCACCGTGCCATACTCCGCAAAAAAAGACTCAGCTTTTTGTACAATCGTATGGTAGTTGTTGCTGGGGTCTTTTAAAATGTCCCCTATGTTTTCACGCTGCTGTGCCATGGAGGCCCCGGTGGCCATGCCACACAGCCCAAGGCAGAGCAGTATGCGTGTTATATTTCGCTTCATCATTGTTCAATCATTTATATAAAAAAAATAAAAAACCGCCACTTATTGGTTGGCAACAGCTTTGCTTTCCATTTGCTGTACCCTTTTGGTCAGTGCCTCGTTCTTTTTATTTAGTTCAATGATGTACAATGTCAATTCTTCCACTTTTTCCATCAACTTGCGGTTCATATCGCCCAGCATGATGCCGTTTTTTTCCACCTCGGCTGCAGCGGGTATATTGGGCAGGTGCTTGTTTTTGTTGATAGAAGCCTCCAGCTCGTCCAGCGGCATCAACTTATAGTCGTTGGCAAACACGTAATCGGGCCAAGCCGTACTGTTTTGAACCGTTACCTCCTCGGCCATGATTTTTCCATCCACGCTCAATGAATAACCCGTAGCAATCCTGGCGCTGTTGCCGCCCACAAGGATGCCGGTAGTTCCATTTACATGCAGTTTGGCATTGGGGGTATAAGTACCCACGCCGGTATTGCCCCAACTGGGCTGTAATACCAGGTAATTATTTGCTCCTGAGTTGGACCATATTACCAGGGATGTATCTGTAGGAAACACTGCACCGCCAAAAGCCGCTTCATTGGCAGTATAAAAGTTAATACCGGTACCACCCATATTGAGGGTACGGCCATAGGAGGGGCCGTTGTAGGCAATGCCCATGCGGCCGTCATCACGCATACGCATTAATGTATCGCCCACGCTGTTGCGCAGCAAAAATGTATTGGTGCCGCTGGTGGTACCTGCCCCAATTACATCCAAACGACCTTGGGGTACGCCAGGGCCCGAAAAGCCGCCAACGCCCATATTACCATTTTGGCTAAAATAATGGCGTGGGGTAATAGTGGTACCTCCATCGGGCGTAGTATACCACCTCAAATCGGCACCGGCACCAGTAGTGGCCATTTGCCACTCGTTGGCACCTGCATAACCAAAGCGGATGAGGCCGCTGCTGCTTTGCACAAACAGATCGCCACCATTTATATGCAACAGGTGTGCAGGGTTGGTGGTGCCAATACCCACTTTGCCATCGGCCCCAATAGTGAGCCGGGGATTGGCCTGTATGGTTAAATGCAGTTTGCCTACGGTATTGCCGCTGCCTGTACCAAAATCCAGATCCTCTGCTGCACCTGCGTAAGAACCCCAGTAACCACGGTAAACATCGCCTTCAAAAATACCCATATACATGGGGGCGGTGCCATTAAACTGTGCCACATAGTTGCTGGAGGTTTTTACATCCAGCCGGGCAGCAGGTGTGGTGGTGCCAATACCTACATTCTGGGCTTGCAGAAATACATTTATTACCAGACACAGTACAGCAAAAAGAAAAATTCTTTTCATATTTTTTGTTTTAGTTATTAACAGAATTACTAAGCAGGAGATATTTCAGAGCAGTCAATTCTTTAAAATAAAGGATTTATATGTGTAAAAGTATAAATATTGTGCCAAATAGCTAATACCACATTGTGGTGATTTTTGGCATCAGCAGGACAAATTGAGGTATAAACTCACCTATAAGTGTACTTTTTCTCACAAATACCTCTACCCCCGGCAAATACAGTTAGATAAATTTCTTCGTCTAATCGGCAGTTTTCTGTTTTCGGCGTATCTTGTAATCAATTATACTCATGCACAGCTTTATCAACTATTTTGAAACCATTTCCTCCCTGCACAGGGCCATCATACTGGCGGGTGGTATCACCATTTTCTGGATGATTGAAGGCATTATCCCGGCAAGGCGGTTTGCTTATAATAAATGGAAGCACGGGGGTATCAATATCTTTTTTACCCTTACCACCATTGTGGTGAACTTTGCCCTGGCATTTATGATGAACAAAGCCTGTGAGCTGGCCAGGGACCATCATTTTGGCGCATGGAACTGGCTGCCACTGCCTTTTTGGGCGAACGTACTGGTATCACTGCTGCTGCTCGACCTGGTGGGGGCTTATTTTATTCATTTTATTGAGCACAAAACAAAATGGATGTGGCGTTTTCATCTTATTCATCACACAGATGCCTTTGTGGATACCACCAGTGCCAACCGCCATCACCCCGGCGAAAGTGTGTTCAGGGCTGTATTTACTTCCATTGCTATACTGCTTTGCGGCGCCCCCTTTGGTGTGGTAATGCTGTACCAGAGCCTGAGTGCTGTGCTGTCGCAATTCAACCACGCCAATATCAAACTGCCCCCTTTTATCGACAAAACAATCAGTTACCTGCTGGTTACTCCGGGCATGCACCGGGTACATCATCATTATGTACAGCCCTATACCGATTGTAACTATGGCAACGTGTTCGCCATCTGGGACAGGGTGCTGGGCACCTACAAATACATTCCCCCTGATGCCATTGTGTTTGGCATTGATACCCACCCAAAAGCGGAAGAGCATTCCAATATTGGTAACCTGCTCAAGATTCCTTTTCAAAAATACAGGCCACCGGTGGGCAGCAAGTTTGGCGATGAATAACATTTTTAGCCGGACATTTACTATTTTACCCTTTCAATTTATTTTATGAGGCTGATTATTGCACTGTTCATTTTTAGTGGCATAACATTGTTTACCACTGCCCAAACGCTTACCCGGTATGCGGCTGTAAAATCAGGTATCAGCATCCGGGAAAGCCCCGATGCCAAAGCCAAAGTACTGGATAAGATAGCATACGGTGAAAAGCTTACGGCAAACTATTACAGCGACAGCACCGTTTACATTACAACCGAGGGCATACCTGGCACCTGGGTAAAAATTACTTACAAGGGCAAAACGGGTTATGTGGTAAGCAGTTATCTCTTTCCTTTTCCGCCGCCCAAACAGGGAGTAACAACACTAAAGGGCTACCTGGCACAGCTATCTGCTGTATCTGGCGCTGCAGTTACCAGGAAGGGTACGGAAAGAATGGGTGAAACAGACTTTACCACCACACTTACCAAACAACTGTATAAAAACGGGGCAGAGCTGCACAGCTTTTTTGCTTATGAATACAATTCTGACAGTTATTTCCTCCCCGATTTTGGCATTGAGCAGGGCTTTTTGCTGATGCGGCTGCTGGGCGAATTTCCTGATGCCATTGGTGCGGCAGAGGCCATGCCTGCAGGTAAAGGGGTAAAAAAATCTAAGTCTGGCAGTGAATGCAGTTTTGAGATTGAAAAAGCTGCTTATGGTACACCTGCCAACCCGGTAATAAAACTGAAGTATGAATGGCAGGAAGGTGCCAGCTATGTGCTGAGCTTTATGCTGATGGACGGGCAGCTGGTAATAACAGCATCGGGCGGAGTGTAAGATGTTTAGGGTTGACAGCAGACAGTTAACAGGATGAAGGCTGTAAAGTTAGATGGCTTGTACTGGAAGGATTAACCATGGCTTCCGGAAACAGTTAACGAAGCAGATTTGCATGAGTTGCCATTTCCAAAAAAAATTACGTATTTGAATGATGAAAAAAATTGCGATGATACCGGCCCGCTATGCGGCCACCCGCTTTCCCGCCAAGCTGATGCAGCTGCTGGGAGATAAAACTGTTATACGGCACACTTACGATAATACCGTGGCCACCGGGCTGTTTGATGAAGTATATGTGGTTACTGACAGTGATATTATTTTTACTGAAATAACTACGCATGGCGGCAAAGCCATTATGAGCAAAAAAGAGCATGAAAGCGGCAGCGACCGAATTGCAGAGGCTGTAGCTGACATGGCTGTGGACATTGTAGTGAATGTGCAGGGCGATGAACCCTTTGTGCAAAAAGCGCCGCTTGAAAAATTACTGGCCGTATTTGAAGAGGAAAGGGTGCAAGTAGCCAGCCTGATGCAGGTATTGAAAGATGAAAAGTTTATTAACGACCCCAATTATGTAAAAGTGGCCGTGGATAAAAATATGAACTCCCTTTTATTCAGCCGCAGTGTAATACCCTATCATCGTGACAAAACGGTTGTTCCTGTATATTACGAACACATTGGCGTATATGCTTTTCGCAAACAGGCATTATTAAACTTTACCCAATGGCCGGTAACACCCCTGGAAGCTGCAGAAAAAATTGAGTGCCTGCGCTACCTGGAAAACGGTATTCTCTTAAAAATGGTAGTAACCGAATACATGGGTGTGGAAATTGATACCCCCGAAGACCTGGTAAGGGCAGCCAGTCTTTTGTAATAAAGGGCGGTTTTTCATCCCCTATTCATCCAGCAAGCGCCTGTGATAATTGATTTGCCCCAGGTGATAGGAGAGATGTGTGGTAAGATGACACAAAAAAAGCCCGGTATTTATTTTCTTTTCCAAAATCAGTTCCGGGTACTCATTGGCAAGGTCTGCTTCGGTTAGCTTATCCAGCGTACTTTTTACAAATATAGCGGTGTCGTCTATTTTAGCCAGCAGTTCTGCTCTTGCAACATCCTTAAGCGAAAACTCCAGCTCCCGGTGGCGTATGTAGCCGCTGCCACCTAGTGTTGCTCCAATATAAGTATTTAGATTTCCAATAAGGTGAAGGCAAAGGTTACCTGCAGAGTTGGAAATATTTTTATCCGTTTTCCAAATTGTACTTTCATTCCTGTACTGCCCAATTTCATTTTTCAGCCTGTCGAGGTCCCTGTTAAAAAGAGATTGTAAGATTTCTATCATCATTTAATTTGATTTAAGCCGTGGTAAAATTGCATAAAATTGTCCAATAAAAGCGGGCCGGGCGCATTTCAAATTCCCCGAACAGCGGGGCTGCAAAACTGCAGCAATAACCAAAATACGAAGTATGAATGATGAACCCAAGGTGCAGCCCGCAGCGGCTGTATTACGAATCCCGTCTATTCGGGACAAGTTTTGCGAATTTGAAACTCATCAATCTTTTTCGCCGCCGCCTGCGTCTTTTACCAGCGGCGAGCGGATTTTCTATAATGCCGATTATCAATTCAATAGGGATAAGTTATGTATAATTGTCGCACCTTTTTGAGCTTGTGGTCGGTATCCCCACGGCTGACTGCCCTGGTGAGTGTCCTCACTCACCAGCGACAATTTGGAATGCACCGAGCGGACCTTTATCTCCCTCATTAGGAACATAAGGAAGCTGTTTCCCCTCTTTTAAGTAAGAAACTCTTATCATTTATACATACAATTGCCGCACTTATATATCTGCTGCTGACAATTGCCTATTATACCCGGCAGCCCGGTTGTATAACAATAGATTTGTACAGATAAATTTTATCGCAGCGCAGTTATTACCTGCAATCAACTGCCCTTTACTTAAATCAACAAAAAATGAAAAAATTATTTACGCTTTTAATGACGGGCCTTTTACTGGTAGCTTCTTTAGCAGCCAGCGCCCAATGCGGTGCCCCGGCCAGCCTGGCAGCTGTTTACAGCAACAATGTATCCACATTCAGCTGGAATACGGTTGCTGGTGCTGTAAATTATACCATTGAAATAAAACAACCGCAGGATGACTGGTCTGCCGCTGAAATTGCGGAAACAGTTACGGATACCTTCTATGCCTCTACGGGTATATTTCACAGTGCCACGCTCGACTGGCGGGTAACGGCCAATTGCGGCAGCAGTGTAAGCAACTATGGGGTTGCTCAATATACTGTACCCTGCCCCGAACCTACGGGCTTAAATGTTTCTAATATTACAGCCAGCAGCGCCACATTAAACTGGGTGGCATCAGCGGGTTACAACACTCTGATTTCTGATTTTGTTGTGGCTTACCGCCTGGCCAACAGTTCCAATGCCTGGACGCAGGTTGGCCATACATCCGGCTTTACCATCAATGTAAGTGGACTTAATGCCAATACAGCTTATGAGTGGTGTGTAAATCAAACCTGCGTTTACTTTAACAGCAACCCCGTTATATCCAGCTTTACAACGGCCATGGCACCCTGCAATGCACCAGCAGCATTGTCTTTCAGCTACAGTAATAATGTATCCACTTTTAACTGGGATGCTGTACCCGGCGCTTCCGGCTATAAAATACAAATGGGCTGGGCGGGTGCACCCTGGGGCACTGTTGAACAATCAAGCACAAGCAACTCGTATTCCATCCCCAACCTGATGCAGGGCGGTAACTTTCAGTTCAGGGTAAGGGCAGTTTGTGGCAGCACATTCAGCCCGTATACTTCATTGCTGTTCAGCACCCCCTGCCTGCAGCCTTACAGTTTATCTACCACAAATATTACCACCACCAGCGCTACCTTAAACTGGCTGCAGTCAACAACTATCAACAACAACAATACTGGCTTTTCTGTTTCTTACCGGCTGGCAAATACCAACAATGCCTGGATACAGTTAACAGATATTTATAATAATCCCACAGCAACATTTTTTAATTTAACAGGTTTAACCCCCGGCACTGCTTATGAGTGGCGTGTAAGAAGGGTTTGTTCTTCCTCTAACAGCAATTACATCACCAGCCAGTTTGTAACCCTGACTTGTATTTCAAATGGTTCAAATGCCAGTGAGTGGATTGATTTGTTCCGTCTGGGTGCTATCAGCAGGGTGTCGGGAGCTGAGCCGGGCGGATATACCAATGTGGCTGCGGGTACCAATTTAGTAATAGGGTCGGTCAACAACGCCGGGCAGATAAGTGCCGGGTTCCAGGGCACCGTAAGAAATCAGCGGTACTCTGTTTATATTGATTTTAACAGGAACGGAAGTTTTGCAGATCCTGGTGAGCAATTGATTAATGCTGCATCACTGAATAATGCCGGCACCTTTAATTTCAACATCAATATACCAACCACAGCCACCGCTGGCGACACAAGAATGAGGGTGATCATGCGCCGCAACCCGGGAGCAGTTTCGCCCTGCATAACCGGCTATTTTGGTGAAACAGAAGATTATGCAGTAAGCCTGGTGAGTGCAAACAGGTCTGCAGCTCCTCCGCTTGCCGGTGTTGCAGCACAAGCGGCAAAAAACTTCAGCATAAGCCCCAATCCTTCCAATGGCTTATTCACTATCACTTTGCCGGCACATATTGATGCCGTTTCATACAAAGTGCTTAATGCAAATGGAGTGGCTGTAAAAACTGGTACTGCCAACAGTACAAGACAGTTAAAAGTTGACATCACCTTGCTCCCTTCGGGATTATACATATTGCAAATAACGGACAGGAAGGGAATTGTATTTACTGAAAAGATAAGCAAACAATAAGTTATTGGTTCGTCAGTTTCGGTAAGCCGCCTTTGTTTAAATACAGGGGCGGTTTTTTATAAAACACCCCGCTTCAGCAATGCGGAATTGCCTTAAAAAGTTTCGACCGATTCATATCTGGCAGCTATAAATTCAAATCCGGTTACTTTTTGCGGTTATCTGTTTTTGCCAAAAAAAACTTTAAAAAAAACCGTGAGTTTTATATACAGCCAGGCTTTTACTGCTTTACATTTAGCCAACAGCAAACATACATTTTACCATGCAAAAAAAAGTATTCTTACTTGGCGGGGTTGTTTCACTCCTCTTAATTTTTACCTGTTCTGTTAAAAGCCATGCTCAAACAAACTGTAATTGTACTGCCGCAGACAGGAAGGAGTTTGACCTGATGAATGAAGACAATGATTCATCAGGTGTATACCAACTGCTCAATAAACTGAAACAAAGTCCTGAAAAAAACTGTGCCGTTTTTGCCTGTTCAATGGAGGTGGAATATCTTACCCGCAGGCTTAAAAGAGACCAGGCGCTGCTGATAATTGAGGCGCAAAAAAAACTGATTGAATCATTGCCCTGCAAAGATGAACTGATGATTGAAAACCTGTTGGCCTGGGCCCGCTATTACAAAGGAAAGGAGCAGTATGAAAATCTTTCTGCTTATGCTTTTAAAGCACTTGAACATGCTGAAAACTGGAAGAATAAAAAAAATGAACTGAAGGCCATCACTCTTATTGTATATCTTTTTACCCGGCAGAACCAGGATGCAAAAAACTGGGCCTATGTAAAAAAAGCGGAAAAGATAATTACCTCACTTGAAGAAGATTACAAGACCCCCTCGCACTACAACTGGCTGGCGCTGGAGTATGAAACCACCTATACCCATACAGAAAGGGCAACCCTGCTTGATACCGCCATCCTTTATGCAACCAAGGCCAAAGCTGCTGCAATGGAGTACAAAGATTACCTCGAAGTTACACAGGCATTCAGGGTGTTTGAAGCATATTCCTATCACAAGGGCAATATGAAAAATTCTGCCTCTTTTATAGATTCTGCTTTGTACTACGCAAAAAAAGTAAAAACCCCCACCAACCTGTCTGCCCTTTACCTGACAAAAGCCGACGGGCTGGCAGAAATGCAGCAGAACGCAGAGGCCATGCGCTGGCTGGATACCTGCCTGTTTTATAGTGAAAAATACCAGCATGGGGCACCTGGTTCTGTCGGCATTTACATGGAAGCTGCCAGGATATACAACACTGCGGGTAACCTGCCGGCATCTTATGCTGCTTTTAAAAAATACGAACGGCTTAAAGACAGTCTTTTTAAAATACAGCGAACCGAAAAAATAAATGAACTGGAGCAGCGGTACAACAAGGTTAAAAATGAAAAAACCATTAAGGACCTGGATCAGCAGAAAAGTATTTACCTGCTGCTGGCATTGGCCGGTCTGCTGGCATTGGTTGGTGTCGCTTTCTTTATCCGGCACCAATCATTAAAGAGCAGGCAAAAAATAATGGAAACAGAGCAGCGGCTCAACCGGGCAAGAATGAACCCGCATTTCTTTTTTAATGCACTGGCATCGTTGCAATCATTTGCGTTACAGGAAAACGATGGAAAAGCACTGGCCAGCAACCTGTCCAAGTTCTCCCACATAATGCGGGAAACATTAGAAAGCACTTACAAGGAATATGTAACACTTGAGCAGGAAAAAGACTTTTTGGAGGAATACCTTGAATTGCAGCGGATGCGCTTTCCGCAAAAGTTCAGTTATACCATTACCATTGATGAAACGATTGACAGTGACCAGGTGGTGATACCCTCCATGATACTGCAGCCCTTTGTGGAAAACAGTATCGAGCATGGCTTTACGGGCATTGATTATCCGGGTGATATCATGGTAACTTTTTTAAGGGAAGCAAAAGACCTGCACATTGCCATTTCAGATAACGGAAAGGGGCTGGCTGTATATGACAAAGAAAACAACGAGCATATATCCCGTGCCAGCCAGATCATACGTGACAGGATTTACCTGCTGAACGTAAAGCTCAAAACCCGTGCAAGTTTTTCTATTGACCATGCTGCTGATGGTAAAGGGGTGACTGTTTCTATTAAACTGCCGTTGTTGTTTAAGGAGGATGTGAGGGGAAATGGGCTGCTAACTAAAGATCAGTAATGTAATATCTGTAAAGAAAAATTTTTCCAATTGGAGATGTTGGCTCTTCATAATAAAAACGGCCGGTCATGCACCCAGCCGTTTCTTTTGCTAAAACAATCGTAAAAATCATAAAGTGACCTGTAAAGCTTCGGACATCGTTACCCATTTCACTTTTCCTTTGCAGGCCCCTGGTATATTACATTCAGGGCAGTTCATTCCTCTAAAAAAAGCAGGCAACCCACATCCCTTCTTGTCAATCAAAGCTGTCTTTTTTGTAGGATTAATTATGTCTGATGGAACTTGAGTCTCCATACAAATGCCCTCACAGTAATAAACGTACCAACCAATAGATCTACGGTTTTGGGAGGCAGTAACTGATTGATCTATTCCACCAAATCCGCGGGGTAGCTGTACTTCCGTTATTAACCGAAAAGACATCCCTCTTTCTGCCAAGGCTGCTGTAACATACTTTCGTTTACCTTGCCTTATAATCTGAATATCAATTATCTGTGCTGTTTGAAAATATTTCAGAATAACATCTTTTATTTTCTGTTTATCCACACTTGTTAATTCTCCGTTTGCAGCAGCAGCGGTAAGGCTAACAGGAATTGATGCTGGTGCAAGGTAGTTACTAAGGGGGGATGGCCTGGTAATTGTAGCGAAGCAGTCACGCAAAGGATGATAAGGATCAGAAACAGCGTTGGGGTTCGGTGACATCCTGCATTCACAATGTTCATTACCTGCTGTTCCTTCTGCCACACAGTTGATGCAGCCACCATTTCTGCAGGATAAAGTAGTTCTGCCTGATGGCAGCATTAAGCCAAGGGGATGTGCAGTATCAGCAGCATAAAAATCTGACACAGTACTGTCAGCATATTTAGTCATTACTTTAAGATATATCCTGTCATTATACCGCTGTACTGAAGCTGTACTTTTTCCTCCCTTATTTATCTGGTCAGCCAAAGCATTCAGTCCGCCATTATTTGATACTAACAAACCTGATGCTACACGGTGCAGGTTTTTCAGTTTCCCGTCCCACACCACATCTTTCGGTTCATCAATCCGGATTACTGTGTTTCCTGTCATTTTTTTACCGCCGAATCGGATTACAATCCCCCCACTAAACCCTGTCGCACTAAACCGGCTGGTAACCGGTGCATTTTTTTTGTAGTTGCCGGTAATGATTGCCTGAAGCGGATAAATGCCCCCAGGACCCGGATTGGAGCTGGGTAGTAAAACTGTGTTTTCAGTAATCACAGAGGGGCCTGTGAGCCAGCTTGCTTCGCCCCAAACACCGATCCGCTTGGTTACCATATACTGCAGCCTTACAGATGGGCTGTAGCTGATACCGCTTACACGGGTGGCTGCCATACTGTTTAAATTAAAGTCGCAAGAGGTTTGATTGCCTGCACTGTCGGTGAAAAAGGCCGTCTGTACTGCACGGCCCGCATTTTTGTTGATACTTGTATAACCAACGGAAACAGAAGCAGATAAGCTGAATTGTTTGCTTATGTTAAAAGCTAGTTGAGGCCCGGCACCAAGGCTGAAGCCCGGGTTGCCTGGCTTATTGCCCCTGTACGACACCAGAGAAGTGGTTTGCCCTGTTATATTGTATGCAGCAGGCAGGCCTTTTACCGGTTTTCTTCCACCATCGGCGTAATATACAGCCGTTATATTGACGCCAATTGAAAGAAGCGGCTGGTTTCTAACCAAACTGCCAGGCGGGTATTTTATAAAAAAAGGAATAAAAAGAGAGGCATTTATCGTTGGCGACTTTGTAAGCCAGGCGTTGTGTGTAGCCGCACCGCCCGGTATTGATACCCCTGCACCAAGTGAAAATAAAGTTTGCCGGGTATTAATTTTTGAGGGGGATTTGTGTTGCGTACTAACGGTATCAGGCAACTGGGCAACTGGTTGAAGGCACCAGCATGCAACTGGTATCAGAGCAATGATAGCTTTTCTCATAACAATGTTTTTTGGGTATATAATATTTGCTGATTCATCCCTTCAGCAGGGCGGCTGCCATTCATCGGTAGCCTGTCACAAAACTGCAATGAATCTCTGTTGGCAAAGCAGGTACCAACAACATTTATACTGGTACAAACTACCCGAAACAAACAGGTAGAACTACCTGCTGCAATACGGCTTACTAAAAGCAGGGCCACCCACCGGCAGCCCTTGCAAAACTATCCTCCACATTTACATTTTGTTCGTGGTTTGCCGCCATATTTTAGCAACGTCAAACTTGCCCCCAGCTTTATGCCCCAGCTTTGGTACTTTGTCGCTTCGCCCTCTTTGTATTGCAACTTACCCTGCTGTATTTGGCTGAGTGTATAATAGCCTGTGGCTGGTTTTACCGGACCGTGTGGAACAAGTACTTCCTCTCCTCTTTTTACAATTGGCCCGTAAGTGTATTGTCCTTCTGTCCAAAAATCAAACCTCCCCATCACATAGCCCATGCGCAGGCCGGGCAAAAATGAAAATCCGGCATTTTTTGAACTGTGCTGAACAAACATGGTGAAGCTGATAGCCGTATCCTGGCGGCCGGGGTTACTGATCACACTGGATTGCTCCACTTCCTTTTTTGGCTGATTCAATTGTAAATAGCCCACACTTAATATGGGCGAAAACAAAAACCTGCTTACCCTGATCTTTGACTGTATGCCGATTGCTGCACTTACAATGCTATGCTGCGGGTCACGCATACTCTTTACAGTGAGTATCGGTGCCGCCCGCTGGCCAGTGATGTTAATACCCTGCAGGTTTTTAACCCCACTGTTACCGTAACCCAATCCATAGCCGAACCCTGCATAAAGGCCAACGCTTACACGTTTATTCATTATGTTTTTGTGAGGCCCAAAGGGCAGGTAAGCGTTTACCCACAGTTCGGCCATGCCCGCTGCGTTAACTTTTGTTCCTGCATGTTTGGCAGGTGTACTGACGCCTGCTCCCACGGCAACCGCTATACGGTTGGCCTTGCTGCTGTCTAATGGAAATAGTTGCATATCGGTGGCCCAATATTTAACTTGTCCCATACACAAAGTGCTCCCAAATAAAAAATACCCCAGTAATTGATTTTTCTTTCTCATGTTGCTGATTTTAGTTATAAAATATTTATTACAGTAGTGCTGTACAACATACTCCACGCAATTGAATACGAAGGAGACAGCGTACATGATTTACAAGACAAATAACCACGCTAAGTTGATGCGCAGCAACTACCTGAAATAAACAGGTAGAACTACTTACGCCGTTGTGCTGCGTTCTTGATTATTTCGTATTCACATTAATAAACCTAAATTTTCTATTATGAAGCAAAATCACACACATCGCAACGCCTGCTCTATTGGGGTGGCCTTGCTATTGACTTTGAGCTTAACCCATTGCAGCTTATCAAAAAAGAATTGCTGCGGTTATAGTGGGCCGGTAGTATCGCCCAATGCTATCTCCTTATATGCTACTAATCATTTTATCCCTAAAGACCTGATTGATAAATGGACGGCCCGCTATGAAGCCCAAACAGGGTTACCCAGTAACGGTAGTTTGAAAATAAGAGACCTGGTAGTGAGTAATTCTTACAGTTTTAACGGTCGTTATGTAAGGTTGATACTTTGTAATAAAGACTGTATAGGCCTGCGGATACTGCTTGGCATGGACGAAAACAATCAAGTACATATTATTTTGGTAGGTATTAAGCCCGATTACAGCACACTATACATTCCTAAGCCAGGGCTTGATTTTGCGCTATTGAAGGGTGCCAGGGCCATGTGGGGCGTTAACAGCTTAGAAGATGAGATGCCGATGCCCTATGAAAACATAGTGGGCGGCTTACAATTTAGTCAAAAGCCTTAATGACAAGCCTGCATAATTTTATATCTTTATTATTGATGAACCGATAAAATATACTACAATGACTGTCGAGACACGCTATCTGTTTGCAATGACCTGTATACTTCCTGCCATGGTTGGTTTCTTTCTGTTTCGAAAAATGCAGCTCCGTTACCATTTGCTTGTTTATATGTGGTTGCTGGATACAATTACCGAAACAATCGTGTTTATTGGCATAAAAAACACCACATTTGAACCAATTGCCAATTGCTGGACCAACGCATATATGATTATAACTTTGAGCCTTTTTTTAACCTTTGTAAAGTTCAATGGCTATATCAAAAAGCAATTGTATTGGATTTTTATTGCTGCGGCGGTAATATTAGCCGTTTACGAATTTTATAAGGCAGGTCTTTCTTTTCAAGCGTTTTATTCATTACTGATTTTCTATGTGTATGGTGTAACACTCTTTATTTCAATAAATATTTTAAGCAAACAGGTAACAGTTGTTAATACCAGGATCTCCCGTAATTTTTGGTTTTGGGCTGGATGCTTATTCGTAGTACAAAATGCGTATGGTTTTTTTGTTTTTGGTATTTATCACTTTGGGCTATTTGAATCTAAAACTATAGATAATAAATTGATAGGTATACTCACCACTTGTGTAAATGCATTTTGTTACTGCCTTTTTGCCATAGTTATGTTTCTTGTGCCAAAAAGAAACAATCATTTCATCCATAAAATATCCTGAATCGTAATCATGAAAGATTTTGAAGTTATTAAAACAGCAGCCATTATGGTAGCCATCAACATCGCCTTTTTCATCTACTCAATAGTGCGGCAGCGGCGCAGGATCTGGCGATGGCAACGGGCCCGTATTTCGGCAGCCATCAGCACATTGGAAAGCGAGCGCAAGCGCATTGCCGGCGACCTGCACGATGAGCTGGGGCCTATGTTGTCGGCCATCAAGCTGCAGATCAACCACCTGGAACCGGTAAATGGTGCAGAAGCGGCCATATTGAAAAAGTCGAGCAGCCAAATTGATGATATCATCACCCGGTTCAGGGAAATATCTTACAATCTGTTGCCCAATACCCTGGTGCGCAAAGGCTTTATTACAGCCACCCATGAATTTATCAGCAAACTTAAAAACCTGCATGCGCTCCAGATTGTCTTTAACAGCCCCGATTTTTCGCTGGCCCCCGAACGGGAGGTAAACCTGTACCGGGTGGTGCAGGAAATTATACAAAATACACTCAAGCATGCCCAGGCTACAAAGCTGGTTATACAAATCACCAGGAAAAAAAAATATATTTTGCTGCAAACCAGGGACAATGGCATCGGCTTTAATTATTCCGCTCAAAAGCAACAGGGCATGGGGCTGTTTAGCCTGCAAAGCCGGGCCGAATTGCTTGGCGGCGAATTATTAATTCACACCAAACCCGGAGAAGGCGTTAAATTTGAAATTGAAATACCACTTACATTATGAAAAAGACAAAAGGCATACAATTGCTGATGGCCGACGACCATGAGATTTTCCGCGACGGGTTTAAGCTGATGCTGACCAGGTACCCCGATATTGTATTGGCAGGGGAAGCCGAAAACGGCCGGGAGCTGGTGGAGCTGACACAGAAGCTGCAGCCGGATGTAATTATTACCGACATTAAAATGCCCATTATGGATGGCATTGAAGCCACCAAAAAAATCACTGAGCTTTTCCCTGACATTGGCATCATCGGCCTTTCTATGTTTGATGAAGACGACCTGATTATTGATATGCTGGAAGCTGGGGCCAGGGGTTATCTTATTAAAAATGCCGGTAAAGAGCAGATAACAGAAGCCATAAGAACGGTTTACCAGGGTGACCCTTATTATTGCAAAACCACCAGCCACAAACTGACCAGTATGATTGCCCGCAGCCGCTTTAATCCGTATAAAAAAGCGGCGAAGGTTGAGTTCAGCGAAAGGGAGGTTGAAATTATTGAGCTGATATGCAGAGAATGTACCAATAAAGAAATCAGCGATAAATTGTTCATAAGTGTACGTACTGTTGAGGGACACCGCCTAAAAATACTGGAAAAAATGAATATAAAGAATACGGTAGGACTGGTGGTGTATGCTTTAAAAATGGGGATTGTAAAAACATAAGTCCTGTTAAAATACCCCCATTCCGGCCTATCTTCGCAAAAAATTACCGTATGCAGTTCCGCAATTTTAAAATGATTGGCTATGTGGTATATGGCCGTGGCTGTTTTAACCAGTTAAACGAAATTTTAGCGCCCAACAGAAAGGGAGATGCCCCCATGATTTTTTTGGTGGATCATTTTTTTGCTGATGGGGCAGATGGGCAGAAAAATCCATTAGTAAACCGCATTCCACTGCAGGGTAAGGATAAGATCATTTTTGTGGATGTAACCCATGAGCCAAAAACTACTTATGTGGACAGCCTCGCCAGCCAGCTCAAAGAAGAGTTTGGCACCGTAAGCGGCATCATTGGCATTGGTGGCGGCAGTGCCATGGACCTTGCCAAAGCCGTGGGCCTGATGATGACCAACCCCGGCAGCAGCGCCGATTACCAGGGCTGGGACCTGGTGAAACTGCCCGGCGTGTACAGGGTGGGCATACCTACACTCAGCGGCACAGGTGCAGAAGTAAGCCGCACCACCGTACTCACCGGCCCCACACGCAAACTGGGCATGAACAGTGATTTTACCCCCTTTGACCAGATTGTACTTGACCCCGAACTGACAGCGAACGCACCGGCCAATCAGCGGTTTTATACCGGCATGGATTGCTATATCCACTGCATCGAAAGCCTTGAAGGCACTTTTTTAAACGAATTCAGCAAAAGCTATGGCGAAAAAGCACTGGAACTTTGCCGCAAAGTGTTTGTGGAAAAAGATGCCTGGGATGATGAATGTGACGATAAGCTGATGATGGCTTCCTACGCAGGCGGCATGAGCATCGCCTACAGCCAAGTAGGTGTGGCACATGCGGTGAGTTATGGGCTCAGTTACCTGCTGGGTACCAAACACGGTATTGGCAATTGTATTGTAATGAACCACCTGGAAGAATATTATCCTGCCGGTGTAAAGGAGTTTAAGTACATGGTGGAGAAAAACAAGATTGATATACCCGTGGGCATTTGCAAAGGATTGAGCGATGACGACTTTAATAAAATGATGGATGTAAGCATGGGTATGAAACCCCTTTGGGAAAATGCACTTGGGAAGGATTGGGAAAAGATAATGACCAGGGAGAAGCTGAGGGCATTGTATGAGCGATTATAAGTAATAAAGCCTTGATAAACAAGCAGTATGCAGGGAGAAATCATATTATACCAAACCAGTGATGGTGAAACAAAGATAGAAGTAAGGCTGGAGAATGAAACTGTGTGGCTGACGCAGAAGCAGCTTGGGGAATTATTTCAAAAAGCGAAAGCCACGATAAGTGAACATATCAAAAAAATATTTGAAGAAGGAGAATTAGAGGAGCAATCAACTGTTCGGTATTTCCGAACAGTTCAAACAGAGGGAAAAAGAAATGTTACAAGAGATGTGGAGTATTATAACCTTGATGCAATCATTTCAGTTGGCTACCGGGTAAACTCACACCGCGGCACTCAATTCCGTATATGGGCTACGCAGCGGCTTAGGGAATATCTTATTAAAGGATTTACACTGGATGACGACCGGCTTAAATCAGCCGGGCAAATGAATTATTTTGATGAATTGCTGGCCCGCATCAGGGATATCCGCAGTTCAGAAAAAATACTCTACCAGAAGATCCGGGATATTTACACCACCAGCATTGATTATGAGCCCAACAGTGATTTAACCAAAGACTTTTTTGCCACTATTCAAAACAAACTGCATTGGGCGATTCATGGCCATACCGGGCCTGAATTAATTGTAGAAAGAGCCAGTGCAGATAAACCCAACATGGGCCTTAATACATGGAAAGGTGAAAAAATAAGAAAACCGGATGTAACCATTGCCAAAAATTATCTCAGCAAAGATGAGCTGGAATTACTCAATCTTTTGGTAGAACAATATCTTGCTTTTGCTGAAACACAGGCTAAACAGCAGAAGCCTATGTACATGAAGGACTGGATAAAAAAACTGCACGATATTTTAACCATTAACGAAAGGGAAATATTACTGGATGCGGGCCGCATCAGTAGAAAACTGGCTGATGAATATGCGCTTGTACAGTTTGAAAAATATACTACTCACCAGCGGCTAACCGAAAAAGAAGAAAGCATACAGGAAATAGAGCGTGCTTTTAATAAAATTAAAAAATCGGGTAAAAAATAAAAAAGGGGTACACAAAGCATACCCCTTTTTTATCTTTTTTAATTGTTATTTCTTTATTACCTCCAGCATATGCTTTACTGCTGCTTCCAGTTGCGCATCTTTGCCCTTTAAAAATTCTTCATAAGGCAGCGGCACTTTTATATCCGGTTCCAGCTGCAGGTTTTCTGTGGGGCGTTTTTCCCAGCCTATAGTAGCTACCATTGGTATGCCAAATACCAGTGTGGGATCAACCTGGGTTTCCCACCACACAGCCGTACCGGTGCCGGGTACAGGCATACCCAGTAATTTACCCGTGCCGGTATTCTTATAAATGTTTGGAAAAATAAAGGCATCGCTGTAATTGCCCTCACCCATTACAACACAACTGGGTTTTGTCCAGCGGCCCAGCGGCTCCGCATCTTTAAGGCGATTGCCCTGTGGTGCAAACTCAAGGTATTTTTTTCCGCTTAAAAAAGTATTCAGGTCATCGTGCAGCCAGCCGCCACCATTAAAACGGGTATCTACAATCAGTGCTTCCTTGTCGTAGTTGGTGCCCAACACTTTATCCACCGCTTCCCTGAAGCTGCCATCGTTCATGCCCTGCACATGCACATAACCCAGTTTTCCGCCACTAAGTTTGTCCGTCATATCTGCCATCATTTTTACAAAGCGTTTGTACATCAGCGCTCCTTCTTCCCCCTGTGTAATGGGTTTAAGTGCTTCCTCAAAACGGTTACCGGTAGCGGGGTCAAGCACACTAATTAAGGTGTTTTTACCCGCCTTGCGATTGAGCAGGCTGTACCAGTCAACCGCATCGGTAATGGCTTCACCATCAATCTTTTCAATAATATGCCCGGCCCTTACACCCGATGCAGCCGTATTAAGCGGGCCACCTGCAATTACCTCGCCCACTTTTACACCATTGCCGGTAAATGTTTCATCGGGTATTATGCCCAACGTAGCCGTAGCATCGGGGTTTTGTGGCTGTGGCGTATAGCGCCCGCCCGTATGCGAACCATTCAGCTCACCCAGCATTTCGCTCAGCAACTCCTGAAAATCGTAGTTGTTAATAATATGCGGTAAAAACCTGGCGTAGGTTGTTTTGTATCCCTTCCAGTCAATACCATGAATGTTGGGGTCGTAAAACTTTTTAAGCACCTGCCTCCAGCAATGCTCAAAAATATAGCTGCGCTCACCGGCAGCATCCAGCTGCATTTCGCCATTAATGCCAACAGGGGTGATTTTTCCTCCCTCATCCACTTTTACCAATGAGCCGTTGTTAACCAAAAAAATGGTTTTACCATCTTTTGACAGGGCAATATTGCCGGCACTGCTGCCCAGCTTGGCCAGTATTTTTGTTTCCCTGGTACGTGGCTCAGTAACCCACAAATCGTAGCCCTTTTCAAAAGCAGCCAGGTAGTACAGTTTGCTGCCATCGGCCGTAAGTGCATAATCGCTTACCGAAGCGCTGTTGATGGTTAACCTGATCTTTCTGTTATCAATATTGCCGAAGTCGGGCTGCCAGTTCTTTTTAGCAGCAGAGTCTTTACGCATAGCGGCAGTATCTTTTTTGCCAGCATCTTCTTTTTCTTTTAACAATGCATAATCATCCTTGCTCAGCTTAAATTTATCATACGCTTCTGCATCTAAAAATACGCCGTAAATATCCACTTCGGTATTGCCCTGCAATGCCAGCGATTTACGGCCTTCCCTGCTGCTGAGCCAGGTCATTATTTTTCCTCCCATCCCAATTTTAGCCGATCGCTCAGAAAAACCACTCAGCACCGGGTAAATGGGTTCGCCTGTTCCATCGGCCCTGCACAGTGCTGTATTATTACCCCGCCATCTTGCCCGCTTATCATCCACCACCAACCATTTACCATCGGGGCTCCAGTCAAAATATTGGTCGCCATCAGCATAACTGTAATTGTGCCCGGC
The DNA here is from genome assembly GCA_031375675.1 of Chitinophagales bacterium. Classification (GTDB taxonomy): domain Bacteria; phylum Bacteroidota; class Bacteroidia; order Chitinophagales; family Chitinophagaceae; genus Ferruginibacter. The sequence continues at coordinate 22,280 of JANMIG010000108.1, forward strand.
AGGTAAAACCACCCGGCTTTGCTTTGTGGCAAGATTATACACTTTTAAAATGTTGCGCTCTTCCAGGTAGGCAATCTCTTTACCATCAGGCGAAATTTTTGGTTGAAACTCTTCTTTATTTGTTGCAATCACGGCTTCTTCCTTCAGCACCGTAGCGGCATAAAAATAAGGCTCTTCCCTGCGCTGTATGGTAGCTTTGTACACATCCCAGTTATCGTTGCGCTCGGCGCTGTAATACAATGTTTTACCGTCGGGCGCCCATGCCAGCATACGCTCCTGCTGCGGGGTGCTGGTAATACGTTTGGTAATACCACCATCCACACTGGTTACAAATACTTCGCCCCTTACCACAAAGGCAATTTCTTTGCCATTCGGCGACAGCGCAAATTCACCCGCATTGCCATTTACCGATACTGTTTTTTCCACACCGGTGCGGCCATCATTAAAAATTTGTATGCTTATTTTTTGCGGGTTGCCGCCCTGCTTCATGGTATATATTTCGCCATCCTGGCTAAAGCAAAGGGTATTGCCGCTGCTGATGCTCAGGTGCCTTACGGGGTTGTCTTTAAAATTGGTCAGCTGCTTTGCTGCGCCGGGCTGTGCCAGTGGCATTGTAAAAATATTCTGGTTGCCCTTTTGCTCACTTAAAAAGAAAACTGACTGGTCAACGCTGCTCCACACAGGTTCACGGTCTTCCATATTTTCTGCCGTAAGTTTGGTGTATTTGCCCTGTTTTACATCCATTACCCACACATCCCTTGTTACGGATGAAACATGGTGCTTGCGCCAGGGGTCTTCGTAGCCCTTTCTGTCCTGAAAAATAATTTTATCGCCCTTGCTGTTGTAATGTGCATTTTCCACACCGGCTGCGCTTACCAATATGGCCCTGCCGCCGGTTACCGGTACCGTGTACAAATTTTGAAATAACCGTGGGCTGTAAAAACGCACACTTGCCGCAGGTGCATGCCGGCTGCTGCCAAATACTACCGATTTATTATCCGTGGTAAAATCATAAGGAAAATCACCAGCACTGTGCCAGGTCACCCTTTTGGCTTCGCCACCCGAAGCGGGCATTACAAATACATCAAAGTTACCATACCGGTCGCTGGCAAATGCAATGGATTTGCCATCCCTGCTCCACACGGGCATCATGTCGTGTGCTTCGTGCAGGGTAAGCGGTACGGCCACACCACCTGCGGCATCCACCCGGTAAATATCACCCTTGTAGCCAAAGGCAATGGTTTTACCATCTGGCGAAATAGCGGGATAACGCAACCACAATGGGGTTTGCTGTGCAAAAGAGAAACCGGCCTGTGCAAGCAGCAGGCAGCCAATCAATAATTTTCTCATAAAAAATGGTTTGTATGGTAATTAGTATCTCCAAAATTAGCTGATACGTACTGATAATGCAAACCGTTAAACAAAATGTAGTCCAGTATTACAAACCTGTACCGTAATGTACGGCCTTTTTATTAAAGCAGGCTGCTAAACAGGATTTTCTTATTTTTAACCAAATTTAACAGGCAGCAAACGGTAAATACAACATGAAGCAGCGTAATTATTTAAGCTATATACTCAACCCGCTGGATTTACTGCGTACCAAAAAAGTGCTGCAGGTAAATCCTACCGTGGCGCCAGAAAGAAAAGAGGAGCAGGAGAGCAGGATATTTGTGTACGATTATGATGCGGTATCCATAGAAGAAAAAGAAATTGCAAAAGTACCCGACTGCTATGGGTATATGAACAGCCCTAAAGTTACCTGGCTGAATGTGGATGGCCTGCGCAAGGCTGATGTGGAAAGCATCTGCAATCATTTTGGAGTACATTATCTTATTACTGAAGATATTTTGAGCCTGGGCCAGCGGCCCAAAATGGATGATATTGACGGGCTGGTGTTCTGCCTGCTGAATATGCTGTATTTTAATGAAAAAGATTCGGCAGTTGAAACAGAGCAAATAAGTATTGTACTGGGTAAAAATTTTGTTATCAGCTTTCAGGAAGATGCCCACCGGGACGTATTTAACCCGCTGCGGGAAAAATTGCGCATCAATGGCAGCAAGTTAAGGCAGAGTGGCCCTGATTTTTTATTTTATGCACTTCTGGATATGATTGTTGATAATTATTATGTGGTAATGGAAAAACTGGGGGAAAAAATAGAAGTACTGGAAGAAGATATCATCCGCAACTCCAACAAACGCAGCCTTACCAAAATAAACCTGCTGCGCAAAGAGATGATTATCCTTAAAAGAAGCATAGCCCCGGTACGGGAGCTGGTGAACGGCATACTGCGCAGTGAAAGTGATTTGATTGAAGAGAGAACCGAAAAGTATTTTAAGGATATATACGACCATATCGTTCAGGCCAACGACCTGGCAGAGAACTACCGGGATATGATGATGAACCTTCAGGATTTGTACCTGAGCAATGTAAACCTTAAATTGAATGAAGTAATGAAGGTAATGGCCATCGTTACCTGCCTGCTGGCTCCGGCAACGGTTATTGGCGGCATTTTCGGGATGAACTTTGAGATAATACCCCTGTCGCATAACAAACTTGGGTTTTTTATTGCAATGGGTTTTATGCTGATTTTTCCGTTATGGATGATTATTCTTTTTAAAAGACGGGGATGGTTTTAAGCGCCATGCCAATAAAATATCCACAGAAAGGTTAGCAAATCAGTAAATTTGCCCTCCTTATCCACTTACCAAAAAGTCTTTAATGCCGATAATAGACATAAAATTACCTAAATCGATTGCGAGGGCCCTTAACCTTCCGGTAAGTGATGCCAGGCGGCAGCAGCTGAAAGTGCTGAAAAAACTCCTGAAAAAAGCCCGTTTTACCCAGTTTGGCCAGTTGTATAAGTTTGATGAGATACTGATGAGCAGGCACCCCGGAAAAAAATTTCAGCAGCTGGTGCCCACTTACAATTACAGTAAAATTTATGCTGAATGGTGGTACAAAACCCTTGAGGGGGTACCTGATGTATGCTGGCCGGGTGTAATAAAGTACTTTGCCCTCAGCAGCGGCACCAGTGAGGCTGCCAGTAAATACATCCCCATTACCAAAGACCTTATACGCAGCAATAATATCACCAGTATCAAGCAGCTGATCAGCCTTACCCGGTACGAGGATGTGCCTAAAAGCGCCGTGGGCAAGGGCTGGCTGATGCTGGGCGGCAGCACCCAATTGCAGAAAGGAGCCACTTATTTTGCCGGCGACCTCAGCGGCATACAGGCAAAAAATATTCCCTTTTGGTTTCAGAGCCTGTACAAGCCCGGGAAAAAAATTGCCCGGGAAAAAGACTGGTCAAAAAAACTGGAAGAAATTGTAGAGAATGCCCCCAACTGGGACATCAGCTTTATCGTAGGCGTACCGGCATGGATACAGCTTGCCATGGAAAAGATAATCGACCGGTATAAGGTGAGCAATATTCATGATATATGGCCCAACCTGTCTTTTTATGTGCATGGCGGTGTGGCACTTGAGCCGTACAAAAAAGGATTTGAAAAGCTGCTGGGCAAACCAATTACTTATATTGAAACCTACCTGGCCAGCGAGGGATTTCTTGCGTACCAGAACAGGCAGTATGCCACCGGAATGCACCTGGCGCTCAACAATAACATCTTTTTTGAATTTGTGCCTTTTGATGAGGTGAATTTTGACAGCGACGGTAATATGGTGGACAATCCTGAAGCACTGATGATTCATGAAATTGAAGAAGGAAAGGACTATGCCATACTCATCAGCACCAATGCCGGGGCCTGGCGCTATGCCATTGGCGATACGGTTAAGCTGGTTGACAGGGAACGCAGCGAAATCATCATTACCGGCCGCACCAAACACTTTTTGAGCCTGGTGGGTGAGCATTTAAGTGTAGACAATATGAATAAAGCGGTGGAAATGGTAAGTGAAGAGCTGAACATATCTATTCCTGAGTTTACAGTAGCAGGTATCCCGTATGGCAGTTTTTTTGCCCATCACTGGTACATAGCAACGGATGATACAGTGGATGCGCTGGACCTTTGTAAACGCATTGATGAAAAACTAAAAGAGCTGAATGATGATTATATAGTGGAGCGTAAACATGCACTGAAGGAAATATTTCTTGACGTATTGCCCGAACAAACCTTTATGGCTTTTATGAAGCACAAGGGAAAAGTAGGCGGTCAGCATAAATTTCCACGTGTACTGAAGGGTAAGATGCTCGAAGACTGGCAGGTATTTTTAAAGAGCAGCGTCAGACAGTAAAATAATATTACTAACTTGTTGCAAATTATTATTGCAGATGACTGATGCGATTGTTGCTGGTTTATTGCTTGGACTGGCATTGGTTTTTTCCGTTGGCCCCGTAATATTCACTATTATCAAATTACGGATCAATTACGGTATTGTCAGCGCATTTTATTTTATTTCCGGGGTTTGGCTCAGCGATCTCTTATGGGTGGTTACGGCCAATCTATTTTCTGAACTGCTCAATGCCCTGCTGAGCCACAAAAAGGAAATCGGTATTGCCGGGGGTGTTTTTCTTATTTCGCTTGGCCTTTACTATCTTTTTTTTAAAAAGTACCATCCTAAAGAAGATGCAGAAGGCATTAAGATCAAGGGTTCCACTCATATCAAACTGTTTGTTACCGGTTTCCTCATCAACACACTCAACCCCGGGGTAATTGCCCTTTGGTTTGGCGCCGCCACCAAGGCTGTTTCCTACAGCTTTCATCAAACCCTGATGACATTTTCAATTTGCCTTGGGCTGAATATTACTGCCGATATTTTTAAAATAAGGCTGGCGGGCAAACTTAAAAAGAAGCTGACCAATAAAAATATTATGCTGATCAATAAAATATCCGGGTTACTTTTTGTGGCATTTGGTGTTGTGCTGCTGCTGGGTGCTGTATATATCAAATCTTAACAACTATTTGGGTTTTTAGTATTTATTTTGCGTTACAATGCGGCAAATCCTTCTTTTAATAACGTTGTTTTACACTACGGCCTGTTTTGCACAGCCTTCAGATTTTATTACACTTAAAAAGAGGGGAAAAACAATCAAAACCTATTATGCCGGCAGTGATATCGCATTCATTACTACCAGCGGGGCCAGTTTTAATGTGCAGATAAACAATATCCGCAACGACAGTATTTTTGTTACAGAGTTCATTATTGTACAGGTGCCCACCAGGCTGGGGGTGTATGTGCTGGATACTGCTGCCAGGTACAAATACAGTTTCAATTACAAAGAAATCGGCACCATTTATTACGACAAAAAAGGCTTTAGTTTTTCGGGTAGTGGTTCCAGCCTTATGGGAGGCGGGCTGCTGATTATGGTTATAAGCGGCGTTGTTTACCTGGTTGACCGCAGTAATTTCAGCCTGCCGCTGGTGGGTGCGGCGGCTGGCCTGGGGCTTATTGGCTACTTTCTTACACGCCTGCAAACCACTAATTACAAAATTGGTAAAAAATACCAGCTCAATTATATTTCTGTAAATCCCAACTAAACGATTTGTAATACCTGCAATGAAATTTTTTAAAACAAGATTCTGGCGTATCTGCAAAAGGGTGTTTTTGTGGATGTTTATCCTGCACATTGTGTACATGGTGATGGTGCGCTGGGTAAACCCTCCCATTACCCTTACCCAGCTGGGCAGCCTGCTGCAGGGCAATGGTTTAAAAAGAGACTATATTGATTATGATGAAATGGGCAGCAATATCAAACTGGCTGTAATTGCCAGCGAAGACCAGCTTTTCCCCGATCATGACGGCTTTGACCTTAAAGCCATCAAACTGGCCATTAAGTACAATAAAAAACATCCCGGCAAAGTGAGGGGCGCCAGCACCATCAGCCAGCAGGTAGCTAAAAACATTTTTCTGTGGCAGCATGGCGGCTATTTCCGCAAGGGGCTGGAAGTGTATTTTACTTTTATGATTGAAAAAATATGGAGTAAGGAAAGGATACTGGAGAATTACCTGAATGTGGCAGAAATGGGCCGTGGCATTTTTGGCGTACAGGCTGCTGCCAAAGCCTATTTTAATAAAGATGCCAAGGAGCTTACACGTGCAGAAGCTGCTATGATTGCAGCCTGCCTGCCCAACCCCAAAGAGTTTACGGTAAAACCACTGAGTACCAGGGTAGCCAACCGCTACGATGATATTATGCGGCAAATGAATAACCTGGAAGGCGACCCTGATATACAGGAGCTGATAAGGACACCTGTTGCAACAAAGCAGGTTAAATAAGCAGCTTATCCACAGCGGCAACAGCCTTATTGAGCCGCTCATCATCGGTGCCCGAAATATCGGCCCAGGGTACATGCTGGTTCACCATTATATCTTTGTAAATACGATAAAGCCTGTCACGGGTAGGCAGGTCGGGGTATTCACGCAGTTCATCCTTAACCCATGGCAGGTCGGTATTGCAAAGCAGGTACAGGTCGTATTTTCGTTGTGCTGCCTGGTCAAGTATCCACTGGTGGCAGTTACCAAATACAAATTCGCACCACACTTTCATCACATACATATCAGTATCAATAAACAGCAATGAATTTGTACCTGCAGCTGACAGTTCTTCAACTCCGGCATCTTCCCCCGCAAGCTGCCCCTTTGCAATGGTGAGCAGGTTATCATAAGTATAGTTAATGCCATGCTCCAGCAGGTATTCCCTGGCGTACTCCTGTACCCAGGTGGTGTTGTAATGTGCTGCCAGTTGTTTGCACAAAGTACTTTTGCCCGTACTTTCCGGGCCGATGATCACAATTTTTTTAAGCATGCTTCCTGTAATATTTCCTGTGCCATTCTATCCAGCCAATAATTGCCAGTATTAAAAATACTACATACTGTACACTGGTAAAAACAGCACCTTTTGAAAAGTAGAGCGGAACTGAAGCCAGGTTGGTGAGTGTCCACCACATCCAGTTTTCAATTTTCTTTCTGGCCATCTGCCACATACCCGTGTAAGCCGTAGCTGATGCAAACGAGTCCCCCAGCGGAACCGTACTTTTTGTATATGTTTTAAGTACAAAAAATAGCACCACCCAGGCCAGCAGAAAAAAGCCAATGCTGATAGTCCAGTCTCTTTTGTTATTAGGGGTTATATGGAGTGTTTGCCCGCCACTGCTCTTTTTTGACCATGCATACCAGCCATAAATGCTCATGGCTGTATAATAGAAGTTAAGGCTGCCCTCGGCATACAATCCCCACCAGCCAAAACAAAACCAGGTGTATAAAACAGTATTGATAATCCCTGTGGGATAAACCAATATGTTCTCCTTGCGGCTGAACAATACACTGGCAATACCAAAAACAACGGCCACAAATTCCAGCAAACTGGTTTGTTGTAAGCCTGTAACAAATTCCTGATAAATCTCCTGCCAGTGCATGCCTTGTATTTGCTCAAAGATAACCCTGCTGCATCAAAAAATGCTGTAGCTTCGTTTTCATTTCAAATATCAAACGCATTAATATGAAACGTAACGCAACCGCCGTATGGAACGGCACTGGTAAAGAAGGTACAGGACATCTTACCACACAAAGTACTACATTAAACAAAACCCAGTATTCCTTCAACAGCCGCTTTGCCGAAGGTGTGGGTACCAATCCCGAAGAACTGATTGCCGCGGCACATGCAGGTTGCTTCAGCATGAAGCTCAGTTTTGTGCTGAACGCAGCAGGTTTTACGGCAGATGAAATTGATACCAATTGTGTAATCACTTTAGACCCTTCTGTGGGCGCAGTAACAGAATCTGCCTTAACCGTAACCGCATCTGTTCCCGGTATTACACAAGAGCAATTTGATGTGTATGCAGCTGATGCTAAGGCCAACTGCCCCATTTCAAAACTGCTCAATGCCACCATTACAATGACGGCTACGCTGAAGTAGATTTATACAAAAGTGCTTCCCGTGCTTTTTTGAAAAAAGCACGGGTTTTTTATGTGATAGCTAAAAAAATACGCTGAAACTCTTTACTGGCGTGAAAGGATTTTTTTATCCGTCATTTTGCAGATGACTTCATGTAACTGCAAAAAAACACCTTTTTCGCCGCAAAAAACCCTTTTTTTAGCCTGAAATCCTTTGCTGGCTTGAAAGGATTTTAATTTCGGGCAAAAATGTAGCAGTTATAAGACATATCCTGCAACAGGCGGTAACCGCAGGCCCCGGAAACCGGTTTATATTTTTTGGTAAAAATGCTTTTTACCTCAAAAAAAACTCCTGAAACCCTTTATGGGCGTAATGCAATTTTTTTATAAGGCACAAGATGTACTCCGGATGTCTTTTACTGATGTATTCGGTTGTAAGCGCTAAAAAATACTGATTTTAGCCATTTTTACTTCAATTTTAGCCTGAAACACTTGCTGGACGTGAAAAGATTTTTTCATTTGTTCATACGATGGTCGCCAAAACCAATCCATGGGTAAATCAACGCCTATCCCGGTGGAAGGATCTGCTATAAAACTTAGAGCTAAAAATCGTTAAAAATGCCCGAACAGGCTAAAAATTCGCCTGAAACCCTTTACTGGCGTACATTAATTTTATTGCTGAACAGGCGTTTGATAAAAATGCAATGGTTTTAGGTAGCCGGTACCCTTGCTTGTGCTGAACCGGGTACCAATGGGCTGCCAGTTGCCCCCATTGCTGCGCCAAACCAAAAAGTGCAGGTGCGGAAACATGGCATAGCCTGTTTTACCACTTTTGGCAATCAGCTGGCCCTGCCGCAGGGTATCGCCCGCATTGGGCAGCACACTGTTGTATTGCAGGTGCCAGTAACCGGCCCGGGAGCCATCGCTGTGCTGAATAACAATATAATTGCCATGCGGCCGGTTCTTTTTGCTCCAGCCACCCCGGTTGCTGTCTTCTTTCAGCCGCACCACCACACCGCCCCTTGCGGCATAAATGGGGGTGCCTTTTTTCATCTTAAAATCAAGCGCTGCCCTGTTTTTATGCGAAAACAGGCTGAAATAGCCCTGCACTATGATGTGCTTACCGTCTTTATATGGCAGGTCGTACACGTAGCTGGTGTCTTCCTTTATTTTGCCCTGCTGCAGTTGTCTGGTAATACGCCGGTGCTGATCTTTGCTGGTGGCACAGGATGCGAATACTATTAACACAGTTATTAATGAAAGTAAAGCCGGGCTTTTAATCATGTATCAAAGATAGGGGTGCTGTTGCCTGCTTGGCTATTTTACACACTCTAAAATTTAAGGAGGGAATCGAGTAGGAAGTAGGGGATTATTTCCCCTACTGTCCTCTCACACCACCGTACGTGCCGTTCGGCATACGGCGGTTTGTCAGAATAATGATGTCTGCTTTTCTGTACGCCAATAGTATGTTTGGTAAAATCCCCGGTA
>JANMIG010000064.1:0-31865 GCA_031375675.1 Chitinophagales bacterium
TAACGTGAGTTTTGTGTCTTATATGTTGATTATCAACACCTGTAGATAAAAAGTTCTTTGAAATAACCATGACATGGGTAAAAATTGTAGTGACCAAACTACCCCCATGCCATGATTATTAATGAGTATAAAGTTATACAACTTTTTTGCGAACTGGATGATTTCGCCCAGGCTTTCGACAAAAAAATGGCTGAATACCTGATTGGAACGGCCAATCCTCAATCTGTTCATATTCCTGGCCTGACGGTATCGGAAATGATGTGTATAGAAATATTGTATCATCACAGCGGATACAAATGTTTTCAATATTACTATGAGCAGGAGGTGGAAAAGGGATACCTGAAAAGTTATTTCCCTCAAGCCCCCGGCTATAACCGCTTCGTTCAGCTCAAGCCCCGTATGCTGCTTCATCTCATTTTCTACCTCAATATTTGCCGCCTGGGACAACTTTGCGGCATCTATTTTGCTGATTCGACCAAGCTGGCTGTTTGCCATAACAGGCGGATACATAACAATAAGGTATTTAGAGGCAAAGCTGCAAGGGGCAAGACTTCCACGGGTTGGTTCTATGGCTTCAAGTTATTTTTAGTAATCAATGCCTACGGGGAGATTATGAATGCGTTCTTTACCGCAGCCAATGTTGCTGATAATCATTTGCCTACCATGCTTAAATTATTGTCAAAGCTGAAAGGCTGGGCTTTTGCAGATAAAGGCTTTATTAACAACAAAGCTGTGGAGGTATTGCTCTCAAAAGGATTGCACCTGATAACAGGGATAAGACAAAATATGAAAAATAGAATTATGCTGATGGAGCAAAAACTATTACTCAAAAAAAGAGGAATTATAGAATCGGTATATGACATACTTAAAACTGTCTGTGACATTGAGCATACAAGGCACAGAAGTCCAATCAATGCGTTGGTTAATTTATATGCAGGGCTGTGCAGCTATACTTTTTTAGACAGGTTGCCGTCCATTTTTTAAAGACAAGACACAAAACTCACGTTACACTAATTCATTTTAACCGAAATGGCTGAATTATTATTTAAAGAAGAGGCATACCGGGTTATAGGTATATGTATGGAAATACACAAGACCCTGGGCATGGGGCTGAAGGAAGTGAATTATAAAGATGCGATGGAAATAGATTTTCGTGAACATGAAGTGGAGTATGACAGGGAAAAGAAATTTGTTGTTAAATACAAAGATCAGGTGTTACGGAATCCCTATATCCCCGATTTTGTAGTGTTTGATTCGATTATTCTTGAAATAAAAGCAACTCCATGCATTATTGATGTTCATTTGGCGCAAGCGCTCAGCTATTTAGCAGTTTCAGGTATGAAGCTTGCATTGGTAATCAATTTTGGAGAAAGATCTTTAACATGGAAACGTGTCGTATTGTAATTTTAATTCGTGTAATCAGTGGAATCATCTAAATCCGTGATACAATAATTCGTGTAATCAGTGGAATCCTCTAAATTCGTGAATCAAAAAAATGGTTACATAATGACTATACAAGATGCCCAGCAACAAGTAGATACCTGGATTAAAACCACCGGTGTACGTTACTTTAATGAACTCACCAACCTGGGCATTTTGATGGAGGAAGTGGGTGAACTGAGCCGCCTGCTGGTGCGTACCTACGGCGAACAATCATTTAAGGAAAGCGATAAAGGCAAAGAGCTGGGTGATGAAATGGCTGATGTACTTTGGGTGCTCATCTGCTTAGCCAACCAAACAGGCGTTGATTTAACCGAAGCCCTGCAAAAAAACTTTGAGAAGAAGAACTTGAGGGATGCAGACAGGCATAAAAACAACGAGAAGCTGCAATAAAAAAAGCCAGTTGCTGTGAACTGGCTTTTTTATCAGGGTAAACCCGGTTTATTTTTTCCTTTTGTCACCTGAAAGAATGTGTACCTGCAATCCAACATTTACAGGGATGTAAAACCTGCTGTATTCGCTTGTATAATCGTAGCCAGAGCCTGTAGAAGGACGATACTCGTACTCTGTTTTACTTTTTCCATAGTTGAATCCGATTGAGGCAAACAGGCCTATATTTGAAGTAACAAAATGCTCATAACCAAAAGTCAAACCTGCATTCCAATCACCTTTGGGCTTTGTTTTGGTTTCGCTGCTGCTGCCGCCACTGGTTTTACTTTCGCTCTTGCCTCCATAAACACCGTACTGTAAATTAATCTGTGCAAATGGCATTCCTTTGGGGCTTCCGCCAAAATAATAGCGGGCAAGTGGTCCGATATAAACAGATGGTTGTGTTGACTTGCTTTCAGATGTGCTGGCAGAACCAGTATTGCTGTTGTCGCTTTTGCTTGTGTAAAAACTTACACTTATGCCGCCACCTATTGCCAGGTTATCTTTTACAAACCAGGCCACGTTGGGATTAACGGAAATACTGAAGCTGTTACCTTTGGAATTGTAAACCGTGGGAGTATTTGAGTAACTGGTTTTGGAATCACTATTTGTATAGCTGATGCTTCCAATACCAACACCTACCAGTTTGTCGCCCTTTTTTGTTTGTGCAGCAACTGCCAAACCAAGCATAGTAACAGCGGATAATAAAATTACTTTTTTCATGATAATCAGTTTTGTTTAATTAAAGCGCAAAGCTATTGACTATGTTTTATACAAACAATGCTACTTTCGTGGTATACCCAACCAAAACAATCCCGGAATAGTACGCCTGAAAAAAATATAACAAATTGATTATCAATTGCTTAATTCAAATTAGCCAAAAAAGACATTTGGGTTGAAAATCTGCCTGAATGATACTGATTATGTTTGTAAAGAATGAAAAACTCCTTTTTGGACCAAATTGTATGGTTGTAAAAATTCACAGGTAACAATATTCCCGGCAGAAGAAGAGGTTTTCAATCAGCGTCAAAACTGGGGGTAATCATTTGCAAAATACAAGAAATCAACCCGGATACTGCTCATCAACGGGGCGCTGGTGTATGAAACGGTCCATATTATCCGGATAGTTTTTACCCGCCAAACCATTGGTAATTTCGATACTGCCTGTAAAAAAATGAAAAAGAAGCTGGCGGGGTACAAAGGATAAAAAACTGAAACAGCCGGCAGCTACACCTTATCTTTAGTTTTTCCGTACACCAGCTTTATGTACTTGTACACACAAAAAATTGATAAAGCAAAACAAAGCGGCGAAAATCCTGCAGGCTCTTTTCCAAACAGGATGATACTGGTAAATAAAGATACGATGGTGCAAAAGATATACCAGGGACCCATATCCCGGTGTACAGGCTTAAATACTTCATCAATCTCCCCGCTTGTATAACCTGCTGCACGCATTTGCTCCCTGATCTCTCCATCAGGTTCGCCACTCCTTAACTTTTTTCTGAATTGTTCTTTTATTTCCGCTGTAAGCATAACAGCTGCAAAATTATGCAAACAAATTCCATCAACCAGCATTCGCCGCCAAATTATCCGTGGCCTTTCTTTCCGGCTTACCCATTATTCCTATCTTTGCAGCCTTATGGCAAATGAGACGAACAATTTTCAGGAACTGATTTCGCATTGTAAGGAATATGGATATATTTTCCAGAGCAGTGAAATATATGATGGGTTGCAGGCTGTATATGATTATGGCCAGTACGGCGCCCAGTTGAAAAAGAACATACGGGATTACTGGTGGAAGAGCATGACGCAACTGCAAGACAATATCGTGGGTATTGATGCGGCCATTTTTATGCACCCCACCACCTGGAAGGCCAGCGGGCATGTGGATAATTTCAGCGACCCGATGATTGATAATAAAGACAGCAACAAGCGGTACAGGGTGGATCACCTGATTGAAGGATATGCTGAAACACTGGAAGAAGCAGCCCGTGCTGCTCTGCTTGCAGAAATGGAAGTACTGATTGGCAAAGATGATTACGAAGGGCTGAAAAAACTGATTGAGGACAATAAGATTGCCTGCTCGGTAAGCGGCACCTGCAACTGGACGGATGTACGCCAGTTCAACCTCATGTTCAGTACTGAATTTGGCGCTGTGGCGGCAGACAGTGAAGAAGATAATAAAGTGTACCTGCGGCCCGAAACGGCACAGGGCATATTTGTAAATTTCCTGAATGTGCAAAAAACCGGCCGGATGAAAATCCCCTTCGGTATTGCACAAACCGGCAAGGCTTTCCGCAATGAAATTGTGGCCCGGCAGTTCATCTTTCGTATGAGGGAATTTGAGCAGATGGAAATGCAGTTTTTTGTACGCCCCGGCACACAAATGGAATGGTACAATTACTGGAAGGAAGAACGCAGAAAATGGCATGAAAGCCTGGGTGTGCCTGCTGCCAAACTGCGCTATCACGACCATGTAAAGCTGGCGCATTACGCTGATGCTGCACTGGATATTGAGTTTGAATTCCCATTTGGCTGGAAGGAGCTGGAAGGCATACATTCCCGTACTGATTTTGACCTGAAGCAGCACCAGGAATACAGCAAAAAGAAAATGCAGTATTTTGACAATGACCTGAACGAAGCTGGTAAGCCTTATGGCAATTATATTCCTTATGTGGTGGAAACATCCGTAGGTCTGGACAGGCTGGTGCTAACCATCCTAAGCCTGGCTTATGCAGAGGAAAAATGGAATAAGGAAGATGGTACTGAAGACAGCCGTGTGGTATTGCGGATTCCGGCTAAAATTGCTCCGCTGAAATTAGCCGTATTGCCACTGACCAAAAAAGATGGTCTGCCAGAAATTGCTGAAGGGTTGATCAAAGAATGTAAAACTGATTTTCATTGTTTTTACGAAGAGAAAGACAGCATTGGTAAGCGCTACCGCCGTATGGATGCCATCGGTACACCCTTCTGCGTAACCATTGATCATCAAACAAAAGAAGACAATACGGTTACCATCCGCTACAGGGATACCATGGTGCAGGAACGCATTTCTATATTTGATGTAAAGAAGATCGTAAACGAAAAGATACAATAGAATTTTGCCATTGTCTGCGTTTTTGACCAGCGGCAAATAAATATAAATGCAGGTAAAGCAATTTGCCTGCATTTTTATTTGGGATACAGGCAAAGGAATCCCAAACCACCAGTTGTATTACAAATATCTCATTGCACTAAATTCCTTATCTTACCCGTTCAATTACCCAATTATGCTGAAAAAATTCTTTTCCATTGCACTGCTGATATTCACGCTGAATTGTTTTTCGCAACAAAACCTGCCCGCTTATCCTGATGTGGTGAAGGAATTTTTTAAGCAATACAATACAAGCCCCGATTACGCAAACTGGATTGTGTTTGCAAAGAAAAAAGATGGCTGGTATGCACAGCATGTAAACCGCACCCAGAACGATAAAACGATTGACGGGCAACTTTTCTGGTCGTTAAGCGAAGGGCGTTACCTGCAACTGGTTTCGCCCTTCGACAAAACAGAAGATGAAAGAAGTGATGAAAAACTGGGTAGTTATCTTTCGGATGGCTCCTTCAGGTGGTACGATTATGAGCGCTGCCGGTATTTTGGCTACAATGGCTGGGCTGCCGACATCATAAAAGATTACGAAGGCAAGCCGCTGGACAATGATACCTTGTATGAAAGCCTTGCCCGTGCCTATTCTAATACAGCACTTAATTATTTGTGGTACCAGTATGGCGGTGCAGAAGAAGACAGTGACCCTTTAAAGAAAAAACTGGGCAGGCTTGAATTGCCTGGCACTGAAAGAGTGGAGAAAGTAAAAAAATACATTGACCTTGCCATCGGCACCTATCAGCAGCTTGAAAAAAGGAACCCGGCATACACCACCCTTTTAGGCAATATTACCTTAAAGCGGATGAATGAACAGTTATACGGTTACAACCAGATGATGATGACAGGCAATATAGCTGAAGCAAAAAAATACATCAGCAGCATTACTGACGAAGAAGACTATATACGGCAGGCTAAAAATTACCTGAACTCATGCAGGCCCAACTCCATCCTGTTCAGCTATGGCGATAATGATACTTACCCGCTGTGGTTTGTACAGGAAAAATTCGGTTTCCGCAAAGACGTAACAGTCATCAACACCAGCCTGCTGGGTATACCCGTATATACAAAACAGTTGAGAGACAGAAAGCAGGTTTCCTTTACTGTGCCGGATACCTTCCTGGCAGATGAGGCTGCAGATTATGCTGTATTTACTGCACCTGAAAAGCCTGTTAAACCAGCATTGTTTAAAGATTTTATTGCAGCAGTTTACAGCAAGAAAAAAAGTTCGGAAAGTACACTTCCTTCCGGCACAACGATAAAAATCCCTGCTTACGAATACACAAAAATAACCTTGCCTGCACCGGCATCAGCATTTCCTGAACTGAAAGGATTTGCCACAGAGCCAATTACAATCAACCTAAAGAGCTACCTGTTTGTATCTGACCTGCTGATATTTGACATCATCGCATCAAACATTAACACAAGACCTGTTTATTTTACTGCGGGCGCACCAGACTATTTTGACAACTATGTTTACCCCGAGGGTATTGTAAAACACTTATTGCCACTCACATCAGCAAGCAAAAAAATGTATGAAAAAACAATCATCAAGAACCTGGAAAAATTTGCCACTGCCCAACACCTTCCTGTAACGGCAAACCAAATGCAGCACAAACCGGATTTATCAGCAGACGGTAACAATACTTTACTGGCGATGTATGAAAAAATTGCCGGTTACTACAATAGTAAAAAAGAGTTTACAACAGCCAAACAATGGATTACCAAAGCTGCAACAGCCTCACCTGGTGCGTTAAAGGAACCATCCTATAATGCATACACCTGGGGGATGCTGAACCTGCAGGCAGGCAATACTTCAGAAGGGAAAAAACTAATTGAGTCATTTGCCCGGTATCAATACTATAATACCGAAAATAAATCGGCACTTAACCCAGTTATAGATAAAAGAAGCTGCATGGATACGATGCGCTTTCTAAAAAGCTTGCTTGCACAATATAAAATAACGAGCAACAGTATTGAAAAACTGTTGCAGTTGCTTAAGGGTGATTGATACAGGCTGTAGAGCTACCCGTATAATTCCTGGTGAATAGATTTTCGGTCGTACCCAAGGGCAGTGATGCGCTGCTTGGCTTCATCCACCATGGCCTTCCAGCCGCAGAGATAAAAAGAAGCAGGTTTTGGGATAAGCTCACCCGGATTATCCGGCGAAACAATTTTATTGTTTGCACAGATTTCTTCAAATACCTGGTGCACATAACCAATCCGCACAAGGTGTTCATAATTACCCGGCTCCTCCCTTGAGTAACAGGTATGGAAATGGAACCCGGCATCCTTGCGCATCAGGTCTTTCAGCTCATTGGCATACAGCGCATCGCCAAATTTACGGCAGCCGAAAATCAGGTGAATATCAGCATGTGGAATATTATGATTGATGATATGGTGTATCATGCTTCTGAATGGTGCAATGCCGGTTCCGGTGCAAATAAGGAACAGGTCTTTTTCCATGGGATCGGGCATGGTAAACACACCTGCCGGGCCACGCAACGTGAGTTGTGAACCAACGGTTACTTCATTAAAAAGATAGGTGGTGCCTGCACCTCCCTCCAGCAACACAATCACCAGTTCAAGCGTATTGGTGCCATCGGGCCAGCTTGCAATGGAATAGCTGCGCCAGCGCTTATTGGGCTTTTCGTGTATGGGCAAATCAAGGGTGATAAACTGACCGGGTTTAAAATCAAACCGATCCAGCTCATTTACCTGTATCCAGAAACGACGGGTATTAGATGTTTCATTTTCTATCCGGGTAACTGTGCCAATGCGCCATGGTTCTACTGCCATATTACAATCGTTTACACAAGTATACTAATAAACTTGCATGCGTGGATATTATTTGACGAATATTTTTTATATCTGAACACTTAGCAAATACCGGTAAATTAAAAACCATGCAAAACCGCCAGTTGCTGTTATCAATCCCTTCCTGTAAGCTGCAGGTTTGAACCTGGTGCAACCGTTACCACTGAACTGGAATTGGTTTTTAAACTCCTGATGACAGCATTGCTGTTCAATACCGGGTAATTGCTTAATCCCGCCGGCAACACCACATCTGTGTACTGGTCTGGAAGCTGGCCGCAGCCCCAGTTGCCAACATTGAACCAATCCGTATTTACACTGCCGTTCCACAACTTGGTAAACCGCAGGGTGAACGGACTGCCCGGCACACCATTCACCAAACACCGGTACCTGAAACCGGTGCTGGATGTGGGCAAAGAAACAAGTTTTAAGGTATTGGTGGCAGTACCAATATAATTTGCTCCATTACTGATATTAACAAAACCGCTGCCATTGTCTTCCTGCCACTGGTAAGTACTGCCACCCGAAGCAGCACTGTACATAATGGTGTCGCCAGGGCAATTATTACCTCCCGGTACAATTGCAGTTTTGCTGAGCCAGAACTCACTAAAGCTGTTTACTGTATACTCCGCATAATAGCCATTGTCGTAAGGAATAATATCCACACTGGCAGGATTAATGAAGTTATAGGCTCCTGCTGCATTATCTCCGAGCGTTCCGTTTTCTTCTTCGGGCAAACCGCTGTATTTTGTTACACCCAGCTCATAAGCATCCACCGGCTTACTGCAGCCAGTACATCCAGTGGCATTAATGAGCGCCTTTGCTTCCGTATCAGTAAAATAAAAACGAATCTTCACATCAGCTGCCGGAGGTACTGCAGGTTGTATCACAATATTTCTGCCGGCATAATACTGCCCCGCAGTGTCACGCACCTGGCCCGCATATGGGTGTACCTGTACATTGGTGAGCCCAAGATTTTGCCCGAATGAATTAACAGAGGCTATTCTTTTTCCAGTCGCATCATTAAAATGTACCCATCCATTTATGCTCACTGTTTGCGACAAACCACTTGTAACAGGAGCTCCTGTGTAAATTAGTTTTTTGTCAAACACATGCACATCATCAATGCCAACGCCTTCAAAATTTACGCCACCATCGGCCGCCATTACAAACCTGAACCTGGCACTGGTCAGTCCGGGTGGTAAATCAATACTGGCCACATGCCAGTTGGGTTGAGATGCCTGCCACCTTACCGTACCTCCATCATCATACCAGTTGGTACCCGTACCGGGTGTTCCCAGTTTTTGCCAGGTAGTACCTCCATCTGCTGAATATTCCACCCAGGTATAATCGCAGGGGCAATTGTCTTCTATCCTGAAAATGTGACTGAATGACAATACCGGCTGAGCCAAGCTGCTTAAATCAAAACAGGGTGAGTAAAGATAAGACAGTTCATTTTCCCTGTAACGCCCTACCAGGCTGGTAACCCATGCCTTGCTGCCATTGGCTGCTTTATTGATAATGGGTTTGGCAGGCGTGCCCCATTGCCAGCTTGCATTGATGCCCTTTACGTACCAGTTTCCATTATTACTTTCAAATCCCTCCAGGTAGGGGAAACTGCTCACCAGGGGAGTATTGCGGAAACTATAGTTCATCACACTGTCATTTCCCCGGTAGGTATCCGACACATAATTAATCCAGAAATCGCAGTTGTAATCAGTATAGGCACTCAAATTTGCAGTGGCAGCAAAGGTATAATTGAGTGTTTGATTGCCATTAAGTACGGGAATGCTTTCAGTAACAACAGCTCCACCATTGATGCGGTAGCTTACTGTAATATTAGTAAACGTGGTGGCAGTATAATTTTTTACAGCAATGGTTACCGGTGTTGCACTGCCCAGGCCACAGCCCTTTTTATCAGGCGATACAATGCTCAGTAACCCGATGTCGTTAACAGCATCTGTGAGCCTTACCACATCAAAAGTAAAGCCGTCATCATAATCATACTCCTGCACCACACTGTTGGCAGAAGTACGGCCTTCCTGCCCAAAGCGCACCTGGAAAGTTGGAGACGAAACCTGCCCTCCTGCAGCAAGCACTTCATTTACATTGATGCTGGCAAATTTCCACTGGTTTATTTCCGCCTGGTTGGCATACAAATCATAAGCAGGCAGCCAACTGTCATTTTCACTGCCCCGCATCCACACCTTATTACCCGGCCTGTTTTCCTGCCCATGGTTTTTGTAATAAAAATCGTAGCGCAGCTGCACACTGTTGCTGTTGTACATCAAAAGGTTGTAGGTTGCCGTAAGGCTGTCGGCATTGTACTGGCTGCTGATGGGTGCCTGGTCGAGCGTAAGCGCACGGATGCCACTGCGTGCAAAGCCGGTATTTACAAAAGTTCTGATTCTGCCCCTGATACTGTTGGTGGAAAAATCAAAATAATCATTATTGCCAATACCCATCGTATTTTGCTTGTATTCAGCAATATCAGTAGTTTCAAAGCCATCAGTAACAGGCATCAAAAAAACAGGCGGGTTGGCAAGCCTTTTAATAATTGCCCTGACGGTATCGTTCTGGTGGTTGTTATCGCCTGGCCTTGTAATCCACACTTTAATATCAAATGTTAAACGACCATCAGCTAATGTTATCGGGTGCTGGGGAAAAGTATGAATAAATGTTGCACCCGCCGCCACATTGGGGCTAATGGTTGAGGTAAACTGTATAGCACCGTTTATGCTTAAAACAACATCCATCGGGCCGCTGATGGCAGCATTGTCTAAATTCTTAAACTGTACCTTTACCGGCTTGATTGCATTATTCACATTAGCTGTAAACTCCCTGGCTGTTATTGGCTCAAGTATCACATCTGCCTTAACATCGTTATCAAAATCTGTCAGCGTACAGGCACCGCTGCTAGGTACCACATCTATAGCTACTGAGCGCCTTCCTGTAAAACTTCCATTTTTAGCCCTTACTGCCAGCCAGTATTTTGTGTTCTTGTCCAGCCCTTTTACCACATAACTCAATGAAGCCGTGTTGCCAATTACCTGCATACTGTCGCCAATCAATTGCAGTACATCGTAAGAAGTGGCCGTACTGATGGCCGACCAGCTCAACTGCGCAGCACCTTCGCATACACCGGAAACTGCTATTTGCGGCTGGCCAAGCACTATAAAATTTCCGCCATGCCCGTTTAATGCAGTATTGTTTCTCTTTACCCTTATCGCAGCATTGGTGGTGGGAGCTGCCGGGCCTGCGCTCCATACAAAACTACGGGCTGTTGCTGGTACGCTGTTGCTGAGCGCCGTCCAGCTACTGCCATTATTATCAGAATATTCCACAGTAAAAGTTTCACTTTCATTGCCATAAGCGCTCCAGCGGATGGTTTCTGCTGCTGCCGATGGCACCCAGGTTTCGCCACCGAATGGATATTCTACTGTAACCGATGGTTGTACAATTTCGTAAGTAAGTACATATTGCTGCGGGCCAAATGGTACGGCAAATCCATTTACGGTAATGGTGAAATTTCCACTGCCGGGATTTTCTATCACTACCTGTTCAATATTATTTCTGTGGTCAGTGCCTTCAACTGCTGTTAGATTGACACCACCTGGCGTTGTATTTAATACCAAAGGATTGTGCAAAACCGAAAGCGGTGTGGTAACGGTGAGATCAAGATCATTCACCAGCGTTGATGCTGCGTTGGCCGCAGCTTCCTTATCTGTCCAGTACAGCATCACTTTTATCCTTAGAGCACCGGCAGGAATATTGATAATATGATTATTGGATGCACCATTGGAAACAGTACCGGAAATGTACCTGTTCTGCTCAATCGCTTCCACCGCCCTGCGGGCATTCAACATACCAAAGCCATAAGTAAAATCCGGGCCGGGATTACCCAGGTCTTCTGCCGCATTGCAAGCCACTGCTTTTACCAGTGCCCCTGAAGGATTTGCACCGCCATTCAATTGGCGGTAACGCTCATAAACAAGTGCCAATGATCCCATTACATTCGGCCCTGCCATACTGGTACCAAAAAACCATGCGTAATTATTATTGGTATAAGTGGAAGATACCCCCCAGCCGTTGGCCACTATTTCCGGCTTAAGCCTGCCATCTTGCACAGGGCCACGGCTACTGAAGAATGCGATATTGTAATCATCCGGCTTCATAGCTCCAACCGTCAATACATTTTTGCCGCATTGCCAGCCGGATTTTATAGTGGCAAAAGAAGACGGATAACCTGAACAGCTATACGATCCATCATTACCAGCTGCCACCACATGCAGCAACTGGTTGTAATTTCTTGTTTGAGCATCAATATAATTACTGCTAATATCATATTTATTATTCCCGGGACAACTGTCTTCGCCTGTGTAATATGAATTGTTGGTAAGCACCATATTGTAATCGCTGATATAGGTTGGCGTATTGGTGATGATATCACTGAAAAACTGGTTAATGATGGTGGCCTTTGGTGCATTGCCCTTGTACAGGGGATTGAGTAAACCACCTCCTGCCGTTGTACCTGCAACATGGGTACCATGATCCATCGGGTATACAGGAGCCCTGTTGATGAGCCTTCCTTCAAAATCAATATGTGTTGAAATGTCTGCATCATCTCCAATACCAACAGCAACACCTTTGCCTGAAAGCCCCTTGGTGTTTAATAAGGCACTTACTGAATGCAGCCCTTTACTGTTATAATTCAATGCCCTGTCTTTTACCTGCTGCAGGCTGATGCTGCTTACAAATGGCAGCCTTGCAACTGCATCTGTAATGCCTGCATCCGGTTCAATAAAAATCAACTGGTTGCTGCTTAGTTTTTCGTTTACAACAACTGCTCCTGCCTGCTCCAGTTCTTTGCTAATTACTGCTTTATCAGTGATGCCAAAAACCGTTACTGCCAGCAATTTTTTACTTTGCTTGTTTACACCAGCAGTAAAGTCGCCGGGTTGCAGGGTACTTTTATAGGCTGGCGGCAAAACATTTACCGACACCATACGATAACGGGATGCTGAAGTAAAATCGAAACTGTTTTTTATTACGGCCAGGTAGGCATTCCCCGGCAGGTACTGCATCAATTGAATACCAGCATTTGTCAATTGCATTTGCTGTGCCGCATCCGGCAATTGGGAAAATTGCACCAACACATAATACTTATCGTTGTATAAACCAGCCGCTAACTGTGTTTTATTAAAACTGCCTTTTGAAACAGTATTGCCTGTGATGAAATTGCCTGCTGCAAAACGTACCGGCTGCTCTTCAGTTTGAGCAATAATCTGTAGCTGCAAAGTGAGGACAAGCGTCAATAAAAGGTAAAATTTGCCCATTGTATATTGGTTTAAACTGGATTTGTAACAAAATAACAGCTTTTGTACTTTACTAAAACGATAAAAAAAGCCTTTTTGTTGCTTTCGTATTGCTACAGGGCAGATTCGCCAATGCCCTGGCCGGGGACGAGGCTGTTTAATTTACGCTGCAGCAGTTTTTTTTCGGCGCTGGATTGGGTAAGGTGTATGGCGGAATTGAGGTACTCCATTGCCTTAGCTGTTTCATTCAACCTGGCATACATTTCGCCCAGGGCAGCCGGTAAAAGATAGTATTGCTGCAGTTTTTCGGGGTTGGGTATTTTTTCAATTGCGCTGATCCCGGCCAGCGGACCGTCTTTTTCGCCAATGGCAATGGCCCGGTTAAGTGCCACTACCGGCGAAGGATGTATTTGATAAAGGATATTGTAATAGGCAATGATATTACCCCAATTCGTCAGTTCAAAGCTGGCTGCCACCGCATGTTCATAAGCAATCATCGCTTCCAGGTGGTAGCGGCTGGCCTGCTCGCTGCCGGTTGATTGCTCCAGGAAATGTATACCCTGCGCAATCAATGCCCGGTTCCACTGGCTGCGGTCCTGCTCTTTCAGCAGCAATATATTCCCTTCCGCATCCTGCCTGGTAGCAGACCTTGAGCAATTAAAGCAGAACAATGCCAGCAGGGCAGCAATCTTATGGTCACGGGTTACCGGGTGCGCCATCAGCAGCTGTGCCAGCCGCATGGATTCTTCCAGCTGGTCGGTACGCACAAGATCTTCATGCCGGGTGGAAGTATACCCTTCATTAAAAATAAAATAGATGGCTGCCAGTACAATATCCAGCCGTTTACCCAGTTCCTGTGGTTGCGGCAGTTCAAACACAATTTGTTTATCGCTGAACTGCTGCCTGGCCCGGTACAGTCTTTTTTCGATGGTATCAGTGCTGGTGATAAAAGCTTTTGCAATTTCGGCAACGCTGAAGCCACAAAGGGTTTTTAATATCAGTGCCACCTGGGCATCAGCAGAAAGGTTTGGGTGACAGCATACAAACATCATCCGCAGTTGCGCATCCGGAATATTTTCCTCCTGCAGCAAATCGTTGAGTGTGGGTACCAGCGTGTACTCCGATTGCAGCAATGGTGAAAGGGAAGCGGCATAAGCCGTGGCGGTTTTTTGCCGCCTCAATACATCCAATGCCTTGTTTTTAGCTGCCGCAAAAAGCCAGCCTGTGGGGTTTTGCGGCAGCCCCCGCAGTTTCCAGGTTTCCAATGCTTTCAGTAAAGTGTCCTGCATCACATCTTCGGCCAGTTGCAGGTTGTGCGGGCCAAACACACGGGTAAGCACAGCCACCAGCTTGCCTGCTTCATGCCGGAATAAATGTGTGGTAACCTCATGAACATTTTCGCCTGTATGCATACACTGTGTTGCTTAAAACCAAGATACTGATTACTGCTGGTATAATCCTTTTAAAAAATACAGGCAGTACCGCTTGCGGCCTGCCTGTATACAGCTTTCCCTGGTTAAAAAATGCTTACATATCCATTTTCATTACCTGCCTTACCTGTACTACTCCTCCGGTTCCAAAATCGGGATAGTCATCCGTAAGAGAAACCGCTTCATCCATGTCCTTTGCCTGCACAATAAAATATCCGCCCACTACTTCTTTTCCTTCTGTATAAGGACCATCGGCCACGATTTTATCGGCACCGCTTACTGTTTTACCACCGGGCAGCAGCGGCTCACCACTTACATACTGTCCGGCTGCACTCAGCTTGCCTATCCAGGCCATCCATTTGGCCATACTGGCCTGCATAGCTTCAGGAGAGCGCTGTTCTTCTGGCATATTGCCTCCATGAAAAATAAACATGAACTTTTCCATTGTTTGTCGTTTTTGCGAATTTAAAAATTAAGTTACAGCATATTGACGGGTAAGGGAAATAAAACCGGACAAGGGTGAAATATTTTTTTATATATCCCGGAAAAGCTCTTCCGTTCATCATTTGAACCTGAACATCAATTACCTGTTTTACGGGAACACAACTCTGTATAAATATGCAAAGCCAGGTCATCCATGGGCTTGCTTGACATTGAAATATCAACATACACAGCACTCCCGGCCAGCTCCATATACCGGTCAAACACTTCATTGGCCTGGCTGTCGTCAAAACCCATCAGTTGAAACACCGTTTCACTCAAATGCAAAAAATAGTTTTCCGCAGTAAGGCCCATACCATTCAACCCGTTAACCAGTTTTTTATTGATTAAATCGTCTTTAATGAGTGAGAGGATCAGCTCTTTTTCATTTATATTTTTCATAACGGAGTGTTTTGGTGTAATGGCGATACATTTATTTATCAAATATATACAAAAAAGTAACAGCTGTTGCATTACTCAATCGCAGGAAGCTGTTGTGAATAACTTATGGTCATTTCAGCCTGCATTTTCTCAAAAAGAGAATTGGCTAACTAAACAGGTACAAAGCCCTGTACTTCAAAAAATGTCCATAAAACAACCCTTGTTGGAATGCGCAACTATGAGTACTTTTTTAATAACCGGGAAAGGGCGATATCAATCCATGTAAGAAAAATAGTTGTGGTAAATAATATATTACCCTTTACTTGCTCCCTTCAACATTATTAATTTGAAAATGCCCCCATCCACTGTACCTTTGCCGCCGCATGAACCTGGAGGTGTTGAAAAATAGTTATGCTGCTGACCCCCGCTGTTTTCAGATAGCGGACAGGATTACTATGCATGATCCGCAGCACCTGCACCTTACCGGCCTTTACGGAAGTGCCTCCCAGTTTGTATTTTCCGCAGTTTTTGCACACAAAGCCTGTGCTGCCCTTAACCACCTGGTAATTTTAAGGGATGCCGAAGAAGCGGCTTATTTTCACAATACACTGGAAAATATCACCAATGCACTCGACCTTTTTTACTTTCCGGCTTCTTTTAAAAACAGGAAGAACTTTCAGCTGCTCAACCCCTCGCATGTTATGCTGCGTACAGAAGCGCTCACCAAAATTGCAGGTGGTGGCAATAAAAAAGTGGTGATCACCTATCCTGAAGCGATTTTTGAAAAAGTGGTGCTCTCCAAAACCCTGTCGGCCAATATCATTTCCCTCAAGCAGGGTGATGTGCTGGATGTACCGGGAATGCTGGAGCAGTTTGTGGGATATGGCTTTGAAAGAACCGATTTTGTTTATGAGCCTGGGCAGTTTGCCGTAAGGGGCGGCATTGTAGATATTTATTCTTTTGGCAACGAAAAGCCCTACAGGGTGGAGCTGTTTGGCAACGAGGTGGACAGCATCCGCATTTTTGACCCCGAAACACAACTGAGCGAAAGAAAACTGCTGCAGGTAAACATTATACCCAACGTAGAAACACAGTTTGAAACAGGGGATAAGGTTTCGCTGCTGGAATTTTTACCGGAGCATACCGTAGTGTGGGCGCAGGACTGGCAATTTATCAAAGAAAAAATTGAGCAGCAGGAAGAAGACCTGCAGATAGCCATTGATACCCTAAAATTGCAAGCCGACCATGCGCTGCTGCACCCCGAGGCCAAACGCAGGCAGGAAGTACTGGAAGATGATGATAACCTGCACCAGAAAAAAGAAGTACTGCCAACTGATTTTATAAAAGCGGCTGAAATAGAGGAGCAGGTAACACTGCGCCATACCATTGAGCTGGGGAGCAAAACATGGCTGGCCGGCGGCAACGCAGTTACCATCAGCTATGCCACAAAGGCCCAGCCGGCTTTTAACCGCAACTTTGATATGCTCATCAGCAACCTCAAAGGATATGAGCAGCAGAAATACAATATCTTTTTATTTGCTGAAAACCCCAAACAATTAGAAAGGCTTCACGTCATCTTTACTGATTTAAAAGCCAATATACAGGTTACACCCGTGCCCGTATCCATACACGAAGGTTTTATTGACGACAGCCTGCAACTGGTTTGTTATACTGACCACCAGATATTTCAGCGCTATCATAAATACAGGGTAAAGCAGGCTTTTAATAAAAACAAGGCGCTTACACTTAAAACATTAAGGGAGCTGCAGCCGGGCGACTATGTAACGCATATTGACCATGGTGTGGGCATTTACAGCGGGCTGCAAAAGATAGATGTGAATGGCAGGATGCAGGAGGCGGTACGCATAAGGTACAAAGACAATGACCTGCTGTATGTAAATATTTCATCGCTGCACAAAATTGGCAAATACAGTGGTAAGGAAGGCAGCGTACCCAAAATGAACAAACTGGGTAGTGATGTATGGAACCGCCTGAAAGAAAAGACCAAGTGGCAGGTGAAGGATATTGCCACCGACCTGATAAAACTGTATGCCCAGCGCAAAAGCCTGGAGGGCTTTCAGCACAGTGCCGATAACTATATGCAGGCTGAACTGGAAGCCTCCTTTATTTATGAAGATACTCCCGACCAGAACAAAGCTACACAGGATGTAAAAAGGGATATGGAAAAACCATCTCCCATGGACAGGCTGGTTTGCGGCGATGTGGGCTTTGGCAAAACTGAAATCGCCATCCGTGCCGCTTTTAAAACCTGCTGCGATGGCAAACAGGCAGCCATACTGGTGCCTACCACCATCCTGGCTTACCAGCATTACAAAACATTTGGCGAAAGGCTGAAGGATTTTCCCGTTACGGTTGATTTTGTAAACCGCTTTAAATCGGCCAAAGAAAAAAAGGAAACCTACCAGAAACTGGCCGAAGGTAAAATTGATATCATTGTAGGTACACATGCCCTGCTGGGTAAAGATGTGAAATTTAAGGACCTGGGGCTGATGGTGATAGACGAGGAACAAAAATTTGGTGTGGCTGCCAAGGAAAAACTGAAGCAGCTGCGCACCACGGTTGATTCATTGACGCTTACGGCAACGCCTATACCACGTACCCTGCAGTTCAGCCTGATGGGAGCCAGGGACCTGAGCATCATCAATACCCCGCCGCCCAACAGGCAACCCATTCAAACTGAAGTGCATACTTTTAATGAAGACTTCATCAGGGATGCCATTTATTATGAAACAGAGCGTGGCGGCCAGGTTTTCTTTATCCACAACAGGGTGCAGGGCCTGGCTGAAATGTGCGGACTGATACAGGGCCTTTGCCCGGACATCAGCATTGCGTATGCACATGGCCAGATGGAAGGCGATAAGCTGGAAGATACCATCCTTGACTTTATGGACAGGCGCTATGATGTGCTGGTGTGTACCAATATTGTGGAGAGCGGTGTGGACATTCCCAATGTAAATACCATCATTGTCAACAACGCTCACCAGTTTGGCCTCAGTGACCTGCACCAGTTACGTGGGCGGGTGGGCCGCAGCAACAAAAAAGCGTTCTGCTACCTGCTGGCACCATCCATCAGCACTTTACCTACCGACAGCCGCAAACGCCTGCAAACCCTGGAGCAGTACAGCGACCTGGGCAGCGGTTTCCAGATAGCCATGCGTGACCTGGACATACGTGGCGCTGGCAATATGCTGGGCGGCGAGCAAAGCGGCTTTATTGCCGAAATAGGTTTTGAAATGTACCACAAGATACTGGACGAAGCCATCCGTGAACTGAAACGCAGTGAGTTTAAAGAACTGTACAAAGATGAAATACAGGAACAGGACGATTTTGTAAGCGATTGCAGCATTGATACCGACCTGGAAATACTGATACCCGACAGTTATGTGGAAAGTATTACCGAACGCCTGAGCCTGTACAGCCGCTTAGATAATTGCGAAAACGAGGAAGACCTGGTAGCTTTTCATGCAGAAATGCAGGATCGCTTTGGTCCCCTGCCTGCTGCGGTGGAAGACCTGTTTACCACCGTACGCTGCCGCCGCATGGCCGTGGAGCTGGGCTTTGAAAAAATGCTGCTGAAAGACGATACGCTTAAATGCTTTTTTGTAAGCAGCCCTGATTCAGTGTATTTTACCAGTGATGTGTTCAACAGTATATTGCAGCATATACAAACAGGCACCAATAAAGCCAAACTGAAACAGGTGGGCAAAAACGGCATACTGGTTGTGAATGACGTTAAAACCATGAGCAGCCTGCACGACTTTTTAGCAAGGATGTGCAAATCAGTATTTGCACACCAGCCGGCTTAATCCCATTCTTTTGCTGCTGTCAGCCGCTGTTGCCCGCCGTTAAACCAGGGATGCGGGTTTGTTTCTTTTTCTTGTACCTGCAGCAGGAATAATAAAGTATAATTACCCAACCCGTCCATACCAATAGTGCCAACAGGAGTACCGGTTTTAATAGTGTCTCCTTTTTTAACAAACACTTCTTCCAGGTTACTGTAACCAAAGTATATTTTTTTGCAGGAGGCTATAACAACATACGTACCTTCCACTTCCACCACAGTTTCCACCACTGCATCATAGCATGACCTTGCAGCTACCGGTGCCGGGGATACAAAGGTGATGCCGGGGTTATAGAGCTTATAACTGCCCATATCCATCTGGCCAAATGGCTGATGAATACTGCACACAGCAAAAGGCAGTTGCAGCTTCCCCCTTACTGTATTGAGTAAACTATCAGGTGCTTCCCTCTTTTTAACTGTTTTTACAGCCCCCTGCTTTGCAGTAATCAATAGTGTACCGGTTACTTTCTTTTCAGGATTGTAGGGCTTCTTATCCGTTTTTTTAAGCAATAGCCCGCCTGCACTACCCTTACCCTTCAGAGCCGGCAGGGGCGATGCGGTAATTGGTATGGCCCCGCCTGTAAATTTTTTACTGCTGATATTATCTGCCAACCTCAGTTTTTGTGCTGCCACTTTCTGCAGTAAAAATGCAGCCAGCAAACTTACCTGCAACAGAATTAATTGTTTCATTGGGTGAAAATAAGCCCTTAAAACTAAAAGAATAGTTAAAAAACTAAATATTTAGTTATTACCGGAATAAACTCGGGGTACCAACTGCCGCAAAGCAGTATTTTTTTATTGCAGTATACGTATACAGCATAACAGTTCTATGGCTGCTGATGAGTCGTTGTATTGCTGCTCAGCAGGTAATACCAATTGCACATACGAATTAGTCCAACTGTTTGTGGTATAATGCCGACCTACTTTGGATTAGCTTAGAAATGATTGGACTATTTAATAAGTAGCATCGGTATAATAAAAGACATTAAAAAGAACTTCAAATACTGTATTCTTCAAAACAAAAAAACTGCGGGATTTATCAATGAAGCTAAGGCAAGGTTTCCTAAAACGGTGATAAAAACGGTGGAGGTGAAGGAGTAGGAAAGCCCTACCTCACCAGCATCACCGTACCCTTTTTGAAAATGCGCTCCCCTTTAAAATCAACCCCGCTCACCATCCACACATATACTCCCTGTGGTTGTTTTTGGCTTTGCCAGGTGCCATCCCATCCAAATTGGGCGTTGCTGGTAAAAAATATTTTCTGGCCATAGCGGTTGAAAACAGACAGGCTTTCAAATGCTGAAATGCCAACAGGTACGGCACGGAACAGGTCGTTGCGCCCGTCGCCATTGGGAGAAAACGCTGTAGGCACATAAATATCGGGGCCTTTGTAAACCAGGATGCTGACCTGGTCGGTACTGCTGCAACCCTGTGGTGTGGATGCTGTAACAGTATAGGTTATATCCTGGTTGTTGATTGCAATGGGGTTGGCAATATTGGGATTGCTGAGGCCTGTTGAAGGGCTCCAGGTATATGTTACGCCACCACCGGCCTGCAACTGAACAGGCTGACCCGGCGCCACCAGCACATCAATACCGGCATTGGCATTGGTACCGGAAATAATAATATCACGTTTGAGCGTATCCGAAAAACAACCCGCCCCGTCTTTTGCAAAAAGTGTAACCGGGTAAGTACCTGCCGTCGCATACACATAACTGGTATTTTGTGTGGAGCCGGTCACCCCATCACCATAGTTCCATATCCATGCAGTTACAGCACTGCTGCTGGTACCCGTAAACCGGATGGTATCTTTTACACAGCCATTGGCAAAGGAAAACCCTATGCCTGGTTTTGCATTGGTGATAAAACTCCTTGAAGCGGTGTCGCTTTTGCAACCTGCGCTGCTGGTAACAATCAATTGCAGGCTGTTGGGGCCTGCACCGAATGACTGCACCGGGTTTTGCTGCGTACTTGTACTGCCATTGCTGAACAACCACTGCCACCCCGTAATGCTTCCATTGCTTATTGTGGATGAATCAAGAAACTGGTGTCCCTTATTGGAGCATAGCGGTAAACTGTATCCGGGCTTTGCCACCGGTCTTTCATTTACGGTTATTATTCTTGTAAACGTATCAGAAACGCAGCCCCGGCTGTTATGCACCACCAATTTAATGGTATCCTGGCCTGTTAGTGCAAAGATGGGTGATGGATTTTGCAAACCTGAAAACTGTCCGTTCCCCAGTTGCCACCACCATTGATTAACTGCAGTACCGTCATTAGTATAAGAAGAATCCTGCAGGGTTACCGGTGCCAGCTGACAGGCAGGCCCGGCTTTAAAATAGGCTTTGGGTCTGTCTGTTACAAAAACACTTTTTACTTTTACCCCAAGGCAGCCGTTACCGCCTGTGGCTGAGGCAACATAGGTTACCATTTGGTTGCCGGGAGCAATAAAATAATGTATCGGGTTAAGCGCATTTGTACCGGCAGTTGTATCGGCAAATAACCAGTTTCTTGCCCTTACTGTATCGGCACCTGATATACTGGTATTGTCGAAAAAATAGGTTGGTGAACCAAGGCAAACAGAATCAGTAAAAGTAAAATCAACAGCGGGCCTGCTAAAGATGCGTAATGGCCTGGTTAAGGTATCTGACAAACACCCTTCGGCAGATTTTACTGCCAGCCTTATTGTTTTAAAGCCGTTGGTGGTATAAATAACTGAGGGATTTTGCAGCACCGATGTGGTACTGTTACCCAAATCCCACCACCAGTTGTTAACAGTGCCGCCGGCAGCCCCAGAAATGTCAGTAAACTGTACCTGGTTCTGCACGCAGCTGTCGTTATGGGTGAAATTTGCCTGTGGCTTACCAGAAATATTAATTTGCCGGATAGTGGTATCTGACCTGCAGCCGCTGGCATTTGTTACTACCAGTTTTATAAAAACAGGACCAGCTGTATTATACGTTGCCATAGGGTTTGCGATGGCAGAAAACTGGCCGTTACCCAAATCCCACCACCAGCCTGTTATGGCACTGCCACCAGTAGTGTAAGAAGAGTCAGTAAAATTAACGGGCACAAACTGGCAGGTACTTATGTTTTTAAAATATGCTATTGGTTTGGGGGCAATATTTATTTGTATTGTTTTTGCACTGCTACAGGTAACCCCATTGGCTGTAACAGTTAATGTAACATTGTACACACCGGCTGCTGCAAAAAAATGATTAGGGTACTGCAACGGCGAAGTACTGCCATCCCCAAAATCCCAGAACCAGGAAGATACCGTACCCGTTGCTGCTGTTGAAATATCTGTAAACTGCACGGCACCGCCAAAGCAGGTATCCGTATAGGTAAAATTCGCCACTGGCCTGGCATGTATATAAATTGGCCGAACCAGAGTGTCAGACAGGCAGCCCTCTGCAGATCTTACGGCCAGTCGTATTGTTTTAATACCGGGTGCTGCATAACTGGTTGTGGGGTTCATCAATACAGAAGTAGCAGCATTGCCAAAATCCCAGTACCAGTTGTTGATAGTGCCTACCGCAGCCGTTGATGCATCAGTAAACTGTATGGTATTAAGCACACAGCTGTCGTTGTACGTAAATGCGGCCACGGGTTTGCTGCCAATACGCACCACCTGTGTTTGTGTTTCCACACAACCATCGGCACCAATCACCTTTAATATTACTGTATAATCACCTGCTGCCAAATAAGTATGTACCGGGTTAATGTTTACTGAATCAATGGGGCTTAAATCACCAAAATCCCAGTAACGCTTCACTACCGGTGCAAATGAAATGGTTGAATCGTAAAAAGTGATGGGTTCGTTGATGCAGCGGTTTTGTCCGTTGAGTGAACGTATGCGGGGTGACAGGGCGGTACAGAATCTCTGCAGGTTAACCAACCCTCCTGTAGCACCGGTAAATCCCCAGAAAACCATTGGATTGCCGCTGAATACATCCGTCACAAAATCCTTTACAGCGCTTACCCTCAATACCCCGTCTATATAAGCTTCCAGTGTTTTTGTGGCTGCATTCCAGTTTACCCGCAGCACATGCCAGCTGTCGTCTTCAGCATTATTGCTGCCACTAATGATTTGTACCGGCCCCGCAAGATTATTAGCAGGAAGATTATGGTCCAATACACCATTGGTTTGAATAGCAATATGATCATAAGCCGGGTCATTATCCGGGCTGCTGTTCTGGTATGTGTCGAGCGTAACGCCCACTGATGGATTGATACCAGCATATCCAAGTCCCCCACCCTGGCTGCCCACACTGGTGCTGATAGGTTGTAATACAAATGCAATACCATCTGCACCATTTGCATCTAAGCGGCCCAGGTTTATATCAAACTTAAAATCAAATGACTGACTAAGATCAATCCTGAAATTGTTCCATACAGAACCGCTTGTAGCGTTTACCTCCCTTGTAAGCGTATAGCAATGACAATTGTCCTGTGTGGCACTGCCATTAAGTGTGTATTGCTGAGCACTTACTGATGACTGCCCGAGCAGCAGTAACAGACAAAAAACGGTAAATGACCTTTTCATCGGGTTAAAGTTAGCCAAAAAAAGAACAGAAAGTACTGTACAGGGCGCTAACAGTTCACGGGCTTACAACTATTTAAACGGCTATGCCATGATACAAAAAAGGCTACCCGTTAAGATAGCCTGAATAAATTCATTTTTAAAGGGAATTACCAGCCTTTTTTAGCCACTCCGTCTTTAACGGCTTCCAGTGCACGGGCTTCACCCAGCATGGTCGTCATTTTATTGCCTTTTCCATCGTTTCCCTGGGCCATGTAGCCGCCACGGGCTGTTTTAGTTATCACTGCATCCTGCATGGGAACATCTTTTTCCTTTGTCTTCATGCAATAAGCTGTTAACATTTTTGACATTTTTTAGAATTTAATTGGTTAGAAAATGGGTTCAAAACCTGCTTTCAGGTTACAATTTACGTTAAAAAACCTGAATTTTCCAAATAGTTCCCTTTCGCATCCTTTTTGCTGCCGTGCTTTTACACGTCAATCCGGGCATATTTGGCATGGGTTTCAATGAACTCACGTCTTGGCGGCACTTCATCTCCCATCAGCATGCTGAATACCCTGTCGGCCTCTGCAGCACTGTCAATGGTCACCTGTTTAAGTGTACGTGTCAGCGGATTCATGGTGGTTTCCCACAACTGCTCTGCATTCATTTCACCCAAACCCTTATACCGCTGTGTATTTACACTATCATCCTTTCCCTGTCCCAACCTGGCTATCAGGGCCTTTCTTTCTGCGTCATTCCAGGCATATTCCTGCTCCTTTCCTTTTTTGATCAGGTACAATGGCGGCTGCGCAATAAATACATATCCCTGCTCCACCAGTTCCTTCATATACCTGAAAATAAAGGTGAGGATAAGGGTGGCGATATGGCTGCCATCCACGTCAGCATCCGTCATGATGATCAGCTTATGATAGCGCAGTTTTGTAATATCCAGTGCTTTAGGGTCATCTGGTGTGCCAATTTTCACCCCCAGCGCCGTGAACATATTGCGTATCTCCTCATTATCATATATTTTATGCTCCATGGCCTTTTCCACGTTCAAAATCTTACCTCTCAGTGGCAATATGGCCTGGTAACTCCTGTCACGCCCCTGCTTGGCCGTACCACCAGCCGAGTCCCCTTCCACCAGGTACAGTTCGCATTTTCCGGGATCCTTATCACTGCAGTCTGCCAGTTTACCCGGCAGTCCGCCACCGGTAAGTACACTTTTGCGCTGTACCATTTCACGGGCCTTACGGGCTGCTGCACGGGCCTGTGCTGCCAGTATTACTTTGTTGATGATTTGTTTGGCATCCTTCGGGTTCTCTTCCAGGTAAGCCTGCAATACACGGCTCAGCGTACTGTCAACCACGCCCATCACATCAGAGTTGCCCAGCTTGGTTTTGGTTTGCCCTTCAAATTGAGGCTCCGGTACTTTTACCGAAATGATGGCACTCAATCCCTCCCTGAAATCATCGCCCTCAATCTCCACCTTGGCTTTTTCAAACATGCCTTCCTTTTCACCATAGCTTTTAAAAACCCTGGTAATGGAACGGCGAAAACCGGCCACATGCGTACCGCCTTCGATGGTATTGATATTGTTTACATAGCTGAAAATATGTTCCTGGTAGCTTGAATTGTATACCATGGCTACTTCCACCACCACATTACTACCTGCATCATGCCCCTCGCAATAAATCACTTTGGGAATCAGTGGCTGGCGGTTGCCATTCTTATCCAGCATTTCCACAAACTCTACAATACCGCCTTCGCTAAAAAAGTGCTTTGAGTAGAAACTGCCGTCATCCATCAGCTCCCGTTCGTCCGTAATGGTGATCCTGATGCCCTTATTGAGGTAAGACAGTTCTCTTAACCTGCCTTCCAGTATCTCTTTGTTGTAGACTGTTACATTAAAAATGCTGCCATCCGGCCAAAATCTTACTGCAGTACCGGTAGTATCGCTGGTGCCAATCTGCCTCACAGAATATTGAGGTACACCGCAAGCATATTCCTGCTCAAAGGTTTTCCCCTCCCGGTTTACAGTAACATGCAGCTTGGTACTCAGTGCATTTACACAGCTCACCCCCACACCATGGAGGCCGCCACTCACTTTGTAGGTGTTTTTATCAAACTTACCACCCGCATGGAGTACGGTCATTACCACTTCAAGGGCACTGCGCTGTTCTTTATCATGCATGCCCGTAGGTATACCCCGGCCATCATCCTTTACAGTTACTGAATTGTCTTCGTGAATGATAACAAAAATATTGCTGCAATAGCCGGCAAGCGCCTCATCAATAGAGTTGTCTACCACTTCATATACCAGGTGGTGCAGCCCCTTGCTGCTTACATCACCAATATACATGGCCGGGCGTTTCCGCACCGCTTCCAATCCTTCTAAAACCTGTATGCTGTTTGCGCCGTAATCGGCATTTCCAGGGGTTAATACTTCCGCTGTTTCTGTACTCATAAATTCGTGGGTGAACCTAAATCCTTATTAATTAACAATTCCTGCAAATATAAGTAAAATAAAGGGTTTACAGGCATTTAAGATGGCCTTTGCAGCATTGTTTTTCGGGGAAAAGATTTCCACAAAACGGGGATATTTTTATCCGCTTCCGGTTAGCAGCTGCACAGATGGTAAAAGAGCGGTTTACCTGCTCAAAAATGGCCTTTACCGGCTATCAACAAGGTACTTTCCAGCCATATCATCTCCCTATTGCTGCAATACGATGTGCCAACCTTCCCTGAGACCCGTTTTACAAATTTTCCCGGAAAAAATACAGATAGCTGTACAAAAAACCCGGTCTGGCACAGCTGCTTTTCATACAGCCGGTACAGCGCCATGTTCTGCACCCGCTTTAGCATAATATTATCATTTTGCTATGCTTATTTGCAGTAATTTTGCAGCATAAATGCAATTTGAACAGCCAGATATATTAGCCATTGCCCACAAACAGCCGCTGATGCAGGAGCAGTTACAGCTTTTACATACTAAAGACAGGCTGGTACCGGGTTCAGTGCAGTATTCCATCCGCCGCTACCGCAAGGAGCCGCAGCTTGATATTGAGGATACGGGTATGCTGGTATATCATTACAATAAGTCTGACACCAGCGACAATTATCTTGAACTGAAATTCTGTGTAAGTGGTAATGTGTACTGCCGTGAAAAAGATATTGAGTGCAACTACTGCAAGTTCAATGCATCAAAAGGCTGTGTGCAAAAGGTGGAAAGTGTGGATGTACTGAGTTTCAGCTTCAAGCCCTCGTACCTCACCCAGTTTACCAAGGGCAGAAAAAGCAAAAATCAGAATATTTCAGATGCTGTGCTGGCCTTTAAACATACCAGGTCATTCAGCAAGCTGCTGCCGCTATGCGGAAAAAACAGGAGTGTGATTGAAGCGCTGCTGAACCATACGTATACCGACAGCCTGGAGAACATCTTCATCAACGCACAAACACAGATGCTGCTGCTGTACAGTATGGATTGCATGCTGGGCGAAAAAGAAGAAAGCTTCACCTGCAAGTTCCTGGCCAATGAAGAAGACAGGCAAAAGATCATTAAGGCAAGGGAAGTGCTGCTGCAGCATATTGGCGAACCCATTACCATCAAGGAACTCAGCCGCAAAGCAGCTATCAACGAATGTTATCTTAAAAAGGGTTTCAAAGAGATTTTTGGCACCACTATATTTGATTTTTACCAGACCCAGCGTATGGAACATGCAAAATACCTGCTGTACGACAAGGGCCTTAGTGTAACAGAAGTATCCATGCTACTTGGCTATTCTTCCATATCACATTTTTCCACTGCATTTAAAAAGCATACCGGTATCAAACCCTGTGAGTTGCTGCTGCATTGATCGGCCTTTCACGGTATTCAGCACTGTCACCATTTTGTAAAATATTTTATTACGCCTGTAAAATGCATATCCTGACAGTTCTGTGATAAAAATCCGTTGTGTCTGATGGACCTTTGCAGCAGTAATTTATTCAAGATGACAAGGGTCGTTGCTGCTTATATCCTTATTGCTTTTTTTCAGCCACTTACTGGTGTTGCTCAGGCGGGTACTGACTCCTCCATTTTTTCAAAAGAAATACAGGAAGTGGTGGTTACAGCTACACGCAATGAAAGAAAACTCAGCAATGTAGCCGTACCAACCACCGTAATATCACAAAAAAACATACAACAGGCCGGGTCGCTCAGGTTGAAAGACATTCTGCAGGAACAAACCGGTTTGTTCATTACCAACGGATTTGGCGCCGGGGTACAAATGCAGGGACTCAACCCGGATTATACCCTTATTTTGATTGATGGTGAGCCACTCACGGGCCGTACCGCCGGAGTGCTGGACATCAACCGCCTTACGATTGGCAATATCAAAAAGATAGAAGTGGTGAAAGGACCTTCCTCCAGCCTTTATGGGTCAGAAGCCCTGGCAGGTGTGATCAATGTGATTACCGATAAAAGTTTTGCAAAAAAATTAAATGCCAGCCTGCGGTATGGCACTTACAATACGGTAGATGCCGGTGTTACCGCAGCGCAGCAGTTTGGCAAACTGGGCATCACTGCTTTTACCAATTACTACAGAACCGATGGTTTTTCCATAAGGCCCTCCAGTGTGGAAAGGGCTAAGCTGCCCATTACCCGCATTACCCCGCAGGTTCAATTGCGCTACATTTTCAGCAACAAAACCAGCCTCAACCTGTCGCTGCGGTACAATTACGAATACATAAAAAACGAGCTGGCCACCAGCAACAACGGTGCCATTACTTACACAAAAGGCAGGGAAGTAAATAAGGATATCAATATAACGCCAACGCTTACCCACCAATTCAATACTTCACTTAAATCAACCATCCGCCTGTACGGCACCGTGTTTGAAGGTTCACAAAAACTGAATGGTACCGGCAGCCAGGGTTATGATGATTATTTGCGGCACCAGTTTTACCGTGCAGAGAACCAGACAGATTATATGGTTTCGAAAAATGTAACCGTACTGGCCGGGGCAGGGTATATCAAAGAACTGGTTAACTCTACAAGGTACGATGACAGGAGCAGCCGCAAACAGAATGACATTGCCTACACTTTTGCCCAAGCCGAATGGCAGCCTGTTAACTGGTTTACTTTTATCGGCGGACTGCGCTACGATAACAATAAGCTGTATGCATCTGCCTTCAGCCCCAAGGCTGCGGTACAGGTTAAAATACATGAACGCTTCAGGCTTACAGGCTCTTATGGCAAGGGTTTCAAATCTCCTGATTTCAGGCAATTGTACCTCAACTTTACCAATACTGCTGCCGGGGGATACTCTGTATTTGGCACCATAGATGCAGTGCGTATTATTGCAGAGCAGCAATCGAAAGGGTTGATACAGCAGGTGGAGCCGGACTATTATAAATTAGCTGTTTTAAAACCGGAGTTTTCAGAGGGTATCAATATTGGATTTACTGCCTACCCTTTAAAAAGCCTGCAATGGAAAATGAATTTTTTCCGCAATGATGTAAAGGACCTTATTGAAACAAGACAGGTGGCTACCCGTACCGACAACTCACAGATTTTCAGTTATATCAATGTAAAGAAAGCTTACACAAAAGGTGTGGAAACGAACCTGCTGTACCAGTTTTCAAAGGCATTTACCCTTGCCGCAGGATACCAGCTGCTGTATACGGCCGATAAGGACGAACTGAAACAGCTTTCTGCAGGCACCTATTACACCAGCGGTGGGGTGCTGCTGAAAAGGAAGGATTATGCAGGCTTGCCAAACCGCAGCACACATATGGCCAATATTAAACTAACTTATGAAAACAAGCCAAAGGAATGGTTTGCCAATATCAGGGCTATTTACCGCAGCCCCTGGGTTGTATTTGATAAGGATGGAAATGGCATTTACAATAAACAGGATGAGTTTGCGGGCAATTCAATCATACGCATTACCAGGAATGGCAAAAAAGTTTTCGACTGGAAAGGTATGCTGCTCGTAAATTTTGCCGCAGGAAAAACGCTCCACAATGGTCTTTCGGTACAGGCTGGTGTTGATAATGCCACCAACTATATTGATGCCATCAACATGCCCAACCAACCGGGGCTTACGGTATATGGAACAGTGAGTTACCAATTTTGCAATACAAAAAAAACAAAAAAACAAGGAATATGAAAAAGAGAAATCTGGCAGCAGCAATTTTAAGTGCAGGAGTAATATTAATGTCGTGCAGCAAGGAAGATGCCACAGTGGCTATAGACAAAACCAATGACGGCAGTTTTAAAATATTTACAGAAGGCAATATAACCAGTGTGCAAAATTTAATGGCTGATACGATCATCGGCCTTACTCCCGGCGTACCTCCTGCTGGTGGCATACCTTATGGTGCTGGTAAATTCACTTTCTTCAGCCTGGAAAATAAAACACTGGTAAGCAATGCCGATTCTGCTACGGCAAAATGGGATATTGCATTCAGGGGCACTACCATACTGGTTAACAGCGGCACCAGTGGCCCGGGTAATGGTGGTGCATTTGTGCTTGCAGGAAGCTTTGATAACCTGGCAACAATACCGGCAGATTCTGTTTTTCGTACAGACAATGCACCCGTATATGCCATACCAACAGGATCAGGAAAAGGATGGTACAATTACAACGGGCCTGTAAACCTGCTCACACCATTGCCGGGAAGGGTATTGGTAATAAGAACTGCAAGTGGCAAATATGCAAAAGTGGAAATTCAGAATTATTATAAAGGTGGTGTAACGCCGGCTTCCAGTGCACCGGATAATATAAAACTGACTGAGCAGCGTTATTATGGATTCAGGTTTACCTATCAGCCAAATGGAACAAAGAATTTTTAGGGAATTTTTTCTGTAAATGAAGACCCCGTTAAGTGATTAACGGGGTTTTTCATGTGCAAGTGTTACTCAATTTTTTTAAGCTCCGGCAGTATAAGGTACCGGTGGCTACTTCAGTGGGATATCTGCTTAACTGTAAGAGGATTTATTGATTTTAAAGAACGGGGACTAAGCAATTTAACACCAGATGGATTTTAAAAAGATAACGGGGGCAAGACTACCCCCGTTCTTTACCCTAATAAAACCCTAAACCAGCAAAAATTTAAATGCGCTTCCGCTACCATCCGCACAATTCAAGAAATATTTTTATAAAATCTTTTTATGTTTTTATTCAGTGAACTGAATATTTTTTTTGTGTTTGGGTAAGCAATGGTTTTTTTTAAGAATCAGGTTATATCTGTAAAAATATAATGTAAATTACAGCTTTTAGTTTAATTGAAGACATTTTTTTTAAAAAAATTATCAGATTTTTTGAAAAAAAAGTAAATCTACTCATACACCTGTTTTCGTATTACCCTGCTGTATGCTAAGTCATTGATTTACAGCAAACACAATTATTTAAAAGAACTTTTTACTGTTTGCAATCTTTTCAGATTGTTAGTGATATGTTAAAAGCCAATACTGTGCCAAAGCTTTTTAAATGTGGATAACTGTAGATTTTTATTAAAGAATCAGCCCGGGTTCCCCGATAAAAAAGGCCTAACAGTTTGATTTTCAATGCATAATGCAAGCAACTTTGGCTGGTTTCAACAAAAAAAGGAACAAACTCACGAAGCTATATTGTCATTCTCTATTCTGTGATACATTGGTTTGATGTGAGACTGCTCTAAAATATGTTCGATCTTTTCCGCCACAGCCCGCTGCCCTTTCCATGTATTATCTCCAACTCTGTTATATTCTTTTCCACGGCATCAATAAAAGCCTGTTGCAGAGCTTTATCAATTGCTGTACCGTTGTTACAGGTGGGATGAAAATCAACTTTCTTTTGCGTGCCATACTGGTTTTTTATATGCTGATATACACTGTACTGATTGCTAAAGCTATTGCCATCACCGGCTGTCATTTTTACAGCAGCAAATCGAGTAGGAAGTAGGGGATTATTTCCCCTACTGTCCTCTCACACCACCGTACGTGCCG
Source organism: Chitinophagales bacterium (assembly GCA_031375675.1). Lineage (GTDB taxonomy): Bacteria > Bacteroidota > Bacteroidia > Chitinophagales > Chitinophagaceae > Ferruginibacter. The sequence goes on from JANMIG010000064.1 coordinate 31,788, forward strand.
TTCGGCATACGGCGGTTTGTCAGAATAATGATGTCTGCTTTTCTGTACGCCAATAGTATGTTTGGTAAAATCCCCGGT
>JANMIG010000067.1:0-29979 GCA_031375675.1 Chitinophagales bacterium
ACCGGGGATTTTACCAAACATACTATTGGCGTACAGAAAAGCAGACATCATTATTCTGACAAACCGCCGTATGCCGAACGGCACGTACGGTGGTGTGAGAGGACAGTAGGGGAAATAATCCCCTACTTCCTACTCGATTATGTGGGTTTTCATACATTTTTTTAACTGTATCACTTGCCCTTTTTGCCCGGTTATTCTATTCTGTCGGGCAGCGGGTATATCACATTAAGGCGGGTAAGCCCGTTAAATTTGTCAACAGCAAAGTACAATCCGTATAAAGGATCAAAACCTGCCTTTCCATCATTGGTAATGTAAAATCCCGGCTCGGAGTAGTTATGTGTTTCGGTTTCAAACCGGTACAGGTCATTCTGTTCAAATCCCACTTTTACCCGCCGCTGGGGTATAAGGTTTACAAAAAACACACCTTCGTTATCAAAACAGGCATGATTGCACCCTTTTGATGGGGTTCCCTGCAGGTCAATCAGCCGCAGCGGGCATTTGGCAGACCGGCCGTCGATCAGCAAAGGATAACCAAAAATGATGATCTCAGGTATGTAAGCACCATTGATGCAGGTAATAAAGTTATCATAAACACTATCTGGCAGCATGGTTTCAGGGTTCAGCACCTGCCACTCCCTGTTGATGCCCAGCTTGATAAAAAAATTGCTTACCATGCCTGCGGCGGTGGTAATATAATAAGCCAGCCCCGGAAGCAGGTTAATTCGTTCATGCTTAAAGAAGCCATTGGCAAATCCGTCACCAGCCGCCGACGCATGGGCGGTTGGCATAGCTATACCATCACCGGTAAGGTAACGGGCATCAATTTTTACAGCATATCCCGCAAGCCTTAATGTGTTGCCATTAACCACCTGCATAAATTCTGTGGTATCGGGCGAAAGCAGGATGTTGCCATTTGTGCTGATCGTAAAACTGAAGTCGCTGACAGCTGACTGGGTGGAAAAGCGGTATTCACCCGGAGCAAGGCTGAGGTGAGCCGGGGTGCTGATATCGATCCAGCCTTTGTTTACTGTATTGCCCATCGGGTCAATAAGCAAAACCCGGTTATTAAAAAGATTACGGCCATCAATAATAACAGGAAAAAAGTTCATTTTTTTTGAATTTTATGCACTTTGGTTTTTTGCTGAAATTGGTATCGGGGCCGGTGCTGTGCATATACAGCCCCTGACAGTATCATATCAATAACTGTACAATTTTGTTACCTGGGTTGCTATCAATTTTTCCGGTATAGGGGCAATCTGTTGTTAAATGAGGTGCAGTTTTTTAGTAAGCTTATATTTTGTAGCAGGTGCCTTCAAGCGCCAGGTCAGTATTTTCAAACACTGCAGCCGCTTCTGTTAAAAAAAGATCCAGGGTTTCGTACTTGGAAGAAAAATGTCCTATCAGCAATTTTTTAACGTTTGCTTTACGGGCAATATCAGCCGCCTGAACTGTAGTGCTGTGAAAGCGGGCAGCAGCCCTTTCGGCAAGGTCTTTCAGGTAGGTGGTTTCGTGATAAAGGAGATCAACCCCCTGCACTTTTTCCACCAGTCCTTCATCATAAATGGTATCAGCGCAGTAGGCGTATGATTTTGCGGGCGGTGCTGCTGTTGTTACAGCTTCATTGGGTATGGTATTTCCCTGTTTGGTAATATAATCTTCCCCTTTTTGCAACTGGCTGTAAAAAGCGGCCGGTATTTCGTGGGCATTTGCCCGCTTTACTTCAACTTTACGGGGATTCTTTTTTTCCCTGAATAAAAAGCCCCGGCATTCGATGCGGTGCTGCACCGGAAAGCAGCTGACGGTTATTTTTTTATCATCCACAATGATGCCCTCCACCGGCAGCGGGCAGAAATGGAGGGGGTAGGGCAGTTTGGTATCAGCCACCTGCAGTTGCAACTCTATTATGGTTTCCAGTGCTGCAGGAGCATGCAGGTATAAAGGTTGTATACGCCCAAGCAGCCCCATGCTGGTTAGCAGTCCAATTAATCCAAAATAGTGATCGCCATGAAGGTGTGAGATAAAAATCCGGGTTATTTTGCTGCGCCTGATATTGTACCTGGTCATCTGCATCTGGGTGCCCTCACCGCAATCAATCAAAAAACTCTCTTCAAGCAATTGCAGCACCTGCGCCGTTGGATTGCGGTCGTAAGCCGGTATGGCTGAATTATTGCCCAATATTGTAACTGCGATCATTTGAAAAATGAAATTTGTTTGATGACAGCAACTAAGCTCATAAAGTTGCTTTTACTGTAGTTTTTCATGGAGGTTCATTGTGGCCGGTGCTATACAATTCCGGAGCTGTATTTTTCCGGTGGCTGCGGTAATACCCTGCTTTTGTATAATCCTGGTTGGGTTGACGCTGTCCTTTAGCAGCATTTCCCTGCTGGTTTCAGGCTATTCATCGCCATCCATCAGTTCTCTTTCAATTTCTTCCATCTGCACAATATCCCATGCCTCACTTTCGGTGGGTGTTACATTCAGCAATTCCAGTATTTCCAGCTCATCTAATTTTTTTTCTACGGCTGCGGTAAGCCCGCAAATGACGCATGAACTGTTTTTTTCGTAAAAAATCTCCTGAACAATGGCAAGGGCAGCTGCCGTTTCATTATCTATCTCCTGTACCATATCCATTTTAATCACAATATGTGGTATGTCTTTTTGCAGGTGAGAACAGAGCATTTCCTTCAATTCGCCTGCCATATTAGCAGCCAGGTACTCAACTTCGGGCGTAATAACAGTAAATTTCTCTTTGGTATCTATTTTGAGCCGCATAAACCAGGGATATGTTTTTTGAAAAATGTTAAATTAGTTGGGCGTAAATTACAAAAAAAAAGCTGCTTCAAAACAGGAGGATTTTACCAGGCAGATGCGTACAGCAAAAAAAAGCAATAATTCAGGAAAAGAATACCCGCAGAACCGGTTTTATGGTTTTCCTTTTATTTTTCAACATATCAACATTTAACAAGGGCAGCAAAACATAAAACCGGAAAATATCGTTATTATTGTAACAGCTAAATTCATTAAGAATGGACAACAATTTTTCAGCACAGGTAAAAGAGATCATTTCCTACAGCCGTGAGGAAGCATTAAGACTTGGAAATGATTTCATTGGTACAGAACACCTTGTGCTGGGCCTTATAAGGGACGGAGAGAACAATGCAGTAAAAATACTCAAGTCGCTCAATATCGACCTGTACGAACTGCGCAAGGAAATAGAAATGGCAGTAAAGGACAAGACGGGAAAAAACATTGCCAATATCAATTCGCTGCCGCTTACCAAGCAGGCAGAAAAAGTAATACGCATTACGGTACTGGAAGCGAAAGCTTACAAAAGCCCGCTGGTGGAAAGTGAACACCTGATGCTCTCTATTTTAAAAAACAAGGAAAATGTAGCCACACAGATTTTAAACCAGTTTGATGTGGATTACGATATCTTTAAAAATGAACTGGGCTTTGTTACCAGCAACCCGCCTGCCGCCGAATACCAGGATGAAAATGAGGATGAATTTGACGAGGAAAAAAAGCAGTATTCGCAGCAGCAGCGTGGTCAGCGTGGTGCCGGTGCTGCACAGCCCAAAACCAAAACTCCTGTTCTTGATAATTTTGGCAGGGATATCACCCGCCTGGCCGAAAATGGTTCACTGGATCCCATCGTTGGCCGTGAAGTTGAAATAGAAAGGGTTTCGCAGATATTATCACGCCGCAAAAAAAACAATCCCATTCTTATCGGCGAACCGGGTGTGGGTAAAACGGCGATAGTGGAGGGCTTAGCCCTGCGTATTGTACAACGCAAAGTGAGCAGGGTATTGTTTGATAAAAGGGTGGTGTCGCTCGACCTTGCAGCATTGGTAGCAGGTACAAAATACCGTGGACAGTTTGAAGAAAGGATGAAAGCCATCATGAACGAGCTGGAAAAAAACCGGGACGTGATACTGTTTATTGATGAGATACATACGATTGTAGGCGCAGGTGGTGCCAGCGGCTCACTGGATGCCAGCAATATATTTAAACCAGCCCTCGCCCGTGGCGAACTGCAGTGCATTGGTGCAAGCACACTGGATGAATACAGGATGCACATTGAAAAAGACGGTGCACTGGACAGGCGTTTCCAGAAAGTGATTGTAGAGCAGCCAAGTGTGGAAGAAACGATACAGATACTGGAAAACATAAAAAGCAAATACGAAGATTATCACAATGTTACTTACAGCGAAGATGCTGTTACTGCCTGTGTAAAGCTGAGCGACAGGTATATGACAGACAGGCTGCTGCCCGATAAAGCGATTGACGTACTGGATGAGGTAGGAGCCCGCAAGCACATCAAAAATATCAATGTGCCGGAGGAAATTATTGAGCTGGAAAAGAAGATTGAAGATATAAAGCAGGAAAAGAACAAAGTAGTAAAGAGCCAGCGTTTTGAAGAAGCTGCATCTCTAAGGGATACTGAAAAAAGATTGCAGGAAGAACTGGAAAAAGCAAAAAATGAATGGGAAGAGGAAAGCAAACACAAGCGCTTTCCTATTGAAGAGGAAGATATTGCCGAAGTGGTGAGTATGATGACGGGTATTCCTGTTAAGCGCATGGTACAGGCAGAAACCGACAAGCTGCGCCGTATGGCAACAGACCTTGAAGGGGCCGTGGTAGGACAGGAAGAAGCCATACAGAAAGTGGTAAAAGCCATACAGCGCAACCGGGTGGGGCTGAAGGATCCTAAGAAGCCGATTGGTACTTTTATCTTTCTTGGCCCTACGGGTGTGGGTAAAACTGAACTGGCCCGCTCACTGGCCAGGCATATGTTCGACAGCGAAGATGCCCTCATACGTATTGATATGAGCGAATACATGGAGAAGTTTACGGTAAGCAGGCTGATAGGAGCGCCTCCCGGCTATGTGGGGTATGAAGAAGGAGGACAGCTGACTGAAAGGGTAAGGCGTAAACCATATTCAGTGATATTGCTGGATGAAATTGAAAAAGCTCATCCGGACATTTACAATATCCTGCTGCAGGTGCTTGATGATGGACAGCTTACTGATGGCCTTGGCCGTAAGGTCGATTTCAAGAATACGATGATCATCATGACCTCAAATATTGGCGCAAGGCAGCTGAAAGATTTTGGTGAAGGGGTGGGCTTTGCCACAGCCAACCGGCAGCTGAATGCGGATGAAAACAACAAGGCTGTAATTGAAAAAGCATTGAAGCGCACATTCAGTCCTGAGTTTTTAAACAGGATTGATGATGTGATCATATTCAATTCACTTACCAAAGAAAATATCTTCTCCATTATTGATATTTTGATGAAGGGAGTGATGAAAAGGCTGGAGAACCTCGGTTTTTCACTCAAACTTTCTGATGAAGCAAAAGACTTTATAGCAGAAAAAGGATATGACAGCCAGTTTGGTGCAAGGCCGCTGCACAGGGCCATACAGAAATATCTCGAAGATCCCCTGGCAGAAGAAATTCTGGCCACCAATGTAAAAAGTGGTGATATCATGGAAGCAACTCTGGATAAGGAAAATGGAAAAATCATCTTTACCCTGAAGGAGCAGGCAGAGAAGACAGAGACAAAAGTATAATAGTAAAACATATTTTTAACCCCGGTTCATCCGGGGTTTTTTTATTGCCCTGGCTCGGTTAAAGTGCAGCCGGTAAAGATGGATATTGCACATACAATCTCGTTGACTTACGACGGAGGGTTATCATGAAAGGATGGTATTATTCTGGAAGATGAACAAAAAAAAGAACTCCCAACCCCAAAGGGTCATGTCATTAACTTAAGAAAATGCAAACCCTGAGAGGGTGGCAGGATTATAGGAAAAGTAACAAAATGAAGGCCGGAACCCCGGAGGGGTGACAAAATTTGAACAAGCTGTGGCTTAACTTAACAACGTTGCACAAAGGGTTGACAGAGCTGGGCTATGGTAATCTTTAAGTCAACGTTATTGATTGCATATTAAGTATGATAATAGCCTGTAGCTGTAAAGAAAATAAATGCAGATCAGAAGGTGTAATCTTCTGTGAGGGAGTAATGTGATAACCAGCGCTTTGCGATAGATATTTGTTTCGCTGCATCCAGTTCATGAATTATTATTTTTGATTTTTTTTCAACAGATGATTCATAAAGGCAGTAAATAATTTCTATCCATACTAATTGAAGCACACTGCCTATTATTCCCATGTCAATGAAATTAACCGGTGCGCCTTCGTTGACAAGGAAAATTTGGTTGTTATTTTTCAATGTGTACATTTTCAGGTTAGGTAAAATGTCTTCTTTTGTATATTTTATTTTTTCAAGAAAGTCAATATCGAACTCGATCTTTTTTGAACTTGCACTGCATAATATAACGCCATCTTTAAGGTCGGTAAAATCATTTTTAGTAAGCGATTGGGTACCTGTTGCGCCAATTATAATATCAGATGTTTGTAGTAATTCTTTTTTTGTTCTTATCTGATAACCGGAGGAATATGCTTCAATCAATTTTATGGGATTGCTATCATATACATAAACTATATTTTTCCTGTTTTTAAGACTCTGACATATCCCTTTCCCGATTTTTCCAAAGCCCAATACCAATACATTTTTTGCTATCAGTACATTCAACGAAGCCCTGATGATTTTTTCAAGTGAATATAAAACTGCATCTCCTGTCAATGTATCTTCGGGTAATTTTAACTGACTTCTGGCAACTGAATAAAACCGCCACCACATCTTTCCTTCATTCAATGCTTTTTCATGCAGACGATGCCCGTTTTCTGTGTCTTCAATTACACATTTCACTTTTGACTTAAATTCTTTCTTATATCTGATAAGCGTTTGTACAGAATAGCCGCCGACTTCAATAATCGCAACCTTTTTCTTTTCTGTAATGATTTCCTGCTTAATGGTATTTTCAAATACCCTAGTGATATCTGTTACGCTTTCGGGAACCTCAATGTGTATGTTGCTTAACGATGTGTCCAATTCTTTTCTGGCATCAAAGTTTAATGAATACGGGATAGGTATAAAGCGGATTTTCTGAAATAATGTGCCAAGAAAATTGAAAAAATCTGTATGTGTTGGCAACAGGTGATGAATTAATATCAGCGTAGTGTCTTTGTAAGTAAACTGATTTAAGTCAGTTGAATGTATTTCCTCTAAGATGATATTTATTTTTTTGTAATTCATTGGGTTTGAGTGAGTAATGATGTATAGATTTTTGCTGCCAGGTGAAGACGCCATATAACATCTTTCGTAAGATTATCCGTTATTGCAGGCTTTTGTTTATTATTGTCAATGTGCCATTTTTCGATGGCTTTTTTTATACCTTGTTCTGCTGTATCATAATTTTCAATACAGGCAGATACCGGAATTTCAATCCTGTCCTTGTAGTCGTATTTGGGTCTTTTTTCCACCACTTCAAAATCTGTAATGCATAAAAAAATCGAGTCAATATGATATTCATGATCATGTGAGCATTTGCCCATAAGATTTTCTTCAAGTAAAAAAACCGGGGCATCCATCCACGTAACAAGGTCTGTTTTATAATCATTTATATTGTCGGGGAAATTATATTTATACGGGTTTAGTATGGATGTTTTAACTCCTATCTCTGATTGTATTTTTTCTGTTAGTTTTTTTGAAGGGTTTTCAAAATGAGGCAGGTAATGTCCGCCGGGGGGAACCCACAAACCTTGTTTATTTTTAAGGTTTTTATTCAGTACAAGAATAAAAGTTGGTCCATGCGGGTTATTTCTGTTGATAAGGATGCCTGTTGCAGCAAATCCAGTATTCTTTCTTAACTTATTTTTTTCGATATATTCTACCTGTATTTTTGTTAAATGAAGGATTTTGAAAAGTATAAATGCTGTTACAAATGCAAGTAATGGTATTTGCAGTCTTATTAATTCCTGGGAAAGAAATGTACAAAGAAGAAGAAATAAGACTGCGGAGAGAGAATAGTAAAAAATGGCAGTTAAGTAATACTCGTTTTTTTTATAATCTTTAAAATCATATAAGATACATCCTGTAAATACAATACTGCAAACGATTAGCAGAGTAGTGTCTATCAGTTGAAATTTGTTGTTAAGCGCCGGCCAGATTATTAGTGAAATGAATAATAATATCAGCGAAGGGCTAATTCTGTATACTAAAAATTTAATGCTTTCATCTTTCCAGTTAACTGCCATTTCAAAATTTTAATTTAGCGTTTACAACAAGGTCTATTTGGGTATAAAGGTGATCAGCCGCATCATTATTCAGGATATGATAATCAGCAATCGCTATAGGTCCGCCTTTCTCAATCATTGTTATTTCAAGATAATCCCTTTTATCCACTTCATCCTTATCTAAGGGCCTTAGCGGCCTTTTCTTCAGCCTTTCGTACCGGGTGCTTTTGTTTGCATGTATGGCAATAAGGATCAGGTTTTCCTTCAATATCTCTTTAAGGTAAATATATTCCGAGAAGCTGTACAGGCCGTCAACAATGATATTCTTCTTTAAGTCTGTACTGGCTTTTATTTCCTTATAAGCCATTCTTGCTATCACATCCATTCCATGCATCACTCTCAGGTCTTCACGAACAATCCGCTCATTATTGCTGTTTATTTCCAGTTTTCTTTTTTTTACTTCCTTAAGCACATAGCCGCCGAAGTAGATGGATTTGAGTTTCAATTTTTTTTTGAGATACCCGGCTGCCAGGGATTTTCCAGTGCCTGCTAATCCTACAATTGCAATAATTTTGCTGTTCATACCTTTTTATATGTCTGCAAAACTAACTATTTTAACAATATCGTTTTTTTTGAGCAGCAATTAATCCGGAAAGCAGCTGTTGTTGACAAAACCTGTTGTTGTAATACCAATTGCACATACGAATTAGTCCAACTGTTTGTGGTACTGACGCTACGGTCAGTATTGTTAATATAATGCCGACCTACTTTGGATTAGCTTAGAATTGATTGGACTATTTAATAAGTAGCGTCGGTATAATTTGAAAAAAGTGCAGCAGAGGCAGCCATAGGGTATGGCCCTGTCCTTAATACTGGCTGTAAATATGTTACAGTGGGTGCATTCAAATTGTCGCTGGCGGGTGAGGGCTCACCAGGGCAGTCTGCCGTGGGCGGTGTCCGCACCGCCCACAACCAGAAAATAAAGCGACAATTATATATAACCTAAGGCCAAGTGATTGATATACAGTAAAATGCCAACTTTTGAAGAATCGAATAGCGGTGTGCGGCTTATATTTAAAATACCCATCCATTCCTATTCAGAAAGCGCTTTCGAAGAATGGGCCTCGGAAAAAATTGCGTAAAGAAAATTTTTATGGCTGGGTAAAAAATGAAATTAATGTTACCACTGTCAGGTCATGTTCTTGGCTGGTAAGTCGCACTATTGCTGGGATTTATTCCACTGCTGTGACTGATTTCATTTTAGCCAGACAGGAAAATTTTTAGCTTTTTTTTCCGCAGCCCTTGATTTTTGGTGCTTTTCATCAAGGAAAAGCACAGAAAACAATCAGAAAAGTATTCCAAACTAATTGCTTAGCGATAAAACCTAGAGGGAAATTACTAATTCAAATCTTTCGGGCAGTTGTCATCTTTTAAAAACGGTGTGAAGATTCTCTAATATGGTTATTGCAGCAGTTTTGCAGCCCCGCTGCTCGGGGAATTTGAAACGCACCCGTTACAGTACCGGCAGGTAATGCTTATAATTGCGAATACCCGGGAAACGAAAAAAAAGGAAAAAAAATTTGGTTAATTTAAAAAAGACCGTATTTTTACAGTCCTTAACGTTGTTTTACTTACTACTTACACACGAAACTAACCTTTTCCTGAAAGTGAATGTATGTTCATCAAATAATTGCGTGTAATCATATGCGATTAGCTGGTGGAGAGCCGGACAAATAATTTTTTAATAAATAAATAACAGAAGTTATTAAATAAACAAAGTAAATTTGTCCCTCTGAATTCAAAATCAGGATGCATCAGCATCATAATACCCAATATTACTAGACATAACCAACCGGCTTTTTTCAGTTAATTTGCTTACTGCATGCAACTGATACTGGTGCAAATACATCTATACGGCGGTTGAAAGACCGTAAAAACCACAATAATCCTCTCGAATAGCCAAAAAAATCAGGCTTGCCTGAGTATTGCAATACTGTAATACTTAAGCTGCCATCCATTCCATTTATCATTGTAAAGACTACAAGCGTACTTATGAGCCTGTACAGCCCGGTAATTTTGTTGCCAAAACTGTGCCAACTGTGTAAATATTTAAACAATCATAAAAATGGAACAAACCTCTACAATTGTAAAAGCAGCCATAAAACCGTGCTTGGTTTCCTGCTTTACGCCTGTACAACGTTTGAGGAGAAGTGTCGGCAGTACTGCTAAGGGCATGAAAATGCTGCTGATGGCCTTCTTTTTATTCGTTTCGGTAATTGTGCAAGCGCATGATGTTACTGGTTATGCTGCTACCTGCGCTGCAGGACCGCAGTACACTGTTACTGCAACTGTTACGAACGTTAACAGCTCATCCAACTACCGCTGGCAATGGAAAAACAGCTCGGGAGCCTGGGTTTGTTTTGTGAATGGTACCAACACCATTAATGGAAACGCTTACAACGTAAGTGGTGGTGTTTTCAATCTTACCACCACACCCGGCCCTATCGTTTTTACCAATCCCAATGCAGCCCTCCAGGGCCTGGAAATGAGGATGGTAATTTCTGATGGCAATGGTGTAGACCCCTGTACTTTGCCAGCAGGTAACACCTGGACCAGTGCAACCAATCATTTCATTAATATAACAGGTACTCCCTGCACTACAACCAATAACTGCAGCTGCCCCGGCAACCTGCTGCTTAATTCCAGCTTCGAAAGTGGTACCAGCAGCTGGGTAGGATTTGGCAGTAATTTTTACACCAATACTTATGTGCCGGTTTGTGGTGCCTACCATGGCGAAAGTCAGATTACTGCAGCAAGCGGTGGTTTTTATCAAAGTATCACCGGTATTGCTGTTGGTACACAGCTTACTTTAACTGCTTACGGAGGTGTTCATAACAGTGCATTGAATGCAAGTTTCAGAATTGAGTTCTGGAACAGCACCAGCACCATTTCATTTGTTGCTTCTTCAGAAATTGACAATATTCTTCCCACTATGGTTCAAAAAACCATTACAGCCACCGTGCCTGCTGGTACTGTGAGTGTAAGGGTGGTGGCTATTGCTAACGGTGACTATATTAAGGCCGACCAGTTTTGCCTTACAGCCAATACTGTATGCACTGGCAGGGTTAACAGCCTTTACTTTAACAGGTTAGACGGTGGTACTGATTTACCCATCACCAATGGCGCTACTTTTACCCAGGCCCAACTGGCAGGATTGTACAACCTTGAAGCTGGTACTACCGGTACAATTGGTAGTGTAAAATATACCATTACCGGCCCCACACCTTCTTCTAATATTGAAAATGCCAGCCCCTACAACAGCCCGGCTACCAGCAGTGGTGCCTGGACAGGTGCTGACGGAACTTATTTTGTAAACCTGAAAACTTACAGTAGTTCTGATGCAACGGGTTCTCTTTGCCATGATACAACCATTTCATTCACCGTAACAACCGGTTTGCTTTCTTTGGGTAACCTGGTATATGTTGACCGCAACGATAATGGATTGTATGAGCCATCTCTTGGTGATTTTACTTATGACGGTGCAACAGTAAGGCTGTACGCTGATAATAATGACGACGGTATTGCTGATGGTGCAGCTTTGGCTACCACCACTACTGCAGGTGGCGGATTGTACAATTTTGGCGGATTAGGTGCCGGTAAATATTTTGTGCAGATTGAAAATGTGCCGGGCTGGATGTTTAAAACAACCGTGAATGGCGGCGACCCGGATAATGACATTGACAATGATAACAACGGTTTAACTCAAAATACAACAACAGCCATCATCAAAGGCGGCACCATTGCTTTAAGTGTGGGCGGAGAGCCGGGCGCAAGCAACAGCAATACTACCTACGACTTTGGTATTTTCAAAAGCAATGGCCTTGGTGATTTTGTTTTCCTGGATGCTGATGCTGATGGTGTGCAGGATGCAGGTGAAGCTGGTATTGCCGGTGTTACCGTAAACCTGCGCAATACTGCTGGTACTTTACTGGCTTCAACCACTACTGGTGCCAACGGATATTATTTCTTCTACGATCCGGCACAGTACGGAACCAATAATTACAATATTGAGTTTATTACTCCGGCTGGTTACACTCCGTCTCCATCCAACCAGGGAGGCGATGATACAAAAGATAGTGACCCGATTGGTGGTACTATTATCAACGTGAGTGTACCCAATGGTACATGGAACCATACTTTCGATGCAGGCTTTACACTTACTAACGGCTCCATTGGCGACAGGGTTTGGAATGATACTGACCGTGATGGCATCCAGGATGCAGGTGAAGTAGGTGTGGCTGGTGTTACAGTTTCCCTTTTCAACAGTGCAGGTACAATTATCGCCACTACATTTACTGATGCAATGGGTAATTATCTTTTCACCAACCTGCCGGTATCGGTAGCTGGTGTTAACTACCAGGTAAGATTCAGCCTGCCCGCTGAGTACACTTTCTCTCCACAGAATGCAGCCGGAAGTACTGCTGCCAATAACAGTGACCCAAGTATCACAAGCGGCAGAACCGGTAATGTCACCTTAACTGTTGCTGCAAAAGACAGGACAGATGTTGATGCTGGTATTTACTATACTATACCTGCACGTATTGGTGATTTTATCTGGAATGATCTGAATAAAAATAGTATTCAGGATCCGGGAGAACCGGGTATTGCAGGTGTTACTGTTACGCTGTACAATAGTGCAGGAGTAGCTATACGCACTACTATTACTGATAACAATGGTTTCTACCAGTTTACAGATGTACCCATCGGTACTTATACAGTGGGTATTACACCTCCGGTAGGATATATCTTATCCGGCCTCGACCTGGGTGGTAATGATGCTACCGATAACGACTTTAATGCAGGCACTTACAGAACAGCTCCTTTCAATGTTAATGCCGGTACTACCGACCTCAGCTTTGATGGTGGTTTGCAGGTAACTTCCACACTCAGGGCTTCAGTAGGTGATAAGGTTTGGAATGATATCAACAATAATGGTTTACAGGATGCCGGTGAACCTGGCGTACCTGGTGTAACTGTTCAGTTATACTCTACCATCAGCAATGTGAATGTGCTTGTTGCTACTTTGGTAACAGATGCCTTTGGTGTATACATGTTCAATAATGTGGTACCGGGCGACTACTTTGTTAAGTTCTCTAATTTCCCTGCGGGATATGCATTGGTAGCGCCTAATGTTGGTGGTGCGGCCAATTACCAGATTGACAGTGACGTTACCGGCAGCTTTGGAGCAGGTACTACCAACTTCTTCAGCCTGGTGGCAGATGAAACAAAAGTGACAGTAGACTGCGGTATCCGCAATGCTACAGCCCTGAGCAGCATCGGAGACTTTGTGTGGTATGATGGCAATAAAAACGGCGCACAGGATCCCGGCGAAGCTGGTGTACCGGGTGTTGCAGTTACTTTATACAATGCCACTACAGGTGCAGTAATTAAAACAACTACTACTGATGCAAATGGCCAGTACCTGTTTACCGATCTTGCAAATGGTTCTTACACAGTTGGCTTCAGCAGTCTGCCAAGCGGTTTTGTATTTACCGGTAAAGATCTTGCCAGTGACCTGCTCGACAGCGATGTTGATCCTTCAAGCGGCAGAACCGGAACTTATACCATTGCAGCAGCAGGAACTAATATCACTACAGTGGATGCGGGTATCTATGCCACTCCAAACGTAAACAATGCCAAAGCAACTATCGGCGATAAGGTGTGGAACGATCTGAATAACAATGGCACACAGGATGCCGGTGAGCCAGGTATTGCTGGTGTAACAGTAACCCTGTACGCAGGCGACGGTACTACCGTGATTGCGACTACTACTACTGATGGTGCAGGCAACTATATATTTACCAACCTTGAAGCCGGTAACTATGTTGTTGGATTCAGCGGACTGCCCGCAGGTTATGTATTTACAACGCAAAATGCAGGTACAGATCCTACAAAGGACAGTAACCCTAATACAGGTACCGGAAAAACGGCTCCTGTTACACTTGCTGCCGGCGAAATCAATTTAACCATTGATGCAGGTATCAGGAATGCAACACCAAAATCGGCTTTGGGTGACAGGGTTTGGGTTGATAATAATTCAAATGGCATACAGGATGCTGGTGAAATGGGTGCCGGTGGTGTTACCGTAACACTGTACGATGCATCAGGTGTTGTGCTTAAAACAACTGTAACTGATGTAAATGGTTTGTACCTGTTTACTGATCTTGATGCTGCTACTTATGTTGTTGGTTTCAGTAACCTGCCTGCAGGCTACACTGCTACCACACAAAACGCAGCAGGAAGTACCGCAGCTAATAACAGCGATGCGAATGTAACTACATTGAGAACCGGCAATATTGTACTGGCTGCAAGTACCACTGATCTTAACTGGGATCTTGGTATCAGGTCAACAACTAAAGCTGCTCTTGGTGATTATGTATGGTTTGATGTAAACAACAATGGTATCCAGGAAGCAACAGAAAGGGGCGCAGCCGGTGTAACCGTTACTTTGTACGATAATACAAATACTGCTATCGCTTCTGCAGTAACTGATGCCAATGGTTTCTATATGTTCAATAACCTGAACCCCGGTACTTATACCGTTGGATTCAGCAACATACCAGTAAATACAGCATTTACCACCAAGAGTGCTGCAAGCAGTACAGCTGCTAATAACAGTGACGTAAACGTTGCAACGGGCAGAACTGATGCCATCACACTGATAGCAGGACAGGTGAAAACTGATGTAGACGCTGGTTTGATTTCCAACTTTGCTGCAGTAGGTGATTTTGTTTGGTACGATATTAACTCCAATGGCCGCCAGGATGCTGGTGAACCAGGTGTGGCAGGTGTAACAGTTACCCTGTTTGATGTTAATGGTAACAGAGTAGCATCTGCGGTAACGGATGGCAACGGACGTTATTTCATCAATAACATACCGGTACCAGCAACAGGAGCTACATTCACTATCGGCTTTACTGATTTGCCAAGGAACTTCCAGGCATACACCATCAAGAGTGCACCGGGTACTACTACGGCCAATAACAGCAATGCCAATCAAAACGGCAGAACTGATGCCTTTACGCTGGTACCAGGCCAGGTTGATATAACCATTGATGCAGGTATCCTTACTGATACCGGTGGTCCTTTACCTGTAACCTTTACTAGCCTGAGCGGTGTTTATGCAAACGGTATTGCCAAATTAAACTGGGCTACATTAAGTGAGCAGAACTTCAGCCATTTTGAAGTGGAATACAGCACAGATGGTGCAGGCTTTAGCAAACTGGGTAATGTGAATGGTGCAGGTAACAGCAACAGCCGCATTAACTATGGCTTTAACCATTTACAACCAATTGCAGGTGTTAACTACTACCGCCTTAAAATTGTTGACAGGGATGGCAAGTTTACTTACAGCAATACAGTTGCGCTGAATGTAACCATCAAGGGTCTTACCATCACAGCTGTTTATCCTAATCCATTTACTGACAGGGTTAATGTAGGTATAACTGCTGCGGGTACTGATAAGGCAACAGTAAAACTGTTTGACAACGCTGGTAAACTGGTGTACAGCAACGAAACAATGGTTCAGCGTGGTATTAACACAATCACTATCAATAATTTAGCTAAACTGGCAGCTGGTACTTACCTTATCCAGGTAAATGCAGGTGATGCAGTATTGACCAAACAATTGATGAAGTAATTATAAGAGGTTTGATAACCAAGCACAAACAAAGATGTCCCCCGGCTGTAAAAGGCCGGGGGCTCTTTTTTATGGGTATCAAACAAATACACATTCCCTTTATTTAATGTAAGTTATCCACCCGGGCAGCCTTTTTCGTTTCCGGGTAATCAGAATTCCGGGTATTTTTTTGTATATTGCAAAACCTTTTATATAATCAGAACAATGAGAAAATATTTACTTGCGCTATTAGTATTAACCACCTCATTATCAGCAGTTTGTCAGGATTTTTCTAATAAGGGCAAGGATTTTTTCCTGTGTTTTCCCAGCCATGTTCCATCGGGGGCAAGCCTGGCACAAATGTCTCTTTTTATCACATCTGATAAAAACTCAAGCGGGGTAGTAACTTATAACGGTGTTACCACCCCTTTTTCTGTTACACAAAATACAGTAACCGAAGTACCCATTTCCAGGGCTGCCGCTTATATATCCGATCCAGAATCCAACTCGGCCATCAATAAGGGTATCAGGGTAAAGACCAATCCGGGGCAACCTGCCGTAGTGGTCTATTCACATATATATGCAGGTTTCCGAACGGCCGCTACATTGGTACTCCCTGTAAATGTATTGGGTAAGCGGTACCGGTCAATCAGTTATTTCCAGGCAAGTACAGGAGGCAGTAAATCGCAGTTTCAGATCATAGCAGTAGATACCAACACAATAGTGGAAATACAATTGCGGCGCAATGGTACTGTCAGCGGAACGCCCTTCCAGGTTACTTTACCCAATATCGGGGACGTTTACCAAATACAGGACGACTTGGATCTTTCGGGATCTACCATTGAATCTGTGGCTATCGGAACCAGCACCTGTAAAAAAATCGCTGTTTTTTCAGGCAGTTCGGCCCTGTCGCTCAGCAGAACAGGTTGTAACGGCAGTTCGTTCGATCCCCTTAACCAGCAGTGCTATCCTGTTACCAGCTGGGGTAAAAAATTCGGGGTAATACCCATTGTTAACAACCAGCGGGGCTACCAGGTAAGGGTAATGGCCAGCGAAGACAATACCACGGTTGACTTTGCAGGTAACCTTGTTACATTGAACGCAGGGCAGGTATATCCTCCCATTGCACAAAATGTGGCAGCTGAGGGCAGTACCATGTTCATTAGCGCAGATAAACCCATCAGTGTGGCGCAATACCTGATGAGCCAGAACTGTGCAGCCAACCCGCAGGTAGGCGACCCGGATATGATACTGCTGAATCCTGTGGAGCAGAATATCAGCAATATCACCATTTTCACCTCCACCCAGCAGGCCATTCAGCAGCAGCACATGAATGTACTGATAAAAACAGCTGCTGCCCCTTCCTTCAGGATGACAGACCAGTTTGGTGCAGGCGTTTCCCTGGGAGCTTTTACGCCCATGCCGGCTGATCCCACCTACTCTTACCTGCAGCACACCTTCTCCAATGTGGCTGTAGCATCTTACACTTTAAAGGCAGATAGTGGTTTTAATGCCATCTGCTACGGGCTGGGTGGCGCAGAATCTTACGGTTACTCGGCAGGCACCAATGTAAAAGATTTGTACCAGCAGGTAGGCGTGGCCAGTCAGTATGGTATTGAGTCTACACCATCTGCCTGCCAGGGTTCACCATTCAGGTTCAAAATATCATTGCCCTACCGGCCTGATTCGCTGTATTGGGATTTTAATAACCTGCCTGCCGGCTCACCCGTTGCCAATGTTATGATCAACGGACCAGTAACGCCGCTTATTCCGGATTCTACCACAATAGTAAACAATGTAACACTTTACTGGTATTCTCTTCCAAATTTGTATTCGTATAATACCATCGGCATCTATCCCGTTTCTATTACTGCATACAAGTCAAATACAGACGGATGCGGAAATACACAGGATATTGATTTTGACCTGGAAGTATCTGCACCTCCGGTATCCGGTTTTAGCTGGACGAGCAATGGTTGTGTAACCGATACAGTACGGTTCACTAACGGAACTGTTACCACAAAGCCTACTTATAAATGGTGGTGGAGTTTTGGAGACCCTGCAAGTGGTGTAAACAATACTTCTACTCTGCAAAACCCCAAGCACCTGTTTAGTGCGCCCGGTACTTATACCGTTCGTTTTGCAAGTATCACCACACCCGGTTGTCTTAGTGATACACTCAGCCAGCAGGTTACGGTAACGCTTGTGCCCGATGCAAAATTTGGCATGTCGGGGCCAATTTGTGCAGGTAAGCCGGTTACCTTCAGCGATACATCGGCTGCCTTTGGTACAGCCACACTTACCAAATGGAACTGGAACTTTGGTGATGGCTTTTCAGTAGTACGCAATAATGGTACTGATACCACACATATTTACAATCCCTGGAACGCCAGTGTTACTGCCACATTACAAGTTGAGACCAACAGTGGCTGTCAAAGCCCTGTATTCAGCAGAACATTTAAGGTTAATCCTAACCCGGTGGCAAACTTCACCATGCCGGCGGGTATCTGCCTACCATCAGGTACAGGCCAGTTTAACAGCACCAGTACATTGGCTGATGGAACCATTGCCACGGCAAGTTATTTGTGGGATTTTGGTGATCCCCCAAGTGGTGCAGCCAATATAGCCACCATTTCAAACCCAACGCATTTATACACAGGTACCGGGCCTTTCAGTATAAAGTTACAGGTAACCAGCCTTGCAGGTTGTGTACATGATACTACAAAAATACTGAGTACCGTGTATGCACAGGCCCAGGCTGCATTTGCACAACCGGCCGCTGTTTGCCAGGGTACAGCCACCAGCTTTACCAGCAGCAGTAATCCATTGTCTGGCAATACCATTCAAACTTATGGCTGGGACTTTGGAGAACCGGTAAGTGGTGCCAATAATACCTCTTCATTGGCTAATCCGACCCATACTTATCTTTCATCAGGCACATTTTTGGTAAAGCACTGGATTATAACTGATAAAAGTTGTACCAGTGATACAGCTACGCAAACGGTAACGGTGAATGTGGTGCCTTTAATTACCGGTGCTGTATCAGTTGGCCCAAGCACTTGCGGCGGCTCAGATGGTACCATCACACTCAGTGGATTACAACCGTTGCAAACATATGCTGTTATCTACGATAAAAATTCAGTAGCACAGCCAACGCTGACACTTACCGCCAGTGTAACCGGTAATCTTGTTATCACCGGACTTACTGCTGGTACCTATTCCAATTTCAGTTGTTCGGTCAATAATTGCGCCAGCCCTATTGGCCCCACACAGGTATTATCAGATCCTCCATTGCCTGCCACGCCCACATCGGGCAGTAACGGGCCAATCTGCTCGGGCAGTACTTTAAATCTTACTACACCTGCTGTTGCCAATGCCACTTATGCTTGGACAGGCCCCAATGGGTTTACGTCAGCCAGTCAAAATCCTTCTATCACAAATGCAACAACGGCAGCTACGGGTGCATATACCCTGACTGTTACGGTCAATAACTGTACCTCATTGCTTTCCGCACCCTTAAATGTGGTGGTGAACCAGTTGCCTGCCATTACAAATGCAGTATCTACCAATCCCACTACCTGCGGAGGCAGTAATGGATTTATAACTTTGAGCGGATTAACTGCAGGACAAACTTTTACAGTAAACTATACAAAGAATGCTCTGCCTCAAACACCACTTTCTCTTACAGCAGATGCTGGAGGTAATGTGGTGATTACAGGGTTAACAGCAGGAACTTATACAGCTATCAACTGCACTGCTAATAATTGTACCAGTGCCGATGCGCCAGCACAGTTGCTGAGCGACCCATCAGCTCCGGCAGCGCCTTCATCCAGCAGCAACAGCCCGATATGCGCAGGTACTGCACTCAATTTATCAACGCCTAATTTAGCCAATGCAACTTATAGCTGGAGCGGGCCAAACGGATTTACTTCAGCTGTACAAAACCCGGTTATATCCAATGCAAGCCTGGCTGCAGCAGGTAATTATTTTGTATCTGTAACGGTTAATAATTGTACCTCTCCGGCTTCTGCTGCTTTAAATGTAGTTGTCAATCCTGTTCCGGTAATCAGCACTGTGGCAGCTGCCGGGCCAACCACCTGCAGCGGATCGGATGGAAATATTACATTAAGCGGATTGACAGCAGGGCAAACGTATACCGTTAATTATTTAAAGAACGCAGCAGCACAAACGCCGCTTTCTCTCACTGCATCAGCCGGTGGAACTGTTGTAATTGCCGGGCTTACTGCTGGTACTTACAGTAACATCAATTGCACTTTCAATGGTTGTACAAGTGCCAATGCGGCCACACAGGTATTAAGCGATCCTGCATTGCCGGCAGCACCAACGCCTGGCAGCAATGGCCCGATATGTGAAGGCAGTAACTTGAATTTAACTGCAACAAATATAGCGGGTGCATCCACCTATACCTGGGCTGGCCCCAATGCCTTCAGCAGCAGCAGCCAGAATCCCGTTATTACATCAGCCACTGTAGCAGCAACCGGTGTTTATACCGTAACTGCCACAGTGAACAATTGCGTTTCATTGCCTTCTGCAGCACTTAATGTAGTGGTGAATGTAGTACCGGCTATCAGCAGTGTATCATCAGTTGGCCCAACCACCTGCGGCGGCAGTAATGGCAGCATTACCCTCAACGGGTTGCTGGCCGGGCAAACTTATACTGTAAATTATCAAAAAAATGCGGTGCCACAGCCTGTGCTTTCACTAACTGCAAATGCAGCAGGAACAATAGTGATAACAGGGTTAACTGCAGGTACTTACAGTGCCATTAATTGTACTGCCAACAACTGTACCAGCGCCAATGCCCCCGCACAGGTACTCAACGATCCTGCTGCTCCTGCAGCGCCTGCAGCAAACAGTAATGGTCCAATATGCGCAGGTGCCACGTTGAATTTAACAACAGCGGCATTGGCCAATGCAACATTCAACTGGACAGGGCCAAACGGTTTTGCATCTGCTGTGCAGAACCCCAGCATTACCAATATCACCACTGCTGCATCTGGTAATTATAATATTACAGTAACGGTTAACAACTGTACTTCAGTTGCAACCGTATTACCGGTTGTAATCAATGCCTTACCCACTGCCAATTTCAATAACAGTACGCCTGTTTGTGAAACAAAAGTCATCAGCTTTACGGATCTGTCTGTACCCAATTCCGGTACGGTAAACGGATGGCAGTGGAATTTTGGAGACCCTGCAAGCGGCGCTGCCAATACTTCAACCATACAGAATCCCACACATACTTATGCCACAGCGGGTAATTATACTGTATCGCTTATTGCCACTACAGATGTGGGATGTACCGGTACACTGTTCAGCAGGCCGGTAACCATCAGCGCACAACCATTAGCAGGGTTCATCTTGCCTGAAGTTTGCCTGAGTGATGCATTTGCCCAGTTTGTGGATACCAGTAAAATTGCCAGCGGTTCCATTACCGGCTGGGCCTGGAATTTTGGTGACCCTGCCAGCGGGGTACTGAACACGTCCACCGCACAAAATGCACAGCATAAATACAATGCAGTAGGTAACTATACCGTAACGCTTACGGTTACCAGCAACAATGGTTGCAGCGAAACATTGTCTCAACCCATTACTATTAATGGCGACATACCCGTTGCCAACTTTACACCACTGAATACTGCCACCATGTGTGCCAATGATTCCATTTCCATACAGGATGGAAGCACAGTGAACTTTGGCAGTGTAACCAAGGTGGAAATTTACTGGGATAACCTGGGTGCACCCACAGTATTTGAGACGGACAATGACCCCACGCCCGGTAAAATTTACAAACATAAATATCCCAACTTCCAGAACCCTCTTACCCGTTCCTTTACCATCAGGTACAGGGCCTATTCCGGTGGAACTTGTGTAAACGACAGGGTGCGGACGATTGTCATCAATGCTGCACCGGCCGTTCAGTTTATAGCAATGCCGGCAGCTTGCCTGGATGCAGTGCCGTTCCAGATAACACAGGCAACTGAAACGGGTGGTGTACCGGGTACGGGTGTATATACGGGCCCGGGTGTAAGCGCAGCAGGCATATTCAATCCTGCAACTGCGGGTGTGGGTGTGCATACCATCCGTTATACCTATACGGCCACAGCAGGCGGTTGTGTGGATTTTAAAGATCAGACGATAGAAGTATTAACAGCGCCCACTGCCGATTTCAGTGTAACTGGTCCGGCATGTGTTACCAACGCCATTACTTTTACCGGCCTGGCTACTGCGGCAGCAGGTACGGGTACATTAACTACCTGGACGTGGGATTTTGGCGACCTTACGCCACCAGTGACCCGCAACAGCAATGCACCATTTACACATACTTATGCCGCAACAGGTTTGTACAATGTTACACTGCGGGTTACTACCAGCAATGGTTGCAACAGCCTGGTTAAAACAATACCGGTGGATGTGAAACCGCTGCCGGTGGTGGATTTTAGTATGCCAAAAGTATGTTTGCCCAATGCCAATGCCACCTTTACTGATTTATCAACCATTGCAGATGGTACACAGAATACCTTTACCTACCTCTGGAATTTTGATGATCCGGGCAGTGGGGTGAACAATACATCGGTTGCCAAAAATGCATCGCATATTTACAATTCAGTTGGTCCGTTTAATGTGAGCCTGACAGTAACTTCCGGTGCAGGTTGTATAGCACAGCGTACAAAACTGTACAATGATCTGCATGAAAAGCCGGTTGCTGATTTCCTGGTTTCGGATATTGATGGGGTTTGTATCAGGGATGTGATTTCATTTGCCGATAACAGCGATTATAAAGATGGTACTCCTGTAAGCTGGTTCTGGAGCCTGGGAGATGGCACTACAGCCATCACACAGAATGTGACCAATTACCTGTACACCACTGCCAGAACATATGATGTAAAACTGTTTATCGAAAACAGCCAGGGTTGCAAGAGTGATACCACTGTGAAGCAGTTTACGGTACATCCCTACCCGGTAGTAGATGCCGGCCCCGACCGTTTTGTGCTGGAAGGTGGTACTGTGGTGCTGGAGCCCAATGTAACGGGTAATGACCTGGTTTATTTATGGTCACCGGGAATTTTCTTAGACAATCCACGGGCAGCCAAACCTGTGTTCCAGGCAGGGGAGGACCAGACCTATACGCTGCTGGTAACGGCAAGAGGTGGTTGCAGCGGTACGGATAAGGTATTTGTAAAAGTGCTGAAGGCGCCACAGATACCCAATACCTTTACGCCTAATAATGATGGTATCAACGATTTCTGGAGTATTGATTACCTGAATACTTATCCCAGCAACAGGGTACAGGTATTTACCAGGACGGGGCAGCTGGTATTTGAGTCAAGAGGCTACAATAAACCATGGAATGGTACCATGAATGGTAAGCCGCTGCCGTTTGATACTTATTATTATATCATTGAACCAGGTAATGGCAGAAAGCCGATGACAGGCTACGTTACCATCATAAAATAAACAGCAGCAGCAGATTGGTGTCTGCTACTGTCTTTTGACTGTTATCTTTAATAAAGCTGATGACAATGAAGCGAATTTATTTAGTACTGGCAGCAACCCTTTTAAGTACTGCGGCCATGAGCCAGGCCAAGCCTGTGTATACCCAGTACATCCTGAACAATTATATACTCAACCCGGCTGTTGCAGGTATTGAAAATTATACGGATGTAAAACTGAGTTACCGAAAGCAGTGGGCAGGTATCGAAGGAGCTCCTGTAACTACTTACATGAGCATGCATGGGCCAATTGGCAAGTCAGATTACAGGACTACGGCCACATCCTTTGAAGTGCCGGGAGAAAACCCAAGAGGTAAATCTTTTGCAGATGAGTACACAGCACCTGCTCCCCATAAGGGCTGGGGCTTTACTGCATTGAATGACAAGGCAGGGTACATCAACCGCTGGTCGGTATATGGCAGTTTTGCCTATCACAAACCGTTGGGTATCAGAACAACTTTGTCAGCAGGATTTACGGCCGGTTTATCCAGTGTAAGCTTAGACAGGTCAAAAATAGTATGGGCCAGCCTCGACCCTAACGATCCTGCGATAGGTTATGGCAATGGTGATTTGAAAAAATTAACACCTGAGCTGGGTGCCGGACTGTGGTTGTATGGTGCCAATTATTTCCTTGGAGCATCTGTATTAAATGTTATCCCGGGTAAAGCAAAGTTTGTGAAGAGCAGCAGTTATGGTACTTATTATACCCCCAACTTTTTTGTAACAGCCGGTTACCGCTTTTTTCTCAGTGATGATATTTCTGTATTGCCCTCGGTAATGGCACAGTACTGGGAACCACAATTGCTGGGCTTGCATGGCAACGTGAAACTACAGTACCAGGATAAATTATGGATTGGTGGTAGTTACCGCCAGTCTGATTTGATAGCCGGTTATTCTGCCATGGCGGGTGTGAATATTTCCAATACATTCAATGTCAGTTATGCATACGAGAACGCTACAACGTCACGCTTGCGTACCTACACAAGAAATACCCACGAAATTGTGCTGGGCTTTTTGCTGGGCAACAGGTATGGCGATAGCTGTCCAAGGAATGTGTGGTAGCGTTAAGAGGCATTTCTTAAAATCCTTTTTTGCTGACCTTTCCCCTGATAATGCTATCAGGGTCTGAGCTTAATTGCTCTTCAAAGGACTTATACCATACCTAATCTTTCATTTATAGCAAGCTGGTCATTTAAGGCAATTCTTGGCCTGCACCGCCAATTATACACTATCCCCATAGGGCATGCTTCTCGTCCTGTCATGCCGATTGCGTTAGCGAGGCATCTGCACAACCAGGAAGCAGAATGCAACGTGTTGGTGCAGATGCTTCCTCCGTCGGCATGACAGGACGAGGCAGTACGTAACATAAGTTACAGTCTGTAAGGGTAATAGTTGTAGCATGCCTAGACTGCCCGGGTCTTAAAATTCGGGTAAGTGATAACCAAAGAAGAGAACAGGCAGGCATTTAGAAATGCCTAAGGCTTTACCAGCCCATTGCGTACAGCAAACATGGCAAGGCTCACCCGGTTTTTCAGTTTGAACCTCTGGAATAAATTCTCACGATAGCCCTCAACAGTTTTTACACTGAGGCTCATTCTTTCAGCGATTTGTGCATAAGTTAATTCGGTACAGGAGAGTTTTACAAATTCCCTTTCGTTTTCTGAGAGTACATCCCATATCTTACTGTTTTCTTCTTCAACTGTTTTTTCGCCGGTGTCGCCGCTTTGCAGGGCATCTGCCATTACCCCGGCCACTTTATCGGTATAGTAAAAGCCTTTTTCGGCAATCGCTTCCAGGGCTGTTTGAACGTCCTCCACTTTTATGTCTTTGGAGAGGAAGCCCTTTACTTTAAGTTTCAGCATCCGCATGATGGCTTCCTTGTGTTCAAACATGGAGATGACCAGTACATCAATACCGGGATGAAATTTCTGCAGCCAGCTTACCGTTTCGTAGCCATCCATATCCGGCATGTCAATGTCCATCAGTATGATATCTGGCAATAATTTCATGTTCAGTTTTTCCATCAGCTCGTTACCATTACCAGCTTCAAACAGAATCATATACTTACTTTCTGTATCGCCGAGGTTGATCAGTTTTATCAATCCCTTTCTGAAAAGGTTGTGGTCATCCACAATGGCTATCTTTATTTGTTTGTTTACTGTACTCATATATTTACTGTTTGTGGAGCATCCCTTACAATGCTGATGATGAATGTGGTGCCGTTGCCGGGGCTGCTGTTGATGCTCACTGTTCCATTGATGATCCTGGCTCTTTTTTGTATATTAATAAGACCCGTGCTGCTTTTTTCGCCGCTCTGCTCCAGTGCTTCATTTACATTAAAGCCCTTGCCATCATCGGCAATTTCCAGTACAAATTCGGTTGGTGAATAATTCAGCGTAATGGTGAGTGATTTGGCCTCTGCATATTTGGCCACATTGTTCAGCACTTCCTGGCAAAGCCTGAAGAGGATGATCTCATGCTCAGCTTTCAGCCTGTATTCCTGTCCTGTTTTGTTAAAGCTGATCTTGTACTTTTTTGCCGTACCCAGCCTTATCAGTTCATTGTTCAGCGCCTGTACAAAACCGATGTGCATAATCAGGTCCGTATTCAGGCTGGCATTCAGCGCCCTCAGTTCGCTGAACAATTGCCTGGTCAATCCCTGAGTTTCCAGGGTGTTCTCCTTTGCCTTGCCGCTGGTTTGCATGCTCAGTTCTTCCAGCCCAATCTGTATCAGCGATACCAAGTGCCCCACATTGGCATGCAGCTCCTTGGCAATATGGTCTAAGGTCTGTTCCTGTATCTCCAGCTTCGACTGCAGCAGGGTATGGCTAAAAGCTTCCTTCAGTTCCATCACTTCCTGCTGGTGCAAAAACCGTTTTCGCTGATAGAGAAACACATAACGGGTGGCAAATGCCCCTACAAGGAGCAAAAATATGGTGCTGATGGCAATGGTTTGGCTGATTATTTCTGTTGAGGGTGGGGGCATAGGAAGGATTTGATGAAGCAGATGTACATGAGGCAAACAAAACTCATATATATATAATGAAAGTTAACAGCAAACGGTATTTTATTTTTGACCATATAATTCATACCGAACAAATAGGGTATGTTGAGCAGGTGGTAAATGAACACACCTAATGATATCCAGACTAATGGATTTTTCATTATTGACATATTTCCTGAGAGCAGCTTTAACTTTTCATTCTTTATTTCACTATTTTTCAGTTCTTCAAAAAAAGCAAAACAAAAGAAAATCATGCAGCAGTCTGCAAGAATATGAGCATATGTATTAACTTGATGAAGACCCTGCCAGAATAATTGATTCAGTATTATGAAAATACATAATAAAATTCCTGTTACTAGAACGGCCCGCCGGAATTTTAAATGAGACAAGCTATGATAGTAAAAAAGTGTGTATAGCAAATATTGAAAGGCAAAGGAAATGTTATATGACCATATTGTTGCTTGCGAATAATGCCAGCCAAAAGCATTGTGCAGATAATACTTCCAGATAATATTGAAACATTCCAGTATTAGCAGGAAGAGCAGAAGTACAGAAAATATCTTGTATTGAAATGGCCACCTCAGCCTGAATACTTTCAGGCTGAGTATAGCGCTTATTAATAACGGTATTATAAAAATGTGTTGTATCACTTTCAGCATTCGTCTAAGTTACGGAATCATTTGGATAATCATCGCCTTCGGTAAGGCATATCGGTGGGCAGTAAGCACCGAAGTTGAAACTTCTGTCTTTGTTAGCTGCTTTTAAATCATCGGTCAACTGCTTTCTCTCAGCAAAGTTTTCCAGTTTTTCATATATAATATTGATGTGAGAATCTTTACTTGAACCCATCCTGGTCAACATCATAATCAGGCATAGTTGTCCCGGCAGTGCCTCAAAACCATCAGGTTCAATACCTGTATCTTCTTTAGCACCAAAATAAATTCGCAGTCCGTCACCTCCCAGGTCATTCATTTCATCCAGCCATTCCTGCACCTGTTTTTTCGAATACCATACAGATTTGGTGTCTTCAACAGTTACTCCTCTTTGTGAACTAAGGTTGCTGCTTAGCATACTGTGTGTGCCATTGCAGTAAAGTAATACCCGCTGATTAACTACATCATTGCTGATGTAATTTACCGGTAAAGGTTTTGTAGCCATTTTGTTTAGTTTTTAAAATGAAAGAAAATTTTACACCTGTTTATAAGGCACTGCAAAGTAGGAATGGGTTGCAGCGGAAAAAACCGGTATTTGCAGTTTTGTGTAAATATTAATTTTTTACCGGGTTTATCCGGCGTAAAAAGGGTTTTTTTCCGCCAGAAACTATGTTAATATTTGTGCTATTACAAATAATTACCAAATAACTAAAACGGCATTACATGAGAGCAGCACTTATTGTTGGTATAAATGACTATCCTGCCGGCGGCCAACTTGAAGGCAGTGTGAATGACGCAAGGGCAGTTGCCGGGCTGATACAAAAAAACGGGGACGGTACTGATAATTTCAAAACGGTACTCGTTGAAAATGTAACCCGTAAGACAGACCTCAAAGAAAAACTGGTAGAACTGTTCCGCCCTGCATCTGATATTGCTTTATTTTATTTTGCAGGACATGGCGTGGAAGATTATTTTGGGTATCATATTGTTACACCTGACTGCAAGCCTCATGACATGGGTGTGCCTATGAATCAATTGCTTACCATTATCCGTAAATCGCCTGCCAAAAACAAAGTTGTGATATTAGATTGCTGCCACGCTTCCGGTGCTGATGACGAAACTACTACCAGAGGAATGGCTACTTACTTGCATGAGGGTGTAACCATCCTTGCATCCAGCCGGTACGATGAAAAAGCTGTAGAAGTAAACGGGCATGGGGTGTTTACCAACCTGCTGATAGAAGCACTAGATGGTGGTGCCGCTGATTTAAATGGCAATATCAGCCCGGGTGGTATATATGCTTTTATTGATAAGGCGATGGGTGCTGGTCAGCAGCGCCCGGTATTTAAAACAAATATTTCCGAGTTTGTATCTCTGCGTAAAGTGAAGCCACAGGTGCCGGAGGATATTTTACAAAAAATCACAGACCTGTTCCCTGATCCGGCAAACGAATTTGCTTTGAATCCTTCTTTTGAATTTAAAAATAACCCAAAGGAAAAACCGTTGCTGGAAAAGCCTTATGCTGATGAGGCTAATGTTACTAAGTTTAAGCAATTACAAAAATTACAAAGTATCGGGCTGGTAGTTCCTGTGGGAGCGGAACACATGTTTTTTGCGGCAATGGAATCAAAGGCTTGTAAGTTAACACCATTGGGGCAGCATTACTGGCGGCTGGCAAATGAGGGTAAATTATAAAGATAACACCATGAGGAGAAAATATAAATACGATATTGCATTTTCAGTAGCAGAGGAAGATTTGCCGGTTGCTGTAAGTATCGCAACAGAGCTGAAAATGCGAAACATCAGTTATTATTTATATACCGAACACCGGGCAGCTAACCTTGGTAAATCGATATTGGAAATAACAGGCGAAATATATACTGGTATGGCAAAATATGTACTGATGATTACCAGCAGCACATTTGTTAATAAGTATTGGGCGGGCATTGAAAGCCAGTTTGTGCAGTCTTCTGGTAAGAAAAGAGATGCTTATATTTTACAGATACGGGTAGATAACACACAGGTGGATGGCCTCAGCAGGCATATTGTTTTTGAGGACTGGAAAGATAACGCAAGTGAGATTGCAGGCATTATTGCTGAAAAGCTGGCATTGTTGAAACCTTTGTTGCCGGAAAAACTAATTAAATTGTTGGCCGGTATTATATTGTCTCTGCTTGTAGCCGTGTTGATTTATTGGAAGGATGGCGACAAAGGAAGCAGCAGTGTGAGTCTCACACATATAATGGATTCTGCTTTTTGTAAGCTTGATACAGTTAAAAAAAAACAAACCAGCAGTGTTGTTAAACCTGTTGCTACCAGCAATCGAAAAAGTTATGAATTAACTGTAATTGGTGATATAAGAACTGATATATGGCTTAGAAAAGGAGATACAATAAGTGTATATGCCGATGGTATGCTAAAGGCTGGCGATTGGGTACCAAGTTGCGGCCCGGAAGGAGTTGCTGCTAATGAAGATAAAATTGGCATGAGTCTTATCCCTTACAATGTAATAAAAGAGTTTAAGCATGCTGCACTCTGCTACCGTTTTGATAGTTCAGGTTTATGGTGGTGTTATATTGAGGATCAAAACACATATATTATAGAAAGTAATGGCAAACTTGAATTCCTGATTAATGATATAAATCAGGCTAATAATTCCGGTTTCTATAATGTCCAGGTATATGTTTGGAAAAAACAAAAAATTAACAATTGAGCCGGCAAGATATTACATGAAACTCACTATTTTTTGTACGGGTACGCCGATTTTTATGGCTGACATCCTTGCTGCTGAGTTTTTATGTATGTACTTGCAAATACAAGACTGGTTATATGTGCTTCTATTTTAGTAAGATAACGTGAGTTTTGTGTCTTATAGGTTGATTATCAACACCTGTAGATAAAAAGTTCTTTGAAATAACCATGACATGGGTAAAAATTGTAGTGACCAAACTACCCCCATGCCATGATTATTAATGAGTATAAAGTTATACA
>JANMIG010000068.1:0-73801 GCA_031375675.1 Chitinophagales bacterium
CTGTCTGTGACATTGAGCATACAAGGCACAGAAGTCCAATCAATGCGTTGGTTAATTTATATGCAGGGCTGTGCAGCTATACTTTTTTAGACAGGTTGCCGTCCATTTTTTAAAGACAAGACACAAAACTCACGTTAAATATATAAAAAAATGAGTGTTTAATTGCTAGCCTTCAGTCAGGCAGACCAAGCATGCGACAGGCCAAAAAAAATTCCGTTCGGTGAAGACACCGACCAGGGGGTACTAAATTACGTTAGGTGAGGACACCGACCAGAGGGCAAAAGAAACCGCTGATAAAAAAGTTAGATACCTCACTGTAACCCTTACCAACAACATTCGCAGTAATAAGTATGCGACAGGCCAAAAATAATTCCATTCGATGCAGGCACCGACCAGGGGGGTAGTAAATTCCGTTTGGTGAGGACACCGACCAGTGCATGCCACACAAAACACAAGTGTAAATAAAAGCAAGTGAGAGCGCACACCCATAACTCATCACTTATAACCCATAACCCACAACTATTCCACTATCCTCAGCTTTGCATAATTGAGCATGATCTTTTTTTCGCCATTGAGTTTGAACAGCACGGTGGCAATGGGGTTATGAGCGCTGCCTTCAATCTTTTGCACTTCGCCATAGCCAAATTTTTGATGCTCCACCTGCTGGCCGGGTTGTAAGTTGCTGGTATCGCTGGCAGCAAAACCTTCGCTGGGCGTATGCTCCACCACTTTGTTTTGCGGCCTTGGTGTAAGGGGATGTGGTGTGGCTGCTTTTTTGGCCGGTGGCGCACCGTATTGCCTTTCTGCCTGTTCTGCCGGTTTGTTCCAGTTATTATTGCCATTGCTGTTGCTAAAGCCACGGTTCATGCGCTCATACGCACTGCCGCCGCCCAGGTTGCGCATACCGCCGCCTGCATAGCTTTTGTCAACAAACTGTTCGGGTATTTCATCAATAAAGCGGCTGGGGTCGTTTTGCTGCAACTGGCCAAAGCGGTAACGGGCATTGGCAAAAGTGAGAAAGAGCCGCAGCTTGGCACGGGTGATGGCCACATAAAACAGGCGGCGTTCTTCTTCCAGCTCTTCCCGGGTGTTGATGGCCATGGCATTGGGAAAAAGCGTTTCTTCCAGCCCGCCCACAAATACCACCGGAAACTCCAGTCCCTTGGCAGCATGTATGGTCATCAGTTTTACCACATCATTGTCTTCCTTATTGTCATCAGCATCTGTTAATAACACAATCTGCTGCAGGTAGGTACCCAGATCTTTTTCACCCACTTCACCATCTTCCTCATTCATGGGTGTTTCAATAAACTCTTTGATGGAGTTGATGAGCTCCTGCACGTTTTCGTAACGGGCCAGCCCCTCTGTGGTTTTATCGTTAAACAGTTCTTTTACAATATTGGTGCTTTTGCCCACAATCACCGCCAGGTCGTACGCATTCTTTTTATTGAGTTCACTTTGAAACATTTTAATCATGGTTACAAAGTTGCCGATGCTTTCCAGCGTGCCGCCCTTAAAGCCATGGCTCTGCGCTCTTTCCAGCACCTGCCACATGCTGATGTTATTGTCGTTGGCAGCCAGCACGGCCCTGTCAACCGATGTTTTGCCAATACCCCTTGCCGGAAAGTTGATGATGCGCTTCAGCGCTTCCTCATCATTTGGATTGACTACCAGGCGCAGGTAGGCGATAAAATCCTTTACCTCCTTGCGCTGGTAAAAGCTGATGCCCCCGTATATGCGGTAGGCAATGCCCATGCGGCGCAGCGCTTCTTCATAACTGCGGCTTTGTGCGTTGGTGCGGTAGAGTATCGAAAAATCACGGTTGAAAAAATGATTGCGCAGCTTTTGCTCCTGTATGGTATCAGCCACATATTTACCCTCGTCATTGTCCGTCATGGTACGCACCAGGTTGATCTTTTCACCCTCGGCATTATCAGTAAACAGGCGCTTTTCTATCTGGTTTTTATTGTTGCTGATAATTTCGTTGGCTACACTCAGTATGTTTTTGGTGCTGCGGTAATTCTGCTCCAGCTTCACCACTTTCACATTGTCGTAATCTTTTTGAAACTGCAGTATGTTTTCAATGGTGGCACCACGAAAGCTGTAAATACTCTGTGCATCGTCACCCACCACACATACATTTTCATGCATGGCACCCAGCAGCTTGATGATTTCGTACTGCGCAGGATTGGTATCCTGGTACTCATCAATCAAAATGTACTTGAACTTGCGCTGGTACTTGCTCAGGGCCTCGGGTATTTTTGTCAGCAATTCATGCATTTTAAACAGCAGGTCGTCAAAATCCATGGCGCCATTTTTAAAGCAGCGCTTGGCGTAGCTGTCGTAAATCTGTCCAATCATGGGGCGGTTGGCACGGCTGTCTTCCTGCTGCAGGGCCCAGTCGTTCATGTATTCAGCAGGGCCTACCAGGGCGTTTTTAGCAGCAGAAATACGGTTGTATACAATATTGGCCTTGTATTGTTTGTCATCAAGGTTCATTTCGTTTACCACCGTTTTTACCACACTTTTGGCATCATCCGTATCATAAATGGTAAAATTATTGGGGTAGCCTATCTTATTGGCTTCTGCCCTCAGTATTCTTGCAAATACGCTGTGGAAAGTACCCACATATAAGTTGCGGGCCTCGCTATTGCCGAGGATATGTCCAATCCGCTCCTTCATTTCGGCAGCGGCTTTATTGGTAAAAGTAAGTGCCAGTATGTTAAATGCATCCACCCCGCTGGCCATCAGGTTGGCAATGCGGGTGGTAAGTACCTTGGTTTTGCCGCTGCCTGCACCTGCCACAATCATTATCGGCCCCTCAAGGTGTATTGCTGCTTCCCGCTGTGGCTCATTCAGTTGTGCTAAAATCTCCTTCATCATGGCGCAAAGGTACGAAGGCTGCGGCGGAGGCAAAGGGGTTGGGGAAAGAAATCGGGAATAAAAACTGCCGGGATGGCCAGTCAATTAAAAGATTGCAGTAAATCTACAAGCCCATCATTTCAACCATCATCAAAAACTCATCTATAAAGCCGGGCAATTCTATCATAGCTGTTTCAAAACCATATACAGCAGCAGCAGGTTCCAGAAACTGTAAGGACTTGGATTCGGAATAACAGATAGTGGCCGGAATGTTCTTTTGTGATTCAAAAAAATTATTGAAGAACTCAATACCTTTTTTGAGTGCGTCCTGATAGCTGTACATCTGCATTGAAAGCATAACGCCGCTGGTGGCATCAAAAAGCATAAAATTGATTGGAAACCATGGCCGCTCGCCTTTATTTTCGGCAATTTTTGTGGGCAAAATAGTTGCCAGGAAAAACAGGGATGCATCTTTAACCGGCAGCAACCGGGATTTCACCTTCATGGCACCATCCAATATATACTTAACCGGCCATTTATAACTGGCTTTGGCCGTTACCCTCTCCTGCCTGTTATAAGATTCTTTTGCTTTGTTGTAACCAAAACCTGGCATCGCAAATACCCCTTCACTCACTTCGTCACAAACAGGCAAATCTTTTGTACGGCCTTTCAAAGTGTCAAAAAAAGGGATGAGTACCTCCAAAGCCTTAATAAAAAAATCAATATCCTGCTGTGTTGCATTCCACGGAAAAAGAAAAGGATCATGCTTTTTAACTACCGGGTATGCATCTTTGCCCCTGAAGGAAAAGCCGAGTGCCTTAAGTTGCTGTTTGTCTGTTTTCTCCACCAGCCCAGCATTATCAAACTCCAGCATCAGGCATTTTTGGTAAGCCAGCATCTGGGTCGGGCTTTCCCATTTATAGCCTTGCAGGGTTTGGTACAAACCATACAACCCCTCATTTCCCTCATACAGCGCAATGGCATAATGCTCGCCGGCAGCACCCATTACAGAGCAGTAATAGTATTCATCTGTTTGAGGATGCTGTATGCATACCAGGTCGCTGTCAAAAAGCCAACCCCATGGTGCCTGTTTTTTAACTTCAACAGCAAGGGTGAGCATTTTTTTCCAGGAGTCTGCACTTACTTCATTATGAAAATACATGGTGTTCTTTTATTAAAACCTCGTTTTCAAATACATGGGCAACATTTCCCTCCAGGTGGGCCAGTCGTGCTTCCAGTCTTCGCCCCATACATCCAGCTCGTAATTAATGCCCTTGCCGTACAATATTGCTCCAAAAGAACGGGAGGCATTGGGGTCTTCGTAGGCACCACTTCCGGTGAGTATGTGTATGTGATGGCTGCTGCGTATCTGCTCCAGGATACCATGATCGGTAAGGTTGGGCATATAATGCTGTGGAGAGTTAAAGTACACCTGTTCGTCGAAATAACCCTTGGTGTACTCCGTTAAATCATACACACCGCTCATGGCAATTACCCCATTAATCAGGTCGGGCCGCTTTAAAAAAAGGTTCATGCTGTGCAATGCACCAAAGGAGGCCCCACAGGTAATGATGGGCGTTTCGGCAGAAGAGGTGTTTTTGATAAAAGGCACCACTTCGTTGTAAATGTATTCGTTAAACTGGTTTTGGCGGATGGCTTTGTGGGCGCCTGCCATTTCATTGTTGAGCCAGCTTTCGTTGTTGATGCTGTTAACGGAATATACTTTTACCTTTCCACTGTTAATATAGGGTGCAAGGCAGTCCATCAGCTGGAAGCGCTCATACTCTAAATAATCGGCAGCGGCAGTAGGCACCAGTAATAATGCAAATCCATAATCGCCATAAACGGCTACAGGCATGTCTTTGCCCAGCGAGGGGCTGTACCAGGATGTGAGTTCTCTTTTCATTTAATTTTTGTTACGAGTTATTTTTGGTTGTTTTAGTTACGGGTTTTGGCCTTTCTTTTTTAGCCTTTTCCGCATTCCTGTTTTTTTTGTTACGAGTTATTTTTGTTACGGGTTACTGCCATCATCAAATCAGCACATTTCTTCATTTGCACATTTGCCCATTGTCTCATCAGCACATTAGCACATCATCAAATCAGCACATCACTCCAGCGTTCCTTCCTTGATCTCCATCCACAATTCACTATAGCATTTTGCAGCATAGCTGCTGCGGGCAAACTCTTCAATCGGTTCCTGGTATACGCCCATTTTTTCCACGTCGGACAGGTAAGGTATATAGTTCTGGAAGAATTTCTTGTCCTTGTACAATTGCTCCATTATTTCGTTGTGCATGTTTTTACGCAGGTCGGTCATGGTAAAAAAGCACATCATTTTATTGCTGTCCAGGTCTTTCTCTTTAAAGTAATCTTTTACCATATTGTAGGTACGTACCGAAAGTGTGGTGGGTATCACCGGTATCAGCACAATATCCGAAGCATTGAAGATATTTTCAGAAAGTGCCGAAAAGCCCGGGGGGCAATCAATAAACACAAAATCGTATTCCCCGTCTAACTTTTTCAGTACGCTTTTAAGCCTGTTTTTTGAACTTTTCATTTCCTCCACCATGGTATCAAAGCTTTTGGAAGAGTTGTCGGCTGCAATGATATCAAGGTTTTCATAATTGGTGCCCATAATGGCATTGCCCAGGTCGGCATCCTTGCTTACTAATTTTTTTATGGCAGTGGCATCCTTTGGCTTTACCTTGTAATAAAAGGTGGTGGAACCCTGGGGGTCAATATCCCACAGCAGTGTTTTATATCCATCTTTTGCCGCCAGATAGGCAAAATTTACACAACTGGCTGTTTTGCCAACTCCGCCTTTGAGGGCATACAAAGCAATGACAATCATATGTACCTGTTTTGGTTAAAAAATGAAATAAGTGCTTAAGGTAAGGAAAAATTTCAAAATATATACCGTGTGGCGGGTATTTACTGTATATTTTACTGCTGTACATTTACTCCGAAATTTGAAAGATGAAAAAATCAGTATTGTTTTTGGGTAGCTGGCTTGCATTGGTTACCCTGCTGGCACAGCCTGCTGTTCTGGATTACCGCAGCAGCCAGTCGCCGGTTAAAAACCAGGGTGGGCGCAATACCTGCAGTGGTTTTGCTGTGGCTGCCTGCCTTGAAACTTTTGCAGGTGTGCCCTCCGACCTGAGTGAGCAGCATATATACGCAGGGTTAAAAATGCTGGAATACCAGAGTGCCGACCCGGTGGACAAGGGCGGAAGAATTAACCTGTACCTGCAAACGCTGAGTAAATATGGTGTGCTGGACGAAAGCCAGATGCCCTATAACCCAAAGCAACTCATTTTTTCTGATACCGATCAT
The DNA here is from genome assembly GCA_031375675.1 of Chitinophagales bacterium. Lineage (GTDB taxonomy): Bacteria > Bacteroidota > Bacteroidia > Chitinophagales > Chitinophagaceae > Ferruginibacter. The sequence goes on from JANMIG010000068.1 coordinate 6,196, forward strand.
AACCTGGTGCAGGTGATAAGAGAATCGCAAACAGGCCCGGTAAGTATGCTCCTGAATGCACAAAAATCTAAATTTACAGTGGCCGAGGCCGACTGCGAAGTAGCCGAATTTGATGCCGGGCTGGAAGTTGACAATATAAAACGTTTGCTGCAGCAGGGAGTAAAAGCAATTGGCATTGGCTACTATGTAAACAGCTACTGGTTTAACTGGGAGCCCAAAAGGGGCCTTGTAATCACACCGGATAGCGTTGGAGCTTTTGCTGACACAAGTGGCAATATTACCAGTTTTACTAAACTAAAGCAACAGTATGGTAATACCGTATTTAATGAAATTGATGATTATTTTGACCCGAAAGGGAAAAAACCCTGGCGCTACTTTACCGATGTGCAATCGCAGGGGCATGCCATTACTATTGTTGGCTACAACAGGGATGGGTTTATCATTAAAAACTCCTGGGGCAAGGGCTGGGGCGACAAGGGCTATGCCACGGTTTCTTACGATTATCACCGGCTGTTTGCCAAGCGGATGCTGGTGGTAAAAAAACTTTCTTTTAACAAACAGCAGTACGTTACGCTGGGGAATTTTACTGATATGCGGCTGAAACTGGTGCCACAACCGGGTGATGGTGGTTATGGTGTATCCGTTTATTGTGCCAGTGAAAAAAGCAACCCCATCATCAGCATGGTGGAATATAAGCTGTACGAAGTGAGTAATGGACTCAAAAAATTATTAGATACTGAGCTGGTGCTGGCAGATATTACCGCTACTGAATACAATAACAGTTTTGAAGCAGCATTATTAAGCGGCCCGGCTGCTTTGCAATTGCCGCAAAAGCCCGGCAGTACCCTGCAATTGGAAGTCAGTTTTTCCGGGGCTAAAAAAATCAAACGCATCTATAAAAATATCAGGCTGATAAACAGCGATTACAAAGCCAGTCTTTTGTAAATTTCAACAAACTGCTATACCCATTTTACTACCAGTGGCAGCAGCAGCCAGCAAAAGAGTGTGATGAGTATTACGCAAATGATATTGAGCACAAAACCTATGCGCAGCATTTGGCTGAGCCTGATATGACCACTGGCAAATACGATGGCATTGGGTGGTGTACCCATGGGCAGCATACTGGCGCAACTGGCTCCCAGCGTCATGGGTATACCCAGCAGCAGCGGGTTCATGTGCAGCGCATCAGCCAGCGCAGATACAACGGGTGCCATTACAATTACCTGGGCCACATTGCTCATCACTTCACTTAAAAATACAGAAATCAGTGTGATTAAAAATATCAGCAGCAGCGTATTGCCGGTAGCGTAAGCCGCAATGTACTTTCCCAGGTTTTCAATCAGTTTGGCTTCTTCCAGGGCCTTGGCCAGGGCTATACCACCGCCAAAGAGCAGTAAAATTCCCCAGGCCATTTTGCCGGTGTCTTCCCACTCCAGCAACCTGCCTTCCGGCTTTTCTTTTAACTCACCGCTGGGCACAATAAACAGGCTGATAGCACCGGTAAGCGCAATAATGGTATCGTCCAGCTGAAACAACTTTTGCTGGCTGTTGATGAGGTCTTTAAATATCCACAAAAAAGCGGTGGAACAAAAAATCAGCAGTACCCGTTTTTCCTGCCGGGAGAGGCTGCCCATTTTTTGTAATTCAGTTTTGATAAAAAACCGCCCTTCATTGCTGTCTTTAATATGATTGGGATACAGCCATTTTACCATCACCCAATACAGTGACAGCAGCAGCAGGATGGAGAGCGGCATACAAACCATCATCCAGCTTGAAAAACTTACGGTTTGGTTATAATGTTCTTTCAGGTGACTGATATAAGCCACATTGGGTGGTGTGCCGATAATGGTGGCAATACCTCCGAAATTGCTGGCATAAGCAATGGACAGCATCAGCGTAAGCGAAAAGTTTTTGATACTGCCTTCCTGCGATCCATGACTGCTTACTACATGGATAACCGAAGCTGCGATGGGAAACATCATCATGGTAGTGGCGGTATTGCTCAGCCACATGCTCAGCGCCCCTGTTGCCAGTATAAAACCTAATATGATATTGTTGCCATTGGTGCCGGTAATATTGATGATGTTCAGTGCAATCCTTTTGTGCAGGTTCCATTTTTCGATAGCAAGGCCCAGGAAAAAGCCTCCCATAAAAAGATAAATGACCGAGTCGGAATAGGCTTTTGAAGTGTCTTTGATAGAGTTGACATTCAGCAGCGGAAACAGTACCAGCGGCACCAGCGCCACCACAGCCAATGGCATGGCATCCAGCACCCACCAGGTAATCATCAAAAAAGCGATGGACAATACCAGCTTGGCTTTCGCATCCACCCCAAACGGGTTACCCCAGTACATGTAAGCTGCAATAACAATTCCTGCTACCAGCGAAAGCGGCCCGGCATATTTTTTTATCCAGCTGTTCATACCTCAAATTAAAGCAGTTTTCTTATACCGTTAAAACTTTTGCTGCCATGCAGCTAATACCACTCAGGGGTTCATTTCAAATTGTCGCTTTATTTTTTGGTTGTGGGCGGTGGGGACACCGCCCACGGCTCACTGCCCTGGTGATTGTAAATCGCATAACTTTACACCCTAAATATTTTTTATGAGCGAAATAGTGAAAGAATTTAACGATTACCGCACCCGCATGAACGAGGTGATATTGAGCAAAGACAACCTGGTGATCAAGCGCCTGTGGAACCTGGATACCAATACTTACGCAGAAGGTGCGCTGGATGTTAAAACCAAGGAACTGCTGGGCCTGGTAGCCAGCATGGTGCTGCGCTGTGATGATTGTATTAAATATCACCTGGGAAAATCGCATGAGTTGGGCATTACTACCGAGCAGATGTATGAAGTGTTTGCCGTGGCCAATATCGTAGGAGGCACCATTGTGGTACCCCATACCCGCCGGGCGGCCGAATACTGGGAGGCGCTGAATGAGCCAGCTTCCTGATACAATCAATAAATGTTACAGGGACTGTTATGGCAGTCCCTGTAAGTTATCCTCTTGTTGCAAAAAAAGCTTAAGCCGCTGCTACAATAGGCATATAGCTTTTGCGGTTTTGGTAAATAGCAAAACCATTCAGCAAAACCAGTAAAATACCAATACCGGGCTGGTGGGCAATAAACAGCTCATACAGCAGGATATTAACCGAGATGGGTGCTATTAAAACCAGCGCCAGCCTGCGTGATGCCGGAACCAGTAACAGTACAGCAAAAATAATTTCCAGCACTTTTACAAAGGCTAAAAAACCGGTACTGTAAATAACACCGATAAAATTGCCTGCATTGCCTTCCATAGGTGGCATGGCCAAAAATTTAAGGAAGAAGTTAGACCCGAATACCAGGTAAATAAGCGCCAGTAAATAAACGGGAATGTTTTTAACCTGTTTCATAATGATTGTTGTTTTTAATTTAAAATTGCATGTATGTACATGTATTGTTAAAAAAAAATTAATTTCCCCGCAAAGTCTCCAGCAGGTTGTTGAGCAATACCGCATCCTTATCGCTTAACTGTATGGCTGGCTGCATCACTTTTTCCATCTCTGCCGAAGCTTCTGCCAATACTTTAGTGCCGGCTTGTGTAAGGCTTACCAGTGTTTCCCTCTTGTCGGCAAATCCCTGGCTGCGCTTCACCAGCTTTTTTATTACCAGCCTGTCAATTATCCTTGGCAGGTTAGAGCTTTTTTCTATCACCCGGATGCCAATGTCTTTCACACACATGGCATCTGCCGCATTGCCCCTGAGTATGCGCAGCACATTGTACTGCTCATGTGTAAGGCCATATTGCTTCAGCGTTTGGTTGGTGAGTGTTCTTAACCACCACGCTGTGTACAGCACATTAAGCACAGCTTTTTGCACCGGGCTTTTAAATGTTGTACTTTTTATGGCTTCTTCTAATTTCATTACCATTACAAATATACATGTATATACATCTATTTTCCAAATAAATTATTCCGGGCAGGTAAAAAGAGCTGCTGAGCAGGAATATGTACAGATTGGAATTTTAATAGGGTCACCTTTATCCAACCTGTGGTTTTATTTGCAACTTGTAGTAACTTTGGAGCAAAGATTGATTACATGGATACAATTACGGTTAACCCCCCGCTTACAGCTAAAGATTTTTCCACCGACCAGGAAGTACGCTGGTGCCCCGGCTGCGGCGACTATTCCATATTGGCACAGGTGCAAAAAGTGATGCCAACGCTGGGTATTCCTAAAGAAAATATTGTTATTGTATCAGGTATCGGCTGCAGCAGCCGTTTTCCGTATTATATGAATACTTATGGCATGCACAGCATACATGGCCGTGCCACTGCTGTTGCCAGCGGCCTTAAAGCGGCCCGGCCTGAATTGAGCGTATGGATTGTAACCGGTGATGGCGACAGCCTGAGTATTGGCGGCAATCACACCATTCACCTGCTGCGCCGCAATTTTGATGTGAACATCCTGCTGTTCAACAACCAGATTTACGGACTTACGAAAGGGCAGTATTCGCCCACATCCGAAGAACATAAGGTTACCAAGAGCACCCCTTTTGGCAGTATTGATCATCCATTTAATCCACTGGCCCTGGCCATGGGGGCCGATGCCAGCTTTATTGCACGCAGTATGGACAGGGATGTAAAGCACCTGCAGCAAATGCTGCTGAGGGCACAGGCTCATAAGGGCAGCTCATTCCTGGAAATATACCAGAACTGCAATATTTTTAATGACGGCGCTTTTGAAATATTTACCGAAAAAAGCAGCAAGCCGGAAGAGGCCCTTTTCCTGGAACAGGGCAAGCCGCTGATATTTGGCGCAGCACAGGATAAAGGGATAAAGATTGACGGATTGAAGCCCGTGGTGGTAACCCTTGGCGATGGCGTAAGCGCAGATGACCTGTGGATACACGATGAAAATGATTTTTATAAAGCTCAGATACTGGTAAGGCTGTTTGATGACCCCTCCAAAACAGGGCATTTCCCAAGGCCCTTCGGTGTATTTTACCAGGCAGACAGGGCTTGCTACGAAGATGTAATGGCTATGCAGATAGAAGAAGTGATTGCGGCCAAAGGCAAGGGCGACCTCGATAAATTATTACGGGGAAGAGAAACCTGGACCATCTCATAAGAATTTTTTGTTTCAACTCAACTTCAATGCCTCCTGCAAATCAAGGGGGCATTGTTGTGCAGGTATTTGTACCGTACCACAAATCAGGTATTAATACGCATTAAAGTATTTCAACATGTCAATATCTTTGATTTGAAAAATTACTAAGTGAAAAATGTTGGAATGGCGCTGAATTAAACGATTTACAGATTTGATTACTTAAACCAGTATGAAAGTCTCTATTGCAAATGCCCGGATAAGAAGAACAACGTCATTGGTTATTGCTTGATTTATTTCACTTGCTTGTTACTGAACGGTTATAGAAAACTGCAATACATGCCTTGTGGCCAGGGTTATGCCCTGCCAAAAAGCTGGTGCACAACATATATAAAACCTTATATTTCATGAATAATCTTGCGGGTGCTGCAGGTACTCAACTCCTTTTACAACGGCTTGGACTACCGCCTGGCTTCCACACTTTTGGCAGCCAGCTTTCAGGCGCAGGCACCCTCAGCAATAAAAACGAAATTGTGATTTCTTCCAGTCCCGGTGACTCAGATGTGCCGGTGCTGCTGATGCCTGTTGCTTCGGTACAGGAGCTGAAGCAAAGGGCCGGAGTGGCCGATTCGGCTGACGACAGTCACATTGACTACCCGCCCGCCATTCCCGCCAGGCTCCAGGTGTTGCTGCAAAATGCTGCCTCCAGGGGTATGCTGCTGGCAGGCCTCACCGAGGCTGATAAAAGCCTTTTGCGCAAGGCCAGTATTGCCTATATGATGGGCCATTCAGCAAAAGTAGTTGATTATGAAGCCATCATCAATGCTGCCTTATTTCCGGGGCAGCTGGCAGTGGCTGTAGGCGATGTGCTGGATGTAATGAATGCAGACCGCATCGTAATAAGCGGCAGCGACTTTATGGTTTTCAACTGCGGTAAGCTAATAACCGCCAGCGGTGTGGAAGTAAATGTGCAAAGCGATTCATTAATCTGTATTGATTATATAGGCACGGGTAACGAACTGGCAGCAGGTGATGCATCTGCCAATGTGTTTAATTATATAGGCGAGCCATATGCTAAGGCTGCCGACCAGGGTGTTAAGGGGATTGATGGAGATACGGGTACAAAGGGAACCGATGGCACCACGCAATATAATGGTGGTACCTGCAAGGATGAGTGCAAACAACCCCCTACCGACGGTTCGCCTGGAGCTGATGGAGGTGTTGGGGGTACCGGCCAGCCAGGCTCAAAGGGCATTCAGGGTCGTTCCGGCCAGCTGGTACTGGGCAAAGTGGAAGGTGATCTTACCATTAATGCCGGTGGCGGCACGGGCCAGCAGGGTGGTAAGGGTGGCACAGGAGGTACTGGTGGCCCCGGCGGGCAACCGGGCTCAAAGCCCAGCCAGTGCAGTACCGCAGCCAAACAGGGCCCCCAGGGCCGCGGCGGCAAGGGCGGGCCGGGAAATAATGGCGGCAATGGCGGCGACCCCTGTACCGTAGAAGTATTTTGCACTTCCGTTTCCGGGCAGATTTACACCAATGCAATAGAAGGTGCAGGTGGCAAGGCCGGGCTGGGTGGTGACCCCGGTGCAGGTACTGGTAACAATGGCGAAGGACAGCCCGGTATCAACGGAAAAAACAGCACTACTTCCACTATAAAAGTTACAACAGGAGATTCAGAAACCACTTATACCAGCTTTTTCAATAAGCAAAATGCTATGCCCCCGTTAAGTGCTGTGCAACATGCTCAATACGAAGCCATGAACCAGCGGCTGGGGCTGCCGGCAGGTTTCAGAACTGATTACGGTGAGGTAAGCAGTCCTACCCGAAATGGAAGGGACATTGTTATTTCTTCTGAGCCTGATGCATCGGATGTGCCGGTACTGCTGGTACCAATAGGTTCCATAGCCGAACTGAAGGCTGCCATCGGCAGGGCAGATAATGAAGATGACAGCGTGGTGAATTACCCGGCTCCTCTGCCACCCGAGCAATTGAACCTGGTGCATACTGTCCGCTCCAGGGCCGAGCTCTTTTCAAAATTACCGGATAGCTCCATAGCTGCCATTCAGCAGGCAGCAACGGCCTGGCTCCTTGGCAAACCCTCAAAGTTAGCCACATTTGAACCCCTGATCAATGCAACCTTTTTCCCGGGCCAGATTGCATATGCCGCTGGTGAAACACTGGTTGTTCCGGATAATATCAGCCTTGTTATGAGCGGTACCGACCTGCTGGTGGTCAACTACAAAACCATTCAACTGGGTACTGGCAGTATGCTGAATGTATTTGCCAGCGGACTGGTGGTTACCCAGCAAATTGGCAGGCCCGCCGCAGGCAGCACTGCAGCAGTTGATGATGTGGTGGTGAATTGTTTTGGTACCGATTACACAGAAGCTGCCGGTACAGGCAACACCGGAGCCGTGGGTGCAAGAGGTACGCAGGGCACACCAGGCACTACGGAGTATGATGGTGGTTCCTGTACGTATAAATGTAAGGCGCAACCCGGTAATGGAAATGATGGCGGAGAAGGAAGCAAGGGGGGTGAGGGTATACTGGGTCTTAAAGGCCGGTCGGCTACCGACAATGTATTTAACCTTGGCGATATTAAGGGCAACCTTACCATAAATGCAGGTGGTGGCAAGGGCCAAAAGGGTGGCAAGGGCGGTACCGGTGGCGATGGTGGCCCGGCAGGTTTGCCCGGCTCAAAGCCCGACCAGTGCAGCACAACAGCAAGCCCCGGCAAGCAGGGCCCCGGCGGGCAGGGCGGCGATGGTAACAATGGTGGTGATGGTGGTGATGGAGGTGTGGTGATCGTAAATTATACCTCTCTTAGTGGCCAGATTTTTACCAATCCCATAGCAGGCGCAGGTGGTGATCCCGGCGATCCCGGTGAGCCCGGCAACGGCAATGGTAACAAGGGTAAGGGTAACCCGGGGAAAAAGGGTAACCCCGGTACACTTCCAAACATCAAGACCTATAAAGTATAGATGATTACTGTTGCAGTAAAACAAAATATAAAATACCAGTTATTATGAATAATCAAACCTTTTATTTCACCGGTAACAACTATGCCCAACCCGCAACTGCCGGTGGCAATGGCGGCAATGGTGGACCAGGCCCGAAAGGTACCGATGGTATTGCCCATTACCTTGATTACAGTTGTCCACCCATTTACCTTGTTCAACCCGGCTCGGGTGGCAACGGAGGCAATGGCACCAATGGCACTACCGGCAGTAAGGGAGCCAAAGGAACGGCTGCTCCCAACGGCATACTTCATTTTGGAGATATACAGGGAGATGTAACCATCCTGGTAGGTGGCGGCAATGGCCAGCAGGGAGGCAAAGGGGGCAATGGTGGGGATGGTGGCCCGGGTGGTGCTGCAGGCAACCTTCAAAAAAGTATTGTGAATATTTTCCAGATTGGTGCTACAGGTACATTTGGCGACCCCAATTTTAAAGCCGGTTCTCAGGGCCAGGCCGGTCATGCCGGCAATGGTGGCGACGGCGGCGATGGCGGAGATGGCGGAACCGTTGTGGTATATTACAACAGCAGTACCGGCAATTTTCATACTCAAACAACCGCTGGCCAGGGCGGCAATGGCGGTGCAGCCGGAACACCAGGTACAGGTAACGGCACTCCTGCACATGGCAATCCCGGTAATCCCGGAAGGCCCGGCGCTGCACCCGTTATCAAACTTTTTAAAAATGGATAAGCTGCCCGTTTACCGGCAGCTATCTTCTTTCAGCATACTATTTTTCATCATTTAAACAATTACCATTATGGATTTTTTGACCGATCAACAAAGAGCTAATTTTGCCAGCTTTAACCAGCGGCTGGGTCTTGCACCCGATGAACTTATCCATGACACTACTGAGCAGCATGCTCAGCTTAAAGCAGTGAATGATGGACCTGTCATCATTTCATCCAACCCGGGCGAATCACATATCCCCGTAAAAATTGTTCCCGTAGGCTCTATTGCCGAGCTGAACAAAATGGTGGGCCTGCCCGATAATGGCGACGACTCTGATGTGCACTATCCCGATCCCCTGCCCGAACACCAGACCAGTCTGCTGCAAACAGCTAATTCAAGAGCTGAATTATTTGCAGGATTAGATGACAGTACATTTGAAACAGTTAAAAAAGCTGCAACAGCTTTCCTGATGGGAAATTCTGCCAGGCTGGCGGACCATGAACCCATGATTAACGCCATGATGTTCCCGGGCCAGGTAGCTTTGGCTACAGGCAGCGACCTCAACATTCCGGCCGGGCAAACCTATGTTATACAGGGTAACGATCCTGTGGTACTCAATTATGGCCGCATTACAGTAGGTACCGGCGCACAAATCAAAGTGCTTACAGATACCACGCTCTCTACACAAATATTTGTACAACAATAAAACCTTATAAACATGGCAGATCAAACTTTTGACTTTACAGGCTCAGCATACAGCGGCCCGGCTACACAGGGCGGCACAGGCGGCACAGGCTCGCAGGGCCCGCAGGGCACCAATGGCACCAGTCACCAATCAACTTCGGGCAGCTGCCCCTGGGTATGTGATTCAGCTCCAACCAACAATCCTGGTGGCGATGGCGGAGTAGGTGGCAATGGCAGCAAAGGGGCTAAAGGCAATGCAGCACCCAATGGAATTTTATACCTGAATGATGTAACCGGCAATGTGAGCATTATGGTAGGCGGTGGTAACGGGCAAAAAGGCGGCAAGGGTGGAACCGGCGGCGCTGGTGGCCCGGGTGGTAACCCAGGCAACAATCCAACAGGATGTACCGCAGTAGGCCAGGGACCGCAGGGTAAAGGTGGTAAGGGCGGCAATGGTGGCCCCGGTGGTGATGGTGGCGATGGCTCTACTGTAACGGTTTATTATACCTCCATTACAGGGCAGTTTCATAACCAAACAACTGCCGGCCAGGCAGGAAATGGCGGAGACCCTGGTGACCCCGGTGCAGGTGTAGGCAACAATGGTCAGGGTAGTCCCGGTACTGGCGGCAATCCCGGCAGTGCATCTGTCATCAGAATTTATCAAACTCCTTAACCTAAATGATTTAAAAATGACACAATACACAATCAGCGTACAGGGTGCACCGGGAAATAACGGTGCAACCGGTACCAGCGGGCTGAACGGGGTGAACAGCGCTGCCAATAATACGGGGCAAAACGGAGCTAATGGCACTTATACGCCAGGCAGCTTTTTCAGTCACAGCAAATGCAACTGTGCCACTAACGGTACCAATGGTGCTAATGGTATCGGCGATGCCGGAAAAGGAGGCGATGGTGATAATGGGGGACGCTGCCCCAACCTGAACCTGTATGTGAATGAATTCCAGGTATCCGAAGCCGCAGCGGTGGTCAACATACTGATTGAGGGCGGTAAGGGTGGTGATGGTGGACCGGGTGGCACTGGTGGCAACGGAGATACCGGCGGTAATGCAGGCACCAATGCTTCCCAATGTGCCAATGGCCGCTGCCAGCCAGCACAGGGCGGACAGGGCGGCAATGGAACCAATGGCGGACAGGGCGGCAATGCCGGTAATGGTAGTGATGGCGGTGATTTGTATGGTTACTACACCACTTCCAATGTACTGCGCCCGGTGTTTATACAGCCCAATGGCGGCGATCCCGGCAATCCCGGCAATCCGGGTACAGCGGGGCAGGGCGGTAAAGGTGGCCAGAATGAACTGCTGCCAGGCCAAACAGAACCCACCTATGCATTTCCCGGCAACAACGGTTTGCAAATGGGTGGCGGAGGAAGTGGCAATGCAGGCAATCCCGGCGTTATCAATTTCAAGCAAAAACAATCATAACCTGATACAATGACCACAACAGAAACAAATGCACTGGCATTACTGCTGCAACCACTGGCAAGCATTGCCGGGTCAAACAGCCTCTCCAATCAAACCATGCTGCCCACCGGGTGGGACCTGGTAACTGTTTTTCCGGCACCGGGCAACAGCCCAAAGCCCTTCCCCGTTGTACAGGGCTTTTTGGCACAGGGCCAGGCTCCCGGCGGTGATGCTATGATAGCAGTACTGGCATTGGGTATCAACTGGACCAATTACCAGCTCAATTATTCCATCGGTAAAAAATCTGTATCTACACAGGTACAGCTGAGCCAGAAAACTACAATGGGTGGAACGTTGATACCCGTGCAGGGCACAGTTGACGAGTCTACCATTAACAGCTACCTCGCCAAACGTGCCGATATATGGAATGCTTTGCAACAACTGTCTTCCCTGCCTTTGTATATCTGTGGCATGAGCCTGGGCGCACCCATTGCACAACTGGCTGCACTGGACTTGAGGCCGGGCAATACCGGGCCGGGTGGCCAGGATGCACCCCGCATTCAGCCCCCCGGCTTTTATTTTTCAGCAGGTAATTTTGTAAATAAAAGTTTTGCAGATGCCTACAACAATGCATCAACAGGCATTGTGAACCAATTCACTTTTGCGGTAAACAAGCCCGGGCTTATTATTGACTTTTTTCCAACGGCCCCGTTTGATGATGAATATGCCAAACCATTGGGCAGCCCGCAATCCATTCCGGCCAAAATACCCGCTTTTGATGAACCCTGGTGGGAAAGGGGCAATATTTTCTATCAGCAATCACTCGGCGGCAGCCCCGATGAACTGCCGTCTCAACCGGGCAATATCAGCAACCCGCCCGCGGGCTACGATCAAACGCTGGCCTACACGCTGGCCACCCTTTGCAATGCAGCTTATCAATCAGCACAGCACCCAAGCAGTGTATTACAGGGCATCGGCAATTATACACTGGTAAATACAGTTAACAGCAATGGCAGCCCTTTTGCATTTATTTTCACCAATAATTTTGATGCAATCGTACTGGCTTTCAGGGGTAGTATTACCTGCGATGAATTTGACAGTTTTGTAGCTTCTTCTTACAATGCCGCAGTACCTTTTGATACGAATGCCTCTGCACATATGCGGCAGGGGCCATACAACCTGTACTATGCATCCAGTAGCGGCGCTCCCAATACGGCAACATTTGCGCAGGCCATTAAAACGGCACTTACGCCGCTGCTGACCGGGGGCAAAAAACTGTATATCACAGGGCATTGCCTGGGCGGTGCAATGGCCAACCTGGCAGCGGCCGATTATGTGATGACAGCCGGCAGCGGCATCACTCCCACAGCCATTTATACTTTTGGCGCTACCATGCTGGCCGACCTTACTTTTTCAGATGATATCAATGCAGTGCTGGCGGCTAAAACCTACCAGGTGGTGCGGCAGAAAGACAAAATAGCCAATGCAGTAACCCTGCTGGGCTTTTTTCCGCTGCAAAACCAGCTTACGCTTACAGGCCAAATGGAACTGGAAGAATTAACTTATCATTCATTAACAGGGTACATTACCCTGCTTAACCCCAGCAGCACAGTATCAGGTGTAACAGACGGGGAACAACAATCTTCTTTATATTAAAAAACGGACAAGTATGCCAGCCAATTCTAACCGAAGATATAACCAGCAGGATGCAGAAACAGTAACCGCTATGCTGCTGGAGGAAGCAGACCAGGGCATCACTTTTTCGGGCCTTGATCCGCTGCTGGGCAGCCTGGGCGAACTGGTGGGCCTGCTCACTGATGCCGGGAAGGACAAGTATGCACTGGACAAGGACTGGTTCAGTGACCCGATCAGCAATATCAAAAATGGTGTGACTGATAACCCGGAGCAGTTTTCTGCCGTACTTGGGCAATTGCTGGGTAAGGTGGGCGGCAATGCGCTGGGCATACCCGTTACCGATCCATCATTGCTGGGTACCTGGTATCCTATCAGTTATGGTGGCAAAACCACCGGCTTTTACCTGGTGAGCTATCCCAAGGGCGATGAAACGGTACTGGGTCTTGGTGTGCTCCATACCTGGAAAGTGCCCGAGAACAATACCCTGCTCAAAGTGAACGTATGGGGGCTTGTTCCTTTTGTACGCATCGGCAATGGCAGCTTTAATATAACTTTTACTTCACCGGGCTACCCCATTGTTGTGGGTGTGGCGGCTGAAGGTGCTGACAGCAATGGGGCGCTGGTGGATATTAACGGGGTGTCTTTCAACGGAGTTAAATTCAGCGCTTCTGTTGATTTTGCAGCCACCAACCCCTTTAATGTATCATTGGAAGTACTGGCCCTGCAGCTGCCCGGCGATGCCAAACCAACCAACCGCACCCTGGCCGACCTGGCCGCCATCACAGGCGATCAGATCCTGGAAACAGCGGCCAGCCTGTTTGTAGGTGCCCTCAGCAAAGCCTTTCCCAGCCAGGAAGAACGCATCAGGTACCTTCCTGCATTACTGGGTATGAGCTCACAGGTGCCCAACAGCGAGGTGAAAATGCCCATCCTTGAATGGTACAAGCTTTTTTACAACGCCACCAATGAAGGAACAACCGGCGGCCCGGCAGCCATTTTTGTAAACTGGTTTAATACCATCAGCAGTAACAATGATCTGCTGAAAACCTGGCTAACCTGCCTGGGTGGTTTTTTACAGAACGCCCCCGGCGAAGTTACCGGCACCGGCACCCGCATCGACCCATTTAAAGTAAACCTGCTCACCATTGGCAATATCGGCAGCCTGGCATTTACCGTGGGTACTTTAGTGCAGCAGGATACCATCCGCAATTTTTATCCCGGTCTCTCCTTTAGTGGTGCCCCCATCAGCTTTGGCAGTACAGATACTGTATTGCTGATGGAAGCCGATCTTGAACTGGCACAGTTTCAGTTAAGCGCAGGTGCTGCCAGCTTCACCCCTACTATTGAATTTGTTTTCCGCATGGCATTGCAAAACAAAACAGCCGGACAGCCGCTGGCCAGTGCCGCAGGATATAGTTTTGGTTCATTGCAGGGCGGCCTGTCACTGGGCCTTGCCGGCAGCCCCGTTCCTTATTTTCAGCTCAACCAGGTTACCACACCCTACAGCTCTTTTCAAAGTATTGACCTGCTCTCTCCCTCCCAACTGGCTAAAAGCGGGGCTGCAGTACTCAGCGATGCCATTAAATCGCTGCTGGGAGTAAGTACCACCGGTACCGGACCCGCAGTGGGAAATAATATTGCCGCATTGATTGGCCTTATTGCCCCCGGCGAAGCGGCCCCCAACTGGCCTGCCAGCCTGCTGCCACCTTTTTCTGATGAGGGCATGGTTACTTCTATTACCAACCCCATTGGCGCCTGGGCAGATTATTACTGGAAAACCCTGCAGCCCGGAGCCATGGTAAATGGCAAACTGGCTTTTACCTACCTGCTGGAGCAACTGGCCGCATTGATACAAAAAACTACCGGGGTAATTGCCATTTCAGTTACTGGGAACGGCACCCCTACTGATCCCTGGATGGCCGGCATTTCTGTATCCGATATGGAACTGCCTGCTTACCTTACCGCTTACCAGCAAACCATCGACGGAAAACTGCAACTGGTAATGGGGCTGCAACTGGCCCCTGAGATTACCCTTGCCGGTGTGAAAATCATTCCTTCACTACAGCTCAATGCCATCAGCCTGCTCTTTCCCGTGCAGGGCAGCAACGATGCTGTACTGGCCGACTGGCTGCCCGATGTAACCGTGCGGCTCAGCCTGCCCGAAGGGCTTACCACCCCACCTGTTGGCGGCATTACGGTAAGTGTGGATGCATCTCAGCTTTCGGCCGGCTGGAACCGCAGCAGCGGCTGGGGCTGGTCACTCTTTGTAAATAACCCGGTACTCACTGTATATGGTCACCAGGTACCACTGGGCCAAAACCTTAATTTCAGCGACCAGGATTCACTGGAAAACTTAGTAAAACAGGGAAGCACTGCCTTCAGCACCTTCCTGGTATCGGCATTGGGAGCCAGCCTGGTACGCAGCGAAACCAGGGCAGGTCTTTTTGCTACCGGCGCCCTGGGCCTGCTCACCGACCTGTCTTTGTCGCCTATTTTCCCCGCAGGTTTGCAATGGCAAAATTTCACCCAGCTTACCATCAACAGCTTTACCAACCCATGGCCGGATATCCGCAATATCATAGCAGCCAATTTCAGTACACCTGCAAAAGCCACAAGTCTTTTGTCATTACTGTCATGGACCGTCAACAGCAGCATGACGGAAGCACCTGCCATCAGCGGCAGCGGCACCAGCGATGATCCATGGATGACGCCTATGCCATTCGGGTTCAGCCTGCCCGTATGGTACGATACTGCTGCCAATACTATCGGTACAGGCATTGGCCGGCAGGATGTATTTAACTATACGCTTGCAGGCAAAAAATTCCGCTTTACACTCAACAGCAGTCTCGGACTGATAGAATACTCCCTGGCTACAGGTAATTTTGTGAGCAATACGGCCCTGCCCAATGGCAATTTTGTGGGTACATTATCCGACCCTGATGGCTTGCTGGTAGACCTTGGCAGCTTGGGCAGTGTTGAAAAAATTGCACTCGGCTTTTCCATCGGCCTCAGCAATGGCGCAGTAAGCTTTACCCCCGTTGTAAACCTGATTGGGGTAACACTGGCCGGGCAGGAGCGGCAGGACATACTTACCCTGGAAGATTTTACCAGCACCAGCTTTGCAGTAAACCTGCAATCGTCTTTTTTAACCATTCTCAACCAGGGTATACAGGCCGCCATTGCACAGGTAAAAGACCAGCCCCTCTTTAAAAATGCATATGAACTGCTTCAGTTGCTTGGCCTTACGCTTGAGCGCAATGTTGAAACAGATCCTTATGGCATCAGTTCTGCCGGTTGGCAGGCGTTGCTGGCAGGTCCAAAAAATTATATTACCACCCAGCTGAACAACCTGCTCACCAATACTGCTTCCCGCAACAAACTCTTCAGCTTTTTGCAAACCGTACTGCATGTACAATTGCCACCTCTGCCAGAGCCAGCCCTGCTGCTGCTCTACGGGCTGGATATATGCGGCACAAAGGAGGATGGCTTTCCGCTCAACCCCCAGGCGCTGCTGGAAATACTTTCCTCACCGGTGAGCAGTATACAAAACCGTTTTACCGCATTGGTAAACAACCGTGTAAAACTCACACAGATAACGGTGGCCCTGGCGCAGAATATTCCCAGCCAGCAATTTGGCAACTTTAACTTCAGCACCACCACCAACGGGCTGGTGCGGCTGGAAGTGCTGCCTGCCAATGCATATGACATCGGTCCCTTTCTCAAACTTTTTGGGGCACTGGTGTTTGACATCAACAACCTCAAACTCACGGTAGAAACGGATGCTTACTGTCCGCCCATTGGTCTCACCCTGCAAAGCAGCATCGGCATACAGTACCAGGACAGTGCTTTCACTCCTTCCTTTACTTCTCAAATCATCTGGGGCGACGGCAGCACCCCATCGGCGCTGCCACTGCAATTGTATCCCTTTAACGGCGATACATTTATGAACCAGCTGGCAGCATTGGCACCGGCATATACGCTCAATATTGTACTCAATGCCATTTTTGAGGAGCAATTACTGAAAAAATACCCGCTGGTGCAAAAAGTGTTTACCGGGCTGGGATTAGGCGGATATGTAACCGCCCCTTCATCGGGCAACCTGCCACAGGCGGGCAGCGGCCTCTGGCAAATGAATTCCATTATGGGCATACTGCGTGACCCGCTTGGCTGGATACTGTCGGATGCAGTACTGGGGCAGAATGGTAAATTTAGTGTGGCCAAGCTCATTCAATTGCTCAGCAACCTGCCTGACGTAAGCTACAAAGGCATCAGCCTGGCACCCGTTGCCGGCAGCGGGGTAAATATAACCGGCTTCCCGTATGGTTTCGGCATCAGTATGACGGGCAGTAATGGCGTAGCTACTTTTGGCTTCAATACCGGATCAATCGATATTGCCAACGGCACCGCCATGCTCAGCAATCTTACGATGGGCCTTAGCCTCGACCAGGATTATCAACCTTCCTTTACCGGCAGCTTTAACCTCGGTACCGGCACTGGTGTTAGCCCGGCATTTTATTCAGCCATCAGTTACAATAAAGGTTTTGGCCTCACTATCGGAAGTGGTACGCCGCAAAACCCCGGCAGCATAGCATTGCAGCTCCTGCCCTTCCTTGGCTGGGGCAAGCTGGTGGAGCAGGCCGCACAGGCTGCTGCTGCCGCCCTGCTGAATGAACTGGTACCGGTATTACTGGATCAACTGGAAAAGAAAGGAGGAGCGCTTGCAGATTTTGTAACCCGCCTGCGGAGTTTTGGCACCGCTATAGATGTAGCCTCCCTGGTAACTACTTTTACCGGGATTCTCACCCAGGGTGGTACACAGGCCGAAATACTCTCCAAACTTGAAACGGCCGGGCTCAACTGGCTGAAACTGCGCTTTTCACAGCAGGGAGCACCCGCCACCGTAAATGGTATCATCACACTGCTTTCCGCCCAGCTGCCCACACAACTCAGTGCCGATGGTGGACGCCTGGTGTTCAGGCCATCACCCAACCTGCCCATTGTGGTAAAAGCTGGTCTCAACAGCCAGGACCTGCTGGGATTATGGGTAGACCTTACCCTGCCCGGCACCGAACTGCTTAAAGTAAATATTGCAGAAACTGGTGTGGGTATCAATATAACCGATGGCGCTGTTAATTTTGACTTTGGAGTAAGCCTGATTGTGCCGGTTGACCAGGACACCGGCCCTGCCCTGTCGCTTGAGTACGTAAATGGCACCGGCTTTGTACTGAATATTGACCCGCTGGGTGATCAGTCCAATCCCTCAGTGCCATCATCACTATCACGCCAGTTGCTGCCCGAATTTTTCCCCAAGCAACCGGGTGACCCCGATAGCCTGGGTGACCGTATGACCGACTGGCTGCTGCTGGTGATAAAAAATGTACTGCCGCAATATGTATCGGCACTGGTGCTGAACCAGAGCAGTGTAAAAACCTGGCTGGACAGTCCCATTATTGCACAGCCCAATGCACCAACACCGGGCTTGCTGCTTACTGCCTCCATGATCATTGTAAGCAGGGATCAACGGTACTACCTCAATACACTGGACAACCTGGCTGCCATTACACCCAAAACTTTTTTTGGCAACCTGCTTAAAACGCTGATGCAGAATAAGCTCACCCTGCTCACCTTTGGCGCCAAAAACCAGTGCAGCATCACTATCGGCCCCAAAAAGGGATCAACAGATTATTTTGGTGTGGTGATTGCTGCACCAGATCTTACACTGGATTTTTTACCCGGTATGACGTTGCAACTGGGTGCTGAAAATACCGACTGGATTACCGGCAGCAAGGGCGAAGATGGAGACCCCGGCATTGGCTTCTTCCTCCCCATTACGGTAGACAGTCATTCCAACATAAACGCCAACTTTGACAAGTTTGACGTAATGCTGTACAATGTGGGTTTTGATTATACAGGAAAGGACAACCAACCACTGGTGAACCTTGAGCGGTTTAAGATAGGCGCTGTACAGCCAAGGGTGCTTTTTGAAATGGACTTTGGAGCAGTGGCTCCCAAATCAGTGATCACTTTTGGTGCAGGCATCAACCTGCAGGATATTGCACTTTCGCTGGCTCCCAATACACTGGCAGGAACCGGCGGCACCAACCCCATTGCCAGCAATATGCTTGGTGCAGGGGATGACAGCAGCGATGCACAAAATCCACCGGCCAACCCGTCCTTTTCGGTAACGGCTGCTTATTGTACAGAATTGTACATTAACCTGAAGAGCAACACCGGCAATGGTCATGAAGTGATCATACCCATCGAAAGAGGCTTTGGCCCGCTGTTTATTCAAAGCCTGGGTCTGGGCTGGGAAAATGCCACAAGGCTGCTCGACTTTATCTTTAATGGCAGCCTTACCCTGGCAGGACTGAAAGCCACACTGATCGGTCTGCGGGTAGGCATACCGGTGACCGACCCCACCAATTTCAACAGCTACAAGGTAGATCTTGATGGCATAGACATCAGCTTCAGAGGTGGCAGCGTAACCGTACAGGCCGGGCTGCTGAAACAGAACAACCCCCTGAGCTATACCGGCCTTGCCGTTATTAAGGCTGCTTCATTTTCACTCAGTGCCATTGGCTCATATGCTGAGCTGGACAATGGCAATGGCGGTACCTCACCATCACTGTTTGTGTTTGGTGCACTCAATGCACCCCTGGGCGGAGTACCCGAGTTCTTCATTACAGGCATTGCCGCAGGTTTTGCCTATAACAGGGGCCTTCAAATACCCGACATATCCGAGGTACAAAACTTTCCGCTGGTGCGGGGCGTGGTTGACGGAACTTTTGACAGTGGGGAATCTCCCGGCTCTGCCCTCGAAAAAATCAATGATGTAATATACCCTGAAATAGGGCAATACTGGATAGCCGCAGGGCTCAAGTTCACTTCATTTGAACTGCTGAACACTGTGGGATTGCTCTTTATCAGCTTTGGCAAAGAGTTTGAAATTAACCTGCTGGGGCTTACCTATGCTTCCATGCCGCCTATGGTGGATAAAAGCGTTGCCCTTGCTTATTTTGAGCTGGCGCTGAAGGTCTCCTTCAAACCGGCAGTTGGTATCATTTCTGCAGAAGCACAGCTTACCCCCAACTCATTTGTACTGAGCAGGGATTGCAGAGTAACAGGTGGTTTTGCGTTTTACTACTGGTACAAAAATATAGTTACCAGCAGTTACAGTATTTCAGCAGGCGACTTTGTAATTACACTGGGAGGGTATCACCCGGCCTTTAATAAACCAGCCTGGTACCCCGATGTACCCCGGCTTGGTATGCAGTGGAAGATGGAAGTAAGTGTGGGAAGTGTGGGTATATCTGGTGGCACTTATTTTGCCCTCTGCCCCACGGCAGTAATGGCTGGTGGCTACCTGAATGTACTGTTTGAAGCCGGACCACTGAAAGCCTGGCTCAACGCCTATGCCAATATGCTGATTGAATGGAATCCCTTTTACTTTAACGTAGGTATTGGTATTACCGTAGGCGTATCTTTTGGCTTTACCGTTGCAGGTGTTTCTATTACGCTTTCTGTGGAACTGGGTGCCAAACTGCAGCTGGAAGGGCCTCCCGTACACGGGCAGGTGGAAGTGGACTGGTACATCATCTCCTTTACCATACCCATCGGGTCGGGAGAAAATGCAACATCTGACAACAATCTTAACTGGGAAGGGTTTGCACAAAGCTTTTTACCACCACCCACAACCACAAGCCAGCAGCAGGGCGAATCATCCATGCTGGCAGCGGCAGATACGGTAGTGCAGCAGGTAGTAAAATGGAATACCGGCGAAGGATTGATGAGTACAACCAATGACACCTGGCTCATCAGGCCTGTGCCATTCTCCATTACGGTAGCATCTGCTATCCCTTCTTCACAAATATCGGTAACGGGTACCAGCTTTACCCTGCAGGGCAAGGCAGTAGGGGTAAGGCCCATGGGCTACACAGCCAGCCTGCAGTCGCCCGTAACAATCAGCGTAATCAATTCAGCCGGGCAGCCCGAAGATCTTGTGGCCCGCAAAATTATACTTGCACCGTCACAAAACGGGGCCCCCGCTGCACTCTGGTCAAAAGATAAGTTAGACCGGCAGCAGGCACCAGACCCCACCACCATGCTGCTGCCCGATGCACTGTTTGGCCTGACGCTGGTAGGCGCCGACTACGATTATTTTGGAAACATACCGGCATTTGCTATCGGTAACCTGGCCTATACAAGGGCCAACCCGATACGGCTGCCCTATGCTTCTGTACCTGCTTACCCGGCAGCAGCGCTTTATCCCGACAGTGACCAGGACAGGGCCTACAGCCTTATCAGGTCTACCATTATGGCGGCAGCTACCATTGAAAAGCGCAACGCAGTTTTTGTTGCCCTGGCTGCAAGTGGTATTACTGCGCCACTCTCCCCCAACTTAACAGTAATGGCAGCCAGTGCCGACCTGGTGCTGCAGGCCATGCCAGTTATAGCCCGTTTGGGTATCTATCAAAATGCAGGGCAGCCTGATGACAGCAGGCCGCAGCAGGAATCCCGTTCAACTTCCGGATCGGACAATGCCGAAACACTGCTGGCAGCACCCAAACTGGTGGGTACCATGCGCCGCTATACCAGCACACCCGCTGGTGGTGTGATGCAGGCAAAAAACGGAGCAGTATCCCAGGCTGTAACAAGCCAATGGAGCCTGCTGAGCGGTACCATCAGAAAAACAGGATTGGCAAGAAACCTGCTTACCAACAGGCCCTCTGCTCAAACGCTTTATAATGGCGGACTGGGGCTTTGGAAAGTAGATGACCGGGGCAGCAGCACCCTGCGCCTTAACGGTGCTTTACCAGTCATCGTAAGCTGCTTCGACCGGCATGGTGAACTGCTCAGTTTCCGCAAATTTGAAATGACAGCCCCTGCCCCCGGTAAAACAGCTGCAAGCAGCTTTAAATTACCGGCACAAACCGCACAGGTAGTCGTTCAGGGCAGCCAGTCTGCCCACTCTGTACAGGGTTGCCAGCACGATACGATGCTGTGTAAGGTAAATGATGCATGGGCCGTTGGCGACAATATACTGGTACGTGTGCAAAACAGCCAGCGCATAGCCACCCGTTCGGCAGACGGTCAAAGAGGGTTGGTGGAAATGCAGGAACTGCTGCGCCATAATTTGTGCAAGGGGCCTAACAATACATTAAAACAGGGCTGGATACAGGCTTTGCTGCCAACCGGGTGCCGCTACATAGGTGTTGTACTGGATGATGCAAATGCTGCAGCAGACAGCTTTGAAATGAGCCTGCAGAATGGCAGTTTGCCCAGCAATGCAGCAATGGATGAGCCCACCGACCAGCTGGCTGTGCCAGGTGGCAGGCTCTTTGTGTTTGAAGCCCCGCCTGCCGGCAGTGATGCATGGACAGGATTGCTGCTGAGAACAGTAAAAGAAGGCGTTAGCATAGTAAGCCTCCTTGGCATGCAGCAACAGGGCGACTGGAAAAAAACGGACAGCCTGGTACCCGGCAGCAATGCCCTTAACCTGGCAGACACCACTTTCATCACCACTAAAATTGGCATCACCACCAAATAAATGACTATGAGCAATGGAATAACAACAGATGCACACAGTGTAGCACCGGGAGAGATACAGTTTTACGACTCAATTCAACCCCCTTTGCCATCCGGCAGCTACACCCTGCGGGCAACGCAGCAAATCAATGGTTTGCCCGGAGAAACAGTAGCGCCTTATGTAGCAGAGCAGGCTATGACGGTTGATGGCCCACGTTTTGGCATCAATGGATCAACAGTACACACACTTTATCCTCCGGCCAACCAGGAAGGCAACTTCAGCACATCGCTGCCGCATGCAGTATTCAACGATTTTTCATTGCCATGGTCAAGAAAAATTGATGCCACTGCACCCGAAGGAGCCACACAAACTCCCTGGATGGGTTTGCTCACACTGTACCCGGCGGATTATGTACCA
Source organism: Chitinophagales bacterium (assembly GCA_031375675.1). GTDB lineage: Bacteria > Bacteroidota > Bacteroidia > Chitinophagales > Chitinophagaceae > Ferruginibacter. The sequence continues at coordinate 28,654 of JANMIG010000068.1, forward strand.
CCTTCTCAGGAAGTGGGACCACCTGTAAGCAGCCCCAAAACAGTAACGGTACAGCAATTGGTAACACCGGAGCATACCTATATACTGGGGCCCGCCTTAACCGATTACAGCAGCGCTGCCGGCCAGGATGTAACGGTGATAGATGTTGACATCGCCCTTTTTCAAACAATAGCCCCGCTGCTGGAAGAAGTGCCTTACCTGGCACATGCAAGGGTGGTAAATACAGATGGCAAAGTAATGCTGGGCATGAATGATGATGGTTGTTTTTCTGTAGTGGTGGGCAACCGCCTGCCGCTGGCAGATGCCAAAAACAGGATCGCCCTGGTATCGTATGAAGGACACCAGGATCATTTACGGGGCAGCGTAATACCTCCCCAATACACCACCATCCGCTTAGTACTGCTGTATGCCTGGGAGTTTACAGCATCTGCCTTTACCGGCAGTTTTGTATCACTCATGGAAGATCTTTGCAAACCCGGCAGGGGTGGTGTATCATTACTGCAAATGCCGCATGCCCAGGCTACTGACTCCGACCCGCTGGCAAAAGAAGCATTGGAAATTGGCTTTGTGCCACTTCAAAATGATATGCGGATAGGCGAGCAGTCAACTTCATGGTACCGCGGGCCATTGGTACCGGCACCCACCAAACGAAATTTCATGTATGGCCCTTATCACTACAGCGATCATGCTATGCATTACGACCCTGAATATGGCCTGTTCAATCATGCCTACAGTGCAGCCTGGCAAATAGGCCGGTTGCTGGCTCTTTCTGATGCAAGTTTTGCCAGTGGCATCTTCAACTGGCGCAATTCTTACCTTAAAGCAATTACCCTTGGGGCAAAAAATGCAGCTGCGCAAAGCTACCGCTCGGTAGTGGAAGAAGTGGCAGGTACACCCTCAGGCGATGAATCATATGTGAGCGCCACACTCAACCTGCTGTCAAGTTTCACCAGGGTAAAGTGGCCATTGCGGGTAACCCGTGAAGACAGGATGCTGGCAGACAGTCTCCCCGGCGTACTTACTACCAAACAGGTGCAGGCCCTGGTACAAAAACAGGAAGACCCGCTCATTGGATTGATTAAAAAATTTAAAACCTCCTGAATATGAGATCTTGGGGAAACAGACAACAACTGCATGCTGATATAGCTGCCACCATGCTCAGCGAAACAAGCGGAACTGCTTATCCACCGCCTGAGCTGCCCAATGACCTGGTAAACTGGCTGGCACAGCTTACGCTTATGTATGGTATGCCTATTGAATACATGGTATCCGACAGCCGCCTGCTGCCGGTAGAGTCTATCCGGTTTTTTTTCATGGACAGAAACTGGATGGACCGCCTGGTGGATGGCGCTTTGAGTGTGGGCGTGCTTTCATCAAGGGAGGCTATTTTTAACGAAGCCTTTTTTGAAGATATTTATGCCCAGGTAGATGCCCGGCAGGCACAATTGAGGGCCGTACTCAGAGACCAGACACCCGAAGCAGATATGGAAAGCGGTGGTGTTATTACAGGCATGCTCTTTCGCTCACAGGTAGTAAGCAGCTGGCCCGGTGTGGAAGTAGTAGCTTATAAAAACGATGCAGAGGGCAAGCGGGTAAGGCTCAACACCCTGCGCATGGATCTGCTGAGCAACAACCTTATTTTCTGCCTCTTTGGAGGTGTGGAAGGAAAAGTAAATGGTGTTCCCGACCTGGTACAGGTAATTGAGCCAGGTGAAGGGCTGCACTTTGGGGTTTTGATTGACCCGTCTACTCCCAACAATTTTACAATCAAATTAAGGGGGCTTGGCTACCCGGCTACCAACCCCTACCCGGCAGGAGAGCAGATCAAGAATTCCTCTCAGCAATACTTAACAGCAGCAGGTACCATCAGCAATGGTGTGGTAGATATAAAAGGACTCATCCATTCAATTGAAACGAATATGCCCGCAGGTGCAGTGCCGGGTGGCAAACTGATGCCTGGCGCACTGGCAATACAGCTGGTGGCAGGGGCCGGTATGCAGGAATACCCGATTGATATGTCAACACCAGCCTGTAACATCACTTCAACCAATCAATAAGAAAAATGGCAAACGATACAAAGATACCCGTATGGCCCGGCCCCTGTGTAATGGCGCCCATGGCTACAGATGTGCTGCTGATTGGCCAGCCCGATTATAATTCAGCCACCGTATGGTCTTCTGTAAAAAATAGTTATTACAACCTGTGGATGCAGCAAACACCCACACAACCGGCACCTTTTGGCACCAAGGGTTGCCCAAACGTAGGGGCTCACCTGATGTGGACATTGCCCTACGCCATGCGCAGCGGCGCACAGGGAAGCGACCCGGGCGATGGAGTGAGTTTTAAGCTTACACCCAACCGCTGGCTCATTACCCGGTTTACTTATGCTGCGGGCAATACCGTGCAGGCACCCGTAGTAAATGCGATGATACTCAAAAGTGATGAACTGTACAACCTGGGCAACACCCCGGATCAATATAACCAGTATCCCTATCCTGATGATCCGTCTTATCCGGTACGGGGCATTGGCACCAATGTGGTACTGGAAAACTGGGACGGGGCCAAAAGCAACCAGGCAGCTTTCCTCATGGCAACCGGGCCTGGCGATGTGGCTTGGTCTGCCGGTTACGATAATATCAAAAATGTATTTGGATTGTACGATCCGTTGGACGATACCAGTGCCACCTATACTTACTCAATTATTGGCTGGTACGAAAACCCGGCCGATGATATGCTGAGTCAGCTGCCCACAGCCGACAATGCCGCCTGGCTGGCTGCTATTGAGCAAAACTTTGGCTGGTCGCCGGGCCAGGGTACTGCCGCTGTGCAGCAAGCCGTGGATGCATGGCTCGCATGGCAGCAGGCACATGGCCTTGTGGGAGTTTTTGACCCCTCCACCCTGCAGCTGCCACAACAGGCCAAAGATGCGATTATTGCCTGGTACAACTGGCAGCAGGCCAATGGCGTTACACAGGCGCAGGCCCCGCTACCCATCAACAGTATTACCCACTCCATGATTGCCACTGTTGCCTGGAAGGGCACAAAAGTAGCCTATGGCAGCGGGGTACCCGGCGGAGGCACCGTTTATCCGGCTGTAGCCATGGGGCAAAATTCGGTAGAAGCCATCAGCGCCTTTATGGCCAATACTGTAGTTGCCGGCTCTGGCCAGCCTGCTGCAGATATACCCGTGATAGAAAGAGTGCTGGAAGCTTTTCAGAGCGACCTGCTTTTTGACCTCGATAAAGATCCGGTAAAGGTAGAAATGCAATTGCATGCACAACGCTTCTCCAGCCGCAGAGCAGGGCAGGAATGGGTGGTAATAAGGCCCGAAAGCTCAGGTGATAACCTTACGGATACAGCCGGGCAGCAAACCATTCCCATGGATACCCCAAGTACGGAGAGCTTAACCGCACTCAATACCCTGCAAAGCACAGCCAATGAACTGGCACAGCAAATAGCTTCATTGCGCAACGAACTTTTTTTGCTGGGCCTCAAAAAACAATACCTCAACCGGCATACACCGGCACCGGTAACCACCGCTGTTAATAACAGTATTACGGCCATATCAACCCAACTTACAGCAGTACTGGCACAGCAAACCAATTATGATGTGCAGATAACAGCAGCCGTTGCCGCCTTGCAGCAGATGCTGGGAACCGGCTTTATAGTAAAAGCAGCCGACCTTAACCCGGCAGCAGCCCCCAACGATCCTGTTGTTATGGTGGCTGGTTCCAAAATGGATACCAAACTGCTGCCGCCGGATACAGAAAACAGGCATTTGTTCGTAAGGTTTACCGGGCAAACTGTTACTGGCATTCAACTTAGCTATACCCTCAGCGGCGTAAGTAAAACACTGGTGATTGGGGCAGAAGAGCTGCTGGCCAATGTACACCTGCCTGCATGGAATGCAATACCCAAAGAAGTAATGGATTTGTGGGTAGAATTACTGGTACTGGATATTTCCAATGCAGGCCTTATTGCCCAGCTGTATTTTACCAAGCGAAACGACCCCTATACCCCGGCAGATGTAACAGCACTTACCAGCCAGGTAGTAACCCAGCAAACAGTTATCTGGAACGACCCGGCCGACCTTGGCTGCACCCTGCAGGACCTGGCAGCTGTGGGAGGTATACAGGGAGTGCTTCCCGGCAGAACAGGCGTGGCCTTCAGAAAGGGACAACCATGGACGCCTGTGTTTATGGACTGGAAAGTAATCTGGTATCCCAACTCAATGGACGAAACAGCACAACTGAACAACTGGGAGTTGGGCGAAATTGATTATGAATGGAACGGCAGCAGCATACCATCCACTCCCAACAAACTCATTTTTCAGGGCCGCACAACCCTCAATGCACAGGTAGCACAAAACATACAAGGCAAATTTGCAGCATACCAGCGCAATGCCAACTATGATAACCTGCCGGAATACATCAGGCGTGACCTGCAGCTGATTGCCAGCAATATTGGCAATTATGACATGCTTACACAGTCCATGAGCGGCTTTACACAGCAGCTGGCCACCCAGCTCATCTCCATGAGCCTGTACCCGCAGGACCCTGCAATCAACAGCCTCCTAGGCAATGACAGCGGGGGCTACCAACCCATTGCGGGCAGTCAGACGCAAACAACGGCATTACCCTTCTTCCCCATCCGCTCAGGTCATTTCCAGGTAATTGACCTTTGGGTGGTGGATTCTTTTGGCCAGATACTGAGAGGCAAAGACCCTTCACTGGGAGCTGAATCGCCCATACCCAATATTTTCTGGAGCGAAAGCCTGCTCACATCCAGCCCCAATTACACAGGCAATACGGCCACTTACGGGCAACTGGCACCAAGACTGGCACAACCGGCACAGGCTAATCTTACCCTGCTGCAGCACAACGATGATGCTATTGCTTCCAACTCCTCCGACGAAACAAGCGCTGTTTGTGGCTGGGTAATGGCCAATCATTTAGACAATTCGCTCATTGTGTTTGATGCCGCCGGTATCAACCAGGGAGAAATCATAAAAGTACAAAGGGAAAAAGACAGTGGCGATGATGTGTCGCAGGCTTATACCATCCGCTGGGATGCAGTACCGGGCAGTGAAACCCTGCTGGGAGCACCACCCAGCCTCGAAAACGAGCACCTGCAGGCATTTGTAACCAACCTGCTCAAAACATCCTTTGATGGTGCAGATGCTTTTGACAGTTTTATGCAGGCTATTGACTCTACGCTATGGACAATGACTAATTTTACAGCGCAGAGCGGCAACCTGTCTGTATTACTTGGCAGGCCACTCGCCGTTGTACGGGGTGAAGTAAGTCTTTCTGCATCCGGCTATCCGCTGTACAACCAAAGCTGGATAAATACTGGCCAGTACTACAACCAGGGCGGGCAGTTCAATCCCACCAATCCTCCTTTTATGAACACTGCTTTTACTGTGCGGATTGGTGACAGCCAATTAATCAACAACGGACTTATCGGTTATTTTGAAGCTGATCAGTACGATACTTTTTATGCAGTATATGGTGCCGAGGGCCAAACTGCCGCTACTGCCAGCTTGCTGGCACGTAACCGGTCACAGGTACTGCAGCCCTCAGCATTGATAACCAGTATGACCAGCGGCTCCTACAGCAGCAGTTATGTGCAGATCAATCACCTGGTAGCCCTTCCACCTGCCGGCAGCACGGTAAAACTCACCATGGTGGTGGATCCATCCGGCAGTGTGCCATTGATACCGGGCAGTCTGCCCGGCAGCAGTGTGGCACTTCCCCCGGGGCCGGTTTCTACTGCATTGTCCAACCTTAAAGCCAGCTTCAGGGCCGGGCCGCTGTTGCTCAATCCGGATGCCATCAAAATGCCCACACCTGCGGAAGTTAAAGGCAAATGGAGCTGGATGGCAAGAGAGACGGTAACTACCTGGACTGAAGAAACAACCATTCAGCCCTATACGCCGGTAGCCACGCTCAACGAAGCGCCGCTCACCCTTACCGAAGGGTGGATAATACTCAGTGATGCATTTTCAACCGATAAAACAAAATAACAATCAACATGCCTGCAACTCTTTTATCATACCAGTTTCAACCCAGCCAGGTTTTTATTGCCACCACCACCAATCTCCAGCTGGTCATCACCAACCCCGTTGGGGGCCAGGCCATTAATTTTGCTGGCGGACCTCAGGGTGACGAAATAGATATTTATTTTCCTGTGGGCAGCGGTAATACCGACCTGGTCAATTCCATCACATTCGGCAGCAGCTCCCAAACACCCGGGTTTACCTGCAGCCAGGTACAGGGCGATGTGTATTTTGCCATCAGGGCTCCGCAAAGTACTACACTGCAGCCGGGACAAACCATTGTGATTACTTTTACCAATGTGATCATCAACGGGCAAACAGGCAACCCGCCTTCTGCCGCCACCATCAATATCAACGAATACATTGGCAGCAACAGCGGTACAGGATCCCTCAGCATTACCAAACTTACACAGGCGCTTAATGTGATTGCATGGCTCGATCCGCTGGTGGTAGGTAAAAAGAAATACTCCACACTCTACTGGCAATCAATGGGCGGTACAAAAGTAGTGGTGGCTGGTTTTGGCGATGGCACCGGCACCAAGGAGTTTCCCGTGCAGGGCGACCCGCCTTATCCCGGCAATTGCCCGGTAAATGTTCCCTCAGATACCGAATCGCAGCGAACCTACACCATACGGGTTTACACAAGCGACAATCAGCATGAAGAAACGCAGGTTACCCTCACGCAGATGCCTCCGCTCATTACCTCATTTACAAGTAATATACCGCAGGGAGCAATCAGTGTGGTACAGCCGGTGGTACTTAGCTGGACCAGCCTGTACGCCACTACCACATACATGCAGCTTGCCAACAGCAATATGCTTACCAACCCGATTTCGCCGCTTACGGTTAACCCGGGGCAGGAAATTGCCAGCCTGTACCAGCCCGGTTCAGGCAGCCAGCTTCCCGGCTCTGCTACCTATATACTTACACTGATGGGTTTTCAAAAACAGGCCACACAACAAATGACCTGGCAACTGCAACCGGTAGGGCTGGCGTATTTTAAGTATGGCACAATGGATAATGCCGGTCATCTCTCCGGAATAATGTTTAAAACCGACCCGGAAGAATGGGCTCCGGTAAGTGCCGATTTGAGCAACCCCAACCTTAATGTATTTACTATTCACCAGCCAGGGCTGCCCGATTCGGTATATTATCTTGGCAGTGGCGATACTACCCATCCGCAAATACAATACTTTAATGCAGAAAAAAAATCCAGCGAACAGTATGAATTGAAATGGGTAACCGCCAACCTTACCTCACTGGTGCTGAACCCCGGCAATACCACTATTCCGTCTGGCCAGATTGTAAATGGCACAATGACACTCAACGATATAGCCGACCCCACATTGTACACTTTAACCGGTACTGCAGCCAGTGGCCAAACCATTGTAAGCCAGCTGATGGTAGGTGATGCGCCAACGGAACAATTGCAAAAAACAGCCCTTGTGCAGGCACCGGAACCAGCATTGTTCAACGATCCCAATTGCACTGTTGTCATCACCCAGGGTGGGGTAATACCCAATTATTTTGGCGCACCATCGCCCCGGCAGCGGCAGGATGCCACGGATGCCATAGCACAGCTTACCTTTGCTGATATCTGGCGGTTGCCACCATGGCGCATCAACCAGGGTACTGTAAGGCTGGATATACAGGGCGTTATTGCCGGTGGCGGGCGCAACCTGCAGGTACAAATAAACGGTATTGCAGGCAACTCTACCATTTCGGGCGTAACCGTGCAGGGTAACTTAGCCAATGCATCCACCGCAGCCCGCCAGGCATATGTGCAGCGCATGGTACGGAGCGCCCTTGTGCAAAGCCTTAACACCGCCAATATGCAGAATGTAAACGGACCCTGCACCTGATGCCACCGGCTGATGCAGGTTATTCAATACGGTGAGTGACAGATTATGATTGAAAAGAGATATACATTGGCTGACCTGGTACTTACCTTTCCTGCTGATAAGGCGGAGGAAACAGTACTGGTTTGCCTGGATGCTGCGGGCATCGAAATAAACCGGCTTACATTTGATTCTTTGCGCAGCAGCTGCCTGCACATGGCAGGGCAACTGGCCATCAATCATGTACCCGGTACAGTTATGCTGTTGGCCGCTGATGATACAGCTGCCTTTACCACCGCTTTTTTTGGCTGTATACTTGCGGGTCTTGTGCCAGCACCACTACCGCCCTGCAAAAACAAACATGATAAGGCAGGCTGGCAGCGCCTGCGGCAATTGGCGGAAAACGGTACTGCACGGCAGATACTGGTGCCCGAATCACAGGTGCAGTTGTACAATGCCTGCTGCAGCCTCAGTGTAATCAGTATTGACAGGATCCGTGAGGCTACTGCGGCCCCGGCAGAGCTGCCCGTACTACAACCCGGCTCCCTGGCTTACTTACAGTATACTTCCGGCTCAACGGCACAGCCCCGCGGGGTTGCACTTACTCACCAGAACGTATTGTCCAACCTGCAGCAGATGTACCGGGTGTTCAACCGGCATGCCACTGTAAGGGTAGCAGGCTGGATTCCGCTCCATCACGACATGGGACTGGTGGGCCACCTGATGACAGTATTGTACGAAAGTGGTTTTGGCGTACTGATGCCACCAGCAGCCTTTCTCTCCAATCCGGCTGTATGGTTAAGGGCCATCAGCCATTATACATGCAACAGCGCCGCCGCCCCCACTTTTGCGTTTGAATATTGTTGCCGCAAAGCAACACTTGAACCTGGTACCAATCTCAGCTGCTGGAAATATGCGTATACAGGCTCTGAAACGGTAACACCCGAAATACTGAGCCGCTTTGCAGAGAAATTTGCACCCAATGGATTTGACAGCAACGCCTTCAAACCGGTATACGGCCTGGCAGAAGCAACAGTGCTTGTAGCAGGCGGAGGAAAAGGTGTTGATGAATTGAACAGTGAGTGCATTACCAGGGAAACAGGACAAGGCATCAACCGGGTGCTGGTGCCTTACCTGCTGGATGCGGATACAAAAGTTACCATACAAGACCCCGAAAGCAGTATGCCATGTGCAGATGGAGTTGCCGGGGAAATATGCATCAGCGGCGCAGGCTGCTCTGCCGGTTATTATGGAGAAACAGTAAAGCACAGCATTGTACGAACAGGCGATCTTGGCTTTATCCGGAATAATTACCTGTACATTACCGGCCGGCTTAAAGACCTTATCATCATCCGTGGCACCAACTATGCTGCTGAAGACCTGGAAATATGCTGCCGCCATGAGCAGCCCTTGCTGCAAACACATGATGCCACCATCTGCACGGCCCTGCCCGACGCACAGGGCGAATCGCTGCTGGTATTGCAGGAAGTACAGCGCCACATGTCAGCTGTAGATCAGCAGGCAGTAAAAAAGATAATACAGGCCAACCTCTCTTCCAGCATTGGCATTGTGCCAGGCAGCATTGTGCTGGTACCCACCGGCTGTTTGCCACGCACCCGTAACAATAAACTGGCCCGGCAGGCAGCGCTAAATGCTTATTTGTCAAACAGTTTAACCACATTAACACAGGCACCTGCTGCCAATATACTGCCCGCTCAAACAGGTGACGACCCTGTGGTGGTGGTGGGCATGGCCTGCCGCTTTCCGGGTGGGGCAGACAGCCCGGAGAAATTTTGGGAACTGCTGTCAGCGGGCTGTGATGCCATCAGCGAAGTACCTGCCGACCGGTGGGACAACCAGCTTTTTTACGACCCCAGGCAGGCAGTGCCGGGTAAGCTGAGCACCCGCTGGGCAGGATTCATCAATGATGTAGATCAGTTTGACCCTATACTTTTTGGCATTACTTCGTTTGAGGCCAAAGAAATTGACCCCCAGCAGCGCCTGTTGCTGGAAACCTCCTGGCGGCTGCTGGAAAATACCGGCTGGCGCAAAGACCAGCTGGAAGGATCCGATACCGGGGTGTTCGTTGGCATTAGCACTAACGACTACCTGTACATGAAGATAAAGCTGCTGCAGGGCATGGAAAGTTTTAATGCCTATTCAGGACTGGGCAATGCCAACAGCATAGCAGCCAACCGCCTGTCGTACTGTTACGATTTGCGGGGGCCCAGTATGGCGGTAGACACTGCCTGCTCCTCTTCACTTACAGCATTGCACCTGGCAGCTACTGCCATACTCAATAACGAATGCACCCAGGCCATAGCCGGGGGTGTTAATGTAATCCTGTCCCCCGGCCCCACCATTACCCTGTCGCAGTTTGGGATGATGTCGCCGGTAGGCCGTTGCCAAACCTTTGATGCATCAGCCGATGGCTATGTACGGTCCGAAGGCTGCGGGCTGGTGATGCTCAAGCGCCGCTCAGCTGCCATACGTGACAATGATACAATACTCGCCACCCTGCGTGCCACCGCCTGTGCACAGGATGGCCACAGCCAGGGCATCACTTTCCCCAATGGAGCTGCTCAGCAGCAACTGCTCCGGAAGGCCCTGCGCACCGCAGGCATTGAGCCCTCCACCGTAACCTGCGTGGAAGCACATGGCACAGGCACTGCCGCCGGTGATCCTGTGGAAATGGAACAGATACGAACAGTATACGGAACAGCAGGAAAACAGCCCTGTTATGTGAGTGCCGTAAAAGCCAGCATCGGCCACCTGGAAGCAGCAGCCGGTATCGCCAGTTTTATCAAGGCCCTGCTGATGCTGCAGCACAAAGCCATACCACCGCAACTGCACTTACGCCACCTTAATCCGGCCATCAGGCTGAAAGATAGCCGCCTGCAAATCGCTACTGAATTAACGCAATGGGAAACAGGCAGCAGCCCCCGCCGTATGGGCATCAGCTCCTTTGGCTTTGGTGGTGCACTGGCCCATGTCATTCTGGAAGAAAGTAACCCTGCAGTAATGGCTGCAGGCAGTACAACGCTGCCATACAATTGTTTTCTGCCACTGCCGCTTTCGGCGCCATCACCTGAAGCACTTTATGCACTGGTACAGCAATGGCACAACTGGCTGCAGCAACAGCCGGACAAAATATTAGCTGCTGCCTGCTACACGCAAGCCATGCACCATACTCACTTCAGGTACCGGCATTGCCTGCTGGCAGGTTCAGTTCGCAGTATGACAGATAAAGCTGCACAATTACTGGAAACAGGAATCAGCATCCAGCCAACACCAGCCAACGGAAAAATTTGTTTCCTGTTTACCGGCCAGGGGGAGCATTACCTGCACATGGGCAGTGCGCTCTACCGGCGTTTCCCGGTATTCACTGCCGCCTTCGACCGCTGCGCCGCTGCACTCAACGAACAGTTGCCAGGCATCAGTTTGCAGCATTTTGCATTTGAATCAACCAATACGGCCGCCTGGAAAGACTCGGTGATGCAACCCATACTCTTTGCTGTGCAATATGCACTGGCGATGCTGTGGCAAAGCTGTGGCTGCATTCCTGATATGGTTATCGGGCACAGCCTGGGCGAATATGCCGCCGCCTGTATTGCAGGATGCTTTGAACCCGAGACAGGGATGCTGCTGCTTTACAAACGTGGCCTGCTGGTGGAAGGGCTTGCTCAAAGAGGCATGATGGCCACCATCTTTACTACTGCTGCGGAAGTAGCAGCAGAGATGGACAGTGCAAAGGTTCAGATTGCCGTTATCAACAGCAATAAAAAAACTGTGGTGGCCGGCGATGCCCTGGAAGTGGAAAGACTGATGTCACATTTTGAAGCAGCAGGAATAAGCACTTACCGCCTCAAAACAGATGTGGCCTTCCACAGTCATTTGATGGACCCTGTACTGGGGGAATATGAATCATTTTTAAAAACATTTTCCTTTCAGCCACCGGTTAAAACCTGGATTTCGGGCAGTACAGGAAGTCCTGTGGAAACCGCACCCGGTGCGGCCCATTGGATTACACACATGCGGCACACCATCCGCTTTTCTGAAGCGGTAAACTGTATCGCCCATGAGCCCCTGATGGCATTTATCGAAATAGGCCCGGGCAGCAGCAGCCTGGTAGCAGCCAGGGAAAACCTGCCCGATACAAAAGCCTTGCTGTTGCGCTCCCTCAATATCAAAAAAGGTGACCGCACAGAAGACTATTTCTTCCTGGATGCTGTGGCTCAATGCTACCAGGCAGGTAAACAAATACAATGGCAGCCGCTTCTTTCAGCAAATCATATACCGGTACCGGGTATGCCATTTATGCATGAGCGCTGCTGGGCCGACGGGCTTACCCCCGAAAACCTGGCTTCGTTTTCGCAAAGTAATGGTAAGGCGGCAATACAGGTAAAAGCAGCAGCTTCCCTCAACAGTAAAGTTCCCATACATCACAATATCAGTTGGATACACCGCGGCACACTTAACACCGGCAACTGGCAGCAGCAACTGCAGGAAGATACCAGCTGGATCATTACCGGCACTGCCAGCACACTGTCAGCCACCCTGGTGCAGCAGTTGAAAGCACATACCAGGTCAGTATACTGGTTTGCACTGGGTGGCGATGAAGCGCTGAAGCCGGATTACTACCTGCCTGCTGATGCTCCGCTTGAAACAGTGAGCAAAGGCCTGGCCGAAATTGTTCTGCTGCGCAGCAGGGAAAACACACAGCGCTGGAAAACATTGTTTGTTTGTGATGACCCGGGCAGTTTTGAACAAACGGGCAGCCTGTCAGTGCTGGAACAAGTGGTGAAGGATACCACCGGCAGCCTCATCACCCTGTTAAAAGCATGCAGGGAAACATCACTGGTGGCACCGCTTTGGGTCATTACCCAGCACAGCCAGTGGGTAGCAGCAGCTGCAGGTACAGCAGCACTGCAATTATCCATGGCTCCTGTGTGGGGTTTTGGCAAAACGATTTTCCTGGAGCATCCTGAGTGGAGAGGCGGATTGATTGATGCAGATGCAGCTGCGCCAGTGAATGAACGGGCAGCAGCCATCCTGGCCAAAGTGACCGGTCAGTCAGGCGAAGCAGCTGTTGCCATCCGTAACGGTGAGCAATATGTACAGCAGTTAGAGGCCATAAGCGATTTACCGGCGGAAAAAATCACCTTCCGAAGCGACGGGGCCTTTATCATTACCGGCGGATTGGGCGGGCTCGGATTAGCCAGTGCCGCCTGGGTGGTTGAAAAAGGTGGCCGCCACCTGGTACTGATCAGCCGCAAACAGCTGCCACCCCAAGCGGAATGGGCAGGCCTGGCTTCCAATCACCCTGCATATGCCATTGTACAAAAGTTGATTGCACTCAACCAGCAGGGAGCCACAACAGAAATCATCTCGGCTGATGTCACTGATATTCCTGCACTGGAAAAAATATTCTCCGGGCTTGAAACCCGGCAAATACCGGTAAGAGGTATGCTGCATGCAGCCGGGGTTAACTGGTTTAGTAAAGTAATCAATTTAAACCATGACCGGTTTTTAGATACGCTGAAGATAAAAGTGAGTGCTTCATGGGCGCTTCACCAGCTTACTGCCAATCAGGATATGGATTGTTTTCTGCTTTACTCCTCTGTTTCGGCCCTTTGGGGTTCTGTGGATCTCAGCCACTACACAGCTGCCAATCACTTTATGGATATGCTGGCACAATACCGCTCATCAAAAGGCCTGCCTGCCACCAGCATCAACTGGGGTCCCTGGGCAGAAGCTGGTATGAGTGCCGCCATCAGCGAAACGGCTGTATTGCAGAAGCTGGGCTTCCACCTGCTGCCTCCTGCCACTGCCCTGCAGGCTATGGAAACAACCCTGGCCGCCAGGCGTACGCTTTCACTCGTTGCAGCAGTTGACTGGAATCAATTCCGCCCATTCATCGACTTTTCTTTACAGCCTTCCCTGTTTGAAAAGGTGAGTACACCACCCTCAGGCAAAGCAACCGCACCGGCAGGAGATTTACTGCCCCGCCTGCAACAGGAGCCGCCGGAAAAAGCAAAGCAAACAATTGAAGAAGCCGTGAGGAGGGAGTTGCGTTCCGTTATGCTTATTGAGTCGATGGATACCATTGATGCTGAGCAGCGTTTCAATTTCCTGGGCATGGATTCCCTGATGGCAATTTCACTGGTGGGCAAGCTGGAAGCCGTTTTTCAATGCACGCTGCCCAATACCCTTACCTATAATTATCCAACCATACGGGCGGTAACGGATTACATTTTTGAACTTGTTTACCAACCGGGAAATACAGTGGCCGCCAATGCAGCAGTACCGGCTGAAGCTGTCAATGAAACACAACCAGTAACAGCTACCAGCAACGGAAGCTATTACCGCATCATCAGGGAGGCAACAGATGCCCCTGCAGTTACATTGTACTGTTTTCCGTTTACCGGATCGGGAGCAGCTGTATTTGAAAGCTGGGCCGCACTGCTTCCGCCTCACATACAACTGGCAGCTATACAACTGCCCGGCAGGGAAGAACGAAGCGATGAATTGCCTTTTACTGATATGGACAGCCTGGTAAAAGCAGTAGTAGCTGCTTTTGAAGTCCCGGCACAACCCTATTATTTTTTTGGCCACAGCCTTGGGGCTCTTATAGCCTATGAAGTATATGCAGCCCTTAAGCAAACCAATATTCCCCTGCCGGAAAAACTGCTGCTGTCCGGCTGCAATGCCCCGTTGAAGCGGGATAGTAAAAATATTCACCAGCTGCCTTCCGCTGCTTTTAATGAGGCCATCCTGGAGCAGTATGGCAACAGTGAAAAAAAAGAAGAAAGAAAACTGGCCCTGCAGCAAAGAGAACTGCTGTTACGGGCTGACCTGCAGGTATTGGAAACTTACCCGGGAAACCAGGAAAGTATTGACCTGCCACTCAGCATCATTTCTGGCAAGCATGATACACTGGCCACACCCGGGGAAGTAAAAAAATGGGCAGCACTTTGCACAGAACAGTTTTCGGTACGGTTTGTAAATGCAGGACACGACCTGCTTAAGGAAAAGCGGGATGAACTCCTGCAGTTTATCAGCCTTGAAATGGAACCTGCACAAAAAAGTTTTTTAAATTCCGGCTTTAACGCATTAATTACATAGTGATGACAACAGCAACAGCAAAGCCCTGGTACAATGTTTTTGGTGGCCGCTATATGGGCAACGAACCTTCTTTTTACGAACGGGCACAACTGCCCTGGACCAAAGTACTGGAGGATAACTGGCAAATAATTTATAAGGAAATGTCGGCTTTGCTGGAAGACAGGCCGGAAAGGCTAAAACCTTATTTTATCAACAAATCCATGTCATTTCCACCAAAGAAATGGAAGACCATGGGGCTGTATTTCTGGAAGTTTACCATGCATAAAAATTGCCGCCGTTGCCCCGAAACGATGCGCATTCTCAAACAAATACCCAACCTGACTTCCTGCTCCATAAGCGTACTGGAGCCGGGTTCCAATATCAATCCCCACCAGGGTGATACCGATGCCATCATCCGCTGCCACCTGGGCCTGTCTGTACCGGCTGCATTGCCGGATTGTGGCTTCCAGGTGGGCAAGGAAATACGGCCCTGGGAAAACGGCATCACCCTTCCCTTTTGCGATGCGCAAACGCATACTGCCTGGAACCATACCAGCCAGCGCAGGTTAATACTGATTACGGATGTGATACGGCCTGAATTTGCAAAGCAGCAAAACCGTATTTGTGCCCATGTATTATCTTCCTCGGTATTGCAGATGCTTTACCAGCGCTTTGCCTTCCTGGGCAGACGCAGTGGTTATTTTAAGAAAATATTGTACAACCTGTTTCGCCTGCTTATACTGGCTGCACTGCCCATCCAGCGGAGGCTGCCCTTTTTGGGTTAATACAGCTGCAGGTACTTCGCAGCTTACATAAGCTTTTCTGCCACCAGGTATTCGGCAATCTGTACCGCATTGGTAGCAGCACCCTTGCGCAGGTTATCACTTACAATCCAGCAGTTAAGGGTATTGGCCTGGGTTTCATCCCTGCGTATCCTGCCTACAAATGTATCATCCTTTTCATGTGCAGTAAGGGGCATGGGGTAAATAAAATTGGCCACATCATCCTGTACCACAATGCCCGGCGATGAGGCCAGCAGCTGCCGCAACTCCGCAATATCAAAGTCCTTTTCAAATTCAATGTTCACACTTTCGCTGTGCCCGCCCATTACCGGTATGCGTACAGTGGTAGCCGTTACCCTGATGCTGTCATCACCCATTATCTTTTTGGTTTCATTCACCATCTTCATTTCCTCTTTGGTATACCCATTTTCGGTAAACACATCAATCTGTGGTATAGCATTCATATCAATAGGATATTTGTATGCCATATCACCTTCAATGCCACTGCGTTCGTTCATCATCTGCCCTACCGCTTTTACCCCGGTACCGGTAACACTCTGGTAGGTACTTACCACCACCCGCTTAATGCCGTATTTTTCATGCAGCGGTTTAAGCACCACCACCATCTGTATGGTACTGCAGTTGGGGTTAGCAATAATCTTATCTGCCGCAGTAAGCACATGGGCATTTACTTCCGGCACCACCAGTTTTTTAGAAGGATCCATGCGCCAGGCACTGGAGTTGTCAATTACAGTTATACCAGCTGCAGCAAATTTGGGCGCCCACTCCAATGATGTGCTGCCACCCGCAGAAAACAGGGCAATATCCGGCTTTGCATCAATGGCCTGCTGCATACCCAGCACCGTGTAAGACGTACCGTTGAATTCAATCGTTTTGCCAACCGACCTTTCTGATGCTACCGGAAAAAGTTCCGTTACCGGAAAATTTCTTTCTGCCAGCACTTGTAACATTTTTGTGCCTACCAAACCGGTTGCGCCTACTACTGCAACTTTCATTTTGTTTCCCCCCGAACCCTGATAAAAGGGCTTTTAAAAATTAATAAAAAAAGCCTCCCATTTTTTGGAAGGCCTGTACTTATTTCATCAATAAAGCATCAATCCTTCCCTTTTATGGAATGTTTGCTGTTATGCTTTATTGTTTTAATAATTGTCATGATGTGACAAAAATAACTACAAACAGTTATTACGGCAAATAATTTATATTTTAGTGTAAAATAACTGTAATGCTGCATCGTATATCCCTGCTTTTCTTTGGCTTGTTGTTTTTTTCTTTCGCCGCAAAAGCACAGGTACCCGGCCGCAATGATGTAGTGATAGACGAAATAATGGCCGACCCCACCCCGCAACTGAACCTGCCCAACAGCGAATGGGTGGAGCTGCGCAATACCACCGGGGCCACCATCAACCTTTCAGGCTGGCGCATTGGTGATGCAACGGGCCAGAGCGGCCCCATGCCGGTATATAATTTAAGGGCCGACAGCATGGTGATTGTGTGCACAGGCAGTGCTGTGGCTGCGCTTTCTGTTTATGGCCCGGTTATTTCTGTAACCAGTTTTCCCAGCCTTGATAATGCCGGTGATGTACTTTTTCTCCGTTCGCCGCAAAACAGAATTATCCATTCCGTAAGCTATACCGATGCCTGGTATAAAAATGAATTGAAAAAAGATGGCGGCTGGACGCTGGAAATGATTGATACAAAAAATGCCTGCAGCGGGTTTACCAACTGGAAGGCAAGTGTGGATATCAATGGCGGCACACCCGGCAAAAAAAATTCAGTGGATGCGGCCAATGCCGATCAAACTGCCCCAAAACTGCTGCGGGCCTTTGCTGTGGACAGTGTGAATATAAACCTTGTTTTTGATGAACCGCTGGACAGCCTGAAAGGAGCCACTGCCGGTAATTACAGCATCAGCGATGGCATTGGTGTGCCGCTGACAGCTACCACCCTGCAGCCGGTATTTGATAAAGTAAACCTCAAACTCAGCACACCACTGCTGCGCAACAAAGTGTACACCATTACTGTATCGGCAGTAACGGATTGTGCAGGCAACCTTATTGGCAGCAATAAAACAGTCCGGCTCGGCATCAGCGAACTGGCCGACAGCCTGGGCATCATCATCAACGAAGTACTGTTTAACCCCAAACCCAACGGAACAGATTATGTGGAAATATACAACCGCAGTAATAAGATAGCCGACCTTAAGCAATTGTACATTGCCAACAGAAACTCAACGGGAGTCATCAGCAGCATTAAACAGCTTTTTGCAGAGAGCTACCTGCTTTTTCCCGGAGATTTTTTAGTGATTACAGAAGACCCTGCATTGGTGAAAGCACAGTATATTACTCAAAACCAGGATGCTTTTGTTACCATAAGCGGTATGCCTTCTTTTAATGATGATGAAAGCAACGTGATAATACTAAACCAGCAGGGAAAAATTACAGATGAACTGAAATACAGCGAAAAATGGCATTTTAAACTGATTGATGACAGGGAAGGTGTGGCACTGGAGCGGATAGATTACAATGCACCCACCCAGCAACAGGAAAACTGGCACAGTGCGGCCACCAGCGCAGGATATGGCACACCCACCTATAAAAATTCACAATACCGCATTGATGCAGGTGTACAGGGTGAAATTAGTGTTACGCCAGATATTTTCAGCCCCGATAATGATGGTTTTGATGATTTTGCTACACTTGGTTACAGCTTCCCCGAACCTGAATATATTGCCAATATCACCATTTTTGATGCGGCAGGCAGGCCCGTGCGCAACCTGCAGCGCAATGCCCTTTGCGGCATAAAAGGCAGTTACCGCTGGGACGGGCTGGGCGATAAGGGCCAA
Organism: Chitinophagales bacterium; assembly: GCA_031375675.1. GTDB lineage: Bacteria > Bacteroidota > Bacteroidia > Chitinophagales > Chitinophagaceae > Ferruginibacter. The sequence continues at coordinate 47,299 of JANMIG010000068.1, forward strand.
TCTTTACCTGTGGGTATTTATGTGGTGTACACCGAAATATTTAACCTGAAAGGCAAAACCAAGAAATTTAAAAATACGATTGTACTGGCCAGGAGAAGTTAGTGCCATCAATTATTCAGTATACCGTACTCAAGTTAATTCAGTATAAATGCACCCGGTATTTTACCCGGTGGATTTTTTTTGTTCCTTATTACCTGTTCGTGGTATTGGCACCGGTTCAGCCAAATTAATGATACGTCCTTCCTGCATTATTGATGCCGTTCAATAACTTGTTTGCGCCGCTGGCTGTACATTTTCCCTCTTTTAAATTTGCCAGAATAATTTTATGCCTGTAAAATTAATGGTGTTACAATCATTAGTGAAGTGATACCGATTATACAAATTATATAGTCCAATCTCGGCTTCGCCTTGTTGTACCATTAATTTGTTATATCGGCATTAACCATTGTAAAATTATAAAATAGCCCAAAGCTATTTTATAATTACAATTGGTATGAGTTGGTCACAGCTTAGGGTATTGCATCATTATTATTCATTTATTAAACCTTTTTTTATGCATCCTTTACATGTAAAATTAAAACTGAAAACTTTTGACATTCTTGTGCAAAATGAATCATCACCCGACGAGCCATATATTTGGGTAGTACGTTTCCGGGTTGATGGCACCAGCTTAAACCCTTTAAAACCAGAAGAGTGTTTTGTACACGTAGGATCGGTTTCGGGGCGGCACGGCAACCTTGGCCCGGATTCTGATGACGAAGAATCAAGTGAAGCTCCGCTGCTGATACCTGCCGAAATAGGCGAATGGGATACAACCATTGATGCGGGCTCCCTGTTTCCGCAGGTAATACCCTCCTGTGCCATTGCAACTTTAGTGCTTGCTTTTGAAGAAGATATGTCTACCTCCACAGATGCTATGGAAGACGCTAGAAAGCAATTTGTACACCGGCTGAGGGACTTGCTGAATGAGCGCCTGCGTGATGCGGTACGGGCCATTGGGAATGGCGACGAGATTGATGTAAATGAATTGACCACATTGCCTGTTGATGCATTGAAAAACATTATTAAGACCGTGGTGGTGGATGGCATTACCCGTAATCTGCTCATAACCATCTTCAGCGGTATTCCATTACTTGCTTTTTTTGCAGATGGCGATGATTTTGTTGGCTGGAGGGTGGCAGGACCCTATACCATACCGGAGCTGATTGGCTACCCTGGCAGTGAAATACCCTTTGAGCTGAAGTTTAACAATGGCGAAGATGATGAATCAGGCTACTACCTGATAAAGGGAAGTGTATCCACCGACTTTAGAAAGCACGTGCAGCTTGCTGCCTGGCAAACCCTGCAGGGCGATTATACGGTACTGGGCCGTGGTGCCAACGTGGATAAATTCTTCCGGAAGAAATTCACAAAAGCGACCGGGACCTGGAAAAATTTCAGCAAAATTGGTGAGGGTGTTTTTAAATCGGGACCGGCAGCCGCCATTACGCTGGATAAAAAGGAGGCCTTCTATTTCGGGTTGGGTATGGACGACAAATGCTGGTGGGCTTATTCTGACAATGAGGGCAATGATATGGATGTAGCCTGGAAGCAGATACCCGTGGGAAGTTTTTTATCGGGGTTTGCTGCGGCTGCAAAGTTAAATGGCGACAAAATCTACCTGTTTGGGAGGGGCTTGGATAAAAAAATCTGGTGGGCCTACTCCACCGACAATGCCAAAACCTGGCAGGGCTGGTGGCCGATAGGAAATGGCGTGTTTACAAGCGCCCCTGCTGCCTGCTGCTCTGCAGATGGCAAGCTGGTGCATGTGTTTGGCAGGGGCAATGATAATGCAGTATGGCGGGCCAGCAGCTATGATGGCGGCGCTACTTGGGTGGATGTATGGACACCAATACCCAATGGGAAACTGGCTTCGCAGCCAGCAGTGGTGTGCAATGCCACCGGTAAAAAGATATGGCTTTTTGGCAGGGGGCTGGATAAAAAAATGTGGTACGCTTTCTCTGACAATGAGGGAAAAACCTGGAGGGGCTGGTGGCCTTTTGCCTCAGGTACATTTATATCCGGGCCGGCGGTATGCGCTTCCCCTGATGGCAACCAGATCAATATATTTGGTGTGGGTGAAAATATGAATGTTTACCATAACCAGAGCAATGACGGCGGCACTACCTTTAACTCCGATTGGACAAGACTGGATAAGATCAGTACGTTTTATTAATCAGTACCAACCATCAGCAAAGCGGCTGTTTCAGCAATATGAAACAGCCGCTTTTAGCCATATTTTGATAGCTGTTACGGCCGCAGGTCATTTACGCCAATACTGTTAATGTCTTCATCAAAATGATCGGGCTTTTTTGAGAGTACAGAGCGGATGATTATATAACTCGTATATGCACAACCTAAACCCAGCAAGAATGCCGGCACTAAAGGATCATCAGGAAAAAATACAACTGCCAGTAAGATTCCTGTAAATTCAGCTGCTATCCACCCGAGGATAACAAATAACTTCCATGAACCGGGGCTAGCTCCCTTTTGTATTGCAAGCCTGCCAATACTTCTTGCAAGAAAAATAAGTATGATAATATCCAGCATTCTGTTTCTATAAAAAGTAAATATACCTTTTTTTAATCCGTTTCTAAGATAGCATAACCGTAATTATCCGACCAGCCTGACTTGAGCGGTAAAAGCTGCCTTGTATGAGCCTCCCTTTTCATGCCTGCTTTTTCTAACACTTTTATGGAACCAGCATTGCCAGCGGCACAACCAGCTTCTACCCGGTGCAGCTGTAAATCCTTAAAGCAAAATTCAATCAGCTTCTTTAAGGTCTCTGTTGCAAAACCCTTATTCCAGTACTTGTAGTGAAATTTGAACCATACTTCTGCATTGCGGTATTTTTCCTTACCGGGGTTAATGCCTGCCAGCCCTGCAAATTTGTTGCCACCAGTCAGCTCTACTGCAAAAATATAGCTGCGGTTGTGCTCCCTGTTGTTTGCTGCCATCCAATTGTCAAGAATGACTTTAGTTTGGCCTGTGTTTTCAGGAATGCCCAGTGTATTAAACTCATCTGTTTCCGGCAATGAATGCAGTTCGTGGATATGTGCTAAATCAGCCGCTGAAACAGTTCTTAAACTTAATCGTTCTGTTGTAAGATGTAGGTTGTTCATTGTTGTATTAAATATGCCTGCTTGCTAATGATGCTCCGGAAAAGAAAAACTAATTGCCATATTTTTCCTGTGCCAGCTTTACCGCCCTGTATGCATTCACTATTTTTCCAGTTTCACACAGTTTGTCAAACGCAATTTTTTTGCTGCTGTTTCCGGGTAATGCCACATCTTCATCAATATAAATGCCTGATGCTAATATTATTTCCACTACCTGCGGTGCAGTCAGGCGGGGGTAATAGGAGCGGAGCAATGCCGCAATACCCGCAACAATGGGGCTGGAAAGGCTGGTGCCGCTGGCTTCCTGTGTGCCGTTATTGGCTATGGAACAATGCACATCCACACCGGGAGCAAATATGTCCACCATTTTTTTGCCGTAGTTGGTAAAATCTGCCGCAAGGCCCCCATTGCTGTAATCACCACTGGCACCAACATTTATAAAGTGCGGCATACGGGTACCATCAAGATAGTAAGCATTAGGATAAAAAAAATCCACATCCGTATTCTTTGCATCATTGCCACTGCCATGCACCAGTACCACATCTTTTTCCTGTGCATATTTGATGGCATCATCCACCCATTTTTTATCGGGAGAAACAGGTTTGCCAAAGCTCATGTTGATTACCTGTGCACCATGGTCTACCGCATAGCGTATGGCCAGCGCCACATCTTTGTCGTACTCATCAGTACCCAGGGCAGCACGCAGCATTATTATTTTTACATTATCGGCTATGCCATCAATACCCTTGCCATTGTTCCTGGTAGCTCCAATCACACCGCTCATGCTGGTGCCATGATAGCCGCTGTGTGTTTGCAGGTTGTTATTGCCATATGCCCGTTGGGTAATATCGTATCCATTGTCCTGCAGCAGGTTGTCACGATAGGGTATTGGCGGGGTTGTTTTTTGCGTAATGGCATCTTCCTGCTGCTTCAGGTAGCGTTCATAATCCTTTATAAAATCAACATTTGTAAAATCTTTGGTATTAAAAATGGATTTCCACACGTTCATGCTGTAACCAAGACTGTCGTTGCTGGCAGCAGGCACTATATCGGCCCTGGTAAAAACGGTTTTGTTTAAACGTTTAACTAAAAATTCGCTGGTGGCAGTAATAATGGAGAAGTTCTCCCTTAATGCAGTAATCTCCTTTTTGGCTTTTTCATAATTGTCATTAATTATTTTTTCTGCCCTTTTCCACTCATTAAAAACATATTGCCGGTCGCTGCTGATGCTTTTGAGTGATTTTTTTTCAAACTCATTTTTAAAGCGGTGATAGGTACGGTATGCTTCGGGTACGCTAACGCTTAAGTTTTCACCCGACGGGCCACCCAAAAAATTCCAGCCCATCACATCATCCACCAGCCCGTTTTTATCATCATCTATTTTGTTACCTGGTATCTCTGCGGGGTTCTGCCAAAACTGGTCTTTTATATCATCCTGCAATGTATCAATACCGCTGTCGATTACGGCCACCAGCACCGTCTTGCTGTTTTTGCCTTTTAAAAACTCATATGCCTGGTTTAAGCTGATGCCCCTGTACCCGTCTTTATCAAAATCCAGCAGGTGCCAGTCTTTTATCCTGGGTTTTGTGATGGTGGTTTGTGCGCAGGAAAAAATGAACAGGGGCATTACAATACAAAGCAGGGTCAGTTGTTTCATCTTGTGGGTTTATTTAATGGGTTAAAAATATAAAAAAAGCCTGAATTTACTATGCCGGCATTTCTGTTAAGTTGTGGTATTTAAGTCAGGTCAATATCAAAATGCACCGACTGTACAAATTCTTACAGCCTGGTTGCTGTTTTGCCGGTGTATTCATAGCATGGGTGTATCTGGCTGCATGAGACCCGACTTTAACAGAACAAGTAATGCTATACAAAAACGGAAACGCCTGCCGGCAAGCAAGTCAGTGTACTTATAATAATCCGGGAAACAACATTTACTGTGGAAACTGTGTACTGGGTACTTTAATAATGCCGGTTACCTGCCGGATATTTTTTTCCTTAAAGTCCTGGCTGCTCTCCATACCCACACCGTTGATGATATGTGTACGGGTGCGGATGCGAACGGGCTTATCAGTGTAAAACTCACGGCCCTGTCGGTTCCTGTCCCAGTACAATTCATCACAATAAAGGGTATCGCCGGTATTATTCATCATCCTTACACTGTCCCGTAAATACACCCTGCTCTGCGTTTCGGTATATTTTGCATAAACAGCATCCAGCTTACTGTCAATCGCTGCAGTATCGTTATAAAAATCAACATGAACTGTTTTTGTAAATTCCACGTAAGGCAGTGTATCCTGCACCCTGTACATCAGCGGGGCCCGCAGCACGGCTCTGGCCTTGCCCCCCATGGTATAATTGATGATGACATTCTTCGCTTCTTCCACACCTGCCTTTTTTTTACTGAGGTCATTTACTTCTTTGGGGTCGTTTTCGCATGACGCAAACAGGATGACCAGCACAACTATGGCCGCTGTAATGAACGGAGCAGAACGATATGGTACAAAACCGGGCAACATGTACTGTAAAAAGCTGAAATAATTACTAACTGATGTATCGTTATTAATCGTACTTACGTTTCTGAAACCAGGCAGCATTCATGGTAATACCCACACTGAAGCGTGTGATATTTTCACGGAGTCCTGTTTTGGCTGTTCCCCTGCTACCAAGCTCCACGGCTGTATTCAGTGTAACATAGTCACCAGTGTAACTGATGCGGCGTAGTGAGGTAAGCGGAAAGCCTGCACCAAAACTTGCAGCATAAGTGGGCAGTTTGCTGCTGCCTGCGGTGATATAGTCAGGACCAAAGGAAAAACCTGCCCTGTATTTTACAAAACTGAAATACTTTTTTGCAGGTGTATTTTCTTTTGCAGGCAGGTATTGCGCACCTGCACGTATGGTATAATTGTTCCGTACAAAATCTGTTTGGTTGTAAAAACGGTAAGATGCCCAGTTGGCCATTTCAAAATCGGCCCCTAACAACCAATTGCTTTTCTGGTATACAAATCCAACCCCAAAACTAGCCGGAAGCACCACTTTGCCGCCCACTTCGTTTTCCTGGTATACACTGTCTATCCTGAAATTGTTGTTGGAGTTGGCATCGTATACATATGTTTCCCTTACCACATTCCGCTTTGCATTAAGTTTTTGCTGCATATTGCCATAAGCACCAAGCCTCAGTGTGCCTTTATTTTTCAGCTTTATTTCATACTGTATGCCTGCATTGAGTAAAAGACCATTAAAGCTGGTATTATTGGCCGAGTTTGATTTGTAGTACTCTACTGTATCATTGATAAATATCTTCCTGGTGCTGTAATCCTTGCTGCCAAACATGGCACCAAAATTAAGCCCTATGCTGAAATTCTTTATACGCAGGCCGACACCGGTATATGCCTGGCTGATGCCGCCAGTTCCTTCAAAAAGGCTGCTAAGGCTGTCGCTGCCACCAGTACCAACAGGTGGGGCAGGAAAAAAGATGCGTTCGCTTTTCTGAATCTTGTAGTTAACCCTCGACATGGGTTTAAGGCCAAATACAAGTCCCATAAACATATCTTTCTTAGCCATCTTCTTACTGCCAATAGGTACGCCCAGTTGCAGGTAAGAGAAAAGGGCATTGGTATTGGTGAATTTTTTTGCCGGGCTGGTGCTTTTCAGTGTACGCACATCGGCCTCGGTTCCCAAATCGAAAATGGTACGGCTGAAATTGGCATAGGAAGCCGGATTTAAGAAGTTGATGGTTTGAAAATCGGAATATGCAGCTGCCACACCGCCCATACCACGGTTCAATATATTTTGTGCAGGAGTAAGATCACCCACACCATAACGGGAATAGGGGGAATTTTCCTGGGCATTAACAGAAACAGTAATAAGTACGGCGGCAAGGCACATCCATCTCATTTTATCAGCAGTTATTAACTTCACTAAGCGCATACAGTCCTTTAAATAAAAAATTATAGTCGGCAAATATCCTGCTTTTAAGCTTACGGGCAAAATAAGCTGTGTCACCACCGGTTAAAACCACGTTAAAGTTGCTGTATTTAGCGCTGTATGCATCGATAAATCCGTCAATTTCATATACAATTCCGGCAATTGCACCACTTTGCAGGTTTGTTTTGGTATCGTACCCTATCAGCGGAAAATTCCAGTCTGCCCGTACCAAAGGCAGTTTTGCCGTAAAAGTTTGCATGGCCTTAAAGCGCATTTCCATGCCAGGCGAAATGGCTCCGCCCAGGAATTGGTGGTTTTGGCTGATAAAATTATACGTAATACAGGAGCCAAGGCCTATTACCAGGTTGTGCATACCGGGGTAAAAATGTACGGCGGCAGCGGCCAGGGCCAGCCTGTCGGCCCCTATTGTTTCGGGTTTACCCACCGGCGAGGTAAAATTTGCCTTTGTAAGATGCGACAGCCGGTGAAATATGGTAGCCTTTCCCAGCATTTCATCCACAGCAGGGTTGTGCTCAATCACCGAGGAAAGTATCGTTTTTTGCGGCTGAAACTGCTCAAGCAACAGCTGAACTGTTTCGGGATTATCGTTTTCCAGCGTTACAATCTGCTGCAGCGCATCGCTATTAAATACTGCACACTTGAGCCGGGTATTGCCAAAATCAAAACAAAGGGTTGTCATATTATTATTTTTTTCTCCGGCCTGAAGGCCGGAGCTATGGAACAATCAAATACTTTTTCGCCCAAACCATCAAGGCCGGAGCTATGGAACAATCAAATACTTTTTCGCCCAAACCATTAAGGCCGGAGCTATGGAACAATCAAATACCTTTTTGCCCAAACCATCAAGGCCGGAGCTATGGAACAATCAAATACCTTTTTGCCCAAACCATCAAGGCCGGAGCTATGGAACAATCGAATACCTTTTTGCCCAAACCATCGAGGCCGGAGCTATGGAACAATCAAATACCTTTTTTCTCCGGCCTGAAGGCCGGAGCTATGGGAAAATTAAAAATCGAAACCATCAAGGTGCTTAAAATGCCCGTTGAGCTTTACCCTTTCCTTCAGGGTTTCCATTTCGGCCATTACCGGCAGTACCCTGGTAAGGTGCCGCTTCAGGTATTCCAGCCGCTGCAGCTCCTGGCGCAATCCCAAAAATTCAAGTTCTTCCTGCAGCGAAAGCCCTGCATGATGTGCCACATCATAACTGCAAAGCGCTTCATCAGCCTTCTTAAAGTCTTTGCTGATATTCAATGACTTGTGCAGGGCCCTTACCCCATTCAACACTTTCTGCAGCAGCAAGGAGCTGCTGGTGGTGATATTTTCGGGGTAGGTTACAATGGCGCCGCTGTATAATTTTTCGGGTATATCCCTGATCACTTCAAGCAGGCTGAACACTTTTACACCCATGGTTTTTATATCCATTTTCCCATCCTCATATGTGCTGGTGATTTCTGTCACCTCCACCAAAGTACCCGTATCAGCCATTTTATTATCCACCACCACAGGTATACCAAAGGCTTTTTTTTCTGCAAAGCATTCTGAAATAAGCTGTTTGTACCGTGGCTCAAATATATGCAGGTTCAGCTGCTCACCGGGAAACACTACAATACCAAGCGGAAATATGGGAATAAAATTGGTCATTTTTAAAATTCAAAGTTTAATGGTTCAAAGTTGGCGCTTTATCCTGCAAATGATGAAGTACGAATCTGGAAATCCGGAATACAAATTTCGAATGAAGAATGTTGAATGATGAATTTGCATCTCCGGGCAGCATTTCGATTCTACAGAGGGTCTGCCATTCTTAATTCTTAATTCTTAATTTGAACCTCCTCATTCTCCCACAACTCTTTCAAATAAGCATATTTCAAAAAAGTGTACCAGGCTGTTGTTCTGGCGGTAAGATATCCTTCCCATCCATCTAAAAAACCAAGCCGCAGCAAATAATTCTGCACAAAACTGAAGGAAGGCGACAATCTCAATTTTACAAAACTGCTTTTTTTACGCTGTTCAAAATATTTCATTGCATTCAACCGGGCATACCGCACTGTTTTTTCCATATAATCCTGCAGGCTGTGTACCGTATAATGCAATACATTGCCCGGCAGCGTTATCACCCTGGCCTGAGGCGGCAGCTGCAGCTGTTCATGCACAGCAGCCGTATTCCATTGCACTTTTTTGCGGTTGAAGAGGCGTATGTGCCTGTCGCTACCCCACTCACCATACCTTACCCACTTTCCGCAAAAAAAGTTTTTAAAGCTAAGGTTGTATACGTTGTGCTCATCGGCAGCGCTGATTGTTTTTACTGCCTGTTTCAGTTGCTCATCAATGGCCTCATCGGCATCAAGGCTTAGTATCCAGTTGTACCGGGCAGCCTGTATACCCATGTTTTTTGTGGGGCCATAGCCCTGCCAGGCGGCATTGATTACAACAGCACCTGCCTGCCTGCAGATGGCTTCTGTATTATCGGTACTGCCATTATCCACCACCACAATATTATCCGTAAGCCCCTGCAGGCTCAGGAGCGTTTGCCCGATGATATGCGCTTCGTTTTTTGCTATGATTACAACTGACACCATCCGGCTGCAAAGAAAGTTATTTTTTATGAGCCCCGGGGCTGTTCCAATCATATTACCTGCAGAAAATATTTATTTGGAATTTGGGTATAACAATTTCAATTTTGCTGCATGTGGCAGCAGCAACTCACCGATATTCAATCTGGTAATACAAAAGCGCTGGCCCGTGGTATTTCCCTTATCGAAAATGAAGTGCCGGGTTATATGGAGCTGCTCACCAGCCTTACACCTTCGCACACACCTGTAATAGGCATCACAGGACCGCCCGGAGCCGGTAAAAGCACACTGGTGGATGCACTTACCGGCGTGCTGGCAGCTGCGGGAAAAAAAATCGGGGTACTCTGTGTTGATCCTTCCTCCCCCTTTAACCTGGGTGCACTGCTTGGCGACCGCATACGCATGAGCGAATGGTACAACAACAGCCAGGTATTTATCCGCTCCCTTGCCACAAGGGGCAGCCTTGGCGGCCTTCACCCAAAAATTATCGAAATAACAGAGCTGATGAAGGCGGCACCTTTTGATTATATTATTGTGGAAACGGTTGGCGTGGGCCAGAGTGAAATTGAAATAGCCGGACTGGCTGATGCCACCGTAGTGGTGGTGGTACCCGAAGCAGGTGATGAAATACAAACCATGAAGGCCGGGCTGATGGAAATTGCAGATATATTTGTGGTGAACAAGAGCGACCGGCCTGATGCAGATATGTTTGTAAAAAACCTGCGGCTGATGATGGCCCCGGCCTTTACCAGCCATTACGATGAAGTGAAAGTGATAAAAACTGTGGCAGCACAAAAAGAAGGGATTGAAGAGCTGTGGCAGGAGATAAGGCATTACCTGAAAAAGCATCATTCGGGCGACAAAAGATGCTGGCTGCTGGCAGAAAAGGCATATTACCTTATTCAACAGCACCGCATGAGGGATATTGACAAAGCTTTGCTTAAACAGAACATTGAAGCGGAGGGTAAAAATTTTAACCTTTACCGTTTTGTAACAAAATATATAAATCAACCATAATTATGAGTGAATTTCCAAAATGTGCCATTGCATCACCACAAATGGTAAAAGTTGAGCCGGGTAAAATTTATGCCTGGTGTACCTGCGGCCTTAGCGATAAGCAGCCCTTTTGCGATGGCAAGCACAAAACTATTCCGGCAGAAGCAGGGGAGTATAAAAGTATGAAGGTAGAATTTACCGAAGAAAAAGAAGTGTGGCTCTGCCAGTGCAAGCAAACCAAAAACCCTCCGTATTGTGACGGGTCGCACAACAGCATTGCCGGCACAGGTGAAGCAACGGCTGCCCAATAAAGTAATACTGCGTTGAACCGGGCTGTAATTGAAATAATTTGCGGCGACATTACCAAAGTATCTGCGGATGCCATAGTAAATGCTGCCAACACATCGCTGCTGGGTGGCGGTGGTGTGGATGGTGCCATACACCGTGCCGGTGGCCCTGCCATACTGGAAGATTGCAGGCGCATTATTGCCAGGCAGGGCGGCTGCAAAACGGGTGAAGCGGTGATTACCGTTGCGGGTAAGCTCCCTGCAAAGTATGTTATCCATACCGTGGGGCCGGTGTGGAACGGCGGTAATAATAGAGAAGCTGAAAAATTAGCAGCCTGCTATACCAATTCCTTACAGCTTGCCGTGGAAAACAGTATCAGCAGCATTGCCTTTCCCAATATCAGCACGGGCATTTATCATTTCCCAAAAACGCAGGCGGCTGAAATTGCAGTAAAAACTGTAAATGATTTTTTACTACAAACAACTGTAATTACGAATGTGATTTTTGTTTGCTTTGATGAGGAAAATTACAACCTGTATATGCAGGCATTGGGGCGTACTTAAACGGCATATGGGTCAATCTGCCATCTTCACATCGGCTATAACCGGAAAGTGATCACTCATTTTTTTGGCGATGCGGTTGTATTGTAATACCTCCATCGTTTTGCTGGTGAAAATATTATCAATACGCAGCGTTGGCGAAATGCCGCTGTAGGTGCGGCCAAGCCCACTGCCCTTTTGCTCAAAAGCGTTGTTGAGATCTTTACCAATAATACTGTATGCATAAGAATTGGGCAAATCATTAAAATCGCCGCATACAATCACGGGGTAGGGGCTTTTGTTGATTTCATTGCGGATGCGGTCTGCCTGCACTCCCCGCTTTACAAACCCCTTTTTTAGTTTGCTGATGATGCTTTTGGATTCCTTTACCGCTTCTGCATCTTTGATGGAAGGATTATCAATATACCTAAGGTTATCGTTGCTGAACTTGAGTGATTGAAGATGTATATTGAACACACGGATGGTATCATCTCCCTTTACAATATCTGCATATTGAAAAATGGAATTATAATCATTGGGCGGAAAGCTGATGGTTTGCCTGCTGATGATGGGATATTTGGAAAAAAGAATAATACCAAAATGATGATTGGCATCAAAGTCCAGTTTCCTGTTCCAGGAATAATGGTAGTTTTCAAAACCTGTTTGCTGCAAAATATCCGGAATATAGTTGATGGCTTTGGCAATACTGTCGGCCCCCACCATTTCCTGGAAGCAGGCAATATCTGGCTGGTATTCCCTTATCAGTTCCAGCATTTTCTGCTTGGTTTCCGGGTGTGTTTTGTGTTCCAGTATGTCAAAATGCTCTACGTTCCAGGTCATGATGCGCATGGCATCCGGCTTTTTTTGTACCGTAAATTCATTTGAAACACGAAAAGGGAAAATATGATGCAGCGGCACCCAGGCCAGCAATACAGCAATAACTGAAATGATGGCCCAGCGGGGTTTAGCAAATAGCCAGAAGATGATAAAGCCCAGCAATACCAGCAGCAGGTAAAAAGCACCCAGGTTAAAAATGCCCAGAAACCACCACCATGCCGGGTTGAACCATTGTACATTACAGCCCAGCAAAAACAACACAGCCACAATCATATTGGTGACAATGAAAAATTTCTTGCTGAACCTCCTCAAAAAGCTTTTGGACATTAACAGTTAAGGCTTAAAAATTACATCAGCGCTGATCAATACAAATTACGGCATGGTGCTCAACCCTGCAACACTTATACATACCAACTGCCGTAATTGCTGTAAAGATGCTTACTGGTGATAAAAATACTGCTAATAAAGTTATAAAAATCCTAAATATGACCAGCGGCCTCACAAATCTTCTTCGGCTGCTTTCTTCAGAATTTTTTTCTCTTCATCAGTTAAAAAATGGTATCCTTTCTGGCTGATCTTATCTAATATTTCATCCACCCGCTGCTGGGTGATATTGGTTGATTTGGTATACGGCTTGCGGTTACCGGTATTGTAAAAAACCTTTTCTTTCTCAGGCATATTCGCCCTGCTTTTATTTGGATTAAACACATTGGTGATCCAGTCATAAAAATTATTCATCCATACGCTTCCATCCTTACCCTTGCGCAGCAGGTACACAAATACATACCCTGCCAGTGCACCTCCCAATATGGCAGCGCTTCTGCCAGCGCCAAAACCTGCTACACCTGCAAGTGCAATCAGCAGGTAAAGCCCGGTTAATACCCAAATGGGAATGCCATTGCCGATATTTCTGAAAAAGCGGTAATTGGGCGTAAGCACGGTGGCAGCCACAGCCACGGCAGTTACGGAGGCATTGGCCCCCAGCAGGAATGAGCCGGGTTCTGCCGGGTTTAAAAACGGAAAAACAAGATAAGCCGTAATAAAAAAAACAGCCCCTGCTATACCACCATATATAAAAACGGGTATCAGCTTCCGGTTGCCTGCAATGTCCTGCATGATGTACCCAAAAGCCCATAGCCACAGCATATTGCTGATGAGGTTAAAAACAGACACTTCGCTGAACATAAAGATGAGCAGGGTCCAGGGTTTTTCGCTCAGCCGGATAAGCCCTGCAGGCAGTTGAAAAAAGGGAAGTGCATTTTGTTCAAATACCATATCTGAACTGCCGGAAAACTTATACACTACATGAACAAAGAGTATGATCAGAAAAACCATTACATTAATGGCTACCAGCCATACCAGCGCATTATCGCCCTGCCCAAGCAGCAATCTTTTGATGCCACTCCTGCTTTCGCCCCTGTATTCCTGGTACCTGTCTGCCTCTCCCATACAATAATTTTATAAATACAAATTTACTATAAACCTGTGCAAAACTGCTGCCCGTTAATAGAACGTTTTTTTATTGGTTTTGTTCCAGTACATAACCAGTAAAAACCCAACCAATGCCCCGCCAAGGTGAGCAAAGTGGCCAATATTATCATTCTTAAACTTATAGAAGCCCCCAAAAAGGTCTATGAGTATAAAAACCGGTATTACATATTTTGCTTTAACCGGTACTGGTATAAACATCACCATCAGCTCTGTATTTGGAAAAAGATAAACAAAAGCCGCCATAAGCCCCATAACTGCGCCGGAAGCCCCGATAGCGCTGTATTGCTCTTTGTACATTTCTGTCAGTGAGGCTACATCAGTTGCTGAAATAATTTCTCCGGCTGTAATGCTTTTTATCGCCTGTCCGGCAGTAAAAGGAATGGTGAGTTCAATCATGATGCTTGCACCCAGACCGCAGATGATATAAAAGAGGAAAAACTTTTTTGACCCCCAGAACCGCTCCAGTATGGTGCCAAAAACATATAAATTAAACATATTAAACACAATATGAAAAAAATTATCCGGCGCATGCAGGAACATATTGGTGATAAGCTGGTGAGGCTTGAAAAGCGTTGACTTAAAATAATGCAATGCCCCCCACTCAGTTACATCAAAGCCGGTAATCAACTTTTGCGCAAGAAAAGCGAGGATATTTATTATTATCAGGTTAAATACTATCGGGCTTTGCCGCTGTAATGAATTCCCGGAATTGTAATATGCCATTATATAAAGTTATTTCAATTTAAGTAAAACCACACATTCAATGTGATGAGTGTGCGGAAACATATCCACCGGTTGTATCCTTTCCACATTGTATTTTTCTGCCAGCAAGCCAATATCCCTTGCCTGGGTGGCCACATTGCAGCTTACATACACAATCACCGGTGCCGCCATATCCAGCAATTTGCTCACCAGTTTGTCATGCATGCCCACCCTGGGCGGGTCGGTAATGATCACATCGGGGCGGCCATGTTCAGCAAAAAAATCATCCGTACATATATCTATCACATCACCGGCAAAAAAATGAGCGTGGCTGATATTGTTCAGCGCTGCATTTTCCCTGGCATCTTCCACGGCTTCGGCTATCACTTCCACCCCAATCACTTTTTTGGCCTGTGCGCTTACAAAAATGCCGATGCTGCCGGTACCGCAATACAGGTCATATACGGTTTCTGTGCCGGTAAGCCCTGCAAAATCACGGGTAATACTGTAGAGCTTTTCGCCCTGCCGGGTATTGGTTTGAAAAAATGATTTGGGGCTTATCTTAAACGAAAGGTTCTCCAGGTTTTCCACCGCATAGCCCTTGCCATAAAATACCTGTGGCTGCAGGTCGTTGATGCTGTCGTTCCATTTTGTATTGATGGTGTACAGCAAAGTGGTAATTTCAGGAAACTGCTGCTGCATGGCCGTAAGCATGGCTGTAATTTTTTGGGTGTCATCTTCACCCACAATCACATTTACCATTACTTCGCCCGTGGTGCAGATGCGGAGCTGCATATTGCGCATAAAACCTGTATGCTGCCGTATATCGTTAAATGCAAGCTGGTGCTTAATAGCATAAGCTTTTGTCCACAGCCTGATGGCATTGGTGGGTTCAGCCTGCAGGTGACATTCTTCTATATCCACTATCTTATCAAAAACACCTTTCGCATGAAAGCCTGCTGCACCGGCAAAATCTTCCGGAGCTTCAATGGGCTTGCCTTCTGCGGCCCTCAGCTCTTCACGGGGTATAAACCGTTTATTGCCAAAAGTGTATTCGATTTTGTTGCGGTAATGTGTGTGGTTTTCGGCCCCGGCAATGGGTAATATTTCGGGCAGCGGTACTTTGGCGATACGGCTCAGCTGGTCGGTTACCTGCTGCTGCTTGTATACCAGTTGCTGCTGGTAGGGCAGCATTTGCCACTGGCAACCGCCGCAGGTGCCAAAATGCTTGCAAAAAGGGGTTACCCGCTGCGGGGAATATGCCTGGTAAGCAATCACCACGCCCTGGGCCCAATCTTTTTTATTTTTCACCAGCAACACATCCACCACATCACCGGGAATGGCATTTTCGATAAAGATGACCTTTCCTTCGTGTTTGGCTATTGATTTGCCTTCTGCTGCATAATTTTCAACCGTTATGCCCTGCAGTATCACATTTTTATTCCTTTTGCCCATAAGCTGCAAAAATAGCGATAGAAAGTGGCAGATGTTTAAGAAAATACGCATCATTACTTTATCAGTGACAGTTTTCCTGTAAATTCGTATACAAAAAAGCGTATGACCTCAATTGTAATAGATAAAAAAAAATATGTCCTGCTTCCCCAAAAGGAGTATGAGGCATTGCAAAAAACTGCTGCGCTGAAATCAAAGACAGAAAAAACTTTTTCGGTTGAAGAAGCCCGTGCATACAGTAAAGCAAAAATCAGAAAATGGGCCGCCGGAAAGTAATCATCAAACAAACTGTTGCTGACAGCATAGCTTCAATTGCCTGGTTTATTGAATCGAAGGGGCTGGTTGCCACGGCAGAAGCATTTACTGATGCAGTTTATGACCACTTTATCAAAATGTCAGACACTATCAAATCGTATCCTGTTTGCAGGGAACCGGAGCGTAAACGGCTTGGGTATAAATGTATTCCTTACAAAAAGAAGTATACTATTGTTTTTATGGAAACTGAAAGGGAGTTGATTATCTGCGAATTCATCCCATCCCGGCTTATTTACTGGTAACCGGCCGGAGAAAACCCCTCTAAAATGACATTTCCCCGTTCATTCCATGCCCCACACAGGTTTCGTAGTTTTTAAATACATTTGCAATCCATTTATGAAGTTGCAAAAAACTATATTATCAGCCGTGGGGTTGCTGCTGTCAGCCGCCTCCTTTTCCCAGGGATACAAGGTTACCCTCCAGTCCACCCAGTACAAAACCGGTACGGTGTACCTTACTTACAAGCAGAACCCCAACAGCTTTATTGTGCAGGATTCCGCTGCTTTCAGCAACAGGGGTACCGCTATTTTCAGCAGCAAACAGCGCTTACCGGGCGGCATTTACATCATTGTACTGCCGGGCAAAAGGCTGAGTTTTGATTTTTTTGTTGATAAGGGCCAGCAAATAGCCATTAAAGTGGATACCACTGACTTTTTAAACAAAACAATCGTTACCGGCTCACCCGAAAATACATTGTATGTGCAGTACCAGAAGTATGTGGCCGTTAAAGGCAAACAACTGCAGGATGCAAGGGCTGCTTATATGCGTTCGGCCAATGCCAAAGATTCTGCCACCAACGAGGCAAACTACAACCGGCTCAACAAGGAACTGAATGCTTACAGGGCCGAAATTGTGAGAACCAAACCCAAAAGTATGCTGGCAGCCCTGTTTACCGGCATGCAGGACCCGGAAGTGCCCGTTAAACGGCCGCTTACACAGCAGGACTCACTGGTGAACTACAATTACTACAAAGCGCATTACTGGGATGGCATTACGTTTATGGATGAAAGGGTGATACGCACACCCTTCTTTCTGCCCAAGCTGGAGCGGTATTACCGGGAAGTGCTGGTGCAGGCAGCTGATACCATTATTAAAGATGTGGATTATAAATTACTGCTGGCACGCAGCAGCCCCGAAATGTATAAGTTTCTGCTCAACTGGCTTACAGATGAATACATCAACCCAAAATACATGGGGCAGGATGCGGTTTTTGTTCACCTTTTTGAGCAATACCATGCCAGGGGGCTCACCAGCTGGCTCAACGAAAAGCAGATGCAGGCCATCAGCAGAAGGGCCTATATGCTCATGTCTAACCTGATTGGCGAAAAAGCTGCCAACCTGGAAATGGTTGACAGTACAGGCAAGCCCACAGCATTGTATGAGGTAAATGCAGACTATACGGTTGTATGTTTTTGGGACCCCACCTGCGGCCACTGCAAAGAGGAAGTACCAAAAATTGATTCGGTTTTTAAAGCAAGCTGGCAGCAGCACAATGTAAAGATTTACGCCATGCTTACCGAAGATGTAAAAACTGAATGGGTAAAATATACAAAAGAGCATAATTTAAATGACTGGATACACGTTTACCAGACAAAAGCAATGGAGCAGGCCGATAATGCTGCTCAAAAACCCGGCTTCAGGCAGTTGTACGACGTTACGGTTACACCAAAATTGTACCTGCTGGATAAGGACAAGAGGATCATTGCCAAAAACCTGGGCTGGCAGCAACTGCACGACCTGCTGCAGGTAAAATGGAAAAAATAAAATAGGTTAACGGAATACATCGCCCCATGCATGGTGTGATGGCTTATGACAAACAGAGAAAATACAAATACTGAAATGAAAAAAATTTATTGTTTACTGCTTGCTGCGGCAATGGCTACCGGTTTATCTGCCCAACCAATATTTAATTACGGCACTACGCCCGTAGGTAAAGATGAGTTTATGAGGGCCTATAATAAAAACAAAGGGCCTGAAACGGATAAGGAAGGCGCATTAAGGGAATACCTTAACCTTTACATCAATTTTAAGCTAAAGGTAAAAGCTGCCCTTGCTGAGCGGTTAGACACGCTGGAAAGCCTGAAGGCGGATGTATCCAACTTCCGCAACCAGGTACAGGAAACATACATGAACGATACAAAAGGTGTAGCCGCCCTGGTGGACGAAGCATTTGACCGCAGCCAGAAAGACCTGCATGTGCTGCATTTTTATGTAAGTGTGGATGAAAAGATGAACCGGGATGATACCACCCGTGCCCGCAAGGCCATTGAAGAAGTGTATGATGAGTTGAAAAAAGGCACTACCAATTACGATGAAATGCTGGAAGAGATTTCAGGAAAATACTTCCCGACCAAGGGCAGCGACCTGGGCTTTGTTACCGCATTTTTACTGCCCTACAAGTATGAAAACATTGTGTACGGCTTAAGGCCCGGCAGTTTCAGCAAACCATACCGCTCCAAATCGGGCTGGCATGTGTTTAAAGTTACTGAAGAGAGAAAAAGTGCAGGTAAATGGAAGATTGCACAGATATTACTGGCATTTCCGCCGGAAGGATCAGGCTTTAAGCTGGAAGAACTGAAGGCAAAAGCAGATTCTTTTTATACCCTGCTTAAAAAAGGAGCCAGTTTTGGGGAAATGGCTAAAGAATACAGCCAGGATAAACTCACTTATCTTAACAATGGCGAAATGCCCGAGTTTGGTACCGGCAAATATGACCTGCCATTTGAAACAGAAGTATTCAAACTCAAAAAAGATGGGGACATTGCGCCGCCCATACAAACCCAGTTTGGATACCATATTGTAAAAAGACTTGCCCAGGTACCAACACCGGCTGATGAAAAAGATGCGGGCTACCAGTATGAATTAAAGCAGAAAGTACTGCAGGACGACCGCATTGCCAGTGCAAGGGAAGAATTTGTAAAAGACGTAATTAAAAAAACCGGGTATAAAAGAAATGTAGCTGTACCCGATGCATTGCTCTTTCGCTATGCCGACAGTATGGGAACCAATAAAACGGCTGCCGATGCAAAAAAATTCCCCATCAGCAATAAAGTGATTTTCAGTACGGGCAGCACCGCCGTTAAAGGTTCTGACTGGCTGAATTTTGTGTACGATTACAAAACCTCTGAACTGTATAAAGGTGAAGCGGGTACTGAATTATTTGAAAAATACGTAGAGGCTGCCGCACTTGAATACTATAAAAAGAATTTAGAGCAGTACAATACCGAGTTTAAGTACCAGATGCAGGAATTTAAAGAGGGCAATATGCTGTTTGAAATAATGGAGCGCAATGTATGGAACCGTGCCGCCAGCGATTCAAACGGGTTAAAAAAATTGTACAACCAGAAAAAAGACAGTTACCTGTGGCCCGCCAGTGCAGATGTACTCATTTTTAATTGTGGCAATGCAAAAGCAGCAGATGCAGCAAGGGCAGCCCTGCTGGAAGGCAAAAGCTGGAAGGACGTAGCAGACTCATCGGGCGGTAATGTGCAGGCAGATTCTACCCGGTACGAACTTACCCAGATTCCTGCTGGAGATGGTACGGCTATCACAACAAATTTGGTTTCCACCCCGGTAATTAATGGCACAGATGGCACAGCCGTGTTTGTAAAAGTACTAAAAACATATCCTGCAGGGCAGCAGCGCAGTTTTGAAGAAGCCCGCGGGCTGGTGATCAACGATTACCAGGCATACCTGGAAGAAGAATGGATAAAAGAACTGAAGAAAAAATACCCGGTAAAAGTGAATGAGGAGGCATTTAAATCGCTGCTGAAATAAAACCTGGTTAATGCAAGCAGCAGGTTTGGTATGACACCCTGTTTTGCGCTGTCGCCTGTGGAAAAGGTGAGGGCGTTTACGGGGGTGTTACGCAATAAGGAACAGATAAAGCTGGAGTAAAAGAATTGTTTTGCTGAAAAGTGTCAAATACCCATATTTAAAAAATAAAAAAAGGTATTTGCGTGACTACTTTTGGGGCGGCAATTTTTCTAACACATTGATTTGTAATAAAAAAAATGCGTGTTTTGTACTTAAATATTATAAACCTGCGGTAATATATACGTTTGTTACAAGGATACCAGACGTTCATTAACCTCGAAAAGTCTGCAATTTTTAGGCCACTTATAGCTATATTCGCTACTAAATTTAGTGGACGAAAAAATATTTAAAATTTTGTAACCAACGCAATGCATATAAAATCAATAAGAATTGTTGACTTCCGAGGAATTGAGGACAGGACTTTTGAGTTTAATTCCTCCTTCAATGTATTAATCGGAGAAAACGGCTCTGGCAAAACTTCTGTTTTAGAAGCTTTGGCAGCTGCAATAAACTCTTATTTATCCGTAAGTCAAGGAAGAAATGTTAGACCTATAAGAAAGGAAGATGTACGTATAGAAACATTCTCACACAGTATTGAAAAGAAAACCAAAACAAGTTTAACGGTCATTGGTGAAATTGATAAAAAAAAAATAAGCTGGGATGTTAGAAAAGTACATATTGACTTTGGATTTAGACACGGCAATGAAAATGAAATTAAAAGCATTGCAAAAGAACACTTTTTAGAACTTTCTGAAAATGGAGGTAAAAATATTAAGCTTCCGGTTTTTGATTATTTAGGCTGCGGTAGATTATTTGGTGAACACCCCAAAACTGTAAAGACTTTACCTAAAGGTTCAAGATTTGAGGGCTATTATAACTGCCTTGATTCAAAGTCAAGTATTAAAAGATTTGCAGAATGGTTTAAAACAATGGAGCTTTCCTTGCTTCAAGGAAATGAAACTGCAAAATGGAGAGCACAAGTAATTAAAAGAGCCGTTAGGAATTGCTTAGAAGGTTGGGAAACAATTTTTTTTGGAATTGAAGAAGACCAGTTAATGGCAATGAGACATTCTGACAAAAAAGAAACTTTACCATTTACTTATTTAAGTGATGGACAAAGAAACATTATTGGTATCGTCGCAGACATAGCTTACAGATGCGTTTTGCTAAATCCATACTTAGAACTGAATGCCGCAAAAGAAAGTGAAGGAATTGTTTTAATTGATGAATTAGATTTACACCTTCATCCAAAGTGGCAAAGAACTATTGTAAATAAATTAAAGGAAACATTTCCTAAAATTCAATTTATAACAACTTCTCATTCTCCTTTTATAGTACAAAGCCTTACAAATGATGAATTAATTGATTTACAAGGTAAAAATATGGATGAAGATTACAGAAAAGTCGGCTTAGAAGATATTGTTGAAGGAGAAATGGGAGTTAAAGAATCAAATAGAAGCGAACGGTTTTTAGAAATGAAAAAAGTTGCAGATGAATATTATAAATTAATTATTGAAGGCAAAGAGGAAAAAAATCCCGACGAAGTAAATGCCATAAAGGAAAAACTTGAAAAATTAATGCTCCCCTTTTATGACGAGCCTGCTTACGTAACATACCTTGAATCTTTCCAACACATTTTGACAAATAAATGAGACCAGTAGTAAAAGGAAACTGCCCACAGGATAATAATATTGATATTGTTTTTGCCGAATATGGAGAAGCAAGACCTCATATGATTAATAGAATTGGAGACTTCTGTTCTTACTGCGAAAATCAAATAACAAACCCTGCTATTGAACACATTATTCCCAAATTAATGTTCCCTGCTCTTTTACTGGAATGGTCGAATTTTCTTTTAGCTTGTTCAAATTGTAATAGCATAAAAAACCAACAACAAGACAATGCCTTTGAATATTACTGGGCAGATATTCACAATACACATTTGCTATTTGACTTCCATCCTAAAGGAGTTGTAACAATAAAGGCCAATTTACATCCATCTGTTAACACTGTAATTGCCAAAAATACTCTTCTACTTACTGGAATAGGAAGATATGGTACTGCTGCAAGTTCTACTGATAGAAGATGGATTAAAAGAAGCCAAGCATATGGAATGGCAGAAAATTCATTAAATTATTACATTAGTAATGGCAGACCTGATGATTATATTCTTTCAGTAACTAATAATGCAACAGCAATAGGATTTTGGTCAGTTTGGATGAAAATTTTCGAAAACGAACAGCCTGTTAAAGCGGCTTTGGCCCAAGCATTTTTAGGAACATTTGCAATGTGCGAAACAACAGATGTAAGTCGCCAATAAAATGATTAAGTTTCTTATAAATACCGCCCAGCCGCTAAAATAACTAATGGGTCGTTGTGTGCGCTGCGCCACAATGAAGCTGACTGTTGAGCAGCTTGTGCCGCAAGTGCAGTAAAACCAGCCAACAATAGCAAGCCTGCTATTTTATTATGGAGTTGCCGTATCCCGGGGTCAGGCATTCACATAATGTGTATATGTGATGGGCGGCAGGATTTCCCGTAATTGCGTGAAACTGCTGTTAGCAGCTATGGAACACAACCACTCCAAATCATTGAAGAGTTTTGGTTTTAAGATATGGACATTAAAAAATTAAACCGGGGCGATATTTCTTTAAATTTTTTACAAACTAAAGTTACATGGACAAACGGTTTGTTAACATTATTGAACTTATAAAGCAATCCCGAACTAATGCCATAAGAGCCGTTAATGCTGAATTGATTAATTTATACTGGAGCATTGGCGAATATATCTGTAAGAAACTTGAACTTGCTGAATGGGGTGAGTCGGTTGTTAAAGAGTTAGCAAAACATCTCCAGCAAAATGAGCCTGAAATCAAAGGTTTTTCTGATAAAAACCTTTGGCGGATGAAGCAATTTTATTAAACTTATAAGGATTCTCCAAAACTCTCAACACTGCTGAGAGAAATTAGTTGGTCTCACAATTTGGATATTTTTTCGAGGTGCAAAACCACTGAAGAACGTGAGTTTTATTTGAAGTTAGCAAAACAAGAACATTACAGTTTCAGAGAGCTTGACCGGCAGATTTCTGCCAGCCAATTTGAACGCACAATGATTGCTGCTTCAAAACTCTCAACAGCGTTGAGAGAAACCAGGCCAGCTATAATAAATAAATTCAAAGACGATTATGTGTTTGAATTTCTAAATCTCCCAGACCCTCATAGCGAAAGCGACTTGCAGCGTGGACTTATCAGACAGATGAAAGATTTTATTCTTTAATTGGGAAAGAATTTTCTTTTTATAGGGGAAGAATACAAATTGCAGGTTGGCAATAGTGACTTTTACACAGACCTTTTATTTTATCATCGTGGTTTGCAATGCTTAGTAGCATTTGAGCTAAGGGCAGACAAATTCAAACCTGATCATCTGGGACAATTGAATTTTTACTTAGAAGCCCTGGATAGGGACGTAAAAAGACCAAATGAAAATCCCAGTATTGGAGTTTTGCTTTGTAAAGACAAAGACAGTGAGGTAGTAGAATATGCTTTGAGCAGAAGTCTTTCTCCAACAATGGTCTCAGAATATAAAACTCAACTTCCTGACAAAAAACTATTACAACAAAAACTGCATGAATTATTTGACATAGAAGGCGAAGAATCATAGAACCACAACTACTAACTAACATCTAAAACTTCCTTGGGTGCGCTGCGCCACAATGAAGCTGAGTGTTGAACAGCTTGTACCGCAAGTGCAGTAAAACCGGCCAACAATAGTAAGCCTGCTATTTTATTATGGAGTTACCGTTTCCCAAGGTTAGGCATTCACATAATGTGTATATTTGGTGAGCGGCAGGGTTTTTCACTACTTGTCACGCCATTGCGGGAAACTGCCGCTGAGCTGTTACTCTTTTGCAACTCCCAGACTACTGGATAATTTTCTTGAATTATTCAGCTAAATGTAATTACTTTGTAGTCACAACTATTTTATAAATGGACATTTCTGTAATTTCAATAGGCAATTCAAAAGGTATTCGTTTGACGAAGACTTTAATAGAAAAATATAATATAAAGGACACGATGGAACTTGTTCTTGAAAAAAATTACATCATTCTGAAACCGAAAACTTCCCCACGTAAAGGTTGGGAGAAATCTTTTAAAAAAATGCATGAAAATGGCGATGATAACCTTTTAATGCCTGATGTTTTTGAAGATGAAAATTTTGCCGAATGGAAGTAGCACAATATCAGGTTGTACTGGTAAATTTAGACCCGACAATTGGAAGTGAAATGAAGAAAACACGACCATGTGTGATTATTTCCCCAAATGAAATGAACAAATATCTCCAGACAATTATCATTGCTCCAATAACAAGCAGTTCAAAATCTTACCCAACCAGGATAATTCTAAAAAATACTAAAGTAAAAGGCTGGATTGTTCTTGATCAAATCAGAACCATTGACAGACAGCGGGTAATAAAACTGCTTGGCGTATTGACAGAAAAAGAAATAATTAATGTTAAGTCAATTATCAGGGAAACATTTGTCGATTAAAATAAGCAACAAGCAGAACAGGGAGTTTGGCTAAAGTGCTGCTGGATGGAAGTACAATCAGCAGCAGTAAAAATCCAATCTTCAATTCGGGTCATTTTTTAATCACCATCGGTTCCGGGCTGGACGAGCAATGAACTCCAGCCCTGCAGAAAGCCCTGCCGTTGGCTGCTATTGTACAGGCCATTTAAAATTGACACATATTGACTAATGATAGAATTTGAAAATTACACAATCAGACCGTTAGAAGTCAGCGATTTAAAGCCCTATTTTGATTTGGTTGATAGAAACAGAAAAAGGCTTGAAGACTTTTTTACAGGAACAGTTTCAAGAACAAAAGACCTTTCAGAAACAGAAATATTTTTAAAAGAGCTGACAGCTAAACGGTCTGCCAGGCAATATTTTCCGTTTATCCTGGTGGATAATTCCACCAATGAATTTGCAGCCTTCATTGACTTGAAAAATGTGGATTGGACAATTCCCAAAACTGAAATCGGTTGTTATACAGACGAAAAATTTGCAGGAAAAGGTTTGACAACAAAAGCGATGATGCTTTTTCTGGATTACTGCTTTGACCATTTAGAGTTTAAAAAAATATTTCTCAGGACACACCACACGAACATACCAGCACAAACCCTGGCAGAGAAATGTGGTTTTGAAAAAGAAGGAATTATCAGAATGGACTATAAGACAACATCAGGCGAAATTGTAGACTTAATTTATTACGGCAGACTCAAAGGCAAATAATACAGCAGGCAACAACTAAAGCTTCATTAGCTGTGCAGCGCCACAATGAAGCTGAATGTTGAACAGCTTGCTTACAGAAGAAATAGTTATGGATATTTTTGTAATTTTTGTAATTCAAGATTTTTCATCATTATTGATTTATAATAAAAAAACTACTGTATTATGCATTAAATTATATAAAACCTCCGCCAATAAAGAGGTTGGTGGCAACCTGGCTGACAGAATACTGCATTCAACATTAATACAAATTATTGTGACAACAGACAATCAAAACCGGTACAGCGTTTCAACAAAATTCACAATTCTTAAAACCGCTATTATTACAGGACTCTTTTCTATTGTTTTTAATTTGGTAAGAGATTTTCGTAATGATACTTTCACTTCTAAATCAATAGCCGGACTGACCTTGGGAGGAATAGCATTGACGGGTATTTTGTATTATATCAGCACAAGGAAAAGGATTGACTATGACGACATCAAACAAGCACTCTACATCGTTGACACCAAAGCTCAGACAGAAATTGAAGTCCCGGTTGAAAATATTGACAAAATATATCTATCTGCCTTGGGTAGACGAGGAAACGCTTCTTATGTAATTGTTTACAGAGATTTTCATAACCAGCAACAAAAAGTCCGGCTATTTCCCATTCTGTTTGACAACTCAATTAATACAATTAAGACAGACACCATGTTGAAAAACCCAAATGTGATTATAAAAAAATGGACATTTAGTTGGAATGAATTATTTGATTGAGAAACCTCTTTAAACGCAACGCTGTTTCCCCGTTGCTTCACTGCAAGCATTTTTTATACCGACGCTACTTATTAAATAGTCCAATCATTTCTAAGCTAATCCAAAGTAGGTCGGCATTATACCACAAACAGTTGGACAAATTCGTATGTGCAATTGGTATTAGATGATGCATCCCGGGCAAAAATCCGGCGGTACAGGGAACGCTAATAATCGAGTAGGAAGTAGGGGATTATTTCCCCTACTGTCCTCTCACACCACCGTACGTGCCGTTCGGCATACGGCGGTTTGTCAGAATAATGATGTCTGCTTTTCTGTACGCCAATAGTATGTTTGGTAAAATCCCCGGT
>JANMIG010000069.1:0-49016 GCA_031375675.1 Chitinophagales bacterium
GTAGGCTCAAACCTTTGCCGCCAGCTTCTTTCAGATTCGCAGTCACCCGCGACACCCTTGCTTTTGGCTAATGATACGCACTGCAGCGCTCATTCGGGACTTACACCCTATAGCTTAATGAACATGCCTGACACACAAAAACGGGCAGCCCATCAATGAGCCGCCCGTTTTTATTTATTGCTGAAAATTATTTCATAAACCCTTTGATCATATCCAGCAGGCCGCCACCGCCGCCCTGTTGCTGCTGCTGCTGCTGGGCACCGCCGGTTACTTTGCTGATGATATCGGCCAGGCCGCCACCGCCGCCATTGCCGCCATTGCCACCGCCGGTAAAGCTGTTGAGGATGTTCTGGAAATCGAATCCTCCACCGCCGCCTGCTGTTTGTTGTGCAGGAGCAGCAGCACCGCCACCGGTTAATGAACCAATAATGCTGTTGATATCAAAACTGCTGTTGTTGGGGTCGTTGGTACGGCTGATAAGATTGCTGATAACATTTGGGATAAGGTTGTTGGCCACACCACTTGCCTGGCTGCTGCCAAGGCCAAACTTAGCCATCAGCTTGCTTGAAAAATGCCCGATCATCATGTTTACGATAGGGTTTTTAAGCAGGCCGCCACCACCGCCCTGTTGCTGACCGCCGCCACCAAACAATGATAAAACATTTTCAAGGCCGCCACCAGCCATCATATTCTGCAAACCGCTTGCTACTGTTTTGGTAGCTTCTGCTGTCACTTCATCGTTATGTTCATTGGGTACATCGGGGTTTTTTACCACCGCATCACCTGCGAATTCCTTCACCAGGTTAAGAAGATTTTCTAACATTGTTTTTAGATTTAGTTTTAATAAAAGCTTTTACGTTATCAAGATAGTAAAAAAACCACTTCGGTTGTACGGCCAACCTGAAATTGGGTGAATATTGTTGCCGCTAACAGGCTTTTCCTGCAAAGTATTGCTGCAAAATACCCCCTGGAGGGTATTGAAATCCATTTGCCGGTAATTAATTTTATACTTGCTTAAAAAAACTTGAAATGAAAAAAATATGGCTGCTGCTACTGATGGTATTTTTAACAGGAACGGTATGGGCGCAAAAGATTACCGGCATAAGATTTTCATATTTTACGCCCTCTCCACAGCAAAATGCCCCGGATGGTAAAAGCATCACCATTGCTGGTTATACTGGCCAACTGGCAGAGGAAAGCTTTGTTTCAGAAAACCCAAAAGTGGCTCAAAAGCTGGTTGCCCTTATTAAAAAGCTGAAAACAAACGGCAGTGAGGATATCAATAAATGTTTTACACCCCGGCATTGCATTACTTTGCTTAATGGAGAAACAGTGGTATACAGGGCATTGATCTGTTTTGAATGCGATGGCATCCGTTTCAGCAACGAAAAGAACACTACTGCAATAAAAAGCGCTGGAAACAGGGAAAAGTGGATGCAGGAACTGAAGCAGTATTTTACCCGGGCACATTTTGATATCAATGGTATAACAAAAAAAGAATGATGAAAAAAGCAGGATTCATTTTTCTTGCGGCAACACTTACAATGAGCGGTACAGCTCAAAATGAGTTTGCCAATCAGCCGTTTTACGATGCGTATAAAAAAATAAGTGCGGCAGCCGGCAAAGGGTTCGATGGGGCAAAAGGGCCAAAATACAATACCCGGGATATGCTCTATACGGTTTATCAGCCTGCATGGCTGCTGCCCGGGGCCGATTCAGGTAAGATTTTCATCCCTTCCGGCGCAGGTATTTCCGGCGCAGTATTTTACTTTAAACCAGCCACAACATTTGCCCGGGCCCGGCAAATGGAAAAGGACCTGCTGGTAGCTGTAAAAAGCATTTACAACAAATCACTGTATGAAAAAAAACAACAGGATACAGTTAATGATGCATTGCTTTACCACAGTTATTTTTACGACAGCCCGGAAACCGGCAAATCTACCGGCCTGCTATTCAGAAGCACTGTGGCAAAAGCAAAGGACTGGTATATTGTATCACTTACTGTAAGCGGTAAAAATCCGGTACCACCGCCCGTTACCGGCAACCTGGCACCTGGTGAGCCGGGGCTTGATGAAAAAATAAAATTGCTGCTGAAGGACATGGACCAGCTTTTTGCCAATGAAAAACTGCAGGAAATAAAAAAAACGGACTATTATACCCAGTACGAAAGCAGGTCGAACATCTTGGGCGTAAAAGGGAACATAAAGGACAGGAAATTTGAAGTGTCTTTTTCGCTTCAGAAGGGATGCCCTGGCCCGGCTGATGCCCGGAAAATATACGAACAATTGAAAATCATTTTTACCAATTCGGGCAGGTTTCTGTTTAAAGCAGAGGTAAAAGAAGGTAGCCGTACATCGGTATATGGATACGATGCAATATCGAAACCATGGGCTACCCAGTATACTATTCTGCTGGAATACTATGATAGCCCCACGACAGCTTCAGCCGGTTTTTTACTCACCCGCAGAAAATAAATTATCCCTTCTTAATGAAAACAATCACCTGCAAAGCAGGATGGCTTTATTTATTTCGGCAACATACTGCCGGAAAGTACTGGCCACTATTTCAATATTCTCCTGTGCCTCCCTCCAGTTGCGCTGCTCAATGGCTTCTCTTATACCGGGTAAGGTTTTTACACCATACCCTGTATAAAATCCCGGCGCATACACCTGGTGTTTATACCATGACCGGCGGGGCAGCCCGCCAGCCTGAATCAAACTGTGCTCTGCTTTGTATAATACTGCATTCAGCTGCTGTTGCTTATCTGCCGTAAGGGTGGCAGCTTTGGCATACAATTGTACAAATGCTTCACTTGCCGTTTTTAACTGTGCCAGGGCATTTTCCAGGCTGCTGAAATTCAGGTAAGGAACCGCCTCCTTTACTTTCGGGTCGGCATATACTTTAGTGGGATCTTTTGCCAGTGTAAACACCCGGTCTTTTATCAACGTATTAAGTACCTCTGTTTCGGCCCTTGTATTGTCCAGCAGTGTTTTTATTTCGGTACTGTATTCATTCACAGTTTTGTAAAAGCTGTTAAAGTCAACCGGCAGCACTTCTGCATTGGCTAAGCGCAAAAGGGTTCTGCCGGCAGTTTGCGACAGTGCCACACCATATTTGAAACCAGGATCTTTAAACCGGGTAAACATATCATACGAATCATATACGGAGTGGTATTCGCCACCATCACCCTCGCCGCCAAAACCAAGGTTGATACTTGCTATGCCCAGGTACTGTAAAAAAGCACCCCAGTCGCTCCCGGCCCCTAATGCGCCCAGTTTAAAATGCTTATTGCCCACCAGTTTTGCCCTTGCTCCCTTATCAGCTTCGGCCAGCGCCCTTGCGTATCTTCTCTCATTAATGGTCACCCCCGTTTCCGGGTCTTTTATCGTATTAATGATCTCGTTATAAAAAGGCTCAAAAATATGTGAGCCTGCGCCGCCGATAAAACCACGGCTGTTTCCATCTGTATTAATGTATGCAACTGCCTTTTGCTTCAGTTCCTCCTGGTGGTCCTCCACCCATTCTGTACTGCCAAGCAGGCTCGGCTCCTCACCATCCCATGCGCAAAATACAATTGTACGCTTAGGCTTAATGCCTTTCCTGGCCAGTTCCCCAATTGCCTTTGCCTCATCCAGCTCGGCCACCATACCGCTCAGCGGATCAGCAGCACCGTTAACCCAGCCATCATGGTGATTACCCCTGATGATCCATTCATCAGGAAAATCTGTACCAGGCATTTTGGCAATTACATTGTACAATGGCTTCATATCCCAGTTAAACTCCAGCTTTAAATGTACTTTATCCACCGACGGGCCGGTATGATAAGTAATGGGCAATGCTCCCCGCCAGGCAGCAGGCACCACTTCCCCCTTCAGCGACTGCAGCAAGGGCAATGCATCTTCATACGATATGGGCAATACCGGTATTTTCATGATGGTAACCGCATCCTTCCTGTCGAGCCTTTTGGCACCGGCAGTGGCACCAATACCCGGCGTTAAGGGATCGCCGGGGTAAACAGGCATATCCATTACGGAGCCACGCTGCACACCCTCTTTGGGCCTGAAGGGGCCAACCGGGTAAGTATCTCCTTCTGCATAACCATCGTCCGCCGGATCGCTGTAAATGATACAGCCAACAGCACCATGCTCTGCCGCCACTTTGGGCTTAATACCCCGCCAGGATCCACCGTATTTGGCAATAACAATTTTACCCTTCACGTCAATGCCCATCCGCTCCAGCTCTTCATAATCTGCAGGTACGCCACGGTTTACAAAAACCAATGGTGCCGTAACATCCCCGTCGGCCGAATAAGCATTGTAAGAAGGAAGCTGTTCAGCTTTTTGCCCGCTGGTGCGGTCTTCCTTTACAGCAGGCTCCTCCAGTTTTGCTTTGTACGGGCTACTCCCCAGCAATTCCAGCACCCTTGTTTTGGGGGTGGGAAACAGTACTGTGTATGACTCCAGCTTAGCCTGGTAACCCCATTTTGTAAACAGGTCGAGCATATACTGCGCATTGGCCCTGCCCTGTACGCTACCCACATGATGCGGATGGGATGAAAGGAATTTCATCCATTCATCCTGGTCGGCAGCTTTTAATGCGGCATCAAACTGCTGCTCATAATCAAGCTGCTTTGCTGCTGCGGCAGCAGTAAAGCCCATCATTTGCTGTGCCTTACCAGCGGTTACTGCCAGCAGCAATAAAATACCCATTTTAAATTGGAGCATATGGTCAATTGTTTGGTTTAAAGATAGTTGTTTTCAAAAATATTGTAATTCTGTAAGTTAAGGAGTAAATGCTCACAATCACCAGTAAGCCATACGATGCTGCTGCATGCAGGCAAATACTGCAGCCAGATTATTAAAATACCCCCACAGCAGTATTTTGACCAGATAATGACAGCTTAACAATGAAAAATTAGTAATTTTACGGAATATAGATGGCATATCCACTCACATACATTCTGGCAGATGATGATGCTGTATACAGGGAGTATACATTGCGGCAGCTGAACAATATACCAGGTTTGCAATGCCTCTGCGTATGTGAGGATTCATTTGCCACAAGGGAAGCACTGCAAAGCCACACACCTGATTTACTGGTACTGGATGTGGAAATGCCCGGCTTAACCGGCATTCAGCTTGCCAAAAGCCTGAAAACGCTTCCCCTGACCATTTTTATCACATCTCACCTTAACTATGCAGCTGAAGCTTTTGACCTGGATGCTGTGGACTACCTTGTAAAACCGGTTACACCCGAAAGAATACTAAGAGCCATAGATAAAGTAAAAGTGCTGGCAGAAATCAAAGCCAATACCACACCCGGAGAAGCTTTTCAGCAAAAAGACAATGAATCTTTTTTCGTAAAAGAAAAAAGTGCCTTTGTAAAAATTGCATATGCCGATGTGCTGTACGCTGCATCATTGGGCGACTTTGTAACCATTTTTCTCCAGAATGGTGAAAAGAAAATTGTGCTGGTAAGCATGAAAAATTTAGAGCAGCAGCTTCCTGCAGCTTTATTTCTGCGCATATCCCGTACCCATATTGTAAACAGGCAAAAAGTTACCGCTGTAGAGGCCGATGCTGTACGCATTGATAAACTGCAGTTACCCGTTGGTAAATCTTTTGCTGAGTCTGTTGTTAACAGTATCATAGGCACCCAGGCCATCAGGCGTTTTATTTAAATTTTTTTTTAGGATGAGAAATGGTGCGTTGCTGTTAACAGCTCTATTATTTTGTACAACAGTTTTTTGCCAGGTAACCAGGGAGGTGGACAGCTTACTGAAAGCACTGGATACAGAAAAAACAGACAGCAATATACTGCGTATCCTCAACCGCATCGGCAGTTATTATATCGACAACAATCCATCAAAGGCAATCAGCTATTTTGAAAGGGCAGCAGAGCTGGCCAAAAACACAAACAATACGCTGCGCCAGGGCAATGCATATTACGACCTCGGGTTTTGTTACCTGCTGAAGGGAGATTTTGACAAATCGCTGAACTATTATCTGCAAAGTGAAAAAATGTACAGCCGTTTAAATGATAAGCGCCGGCTGGTAAATACATACATGTCTATCGGGAACGTTTTTTTCCAGAATAAATCTTTCGGCAAGTCAACGGAATATTATGATCATGCCGAAAACATTCTGCAGCAAACAAAAGACAGTAACCAGCTGAGTACTTTATACAGTGAGCGGGGCCTGGTGTACGACCAGTTAAAAAAATACGATTCGTCGCTGCTGTATCTTCAAAAGGCTGCAGCAATTGCAAAGCTGATTAAAGATGATGGCATGTACATCAATACACTCTGCAATATCGGGCTTTGCTACAAGCATCTCAATAATACCGCATTGGCGCTCAGGTATTTTGATACGGTTCGTACCAGGTACGATGCAATGCCTGATGTACCCGTTGATTATATTGCCGTACTGTACAATAATATAGGTGCCACACTGGTGCAGTCAGGCAACTATACGGCTGCCGAAGAAGCATTTAATAAAAGCATCGCCAGTTCGCAACAGGCTGGTACCAGGACAATAGAAATGGAAAACTACCGCAATATGGCTGATATGTATGCCGGCATGAAGGATTACCGCAGGCAAAGTATTTACCTTACTAAACATTATGATCTTAAAGACAGCATTTTCACCGCAGACAATAAAAATCAGCTTACCCAGCTGGAAACCGACTACCAGCTGGAGAAAAAAAATATCAGCCTGGTTAAGCAGGAAGCAGAAACAGAACGGCAGAAAAGTCAGCGGAATATTTTTATTATCATTGCCATTGCCGCCGGAGTACTGTTAGGCACCCTTGGTGTTTTTTACCGCAGGATAAAGCAAAACAATGTGCTGCTGCAGGATAAGAATACACAGATCAGTAAGCAAAAGGAAGAACTGCAAACCCTGAATCATGTAAAGGACCGGCTGTTCTCCATTATCAGCCACGATTTACGGAACCCGCTTACTACCTTAAAAAGCTATCTTACCCTTGCTAACGACCCCGGCCTGCCTGCTTCACAAAAAGAGGATTTTAAAAAGCAAACCATGCTTTCTGTAAGCCAAACCAGCGACATGCTCGATAATTTGCTTACCTGGGCCAACATGCAGTTGAAAAATACAAAGCCGGTTATTACACAGGTAAGTACAGAGGATTGTATTGATGATGCCATCAGTGCGGCAGCAGCACAGGCAGCACAAAAAAATATTAAAGTCAGCAAAAAGATTGATGCGCCCTCAGCCTATGCCGAATATCATATCCTTGAAATAGCACTGCACAATATCATCAGCAATGCGGTAAAATACAGCCACAGGGGAAGCACTATTTTCATCAGTGCCATTAATACCGGGCAGCAGGTTCAGATTATGGTAAAAGATGAAGGTATTGGTATGAGCAGCGAGCAGTTACACAAAATACTGAACAACGAAGCTGAAAGTACTGCCGGTACTGCCGGCGAAAAAGGCAGCGGCCTGGGGCTGTTTCTCGTAAAAGAATTGCTCGGGAAAATTGATGCCGGCCTGCGGGCAGAAAGTGAAGAAGGAAAAGGCAGCAGTTTTATTATTGAACTGCCTTGCTGAAAATACACAAGAAAGCTTTATACAAAAAAATCCCGCAGTAATGATGCTGCGGGACACAGATAAGGTTTGGTTAATGGTTGTTGCTATCAGTTTTACCAGTTAAGGTAATAGTGATTTTTTCAGGATAAACGTATAACCACCCGGCTTTTTCCGAAATACTATAACCTGTTACGAAAATAGGCTGGCAGCATTTCTTTCAGGAACAAAGTAGCCCGGACTTATTAAATAGTAGATTAAATGATTAGCTGCATAGATTGCAGGATTTTTTTGCCAAGTATAAAAAATACCGCTGCTGCTTCAATTGTATTGCTGTAAAAAAAATCCCACAGTGGAAAAACTGTGGGATGTGGTATAAGGTTGTATTAGGGTAAATGCTTATTAAAAACTTTGCTGGTATAATAAGTTCTATGCTTAAATAAGTAAAGATGATGCTGAACTCCCCGGTATTTAAAGTATGTGAATACCCTAAAACCTGATTAAAAATAGTGATATACAAGGGGTTACACCATCAAAGTAGACGGACGAAGGGTATTAGTAGACCAAACACGTATTTTGGTAGACGAATCGGGCGGTTTCTTCGGATTATACCAATGAATTGCAGCAAACCCCATTGGTATTTTTACTAAAATCCTTGCTTTGCAAAAGCAGATTACCCCTGTGTTGTAAGTTTTTCGGCATTTTCTGCAAACATCAGCGCATCAATAAATTCCTGTACTTCCCCGTTCAGTACACTGTCCAGGTTGTATACCGTAAGGCCGATGCGGTGGTCGGTTACCCGGCCCTGCGGGTAATTGTAGGTGCGTATTTTGGCGCTGCGGTCGCCTGTACTCACCAGGCTCTTGCGCTTATGCGAAATAGCTTCTTCTGCCTTTCTCACTTCTTCATCATACAGCCTGGTACGCAGCATATTCATCGCTTTTTCCCTGTTGCCCAGCTGGCTGCGTTCCGTTTGGCATACCACCACAATACCGGTAGGTTTATGGGTTAAAAAAACCTTTGTTTCCACTTTATTTACGTTCTGGCCACCAGCGCCACCACTGCGGGCTGTTTCCATTTTTACATCGCTTTCCTTCAGCTCAAAATCTATCTCCTCTGCTTCGGGCATCACGGCTACTGTAGCTGCCGATGTATGCACCCTTCCGCTGGCTTCTGTATCAGGCACCCGCTGCACCCTGTGTACCCCGCTTTCAAATTTCAATATACCGTACACATCATCGCCCACCACTTCTACCTGTACCTCTTTGTAACCACCCACAGTGCCTTCACTTTCACTTAAAATAGCTGTTTTCCAGCCCTTTTTCTCACAATATTTCAGGTACATGCGCAGCAGGTTACCGGCAAAAAGTGATGCCTCATCGCCACCGGTACCGGCCCGTATTTCCAGTATGGCATTTTTTTCATCATATGGATCCTTGGGTATCAGCATATTACGCAGGGCTGATTCCTGCTGCACCTTGCTCTCCTCCAGCTCCGGCAGTTCCAGCTTGGCCATTTCACGCATTTCGGCATCATCGGAGTTCAGCACTTCTTTGTTGAACTCAATATCATCCAGCAGTTTTACATAAGCATTACGGGCCAGCACAATTTTTTCCAGGCTGCGGTATTCCTTGCTGATGGCAGCAAATTTTTTATTATCGCTCACAATTTCAGGGTTGGTAAGCGCTGTGGCCAACTCATCAAACTTTCCCTTTATCGCATCTAATTTATCCAGCATCAGTATTATTTTTTTTCCCGGCTCCGGTATTTCAGTTAAGCATCGTTGCGTCGCTCACTTGTACCGCATACCTTTGTGCAGCTTTATTAAAAAGTCAGCCATAAGGCCGGGGGCTGCAAAATTAAATCAATTCGCTGCATGAGTTATCAAAAATTTAAAGCCAGCCATATATTTACTGGTTTTGAACTGCTGCCGGGCAATAATGTGCTGGTTACCGATTCGAAAGGGATGGTACTGGACATTATTGACCAACAGAATGCAGGGGATGATATCCAGGTTTTTGATGGCATATTGAGCCCTGGATTTATCAATACACATTGCCACCTGGAACTCAGCCACTTAAAGGGTGCCATTCCTGAAAATACAGGCCTTATTGATTTTTTAATATCAGTACCCAGGCTGAGGCATTTTGACCCCGGGGTGATACAGGATGCCATTGCCGGTGCAGCAGCTGAAATGTACCATAGCGGTACTGCAGCGGTGGGCGATATCTGCAATACGGCTGACACCATTCCTGCAAAACAACAAAGCAGGCTGCAATGGCACAATTTTATTGAAACCATCGGCTTCAGCAACGAAAAAGCCCCCGACAGGTTTGCTCATTCACAGGCTGTGTGGCAGCAGTTTGAAGCTGTTTTCCCGGGGAAAAATACGCTGGTGCCACATGCGCCCTATTCTGTTTCCGAAAACCTGTTTTACCTGCTGAACGATGCTGCGGCAGGCAAAATAAGCTCCATCCACAACCAGGAAACTGCTGCTGAAAATGAGTGGTACCGGGCCAAAACGGGTGATTTTTTGCGTTTATACCAGGATTTTGGCATTGATACAGATTTTTTTAAGCCTTCGGCTAAAAGCAGCCTGCAAACCTGGCTGCCCTGGCTCAGCAAGGCAAAGCACCTGCTGCTGGTGCATAATGTGGCCATTTCGCAAACTGACCTTACTATTCTTACTAATCAACTTATCAACTCCCTCACCTTCTTCGCCCTCTGCCCCAATGCCAACAATTATATTCAAAGGCAGCAGGCTCCCGTTGAACTGCTCCGGCAAAACGGCTGCACCATCACCATTGGTACCGATAGCCTTGCCAGCAACCACCAGCTGAATATGCTGGAAGAAATAAAAACCCTGCTGCGGCAACATCAACAGTTAGGGATGACCGAAGTACTGGGGTGGGCCACTATCAACGGAGCCATGGCTTTGCAAATGAGCGGTACCCTTGGCAGCTTTGAAAAAGGAAAACAACCGGGAGTCGTTTTAATTGACCATATCATTGACGGTAAAGCAGGAGATGAAAGCCGCTCTATCCGGATACTTTAAGGGCCACAGAGCAGATTTTTTATATAACCCATTGATAATCATCCGCTAAAAAAGATGGCCAGTGATAAAAATCACCGGCCTTGCTTACCTCTGAAACCACAAGAAAAAAGGTTAAAATATCTTTATTTAGTAATATAATTTGTTATTTACCGGGAAAAACCGGCACAATATGCCACTGAGGCTTTCAATAAGATGATAGGAGTATTAATAACCGAGCAGAT
Source organism: Chitinophagales bacterium (assembly GCA_031375675.1). Classification (GTDB taxonomy): domain Bacteria; phylum Bacteroidota; class Bacteroidia; order Chitinophagales; family Chitinophagaceae; genus Ferruginibacter. The sequence continues at coordinate 10,824 of JANMIG010000069.1, forward strand.
TACAAAGGTAGTATTTTTCTGAAAAATACATAATTTTTTTATTTATCTATCCCGGCTACGCGCAGTTCGCTGGCTGCATACTGCATTACTTTCTTTTTTTTGAGGTTGTACCACCATTTGGGAACTGTTTTTTTAAGCAGCGTGTCGATGCTTCGCATCCCAAAAAGGTTCCATACGCCGTGCAGTTTGCCGCCCACCGAACTTTGCATGGCCCTGAGGCTCATGGCAAAGCCTCCATCGATATACTCCATATGGTGCCAGTAGCCCGCAGGCATAAACAGGGTATCGCCATGCTCCAGTATCACCTCGTAGCCTTTTGCCAGCTTAACAGCCGGAAAGTTTTCGTAGTCAAAATCATGGTTGTAATTGGCAAAATTGGCCACACTAAGCACTTCCCAGGGCTTGCGGTACAGTTTTTTTTGCTCTTCATGGGGGAAAAGCAGTACCCTTTTGCGCCCCATAAACTGGGTGTGCAATATATGGCTCAGATCAATATCAAAATGCATATGGGTGATACTGCCCTGGCCGCCTACAAAAAGCATGGGATATTTTTTTACAAACCCCTTCATCAGGTCATCGGGCCACGAAAAATCTTTTACCACCTGCGGAGCATGCTGAAATATATTAAACAGGAATATCCGCAGATCCAGCGGGCCGGCTTTCACCTTACGGAGGTAATCGCCAAATTTCATGTAGTCGTCGGCTGTATTGATGGGAGTATAAGCGTCACTCTTTATATTGTTGTACACCCCCACTTCCTTTTCGCCAACCATATCAATAAAATAATCCCAGTTCCATTTGCTGAAGGCAGGCCATTTTTTTGCCATATCTTTTATTACCACGGGCTTCATGGTATTGTAATAATTTGCCTTAAAATCCTCCGGAGAAATGCTGGCAAATGTATCAACAGCCTGTAATTGCATAAGAATTGTACATTTTGTTTACACAAAATTAACAATAAAGGATGGGAAATCAGGTAAATTATACACCACAGGTAAAATCAAAAACTAATAAGTGTTAGTTTTGTAAATAAATACTCATGGCCAAAATAAGATCTGAAAAAAACTTCAGCAAAAAAGAAGTGATTCTGAAAAGCGCTGCGGAACTGTTCAGGGCTAAGGGTTTTAGTGCAGCTTCTATGCGCAACCTGGCTGATGCGGTAGGGGTGGAAGCTCCCAGCCTGTACAACCATATCGGCTCCAAAAGCCAGTTGCTGCAGGATATCTGCTTCCGGATGGCCAATTGCTATACAGCCCATATTGATGAAGTGGAGCTGCTCAACCATGGAACAGTGGCAAAAATTGAAAGCATATTGCGCTTTCACATAGAAATGATGCTGCTGCAGTTTGATGAAGTATTTGTGGCCAACCACGAATGGAAATACCTGCCGGAACCGATGCTGAGTAATTTTTTAAACCAGCGGCGCAGTTATGAAAAAAGATTTATTGCCATTGTAGAGGCAGGTATTAAAAAGAAAGAGATTAAAAAAGTAAATGCTTATACAACAGTACTCACCTGCCTTTCTGCTGTGCGGGGGCTTGAGTTCTGGCAGCGCAACAAAAAAAATGTAAGTGCAGCCCAGCTTGAAGACGACATGGTGGCCATACTGCTGCATGGCATCATTAAAAACTGATAAATAAACAAGATGATACATTTTCATAAACTGGCAGTAAAAGAGGTACGGAAAGAAACGGCTTCCTGCGTTTCCATTGCTTTTGATGTACCCGAAGCACTTGCAAGCGGGTTTGCATTTGAACAGGGGCAAAACATCACCCTTAAAAGCATTATTGATGGGGAGGAGATACGGCGCTCCTACTCCATATGCACTGCCCCCTTTGAACAGGAACTTCGGGTGGCTGTAAAAAAAGTGGAGCAGGGTAAATTTTCCACTTTTGCCAATGAACAGCTGAAAAAAGGCGATACACTGGAAGTACTGCCACCAACAGGCAGGTTTAATACAGCCCTGAGCAGCAGTAACAAAAAGAATTACTTAGCCATTGCAGCGGGCAGCGGCATTACGCCCATTATCTCCATTATAAAAACCACCCTGCACACCGAGCCGCAGAGCAGTTTTACACTGGTGTATGGCAACCGCAGCCGGGCAGGCATCATTTTTTTTGAAGAACTGGCCGGGCTTAAAAACAAGTATCCTGAAAGATTTACCCTGATCAACATTTTAAGCCGTGAAAAAACAGACGCAGCCATCAACTTTGGCAGAATCAATACAGATAAACTGGATGCACTTGGCAGGGCGGTTAATTATGCTGCAATGGATGAAGTATTTATCTGCGGACCTGAAGAATTGATTTTTTGTACCAGGGATTTCCTGGAGGGCAGGGGCTTTGATCCAAAGAAAATTCATTTTGAATTGTTTGCGGCACCAGGTCAAAAAAACGCTGCGGCCAAATCCCGTACAGCCGCAACCGACAGCGGGCCCAAAAGCAGGATTACAGTAAAAGTGGATGAACGGTCTTTTGACTTTGACCTTGGCTTTGACAGTGACAGCATTTTGGATGCTGCCATGAAGCAGGGTGCCGACCTTCCTTTTGCCTGCAAGGGCGGCGTATGCTGCACCTGCAAAGCAAAGCTGATGGAGGGTGAAGTGGAAATGGACGTGAATTACGGCCTTGAGCATGAAGAAGTGGAGCAGGGCTTTATCCTTACCTGCCAGGCAAGACCTGTGACAGAAAAAGTGGTGGTGGATTTTGATATAAAGTGAACAGCTGCTTCATCGGGCGACCGGGTGCTGTATTACCTGAGCCGCTTATCAGGATGTCTGTAAGCACAGTGTACAGCATAAATTATTACAGCATCTTTCTCTATTTCATAAACAACCAGGTAAGGGAAGTGCCGGAGCTTTACATCCCTTATACAATGTTTCTCATCAATAAAACCATAATACCGGGGATTTTCGCTTATGTCTTTATACCGCTTCAGCACTTCAGCTAAAAAACGATTACCCAACCCTGGTTGCTCTGATTCATAATAATCAAAAGCTTCGGCAGTATCTTCAGCAGCCGCCTTCCTGATTATCAGCCGGTATGCCATCAGGCATTGTTTTTTTGTACAAAATTGATGAATTCCTCAACAGTTAAATTTTCACCTTTGCCATTCATATATTCCTGACGACGGCTGTAAAAAACAGCTAATTCATCGGTGCTGTAATGCTGATCTTCGCCAATAGCTTCCTGCAAAATGGTATAGATTGCTTCCAGCTTTTTTTCATCTGCAGTATCTATATATTCGTGAAGCTTTTCCTTCAGTTGTACTATCGCCATCTTTTAACATTTAGCCAAATTTACAAAACTTATGCTTCATATGTACACATTTATGCGTTGATTTCATTTCTGGTTTTTAGATACATGCATAAGGATACATTTCAAATTTTCGCTGGATAACCAGTATCTTTAGCACCTCTAAATCCTTCGTAATGAAAAGAATGATTATTTCGCTGATTATACATCTTATAGCCATTACCGGCTTTGCACAAGCAGGGCAAATGGAATCACCTTATGCCAAAAAAGGCATGCTGATTCTATTATCAACCAAAAGTTATGCGGCTGCCAAAAAACTGGCAGAGCAGGCAAAGGGAAAACTGTCACTCACAATGGATTTACGTGGACTGAAGCCCAATAAAAAGAGCGGACTCACTTACAGCAAGACTGATTGTGAAAATGAAGGCGGTTATCCCTGCTATATTGCCCGTGGCAGGTATTCTGATGGTGAATTTATCAGCATTGAATATTCCAATGCCATTGAAGGTTTTGCCAAAGGTTATTATATTGTAGTGGCGGCCTGTGGCGACAAGGAGATTACCGCCCCGGCCCTTGTAAAAGCAAAAAAAGTATACAAAGATGCATATGTGAAAAATACAAGTGTATATATGGGCTGTATGCACTAGGCAAAGATGACAGGGGGCAGATAACAGTTGACAGGATGGCGTTGATGACAAGCATATCCCGTAACAATTAACTGCCCCGATTCCAGATACACCACAAATACCCAACTCCTTAATACCCAATACCAGGAACCAAAAAATACCCTCTGCACGGTATTGCCTCACCTCGGGTGCTTCATACATTTACATCATAAAAAATAAAACCCTTTTTATGAGTAACGTAACAAAATGGATGAGCTGGGAAGGTGGTGTGGACCTGGTGGCAGTAACTTCCCCTGATTTAACAATGCCCAATATTATCATACACCTGGGCCGCATGGTGAATACCCCGGCAGGCAATGCTGCCAGCGGTATGATTCTGTGGCAACCCGACCCGGCTGCCATGCCTGCTGTAATGGGTTTTGTAAGTACCAACCCGGAGGTAGGAGCTTATTTTGGACCTAATATTTTTGCCGGCACCCCTTTTGAAGCAGCTCCTGTTTTAAATGCCACCATTGAAATTACCATGGATGGCACAAGCGCTTACTCAAAATGCGTGGTGGGTGACTATACATTTGAAGTGGAAATGACCGACCTGAGTGCTCCCTACCTCATCAACAGGGAACCTGCAGCCATGCCGCCCTTTCACCAGCAGGGTGTGGAAATGAGCTGCGGCAAAACAACTTTGAAGGTAAATGGCGAACTGATTCAAATCATTATTCCTCCTGTGGGTATTACAGGCGGGCCTGCCAGCGTAGTATCGCCCAATGGTGTATACGCAAGATAATTACAATAAACCTAAGCCAGGTGCCGCCGGGAAACTGGCGGCATTTTTATTTCCTGGTAAGCAGCCTGTAAATAAAAAAGTAACGGACAATTTTGCCGCTGCGGTAAGAAGTGATGGTGGCTGCTTTTTCTATCACATTAAAAAACGAACCATACTGCTGCTGCACATCAATGGCATTATTGGATGGCACAATACACCAGGCATCTCCGCCTGCTGGCACGGTATCCCGCTGCCGGTTGAGCCATTGGTAGTGATGCAGGTCGTACAAATCGCCAATACCTGTTACCAACGGTTCTTTATATTGTGCCACATAGTAATCAATATGTGCCGCCGGAAACCATTTATTACACACAATACCTGCACCGGGCTTTATCAGCCCTGCAGCAATATCGGATTTTTTAAGTGAGTCAAATTGCTGTGCCAGGGCACCCCAGCCATACATGTCCAGTGTGGCATCACCATCGCCCATGGTTGCGGCAGCCTTATTGCTGCTCAATGTACCAGGATAGTAGTTGATGACCAAGACACCAGCTGTTGCTGATACCAGTAACAAAACCAGTGCAATTTTTATCAGCCTGAACCATTTTACAAAGGCCTTTTCGGACAGTTGCGCCATCCACACGGCTGCCGGCAGCATCAGGGTACACCAGGCAGGGCCGCTCCAGTGCGGCAGCGTATCCCGGAAGGCTGCTATCACCAACAACAGCAAAATCATTGGTAGCCCTATCAGCAGGTACATAGTAAGTTGCGGCACCAATAATTGTTTTCTTTTTTTATATGCCCATAAAGCGGCAATAACAATGCATACCACAAGCGGGTTATTGTACAGTAACTGACCGGCTGTTTCCCTCAAAAATCCATCCCTGTTAAAACTGAACTGCTGCAGCTCCACCCGCTGGCTGTGAAAGCGCCAGGTGATAAAATCATGCTGCAGGTTCCATATAAATATCGGGCTAATCACCAGCAGGGTTATTAAAAATGAAAGATACATTTGTGGCAGCTTCAGCCAGCTTCGTTTATAAATGATGACATATAATCCAAGGCCAAACCACAGAAAGCAACCATGTATTTTACTCATTACACACAAGCCTGCTGCAACACCAAAAAGAAGCCAGTTGGTATATCCCTTTTCGCCTTCTAATGAAATTTTTGCAATTAAATAAAGTGCCCAGCACCAGAAAAGCATTTGCGGCGAATCAGGCAAAATAAAAGTACCGGCAATAACGGAGGCATACACAGAAGCTGTATACAACAGTGCAGTGAGCCAGCCTGCTTTTGCACTGTGCAGCAGGCTGGCTGTTTTATACAGCAGCCATGTGGCACCAGCAGCACTTACTACTGCGCCCAGCCTTACAAACAGCTCATATTGCTGCAGCAAAAGGTTGATGGAGGAAACCTTTATCCACAAGGCTACCATGGGCGGATGGTCAAAATAGTTCCACTGAAGGTGCTGTGCATAGCTGACGTAATAAGCCTCATCGTTACCCAGGCCAACGGCAGCGGACAGCATGCAGCGCAGCAGTGCGGCAATAATGATGAGCAGTATGGTTTTATGCTGGTAACTCAACCTGAGGTGTTATACTGCAAATGTAAAGTAACTGCTGGCGAAATAATTCCATAAAAAAACCATGCCGATGGCAAAAAACTTGGACAGGTAAAATTTCATTTTCAATTGCTGATGAAAGAAGGCAAGCAGCAGGTTGTTAAGCAAGAGGCCTGCCAGGCTTACAGCAATAAACGAGGTGAACTGCGGTAACATTTTTGCCGAATGATCCTGGAATGTCCATAGCCGGTTAAGGAGGTAATTGTTTATTACGGCAACGCTGAAACCTGCTGAGTTGGCTGCATACTTATTCCACTTCAGTTTTTCCTTACAAAACCAGGTGACGCTGAAATCAAGCAGCATCCCTGCCAGGCCGCAAACTCCAAAGCGCATCATTCTTGACAAATCAAGCGATTGCTGCCAGCTGTAAGACAATATTTTACTGAACGGCATATGAGTTTTTGTTTGATTGTTTGCGGTAACCAATTTTATGTAATCTAAGCATTTGAATGGGAATTGCTGTACAAACGCCAATAACAGAACCCATCAGCACATCCTGCAAAAAATGCTGACCAAGGTAAATACGTGAATATCCTACAAGCAATGCTGCAAGCAAAAGTAATAATTGCCTCCCTGCGTTATTTGTTTGCATCGCCAGCAGTGTGGCCAGTGCAAAAAAAGTTGCCGTATGGCCGGATGGAAATGAACTGTTACCAATACGGGTAATGCCATCAATAAAATACTGGTAACTGAGACCCAGCGACTCCAGCAATACTTTGGGCCTTGGGGCCGTAATTGAATTTTTTAATACCTGCACAAGGATACCACTCAGCAAAAAAACCAAAACTGCTTTCAGGGCCAGTTCATATTGCCTTGCAATTGCCAGTATAAAAGCCAGTATTAATAAAAAAATACCATCCCCCATAAAAGTAATCAGGATAAACAGCCTGTCCATCCACTCACAATGAAATACGTTTAATTGTATAAAGCATTCGGCGGCAGAATGTGATGGCAGCAGGTAAAGAATTGCGAACAGGCAGAGCAATATCCATGCTGTAAAATAAACTGCTGATTTTTTAAGCGACTGTATGAGCCTGAATGGCATGTATCTTTTTGCGCAAAACTACACTGCCGGTGTTGCAGCAATGTTAGCAAAAAGTAAGCTTTTTATTAAGTAAATGTAACTAAAATGTTACGCATCAGTGCAGGGCAAAATCAACTGTATTTTCCTGCGCCATGGGCAAAAACAAGTACCAGGTAAGTGCAAAAAGCATATACTTCATATCTGCATCTTCAAAATCCCCGTCCTGGCTCACCCTTACGGTTGTTTGTCCGGCTTCAGCTGCCAGGCCGCATGCCACCACCGGTTCTGTTTCATCTCCGTTAAAAATGGCTATTTCTGCCAGGGGATTGTTGCGGTACAGGTACCTGAATTTCCTGCCGTCTATTTCAATGATGCCGTTATCTGCATGCCACTTCTCATAATACATCTGACCAATCTTGTAACCGTACTCATTTTTAAGCACCGTTTTATTTTTCCAGATGCCTTCTTTGTGAATAAAAAAAGCCCTTTGAGAGGATTTGCACTCGGCCCTTAAACCGGAAGATTTATAATTGATAGTAAGCGTTAGTAAAACCTTATCGCCTTCGGTAAGTTGATATACGTGTGAAGGAATGGTTGAAACCTGTTTCCATTGCATAAGCATTCGATTTGAGACGTATAAGTTATAAGTGCAGCATTACCCTAATGTTACTAAAATATTAATTTATTGTTATTTTAACGACCAGGCAGGGTTTGCAGCACACTGGCTTGGTGTACCTGACCGGGTAATTTGCTGAACAACAGCAGGCAGCTCTTTCTGGTAACTTTTGGCCGGAGTGGTTATTTCACCCAGTGGTTGTATAGCCGGGCCTATTGCAGCACGCCATACCTCCCCTGAACCAGGTGTAAGCGGACCATGCATCTTCCACGCAGCGGCAGACCTTTTGCCCCGCCCGTGGTCGGTGGTGATAATAAAAGAAGTGTTGTTGGTATAGCCCGGAGTGGTTTGTACCATGTACCAGAGCTCCTGCAGCAGCTTATCAAACCTGCTGGCCGATTGCAGGTAATCATCATACCTGCCGCTGTGGGCAAATTCATCTGCCTCACCAAAACTGAGGTACACCATTTTAGGATGTTTGTGTTTTATATAATCCATGGCGGTAACAAAAGTGAGCAGGTCGTACCTTGTAGCTTCTTTTTCAGCTACGCCATACCGCTGCACAGCATTTATCATCTGTTGTGTATCATTATCATCTTCCACCACAATACTGTCGTATCCGCAATTAACAGGTATATGATTGCGGGGCTGGTTTAATATATAAGGAAATACATCCCAGGAGCTGAAGGCTGCAATCTTACCATGATAGGCCGGGTGTTCATCTAATTTTTCTAAAATATTCCTGTTGCTGTTGTATTTCTTTTTATTGGAAAAAATACGCAGGTCGGTGGTGCCGGTCAGCAATTCGTTGTAGCCGGCATAAGATATTTTATACAGGTTGGCTGCATCCACTTCGTTGCCATAATTGCGGTTACCCTGCAATTGCCCTTTAGTGGCAATTACATTCCAGAAAAAAGGCAAAAGCTTACGGCGTCTTTCAGTTGGCGAAACGGCCCAATACATCATTTTGGCCAGGGCGGTATCTTTGGTAAAGCGGGTATCATGAATCAGCACCGAATCAGCTCCTGTAAATACTTCCTGCCAGCGGAAACCATCTATGGTGATGATAAAAATGTTTGGCGGGTCATTCTGCTGCTGGCCTTTAACGGCTGTAAGAATAATACAACAACTGAGCAACAAATGAATCTTCTTCATTTCGATTGGTTTTGCAAAGTACCCTGTATAGTGTTACCGGTTGTTTAAGCAAAAGTTACCAAAGTGTTAAGGCTTGTAGTCCCCTGAGTGCTTCAATAATCTATCATTAAAGCCGCACAGCACATTGCATTTAAAAAATACCCTTGGCCGGGTATTGCACATTATGCCTTTAAACCCTTAATTTGTAGCCTTAAACCAGATAAAATGAAACGAATCTTATTTCTAATCGCATCAGTTATTACAGCAGGTGCCTTTTTTCCCCTGCATGCTCAAAAAACACTGGTTCCCGCAGTGACCATTCAATTGCCCGAAGGCGATGGCAGTAATGCCGCTGCCGTGGTATGGCACCCGGTAACAAAAAAATACTATACCTCCATGGTGGGAAATGCCGTTTACGCCATGGGAATTTACAATGCCAATGGCAAACCCTACAAAGAAAATATTGATGCCGAACACGACTTCCGTGGCTTTTGGTACAACCCGGTAAGCAAAAAGATTGAGTTCAATTGCTATGATGCTGGAGGTACCGGCTATTTAGAACTGGATGGCCGCGGCCTGGTTACCGCAAAAAAAGTGGTATTTGAGGGCATGAACCAACCACAGGACCAAAACGTGGGTGTTTATTATCCACCCGGCAATCATATCATTTACCTGAATACAGCAACCTATGCTGTAGAAAAGTACAGTGCCAAAACCGGCTTACCCGCTGGTTCACTTGTTACGCTGCGGGCAGGTTGCAAAAAACAAGCTGAGGCAGACGAAATGGACGCAGATACTGAAAGTTCCAGGTGGGAAAGCCGCAACATCAATTCCGTACAGTACACCGGAATGTCCAAAGCAGAGCTGGCCATACTTAATTACGACGACCGTATCATTGAGCTGTACGATCAAAAAACAGGACTCATGAGCAGCAAGTTTTTTAAAATTCCTGAATCGGTTACCATTCACCTGAACTTTAATTTCTGTTACAATAACGGCATTTGGTGGTTTTTTAATAAAGACGAAAGAAAATGGGTGGGTTGCAAATAATTTGCCATTAGCCTTATCAACGATTGCTATTTACGGGGGGCCGGATTCATTTCCGGCCTTTTTGTATACCTCATACCGATTATACAAATTATATAGTCCAATCTTGGCTTCGCCTTGTTGTACTATTAATTTGTTATATCGGCATTAACCATTGTAAAATTATAAAATAGCTTTGGGCTATTTTATAATTACAATTGGTATTACCTGCTTATTTACCCAACCAATCCATTACGGGCAGTGGTGCCGGCTCCCTGAAATAATGGTTCCTCAGGCTGTCGTTCCAGCCATTGGGATTTTTTTCAAATGTTTTACTGCTGAAGAAAATCATGCCCTGGATATTGGGTGTATTGCGCAGGGCTTCTATCTGCCGGGTAAGTTGTGTATCATCTTTCCACGCACTGTTGCTGCCGGCACGGTAAATACCCAGGCCAATATAGCAGTTGCGGCCATAAGTATGTTTACCCCACCAGTCCAGCAGCACTTCGTAAGGAGCTGCCTTATGGCCAAATTCCCAATACAGCTGCGGTGCCACATAATCAACCCATCCATTTTTGAGCCACAGTAAAATATCGGCATACAGGTCGTCATAATTGGTTTGACCCGCTTTGGTATTGCTTCCATCAGGATCTTTATCTGCATTGCGCCATACGCCAAAAGGGCTTATTCCAAACTGGCATTTTTTGTTTTCTGCCTTAATGGCCTTTGCCAGCATCAGGATAACAGAATCCACGTTGCTCCTGCGCCAGTCTTCCTTATCCATCCCGTTTCCATAGCGCCTGTAATTCATTTCATCCGGAAACTCTTTGCCTGCGATGCGGTAGGGATAAAAATAGTCATCAAAATGTATGGCATCCACATCGTACCTGGCCACTACATCTTTTACCACATTGGTTACAAACTGCTGCACTTCCTTATTGCCGGGATCGAAATAGCGTTTGTCGCCATATGTTAAAAACCAGTCTGGATGAAGTTTGGTGATATGAGTGGGGGCGATGGAAGATTCTCCAATCTTAAACTCTGCCCGGTACGGGTTCATCCAGGCATGAAACTCCATTTTCCGTTTATGGGTTTCAGATACCATAAATTCCAGCGGGTCGTACCAGGGTGAGGGTGGCTTGCCCTGCTTACCCGTGAGCCACTGGCTCCAGGGCTCATAGGGAGAAGGGTAAAATGCATCACCTGCGGGCCTTACCTGCACTACCATGGCGTTCATCCCGTTAGCCTGGTGCATGTCCAGCAGCTTAATAAACTCTGCCTTTTGTGAGTCAGCATCATAATTACCGGCAGATGGCCAGTCGATATTTACAACAGTAGCCACCCACACAGCCCTCAGCTCAGGCTTCACCTGTGCCAGCAACCTGACTGCAGCCATTAAAAAACAAACTAAAAAAAGCAGGGCAAACCTGCCCCTTTTTTGTAAACGACTTTTCATCCGGATAAATTTAATGGCTGTTCCTTATTTTATCTAACAGTTTATTTAATGTTTTTGCCTCCGCTGTTGTAATGCCGCCCAGTAAGGCGTCCAGTTCGGCCTGGTATGTATCTAATTTTTCCAGCACTTTTTTACCCTTTTCGGTAATGGTAACATCCACCATGCGCTTATCCGCCTTGCAAATTACTTTTTTCACCAGTCCCTTTATTATCATTCTGTCCACTATCCGGCTGGTATCACTCATTTTATCAAGCATCCGCTCCCGTATCTCCAGGGTTGATAGTGGCTTATCGCTGCCCCGTAATATTCTGAGGATGTTAAACTGCTGCATGGTAAGGTCGCCCCGCTCAAAAATTGTTTTCAGTTTTTCTGTCATCCAGTTACAGGTAAAAATAATATTTACAATGCCCTTTTGCTGTTCATTTATAAATTTTCGCTGGTTTATATCCTTTTCAATGCTCATTTTACCCGTTTATGTTGCAAATCAAAAGTAAAAAAATAGCCTGTCCAAACAAAATGTGGACAGGCTTTCAATACAAGGCTGAATTTTGCTTAATTGTTGTAATAAAACTTTTCCTCCACAATCTGGCCGTTTTTCCAGCGCTGAACCGCTACCTGGGTGTAATTACGCACGCCATAATCCTTGTGGGTAAAGTCCATCCACATTTCCACCACTGCAATACCGTCGCTGATGATGGTATTTACCACTTTGGCACCCCTGAACTCAACAATACCATTTACAAATGCCTCCTCGTACTGCCTGTTTACGTCCTTGCCCACCCGCTGCGGATAATCATTGTCCTGCATCACCACCTCTTCAGCATAAAATTTTTCAAATGCTTCCAGTGTTTTGCCTTCGAGTATCATCTGGTTGAGCTGGTCAACCATTGTTCTTAAATCTGTCATAAAAATTGTTTTAGAACACAAATTTAATGTTTAAACATTGATTATAAAAGAAAATTTTCTTCCTCTGCCTCTTTTAACAGTAAAATAACAGGGCGGTAGTTTATGCGGCAGTTTTACGCACCCCGAATTCGTTAATGTAAATTTTTACCAGGATAATAAAGTAACTGATGAGCAGCGGGCCGAAAATAACCCCCCAGAAGCCAAAGAGGCCAACACCGATGATTACACCAAAGATGGTGATGATGGGGTGAATATCCATAAACTTGCGCAGGATGGTGAGCCGGGCCACATAATCGATATTGGTAATGAGTACAACGGAATAAATGAGCAGGCCAAGTGTATTGCCCGCCTGGCCGGTGGCATACAGGTACAGGCAGAGGGGTACCCATATGATGGCCGTACCCACAATGGGCACCAGCGAAAATATACCGGTGATAAAGCCCCACAAAACAGGTTCCTTCACCCCAAATATCCAGTAGCCGATGGTGGCAATAATACCCTGCAGGATTGCCAGTACAGGGATACCGATGGCATTGGCCTTTACCATATTCTTTGTTTCGTTGCCCAGCATGTCCACATTCTCTTCCTTAAGGGGGATAAATCCATCCAGGAATTTTTCTACTTCCCTGCCACTTTTCAGCAGGAAATACAGCAGGAAGAACATAATGGCAAAATTACTGAGTATATTGGCCGAGCTGTTGAGCAGCGACGGAACAACGGTAGTGGCTTTTTGCTGCAGGCTTTTCAGGTTTTCATCTGAAAATATATGAAAATTGGTTTGTTCAAAAATTTTCTGATCCACCAGTTTTGCATCCATCAGCAGCTCCACCGGGTCGTTCAGCAGGCTGGAAATTTTATCACTTATCAATTCAATTGAAAAATAAATGGGCAAACCGATTACAACCAGGCTCAGCAAAATGTAAAGCAGCGCCGTCCATGTTTTATTTCTTCTTTTTTTTATGGTAAGATTAAAATAGCTTTCCCTTAACAGGATGTACAAGGTAATAGCTCCCAGAAAACCCGGAAGAAAAACATACAACTGCTTCAGCAAAAGGATGGCAAGCAGGATGATGATACCCAGCAGAATGACTTGCCGCAGGCGGTTGTTAAATGTAGTAGGCATAGTACTAAGTTTCTTTTGCGGTTTTAAAAATTAAAAGTAGCAAATAGTTTACAGTATTTTTTCAAAATAAACCGCTGTTTCAATGGGGTTATAATAGTAGGCTGGTATCTCATAAAAGCCATGCGCTTTATACAGCCCAATGGCCGGGTGCATATAATTTAAGGTATCAAGCCGGATTCTTTTGTACCCGCAGTGGCGGGCAAGTGCCAGCGATTTTTCCAGCAACTCTTTTCCTGTGCCCTTACCCTGGTATTGCGGCTGCACAAACATGCGCTTGAGTTCGGCAATATCACCAGATATCTTCCGCACAGCCACACAGGCAATAAATATATCCTCATCCCTGCACAAAATGATGCCGCCCTCAGGTGCTGTATACATTTGCTGCAGCGTGGTTAGCTCTTCTTCAAAATGCTGAAAACCCAGGTCAATGTTGATTGCCGCTGCATACTCACTGAATAGCCTTGCTGCGGCTGCATATTCCATATCCGTGGTTGCTGTTATAAACATTTTCATTTTTTGCCTGCCAGGTAAACCCCGGTAAAAATAAGTATTGCTGCAAATACTTTGTATAAATCAAGGGGTTCCTTTAAAAATATCATGGCGATGGCTGCAGCCAGGAAGGGTTGTGTGTAAATATAATTGCCTGCTACAGATGCTCCCAGCACTTTTATGCCGTAAACATTGAAAAGGTAAGCGAAAAATGTACCCAATACCACTACCATTACCAGGCTGCCATATTCGGTGTATGAAAAAGACGACCAGTTTACGGCACTCAACTCCTGCCAGCCAAAGGGCAATACCACAAAAGCTCCCAGGGTAAATACCCAGCGCATAACATGCACTGCATTGTAACTGCCCATCAGCGGCTTTACCAGTACGAAATAGATGGTATAAGATATGGCATTGATAATGATGAATACATCGCCCAGCAGTACATTGCTGCCGGTACCGCTTTGCTGCCGGTTGAGTATCAGTACCAGCGCACCGGCCACACCCAGCAGCAGACCGGCAATTTTTGAAAACCCTGCTTTTTCCTTCAGCATAAAGGCAGCAAAAACGGTGATTAATATGGGTGTGATGAGCATCAGCAGCGTTGCATGTATAGAAAAGGTTAGCGAAAGCCCCTTGATAAAAAGCAACTGGTTGATGGCAACCCCGGTGAGGGCACAAAGAATGAAACGGGGAATGTCTTTTTTGCTGATGCCTGCCTTGCCGGGATTTAACAGGAACAGTATCCAGAACAGCAGCACCGTAACACCCACCCTTACAGCATTGAGGCCAAAGGGGCCTATAAACCCATTATTGGTGAGGTGCTTTACCGTGGTATAGTTTAACCCAAAAAAAAGGTTGGTGAGAAAAAGGCCGGTATGTGCTTTGGTATTGTCAGTCAATGTATATATGCCGAATTTTACCGCAAATGTCGCTGATATGGCTGCAATAAAAAAACCGCTTTAGAAAAAGCGGTCGATACTTACTAACACATCCTTCAAAAAAAGATGCCGGGTGTACACAGGTTAAAAATTTATGCGGCCTGCATTTCTTTTATTTTCTCCCTTATTTTGGCTTCAATTTCTGCCGACAGTTCGGGATTGTCCAGCAACAGTTGTTTTACCGTATCCCTTCCCTGGCCAAGTTTATCATTGTTGTAGCTGAACCAGCTGCCGCTTTTCTGTACAATGCCAAACTCAACGCCCATATCCACTATTTCCCCGGTTTTACTGATGCCCTCGCCAAAAATGATATCGAACTCAGCCTGGCGGAAAGGTGGCGCCACTTTATTTTTTACCACTTTTACCTTTACCCTGTTGCCCACAGCCTCGTCACCGTCTTTAATTTGTGCCATGCGGCGTATATCCAGGCGTACAGAAGCATAAAACTTCAGTGCATTACCACCGGTTGTGGTTTCGGGGTTGCCAAACATTACGCCTATTTTTTCCCTTAACTGGTTAATGAATATGCAGCAACTGTTTGTTTTGCTGATGGTGGCGGTAAGTTTGCGCAGTGCCTGGCTCATCAACCTGGCCTGCAGCCCCATCTTACTATCGCCCATTTCCCCTTCCAGTTCACCTTTGGGTACCAGTGCGGCCACTGAGTCTATCACCACTACATCCAGCGCACCGGAAAGAATAAGACGGTCGGCTATTTCAAGTGCCTGCTCGCCGTAATCTGGTTGCGAAATCAGCAGGTTATCTATATCCACCCCCAGTTTTTGTGCATAATTGCTGTCAAAAGCATGTTCTGCATCTATAAAAGCACACATTCCACCCTTTTTTTGTGCTTCTGCTATTACGTGTATTGCAATTGTTGTTTTACCAGAGCTTTCCGGCCCGTAAATTTCTACCACCCTTCCTTTGGGTAAGCCACCAATACCCAGTGCCACATCCAGCCCAAGTGAGCCGGTAGAAATTACTTCCTGTTCCACATGTGGCTTATCGCCCATTATCATCACCGATCCTTTGCCAAAATCCTTGTCAATTTTGTCCATTGTTAATTTCAGCGCCTTTAATTTTTCTGCGTTACTCATGTCTTTAAATTTTAATTGATGTATCTGATTTTAATGCGTAAAAATATTAACTGGCTCAAAGATAAGGGGATTTTCTTATCAACACTAACAATTTTAGTTTTTTTGATAAATTTTTTGGGAGCATCCACGATAAGGGCAAAAAAAAGCCCCGTCCGGAAGAATCTGGACAGGGGAGTTCAAGCATGAGAAAAATCTACTAAGGCGAATCCAGCAAAGCCAGCAATGGCCGGACGTCAAACGGGCAATGCATAACAGAGCCTGTAGTAAAACTTCAGGGTCAATGTAATGTTATACAAAGGGACGAAACTAATTTTACCTGTGCAATACCACAAAGTGGTAATTTTTTTACCGGCGGTGCGGTTTTTACCCGCTTTTTCACCAACTTTGGACAAAACTTTTATATGAAACATATTTTACTGGCCATAGCGGTGCTGGTTTCTGTAAGCGCTGCCGCACAAATTAAGCCTGCTGCCAAAGGGGTTACCTATGGTGCCAAAACCTCTAAAAAAGGCGCTGTGGAAGTGGCCGCACTTAAACAAAAGCTGGATGAAACCAGCAGTTTTACCGGAAAAGTGAAGGGTAAAATAACCAGTGTATGCGAAAAAAAGGGCTGCTGGATGAAGCTGAAGCAGGAAAATGGAGAAGATATCCGCATCACTTTTAAGGATTATGGCTTTTTTATGCCCCAGGATATCGTAGGTAAGCAGGTAGTGCTGGATGGAGTGGCCAAAATGACCGTTACTTCCGTGGCCGACCTGCAGCATTATGCCGAAGATGCAGGCAAAAGCAAGGAAGAAATAGCCAAAATAAAGGAACCAAAGAAAGAAATTGAGTTTATTGCCAAAGGAGTGCTGGTACTGTAAGTTTATCAGCATATTTTATTGAGCCATCCTGAAAAGGGTGGTTCTTTTTGTTCAAAGTTGAATGGGTTCGTAGTTCAAAGTAGGTGCCGGTAACAGTCAGGCAAAGAACTTTGAACTTTTCAACTTTGAATCTTTTCCTCCTGTCAACTGTCCTCTGTCAACCTTTATCTTTTTCTTTATCAACTTTTCCCCGGTATCCGCTTCAGCGTTTCCAGCAAAAAACCCCAGAATTTTTGTACCGAGCTTACCTGTACCCTTTCATCAGGCGAATGTGCACCATAAATATTAGGTCCGAAAGAAATCATTTGCATACCCGGATAATTGGTGCCGAGTATGCCGCACTCCAGCCCTGCGTGAACGGCATTGACATGGGCAGGTTCATTATACAGTTCTTTGTACAGGTCGCTCATCAGTTGTACAATGGGCGAGCCTGGCCTGGGTTGCCAGCCGGGATAGATACCACCATACGTAACCGCCGCCCCTGCCTGCTCAAAAGCGCAGGTAATGGCCTGGGCAAGATCGGTTTTCTCCGTATTTACCGAGCTGCGGGTAAGGCATTGTATGGTATAGCTGCCCTCCTTTACCAGCACCCGGGCAATATTGTTGGAGCTTTGTACCAGCCCGGCAATATCGGGGCTCATGCGGTAAATGCCGTTGGGGCAGCTGTAGAGGCTGCGCAGCAATTGCAGCTGAAAGCAGGAGTCCATCACCTGCAGGGGCATTGGTGCAGTTTCCATACTCACCACCAGGTTAGGGTCGGTAAAACTGTATTCTGCTTTCAGGATGGTATTCAATTCCGCAATGGCATTTTGTACATTTTCCAGTTCAGCATCCGATAGGGTAACGATTGCTTTTGCCTCCCTGGGTATGGCATTGCGCAGGCTGCCCCCATCAATGGCTGCTATTTCGATATTGCTTTTATTAAAAAGGTTAAGCAAAATACGATTGAGCAGTTTGTTGGCATTGGCCCTGCCCTTGTGTATATCCACGCCTGAGTGCCCGCCCGTGAGGCCCTTTACGGTGATGCAAAATGCATTGGTTCCTTTGGGGCTTTGCTGCTGGTAGGTGCCCGTAGCCGTAACATCCACCCCGCCGGCGCAGCCTATCGTCAGTTCATTGTCTTCCTCTGTATCCAGGTTCAGCAGTATTTCGCCGCTGAGCAGGCCGCCTTTAAGAGCCAGCGCACCCGTCATACCCGTTTCTTCATCAATGGTAAACAGTGCTTCAATAGCAGGGTGAGCAATATCAGCAGACGCCAGCAGCGCCATGATGCTTGCCACACCAATGCCATTATCGGCCCCCAGCGTGGTACCCCTTGCCTTCACCCAATCACCCTCCACATACATGTCAATGCCCTGTGTATCAAAATCAAATACGGTATCAGCATTTTTCTGGTGTACCATGTCTAAGTGGCTCTGCAGTACAATGGTTGCCCTGTCTTCCATACCGACAGTGGCAGGTTTTTTAATGATTACATTGCCCGCCTCATCTGCATGTGTGGGCAACTGCAGGTTTTCGCCAAAAGCTTTGATGAATGCAATTACCCTGGCTTCTTTTTTTGAAGGCCTTGGCACAGCGTTTAAATCGGCAAAATTGTTCCATACTGCTGCGGGTGCTAATTGCCTTACTGCTTCGCTCATATAGCTTGTTTTAATTGTTGGGTAAAATTAGTTGAAACTTGATTACCATTGAACGGAAATTGAATGCGGCTGTTAACAGGGAAAAAGAGTGTGTATGCAAAATAATCCGTATTTTGTGGATGCTGCCGCCCTAACCAGTAGTTGCGATAGCCTTAAATGCCAATATTCATATAATACATTTTTTGCGGTTAAAAAAAGGGTATTTTACTGTTTTGGGGAAGGGGTGGATGGTGTAGGTTTGTAAATAAATCGAATGGCTTGGGAAAGTGGATTGTACTAATAACAACCTGCCTTTGCCGGCAGCCTCTGCCTGTCCGGTAGGTAAGGCAGGTACAAAATGTATAATAATAAGTTGTTGATTATCAATAGTGTTTTTGTGGACGGTGTTGAGTCTTATACCATAAATATAAATTTTAGGCGTAATACTATAAAACTGCTAACTAAATTGACAAAATCTAGAAAAATAAACTTATTACTTTTGCAAAATGGCTGAAAAAGCATACATAACGAAATCAGTATTACTTTGGGGACGAAAGTCTTCTAAATATTCTATTGATGAAGTGGCTATAAAACTTAAAGTGGAAAAAGAAGTTATTGAAAAGTGGGAAGATGAGAGTAGTGAAGAATACCCAACTTTAAAACAATTAGAAACATTATCAAATTTATATAAACGACATTTAGCTGTTTTTTATTTGCCAGAACCACCACGAGACTTTGAAACATTAAGAGATTTTAGAAAAAATCAAAATTCAAAAGATTTTAGCAAAGGGTTAAATTTTATGCTTAGGGAAATACAAGACAAACAACTTTGGATGAAAGAGTACCTTATTGACAACAAAGAAACAGAATTAGACTTTATTGGTAGATTTGGATTGAATGATAATCCAAATAAGATTGCAGAAAATATTCTTAAAGAAACAAAAATAAATATTCTAGTACAAACGCCAAATTATCTAAACTACTTAATCGAAAAAATCGAAGCAAAAAGAATTTTTGTAACTCTTTCAAGTAATTATCATAATAGAATGTTACTTGACCCAACTGAATTTAGAGGTTTTGCTATTAGTGACAAATTAGCTCCTTTTATTTTTATCAACTCTGCTGACAGTAAAAATGCACAAATCTTTACACTTATTCACGAATTAGTTCATTTATGGATAAACTCAACAGGAATTTCAGATTTAAACTCAATTGAATTCCGAGACACAGACAATCAAAACAAATATGATAAAACTGAAATTTTATGTAATAGAGTTACTGCCGAAATTCTAATGCCCGAGCACTATTTTAGAAACGAAATAGAAAACAAAAGCATTTCAATTAATTTAATAGACCAACTTGCAAAAATATTTAATGTAAGTAGTTATGCAATCAATGTAAGATTATTAAACCTAAACATTATTACATTAAATAAATTCAATGAATTCAAAAAAATTACTGATAAACGATTTGAGGATTTTCAAAATAAAAATTCACAAAAAGTAAAATCGAAAGGAGGACCGGATTATTACTTAATGCAAACAAGAAGAAATAGTAACTCATTTACACATTTAATTGTTGGTAATTATAGAAGTGATAATATTAGCTTAAATGAGGCGAGTAGTTTATTAAATATCAAAGTTAACAATCTTCCAAAACTTGAAAAATACCTATTCGCAAAATGATAAAATACTGTTTAGATTCAAACTTTTTTGTTCAAGGTTGGAACAAATATTATTCTCCTGATTTTTGCTTAGGTTATTGGGATATTATTGACAGTTTAGGCAAAAGTGGCAGAGTATTTATTCCACAAGAGGTTATGAATGAATTACAGAAGAAAGATGACAATTTGAAAAATTGGCTGAAGGACAAAAAACATTTAGAACATAAAATTGATTTGAATGTACAAAATTGTTTAAAGAAAATGTATAATTCAGATCCTTCTCACAAACTGCTTACCAATAGTGAAAAAAATAGATCTATGGCAGATCCTTGGGTTATTGCACACGCTATGGCAGAAAATGCAATTGTTGTAACAAAAGAAGTAAAAGACACAAACCCAAGTTCTAAAAAAATAAAAATTCCGAATGTCTGTGAAAATATGAATATTGAATGTATTGACGATTTTGAATTTATAAGAAGAATGAAATTAAACTTTGAATGTAAAATATAGGAGTACTACGCCTAGCGATTTTCTGCAAGTGTGGTGGAACAAACTCCCCAGCCCCCCGAGTCTTCATAGCTTGGGCCTGTGCGCAGGCATGAGACCCAGGCACTGCAAAGAGCCTCCACAAAAGAATTGTAGCTGTCCAAGTCTTAAAAACAGCTTATATATCAGCATAGTTCAACGGTTTAAAATGGCCTTCAATATCCAATTCATAAAATGCGGCACTGCTATGTTCATAGACTGTAAAATCTTTTGCTAAATTCCATTTACCGCTAACCGGGTTCTGGTGTATATAGTTTATTTTCTGCAGCAGAAATTTATCTGAATAAATGGCTTTAGCGTCAAAAAAATTCTCAACTACTTTGTGCAACTGTCCTTTTTTCTTTTCCCGTTCAGTCAGTCCCTCATGCAAATCATTCAGCAGGTGTGATGCATTGCCTTGCTTAAGCCGCTTCATCATTTCATAAGCTATAAACCGCTTGCCATTGGAAACAATCTTATCCAGCTCAAACCCTGGCTCTTTAAAATAAAGGATGCAATGCAGATGGTTGGGCATAATTACAAAGGCAATCACATCGCAGTTGTATTTATCTTTCAGTACTTTAAACCAATTATAAACAAGGTCATACGAATTGGTAATTTCAAACAAATGCATCCACCTGTAACAGGTGAAAGTACAAAAATAAGCGACTTTCATGCGCCTGGGTCTCACTGGCCTGCGCCCATTACACAGCAGTGAAGACCCCGGCGGAACACCAAGGCGCTTAACAATTTTTTTCATCAGAATACGCTGGCTGTGCCGGTACATCATTAAAAAGAAAAGCCATTTCTTTAAGCGAAACGGCTTTTCTTTATTACAGCAGCATTACCTTACATGCAATTGGCACAGGTACATGCTGCACCGCAATTGCAATTAACACATGTACAATTGGGATTGCCACATTTTACGTTTTGAGTGCTTTGACTCACTGTTGTTACTGACTTCATAATTTAATTTTTAAATTGTTATTTGATACAGCAAAAGTAGTGTGGGAAGGGGCTGCAGCTGTTATACTACTTTGGGTATGCCTTGTAAAATTTTGGGTCAGATATTATCCAGCGATTTTCGCTTTTCCCTGCCAATCTCTTTAAAGTAAGTAGGCGTTAGCCCGGTGATTTTTTTAAACTGGGTGGAAAGATGCGCCACACTGCTGTACTCCAGGTCGAAAGCTATCTGGGATAAGGTTAATTGACCGTATATCAGCAGTTCTTTTGCTTTTTCAATACGCTGCTCAATAAAATAATTCTCAATGGTTCTTCCTTCAACAGATGAAAACAAGCTGCTCAGGTAAGTGTACTCATGATTCACCTTTTGGGAAAGATAATTGGAAAGCTTGATTTTGCCTGCTTCTTCCCCTGCTTCGTTTCGGGCCCGCTGTATCACCAGGCTCTTGATTTTCTCAATAAGTCCGCCTGTATAATTATCAATGATTTCAAACCCTATTTTATGCAGTTTTGCTGCCAACCGCTCTTTTTCTTCCGGTGCAGGCTCCTGCTTAAAATGAATCTCCCCAAAGCTTACGTTTTGAAAAGGGATCTTTTCACTTTGCAAAATATCTTCCACCGCCAGTATGCACCGGTGGCAAACCATATTTTTAATAAGTAAGGTGGTTGACGGCATGACGACAATATACAAAAAATATCCCGAAGCCTTAATTATAACCCGGCAACTCTTCACAACAGCATCTCCGGCACTTAATGTTGCGTAAAACCAACCGGCTGCAATATCACCATTCATATATTCGCTTGTGGCATAAAGCAGCGATTTGAGCCCCAAAAGGGTCATAGCAGCAGGAGAAAAGCTGTGTAACTGTTAACAGCTATTAACAGTTTCTTTTACCGGTTACAGCAGTGCTTTATTAACTTTGCGCAAAATGTCAGACCAACGTATGAAATTATCGGCATGTATTATATTGGTTTTATTTGCGGCAGGCAGTGCAATGGCACAAAGTACAACCTGCACCACACTGGGGCAGAATCCCGGCACAGCCTTCCCTGTATGCGGAACCAGCGTTTTTACACAGTCTGTTGTACCCAGCTGCGGTAACAGGCCGGTTGCCAATGCTTCCTGTTCTGAAACACTTACTGATATAAATCCCTTCTGGTACAAGTTCACCTGTTTTCAAACGGGTACCCTGGGTTTAAGAATCACCCCCAATAACCTGTCGTCCGATTATGACTGGCAGGTATTTGACATAACCGGCCGTAATGTAAATGATGTATACAGCGTTTCAAGTATTGTGGTGAGCTGTAACTGGAGCGGAGAGTACGGTGTTACCGGTGCTTCTGCAGCAGGTACCCAGCGGTTTGTGTGCGGTGGCACAGGCAGGCCGCTTTTCAGCAGTATGGCCACCATACAGGCTGGCCGTGACTACCTGCTGCTGGTGAGTAATTTCGTTAATGGTGCCGATGGTTATAAATTAGAATTTACTGGTGGTACAGCGGTAATTACCGACCCCACCTTGCCAGCATTAAAAAAAGTAGAAGCCAATTGCGGGGGCGATGTACTGCGCCTGAAACTGAACAAGAAAATGCAGTGCAGCAGCATTGCGGGTAATGGGAGCGACTTTTTTGTAACCCCTGCCGGATTTGTAAACCCCGTCAGCGCAACAGGCATTAATTGTTCAGGTAATTTTGATACCGACTCGGTAGAAATAACCCTTGACCGGCCCCTGCCACCCGGCAACTATGTGCTGAATGTAAAAAATGGTGCCGATGCCAATACCGTACTGGATTATTGTGACAGACCCATTGCACTTACCGATAATATTCCCTTTGTGATAGTGCCCAAGGCACCCACGCCTATGGACAGCCTCACCCCGCCGGTATGTGCACCGCAAACATTGAAGCTGGTGTTTAAAAAGCCCATGAAATGCAATACCGTAGCTGCAGACGGCAGTGATTTTATCGTTACGGGCTCCTACCCGGTTACCGTAACAGGTGCCAGTGGTAATTGTGCAACTGGCAGTACCGTATCCAAAGAGATTACGGTTACCTTATCGCAGCCATTGCTTACGGCAGGCAATTTTACGCTTACCCTGCGCACAGGCTCCGATGGTAATACCATTTTTGATGAGTGTAATGAAGAAACGCCTGCCGGTTCGTTTTTAAATTTTTCGGTGAAGGATACCGTAAATGCCGATTTCGGTTACACTATACGGCTGGGCTGTATCAATGATACGGTTGATTATGTGCATCCGGGTGGCAATGGTGTAACCAATTGGGCCTGGAACTTAGATGAGGGCCTCAGCAGCATACAGCAAAACCCAAGGGCACTGTACAAAGTATTTAATGAAAAAAATGTAACCCTGATTGTGAGCAATGGCTTTTGTGCCGATACCAGTTCGCAAAAAGTAGCGCTGCCCAATTTTTTCAGTGCAGATTTTATTGCCAATGAGTTTAACTGTCCCAATGAGGCGGTTAACTTCCGGTTTTCGGGTGTGGGAAACATAGCGAGGTACGACTGGGATTTTGGTGATGGTACCAGCGCACAGGGCAGCAGCGTGGCGCATATTTATCCTGTGGTACCCACCAATCAAATTTACAGAGTACGCCTTACTGTTACGGATGTGCTGGGCTGCCAGAAACTGATACAGAAAAATATTACCGTGGTACGAAGCTGCTATATCGGTGTACCTAAAGCATTCACCCCCAATGGCGACGGACTGAACGATTTCCTTTACCCGATGTATGCTGTTAAGGCGCTGAACCTGAGTTTCAGGATTTACAACCGCTGGGGGCAGCAACTGTTCAGCACCAACGACTGGCGCAATGGCTGGGACGGCACTTTCCGTGGGCAGGGGCAGGACCCGGGCACATATGTGTGGATACTGCGCTACAACGACAGGGATACTGGTAAGCTGATAGAAGAACGTGGCACTACCATATTGCTAAGGTAAAAGAAACAGCCACTTCATTCCGGAGTGGCTGTTTCTTTTTTAATTTTTATTGTTCTTTTGGTTTCAGCAGCAGTGGCCATTTTTATTTTGGTAGTTATAGCTGCAAATAATTATTCACTGCTTTCTGTTAAGTTGCAAATTACGGGGAGCAGTTACTACGTAAATATGAAATTTATATTTATAAAAAGCCGCTTTGCATAACGGACCGGGAAAGTCATCAAAGCTTCATCCACGTTTATAAGGAAACTTCTTAGCAACGTTTTTCATCAGCACATTCACTAATTCATCCATACTCAACAAAGCAGACCTCGTTGCCCTGAACTCATATCGCCAAACAACACCCCCCTGTGCAGTGTCAAAGGCAGCAATGGAAATCCCGGCTTCGTTGTCTTCCATGCCCAAAGGCCCCCAAAGCACCCCTTGTGCAATAACAACACCTTTCTTTACCGGCATTTTTATATCTGCTTTTGAAGAAAAAACCACATCCACACCAAGCATTTCGGCCAGTTCAGCCGTTGATTTTGTTTCAATGTCAGCATACTGTATTCCGGCCTGATTTAATGTTTCATTTGTTCTGGCAATATCCTGAAAACTTACTGTATAGCTTTCTCCATTCTTCAAAAATCATTTATACATCTTAGCCTGCATATCTATGCCGCTATTCTCCTCCTCCTGCTTCAACCAGGCTGAGTCTGTTTTTCTTTTTTCCCGGTGTTTCAGTTTATAGTGTGCTGCAACAGGCAATATGGCTGCTGTTTTACGGCCCGCAGTTAATTGCTCAAAACCCTGCGCTTTGTAAATAGTGGGCCCGCAACTGAATATAAAAATTGAAAGCAGGATCAGCAGGAGAATTTGTTTTTTCATTATGAGTAAAAATTATTCAGCAAAAAATATGGCTATAAGGGATACTGACACAACTAATGCATGTACGGTTTGTAAGGCGGCTAATCCAATCAGGCAAAATAACTTATCTTGCTATTGCATGAAAAAAATTTTGTTGTTTTGCGCCACATGGCTGCTGGTATATATTAGCGTTGCCCAGCGCAACAAAAACCAATGTATTACGGCCTATTATGCAGGCCCGGCCTCAAGGCTGGATAGTTTTTCCACCGGCCAGCTTACCCATTTAATTTTCTCGTTTGGCCACCTGCAGGGCAATATGCTGCATATTGCCAATGCGGCCGATACTGCCTGCATACAAAAAATGGTAACGTTAAAAGCCGGTAACCCGGCATTAAAAATCATTCTTTCCCTGGGTGGTTGGGGCGGCTGCTACAGCTGTTCGCCCGTGTTTGCCAGCCATAGCGGTCGCAGGCAGTTTGCAGCATCGGTAAAGGAATTAACCGATTATTTTAATACCGATGGCATTGATATTGACTGGGAGTACCCCGGCATCAGCGGCCATCCCGGGCACCCTTATGCAAAAGAAGATAAACGCAACTTTACCCTGCTGCTTAAACAACTGCGCAAAGCATTGGGCAGGCAAAAAGAAATAAGCTTTGCTGCGGGCGGCTTTAATACATTTATTGACTCATCTGTGCAATGGAAAAAAGCGATGCGTGTTGCTGATAAAGTGTATGTAATGAGTTACGACCTGGTACATGGCTACAGTACTGTAAGTGGCCACCACACACCATTGTACAGTACCCCGCAGCAGGAAGCCAGTACAGATAATGCCGTTAACCGCCTGCTGGCAAAAGGTGTACCGGCTAAAAAAATTGTTGTTGGAGCCGCTTTTTATGCCCGCATGTTTTGGGTAAACGATACACTAAGCAATGGCCTGTACAGGGTAGGCAGTTTTTACAGGGGCATATCGTATGCCAATATGTACGATAGCATTACCCCGGCTAAAGGGTTTACACAATATTGGGATCCTGTGGCACAGGCACCCTACGCTTTTAACCCTGAGCGAAAAATACTGGTAACCTATGATGATAGTGTATCGGTTGCATTAAAGCAGCAATATGCCATTACACGCAAGCTGGGGGGTATCATGTTTTGGCAATTAGCCGATGACAAGTATAACAATGGGCTGCTGCAGGTGCTGTATAATACGCAGGTAAAACAATAGCATCCTGCAAAAAACACAACTGCTACACCCTGTAGCATACTGCATTAATGTTCATACCGGCACCAACTGAGGCAAACAGCACGATATCGCCTGTATGTACATGATGGTTATCCAGCTTACCCCTGCGCACCAGGTCGTATACGGTGGGTATGGTGGCTACAGAGCTGTTGCCCAGTTTGTGTATGCTCATCGGCATGATGTACTCCGGTATCTGGCGTATGCCATATAATTTAAACAAAGCCTTAATAATTCCTTCGTCCATTTTTTCATTGGCCTGGTGAATGAATATTTTTTTAACTGAGCTGATGTCAACATTTCCCCTGTCAAGACATTCCTTCATGGCCAGGGGCACATGCTTCATGGCATATTCATACACTTTGCGGCCCTTCATCTTTATATACCTTATGCGTGGGTCGCTGCCGGGAAAGTTTGACTTGCCCATGTACAGGTAATAGGCTTCATCAATGCAATGGCTTTGTACGGCTGTACTTAATATGCCACTGCCATTATCTCCGGTTTCTTTGTATTCCATCACGGATGCACCTGCTCCGTCAGAAAAAATCATGCTGTCCCGGTCGTATATATCCAGCACCCGGCTGAGTGTTTCTGTACCCACCACCAGGGCTTTGTGTGCAATGCCTGCTTTAAAATACGCATCGGCCTGTATTACACCCTGTAACCAGCCCGGGCAGCCAAATAAAATATCATAAGCCACACAGTTGGGATTGTGAATGGCAAGGTCGTGCTTTACCCTGCTGGCCAGTGCCGGCAACACATCAGTTTGTATAGTATGCTTTATCACGTTGCCAAAATTATGTGCCACTATTACCTGGTCAAGCGTTTCCGGGTTAATGCCACTGTCTTCCAGGGCTGTACGTGCTGCAATGGATGCAATGTCGGATGAGTTTTGACCTGTGCTTACATAGCGTCTTTCTTCAATACCCGTAATTCCCTTAAATTTCTCCACCACTTCTCCGGGTGGTGTGGCAATGGGTTCATTGTCTTCACCATAAAAACTGTTGATGATAAAATCTTTATTGGTTTTTATTTCTGTGGGGATGTAACAGCCCGTTCCTGTAATGACAGATCGTTGCATAACTTATTTTTTGGGAATGTAGAAAAGGCCATCAGTCAGTGCAAAGATAGGCTGCATTTAATATGCGTTGAAATGTTTTTTTAGATAAAGGGCAGCGAAAGTAAAGGTGCAGGGTGACAAATGTATAGCTATTCATCTTCCTGGTGCAGGGAAGGATGATGGGTAATGACCCTGGTTGTAAATGTTGATAATCATGATGATTAAAGACAGCAGGAATGCAGCTCATTCGGTTTCGTTGATACCGTAAAGCAGTTCCTTAAGTTTGCTTCCATTTACCTCAACAGGCTTATAGGCCGTTTTAAATTTGCTGATGGCAATATCAACATCCTCTGCCAGTTTTCTGTATTCAGCAGGAATTACTGCAGCGCATGGGTTGGTGCTGCCATAGTTGTTGAGCACCAGTTTAAACTTGCCGTAATATTTTTCTCCCTGGTCAATAAAATTATTATACAATGCAATAAACTGCAGCAGCCTGTCAATCTGAAATTCAAGGTTAATCTGCATTTTACCGTTTTTGCTTGCTGCCTGGTCCCTGCTGCTGCCGGGTTCATTCATCCGCTTTACATATACATCCAGCAGGTCGTCAATCATATCCCAGTCATCCTTATTGCGGCAGTCATCAAGGCTGCTTTCGTACCTGATGGGCTTGGTATAATCCCTGAACAACTGTTCAATATTCATTTTTATCCCGTCGTTGCTCTGCTGCAGAAAAGATGTTTCATAAAAAATTGTTTTAAGGTCCTGGTGTATCCGCAGTGTAAAGTCAATCACACATTCAACATTTTTCAAATCGGCAGTTTTTTCGCTGCGGTCTTTATTGGAAGTAAAAATTTTAAACAGGGAAGACACGATTGAAGTGTAGATATTCTTATCAAGAATTTCTGTAAGCTCAAACCCCTTCTTTTTATCTGTTTGTGCCTGCAGCATTTCCTTTACCTTTTGAAATTCGTTATAATGGTTTGGATTGGAAAGGTTACTGATTTCATTAAATGTACGCACTGCGGCAAAATGATGATCGAGGCTGAGTACTTTTTCGTAGAGTATTTTTATGATTTGTATTCCTTTTCTGTAACGTGCTTTACTGATGTCGTTGGCTTCTGAAAACTGCAGCCGGGCTAAAGCATCCATCAGCGAATCTTTAAGAATCAGCAGGGTCAGCTTTTCATTGGTGTTGCTGCTGAGTGCAAGGCGCTTCCTGGCGGTTATTAATCCATCAGCAGCTTCGGTAATTTTTTTATTGTATACACACCGCAGGTCTTTACATTCCTTTTCCAGCTCCGCCATCACGGTGTTTATCAGGGAGTCTGACCCGGCGGGATTACTAAGCGGCAAACCAGCCCTGAGGCCGGTTGCACAAAATATGGCGATGATAACGGTAATTGTTTTCATACACTTACTGCAGTTTAAAACTTACGATGATTAAATCATTTGTCTGTACAATGGCATAATTTCCGCTGCTGATGCGGGTAACGCCTGCGGGTATGTACAGATCGTTTTTTAATTGCTGGTTCAGCAGGTAATCTGCTTCTACTGAAAACACGGCAGGTTGCGGTAATTCCATTTTTGTATTCTTAGTGCCAAACTGTTTCAGCATTTCATCGCCAGTAAGCCTGGCCCTTATGATGCTTACTTTAAGCAGGCTGTCGTAGCCTGTATAGCTTACCTGTGCATTGCCTTCGTTACCGGTAGTTCTTGAAAAGCCGCAAATACCTCTGCCGGCACAATCAGGGCCTGTTCTGCCCAGGGCAAGCTGTTCATTTACCTGAACTTCGTAAGTACTGCCGAAAAATATCAGCCATAGTAAACCTGCAAGATAACGGAGCACCAGCATGGTAATTAGTTTTAGTAAATGGAATATGTAAGTAACAGTTTGTAAAACCAGTGTACCCGGGGCAAATAAAACCTGAATCGTTATTTATTCAGGTTTTATTTACATCAGGTCTTTTAGATTTGATTACGAAAAATAGCACCAAACAACTTTAGCTATGCTCAATACACAATTGTAGCAACTGCTGCATTTCAGGCTGCACCACAGTTTTTTCCATATTTTATTGTTACTGTTAAAGCAGTTCTTAATGCAGTCAAAGCAGGGATTCATGTTTACACATCCTTTGTAGTGCTTTTTGAGGCAATCCCAGAGTTTGGCCCAGTTTACTTCAAATCTGTTCAGCGCTTTATTTGCGGCATCATACACTGCTTTATTGGTCACTACTACTGCTCCTCCCACAACCTTGTATTCATTTATATCATCTTCAGCCCGGGTCACAAGCGTTTCCCTGTTATCCAGTATTTCTGAGTGTGTGTACAGCTCTATAGTATTGCCTGCAGCATTGCGGTAATCAGATACGGCAATGACATTTTTTGCTGCCGCCTGATCCTGTGGGTTAATGAGGCTTGCTGTTGCCGCATTATTTACCCCTGTTGTGCTGTAACCCTGGCGGCTCAGGTAAGTTTTCAAAATTTGGGCATCCTGTGTATTCAACAGGGTTGCAACGGTTTCTGCATCGGGCTTACCTTCTACAAATTGGGCGGTGGCTGTTGTTCCCACCAGCAGCATTGCCAGCATCCCTAAAAAACAGGCAATTTTGGTTTTGATTGATTTCATGTTAAAATGTATTTAAAAGTTTGCCTACAGTATCGCTTTCGGCATTTCGCCCTACTTCTTTTAAAGTGGTTTCGGGTTTGCCCACTTGCTATGGTATTCTATGTCTGTTTACATCATCGTTTTGCCGCCCCGTTTCTGCCCCTGTACTTCCTGTATTGCAATGCAAACATAGCAACACACCGGGCCTCCAAAAAGCGTATAACTTCCTGAATATAAATGAATTAACACGTTATTTTTAGCGTAGAACCTTTGCGTATAATGCTTATGAATACAAGGAGTTTCCTGTAAGTATTGTAATGTTTTTTATGGGTGTAGTACACAGGTATTTGTGCCCGGTACAACGCATTAAAATCCTTAAAATATGTTAGAAAATATAATGGGCAATCCGGTGTTCCGAAAGTTTGGAGCAGGCTGAAAATCATAACAAGTTTACTATCAACCATTTACAAGCCAGCATGCCTGGTTTTTTTATTAAGCTGCAATAGTTACTATGCAAAACAGGATGCGTGTTTCCACGCATAATATCGGGTATTAGTTCCCTTGTACGGTATATGGCACGGCAATAGTTTTGCACAAAACAATTCAACTATGTTACGCAAAAACTTAAAACAAAGCACATTTTGCTGGGGATTAGCGATTCTGTTAACCCTGTCTGCCTGTAAAAGAAACAAGTTAAATGAAACAACTGACGTTCAGGCCGAAGCAACCGAATTAAGAACAAGGGCAGAAAATGCCAGGTTGTCTGCAGATTTGCCACCGACCTGCGGGGTGAGCAGTGTAAACCATTTTATCAGTTTGCAGTATGCTTACCAATTGGTTAATAATTACAGGCTGGCATCCCGTATTCCGGGCAGGGTATGCCAGTTATTTGATCAGGGCGGGTGGGTATTGGCAGAAACTTTTCCTGCAACTGTTGTTCAGGCCATATTGAACCAACCCGGTACCTGCAGCTTCAGGGTATACAATGGGCTGGATACAGATAAGCGGCAGCACCTGGTAATGGTAGGCGTAGATCAGTATGGCAGGGATGTATTGTCAAGAAATCAATTGAACAATGGTGTTATGCCCGATAATCCGGAAACAGATTTGATTGTGGAAATGGGGGCTCCCTGCCCGCAAGCCTGCGAAGGTGTTTATACGGGTGGCAATTGATTGCAACCTGTATCTTTAATTAAACTTCATCCAAAATGTATAGTTGGTTTTATTTTGCAAGCTGGGTTATTCTTATTCCTGCAATAATTGCACTTGCAAAGTTTGGTGTAATGACAAAAGAGTTCAAACCCCTGGCCTGTAATATATGGCTGGGGGTATTGGCTGAGGTAATGGCCACAGTTTTGCGCATTACTATCAAAAATAACCTGTACGCATACAATATTTTTATGCTGCTCGATTTTTTTAGTATCCTGTGGCTGTTTCACAACTGGGGCGCCTTTGTGCGTTATCATCCATTACTGCGCCGCGGTTTTCTCCTTTTTTTTATACTGCTTTGGGTTACTGATAACTTTATCATCAGCAGCATCAGCAGGGATAATATTATTTTCCGGTTGTCTTATTCACTGGTACTGGTACTGTTTGCCATTAACCAGCTCAGCACTATTTATATCCGCAATAATAATTATCTTGTAAAAAATCCATATTTGTATGTTTGCCTGGGTATTATTTTTTACTTTTCGTTCAGTGCATTTATTTACCTCATCAACAGCTCGTCGCTTTTTGAACCGGGGCCTGCTTTATGGAAGTACACCACGCTGATTTATGTAATTGTAAATGCCGCAGCAAATTTATTATACGCAATCGCTTTATTATGGATGCCGAAGAAAGCAAAGTCTATTTAAAAGTTCTCATATTCAGCCTGCTGCTTACGGTAATTATTATCGGGTTTGTGGTGTCATTTTATAAACAGCAGAAAAAGTTTAACCGGGAAAAAGTAAAAGCTGAGATACGCACCACTGAGGCTGAACGCAAAAAACTATCATCAGATCTTCATGACGATCTTGGGCCTATTATGGCCACTATTAAAATATACGTAAATGCGCTTACACAACATACCGACCAGGACAGGCACCTGATTGGCAACATCAACAAGTACCTGGACAGCGGCATTACCATGATACGGGAAATGGCAAATATGCTGATGCCCAAA
The DNA here is from genome assembly GCA_031375675.1 of Chitinophagales bacterium. Taxonomy (GTDB): domain Bacteria; phylum Bacteroidota; class Bacteroidia; order Chitinophagales; family Chitinophagaceae; genus Ferruginibacter. Next base: position 43,402 of record JANMIG010000069.1, read on the forward strand.
ACATTGGAACGCAACGGACTGAGAAAGGCCCTTGAAGGGTACGTTTTTAACATTGAAAATTATGTGCCCTTCCGTATTCACTTCCTGTTTACTGAGGCAGAACTGGGTTTCAACAAAGAGGCGGAACTGAACCTTTACCGGATTATACAGGAAATTATCACCAATACCATCAAATACTCAGCCGCAACCATACTGCAGCTTAATTTTGAAGTGGAGGATAATAACCTGATGATTTATACCAGTGACAACGGCAGGGGATTTGATTACAAGGAACATAATTTTGTATCAACCGGCTATGGGCTCTCCAATATTAAAAGCAGGGTTGAAATTCTGAATGGAAAATATTTTTTATACTCAAGGCCGGGAGAAGGCGTACGGTATGAACTCGTAATACCTATGCCTGGCAATAAAAATGAAGAAGCTATATGATAACAGTAGTGATTGGCGATGACCACGAAATATACCGTGACGGATTACAACTGCTGCTGAGCAGGCTCGACGGTGTGAAATTGCTGGGCCAGGCCACCAACGGAAAAGAACTGATGGATATGGTTGCTGCAATGCGGCCGGATATTGTGCTTACGGATATTAAGATGCCGGTGAAGGATGGTATTGAGGCTACCCGCTATATTGTGGCAAACTTTCCTGAAACGGGTGTGATTGGCCTTACCATGTACGAAGATGAAGAGCAGATTATTGAGATGCTGGAGGCCGGGGCGATGGGCTACCTTGTAAAAAATGCTACTAAAGAAGAAATGGAATCGGCCATACAATCAGTATACAACAAACAAAATTACTACTGCAGCCATACTACCATAAAAATAACCAAGATGATTGCCCGCAGCCGGTTTAATCCATACAAACAGCGGCAAAAGGTTTCATTTAAAGATACTGAGCTGGAAATCATCAAACTAATATGCAGCGGGCTTACCAGTAAGGAAATTGCCACCCAGATAAACCTCAGCTACCGCACTGTTGAAGGATACCGAACCCGTATTTTAGAAAAAATGGAAGTACACAATACAGCAAGTATCATCATTTATGCTATAAAAAATCAGTTGGTAAGTGTAGATAAACAGGCCTGATGCTTTTATAGCTTATTGAAAAACACTGCTTTACAAAAACCAGCCTGCGTCAAAAAACTCAGCTATTTCCATTACTGTCTTTCTCTGCCAGCCATTGCCGGTGAAATTGCACGGCTCTTATTTGTGCATAAGAAATGGCATCGCCCAGCAACTCCTTTAATGCAGCATGGGGTGAATTGGGATTTTCATCTATTGCTTTACTGATGGTTTTTATTACTGGCTCCGGCACCAGATCCTCTATTTTTACTTCCCCTGTTTTTATAAACTCTGCCAGGTGGCCTTCAATGGTGCTTACAACAAACCCTCTTGCTTTGGCAATATTGGCAATGGTTTCTCCGCTGGCAAACATGGCCAGGCTGATGCGCTTTGTTTCGCCCTTGGGCAGTTTGGCACTTACTTCCACCGGTGCCTCTATGATGGTGCCGGCTTTTTTCTGGTCTTCCACCTGCTGCAATAATACTTCGGTATCAATGCCCTTCATCAATCCTTCGGCTATGGCCACCGATTGCTCCAGCTGCAGCTTTTTCCGCCTGAGCAATATGGAAATATCTGAGAGGTCTTTCAGGTATTTTTTTACCCGTTGTTTTATCTTAAAAGCATCCACCTGGTTTTTTACCTCCCTGATACTTTCATCGAGTGGTTTACCAAAATAGGCTGCTGCTGCGCATACCCGCTGGTGCAGTGGTGCATAGCCATCCTGCGGTGCGGCCGTAAGAAGCTGCTCCAGCTGGCGGTTGAATTTTATGGCCACATCCTGCTGTGCGGTAAGCTTATCAAGCAGCCCTTTGGCCCATTGGGCGGCATCATTTTTATCAGGGATCAGCCGGTGTTCAAATTCTTCATAAAAAACCTGCAGGGCTTCCATCAGTTTGCTCCAGTCGAAATTTTTCAGCAGCGACTGGCTGATAAATACCCGCTGCTCTGCTTTTAATTGTGCTTCCAGTGCATCTTCATTCATTTCACCGGCAGAAAATGCCAGCACCCGTTCATCGGTACTGATGCTTTGCGGGTGAATTTTTGAGTACAGTATCAACCCTTCCATGCTGGTCAGTCGGCTGAGTGCCACATATACCTGCCCGGGTGCAAAGGAAGCGCCTGCATCCACAATGGCTTTTTCAAAAGTAAGACCCTGGCTTTTGTGTATGGTAATGGCCCATGCCAGGCGGATGGGATATTGTGTAAAGCTGCCCTGCTCCTCCTCGTTTACCTCATCTTTTTCTTTATTGTAATGATATTTTATGTTCTTCCAGGTTTCTTTTTCCAGTTCCATTTCAGCTGTTTCGCCGGAGGGGATTACAAATATTTTATCTTCTTCTATTTTTGTAACCGTGGCAATTTTGCCATTGTAAAACCGCCTGAATTCACCCTTATCGTTTTTAATAAACATTACCTGGGCGCCTTCCCTGAGCAAAAGGGTTTCATCAGCCGGAAAAGCTTTTTCGCCAAAATCACCCTTTACTTCGGCAGCAAATACATACTGTTTACCCGGCAGTTTGCTTAACTGGTGCTGGTTGATGGTTTCAGCTTTTGCATTGTGCGTGGTGAGGGTAATGTATTGTTCATCAGCCGTGGGTTCATAACCGGGGCGGTAATGCTGGTGCAGCTGCTCAAGGTCATGTGTATCGGCCCTGTTGTTGCGGATATTGTTGAGTATATTGATGAAGCCGGCCTCGTTTTGCCGGTAAATCTTTTTCAGTTCGATAAACACCGGCGGGGCCTCTTTAAGCACCTGCGCATCAAAAAAGAAAGGGCTTTTGTAATAAGGCTGCAGCAGCTCCCTGTCTTCGTTGTTCAATACCGGCGGCAATTGGAAAAGATCGCCGATAAAAAGCACCTGCAGACCGCCAAATGGCAGGTTTGGCTGGTGGCGGAAATGCCGCAGGATGGTATCCACTGCATCCAGCATATCAGCCCTTACCATGCTTACCTCATCAATAATCAACAGCTCCAGCTCCTGCAACAGCTCTCTTTTGCTGCCGCCGAACTTAATATTCTTGAAAAGCGATTGTTTGTTTACTGCATTACTGTTCCACCCGCCCTGCATTACCGGTATAAATGGCCCGAAGGGAAGGCTGAAAAAGGAGTGCATGGTTACACCACCCGCATTGATGGCCGCCACACCCGTAGGTGCCACTACCGCTGTTTTTTTAAACGTGGTTTCCCTGATGTATTTTAAAAAAGTGGTTTTACCCGTACCTGCCTTACCGGTGAGAAATACCGGGCGGTTTGTCTGGTTAACAAAACCTGCCGCTAATTTAAAATGCTGATTGCTTGTATCGGTTGCCGACATACATTATTGAGATGGAAAGCTACTATAAAAAACGGAACACCAGTATGAAAATAAAATGCAGATTGGTAAAAGGGCTTCATACATTACTGAAAATTTTATCCCGAACCTGTCTTTTATTTTGTGCAGGTATCAGCTGCACACTGGTGCTCCTTTATCTTTATGGACCTGCTGCCCCCGGGGGCTTGGTCTGTAATTTTTTTGTTGTTTAATAAGATTGCGCCGGGCCAGGGCTTATCTCAAAAACATTTACTTCCTCATATTTTCCGAAGGAATAAAAGAAGAATAAAGGAACGCCGGCTACGGGCTGCCTGTGCTGACTTTCGCCGGCGTTCCATACAGTTTATGATGCGGCTTTGCTGCCGAAGATCAGTAATTCGTTTACCTGTATTTCGGTAACGTACCTTTTGTTGCCTTCTTTATCCATATAATTGCGGTTGACCAATTTACCTTCCACGGCTACTTCTGTGCCCTTGTTCAGGTATTTTTCGGCTATTTCAGCTGTTTTACCCCAGGCTACCAGGCTGTGCCATTGCGTTTCTGTAATTTTTTCGCCCTGTGCGTTGCGGTAGCTTTCGTTGGTGGCAATACTGAACCTTGCCAGCTTTTTGCCTTTTTCTGTATTAATCACTTCGGGTGCCTTGCCCAGGTTGCCAATCAATTGAACTTTGTTCTTTAAAGCGTACATAATCTTTCTTTTTGTGTCCCAACCCGTGGTCGGAACGGTTGTTTAAATTTTGTTATCTCAGCCAGCCGGTGGTACCAAACCGTTGACAGTGCAAAGATGGGATGGCCGGAAAGCCGTAGCCGGTTTTTAAACGTTTACTACCGCATGTAACCGTTTGTAAACGTTTGTTGTCGGATAATTTCCTTATCTTAGCTGCTGTAAACCAGCACTATATGACATCAGACAACACTGAAAAGACCTGTATCGCCTGCGGCAAAAAATTAAGAGGAAGAATTGATAAAAAGTTTTGCGACGACTTTTGCCGCAACAATTACAACAACCAGGCAAAGGGCGGCGACAATAATATGGTACGCAATATCAACAATGCCCTGCGCAAAAACCGCCGTATTTTAAGCGATACCCTGCCAGAAACAGAGGAAATGGCCAAAATTACCCGTGACAGGTTACTGCAACTGGGCTTCCAGTTTAAATACATGACGCATACCTACACCAACAAAAAAGGGAATGTGTATTATTTCTGCTACGAGTATGGGTATTTGCCGCTGGAAAATAACTGGTATTTGGTGGTGAGGAGGAAGGAAGAGTAATAATCTCAATTAAAATATAACATGAAAATGATCCCCCTTTTCCGGTGCAGCAATATGCAGGCAGCCATTGCTTTTTATACCGGCATACTGGATTTTGAACTAAAAGAACCTGGTGCTTCGGCAGATGATTGGGTGGTGCTGCTGAAAAACAGCGATGCGGAACTGATGCTCACCGTACTGGAAGGTGACCAGCCAATGGGCATTGCTGCCAATGTACAGGTACAGGATATTGACAGGTTATTTGAAAAATATGTACAGCGGGGCTTGGATACTTCCAGCAAAAAAGATTCACCCGTACACCAGGGGCCGCTCAACCAAAGCTGGGGCAACCGGGAGTTTTATGTTACAGATGCAGATGGTAATACGCTGAGGTTTATAGAACCACTTGCCGGATAGAAAAAATTGTTCAGCAAGCATAAGTTCTGCAATTTTGCAGGGAATATTTTCGAATATGGACACTAAACTTACGGTAAAACTGGAGAAGGATATTATTGAAAAAGCAAAAAACTACGCCAATCTTAAAAAAATCAGTCTTTCAAAATTAATAGAAAATTACCTGAAGCGGATTACAAATAAGCCTGCGGAATCAGAAGAAATCACTCCTTTGGTTAAGAGTTTAAGCGGAATTATACAATTGCCGAAAGGTTATAACCACAAAAAATCATACGGAACTTACCTGGTAGCCAAATACAGTAAATAGAACATACTTTTAAAGAGATAGCCTCACCCTTCCTCCCACACCAAAGCCCCTTGCCTGGTCACCCCCATAACTGCCCGAAACATTGAATGCCATCTTTATAATCCCTAAGGGATGGTATTATTGTAGTTAACGTGAGTTTTGTGTCTTATAGGTTGATTATCAACACCTGTAGATAAAAAGTTCTTTGAAATAACCATGACATGGGTAAAAATTGTAGTGACCAAACTACCCCCATGCCATGATTATTAATGAGTATAAAGTTATACAA